>JAEUJY010000101.1 GCA_016794525.1 Myxococcales bacterium
CGCCGCCGACGCGCGCGACCACCGCCAGCACGCCGCCGCCGGCCCGCGCGCCGCACCCGAGCACGTCGCCGCCCCGCGCCGCCCACGCCTCGACGCCGCCACCCGCCGCCGACCCGCGTCGGGCCGCGCGCCCGTCGCGGCCCGGTCGCCCGCCCGACTCGCCCGCCGACGAGGCGCTGGCGTGGTTGGCCGGCCTCACCGAGGAGGTCGCCCGCGGCGCCACGCTGCCCGCGACGCCGCCCGCCGAGGTGCCCGACACCGCCGCCGCCGCGTTCGAGTCGCTGGGCCGGGTCGCGGCGCGCCTCGACGAGATGACCCGCGCCCGCGCGCACATCGTCGCCACCGAGCGCGACCTCGACCGCGCGCGCAAGATGTACCGATCGATCCTGCCGCTCGCCAGCGTCGGCAAGCACGGCCAGATGCGGTTCGCCGGCGCGTCGACGCCCGCCGCCGAGACCGGCGGCGACTGGTGGACCTACCGCAAGCTGACCGGCGAGCGCCTGCTGGTCGCGGTCGGCGACGCCACCGGCCACGGCGTCTACTCGGCGATGATCGGCTGCGCCGCCCACGGCGCCGTCGAGGCGCTGTCGCTGGTCGGCGAGGAGCGCATGACCCCGCGGGCGCTGCTCGACGCCATCAACGCCGCGATCCGCGTGCCCGGCGCCGATCGCGCCGCGATGACCTGCTTCGCCGCGCTGTTCGATCCCGGCGGCACGATCAGCTTCGCCAACGCCTCGCACATGCTGCCGCTGCGCTGCGCCACCGACGCCGACGGCGCGATCACCAAGGTCACCGCGCTGGTCCCCGCGCAGGCCCAGAACCTCGACGACGACAGCGACGTCTACGCCTCCGAGATCACCGAGGGCGCCCACCGCCTCGCGCCCGGCGAGCTGGTCGTGCTGTTCACCGACGGCCTCACCGATCGCCGCGATCCCGGCGGCCGCGCCTTCGGCCACCGCCGCCTGCAGCAGGCCCTCACCGGCGCCCGCTACGCCGGCGGCGTCGACGCCCTCGCCGCCCTGCGCGACACCCTGCTCGCCGAGGTCACCCGCTTCGCCGACGGCGTCCCCGCCGACGACGACGTCACGCTGATCCTGTGCGCCCGCGAGCGCGGCTGAGCCGCACCGACGGCCACGATGGCGCGCTGCGGATCGGGACCGCGGTCGTGCGGTTCGACGACGTGCCCGCTCGGCAGGACGCAGCGCGGGCCACTGTCCTGTGCAGCGGACACGTCGCGCCGCAGCCGCGAGGCTGGCGGCGGCCGCGGCGATGGTGCGGCGGTTGCAGTCGGGGTGAGGCATGCAGATCGACGGCGAGCCTCGAGGACAGCCGACGCGCGCGCCGCGTCACCCGATTGGGGTGATTGCGGGAAGGCGCGCCGTCGGGCAGCGTGAGGGAGTCGAGTCGCAGCGCATCGGGGGGTGCGCTGGGAGCGGCGTTCAGTCGACAGCACGGGCGATCGCGTGGCACGCGCGTCGCGGATGGAGGAGCCACATGAAGGCAGTCGCGGTCATCGCGCTCATGACCCTGTGCAGCTGCTGGCAGCCGGCGGCGACCCAGTACGCGTTGCACGTCCATCCAAAGGACCCGGCGCGCAACGAGCTCTGCTATCGCCAGGTCAGCGACGAGTCGGTGCCTGCCACCGTCGCGACCTCGGCCGATCCGACCAAGCCGGCGGCCGGGAGCGCGACCGACCGCGCTCCCGGGACGGGGGCGACCAACGCCTGGTCCTGTGGCGCCGCCGCCGCGCAGCCGCTCCACGTGCCGTCGACGATGACCGTCTACCTCCACGACGTGAAGAGCGGCGACGAGTACGACCTCCGCGTCGCCGAGTTCTCCCGTGAGGCCTCGCCCGAGCAGGTCAAGGCGCTGTTCGCGCAGGTCCTCACGCGCGCCGCGAACCTGGCCAAGCTCAGCGCCTCGGGCAAGGCCGGCTCGGCGTTCGCAGACATCCTGGACACCGCGGCCACCCAGGTGGGCGAGCGCGCGCCCGAGATCGCGGCGGCGCTCGCCGACCGCCTGGTCCCTGCGGCGGATGCGCCGGCGCGCCCCGGCAACGACGTCCTCTTCGCGCGACACCTCAAGCCCGGCGGGGGCCTGCTGGCGGCCTCGTCGTTCACGACCGATCTCACGCCGACCCGCGAGCCGAGCATCGGACGCCCCCCACCTCGCCTGATCGAGTTCACGCCGAGCGTGCTCGACTACCTCCGTGGCAAGGGGGCGGACGACGCGGCGATCGCGCGGCACGTCGTCGACTGGTGCGACGGCACATCCTTCGACAACGCACCGATCGCGTCGAAGAAGTGGTCCGAGGCGTTCGCGCCGGCGAACCTCGACATGGCGAAGCTGATGGCGCGGCTCGACGTCACCTCGACCGACATCGCCGCGTACCTGCTCGGCAAGAAGGACAAGTCGCTGTTCCAGGAGCGCACCGGCGCGCTGCTCGACGAGGTCACCAAGAAGGGCTTCTCGCCATCGTCGCTCGAGGCGCGCACGTTCTACGCCATGGTCTGGGCGCACAACATCCGCAAGGACGCGACGCGGTGCCAGCGCAACCTGCAGATCGCCACCGAGCTCGTCACCGACGCGACGCTGCGCGCGGCGCTCGAGGCCGCGCGCGCCAGCCTCACCAAGCTCACCGACGCGGCGCGCCCGTTCGATGAGGGCTTCGCCCAGTTCGCGCCCGCCTTCGAGGCGGCGTTGACGACCGTCAACACGCGCACGCTGCTGGACGGCAGCTTCAGCTTCGGCGTGATGACGCTGCACCCCGGCACCATCGACCTCGGGGTCGGGACGGTCGCCAAGGGTGGGAGTCGCAGCGAGGTCGCGTCCTACAAGTTCCCGATCAAGGGCATCGAGCGACTCGCGGTGTTCGTCGGGCCGGTGGCCACCGGCTGCCTCTGGGGCTGCATGGACCGCGTGGTCGAGTCGACGACGCCGGCCGACGCCACGACGCCGGCGTCGCGCAAGCTGGTGGGCGAGTCGACCTCGTACGACTTCGGCCTAGGTACGGCGCTGCACATCACGGCGAACTCGTGGATCGACTGGGGGCTCGGGGCGGTGGTGGGCTATCCGTTCAGCGCGCCGGCGGGCTCGTCCAACAACATCCTGACCGGGCTCGGCCTGCGCCACTCGTCGGGGTTGGAGCTGGTGGCCGGCCTCCACTGGTTCCAGATCGGCGTGCCCAAGATCCCGGACGGCCAGTCCGAGTTCCAGCCGATCGACCTCGGGCTCCCCGGCAACGCCGCGCTGACGGTCGACGACGTGTCGACCCAGAAGGTCCAGGTCGGCGCGTTCCTGATGCTCGGCTTCGCGCCGGGCGTCCTCTGACGGCTCGCTTCGCGCAGGAGGCTCCGATGGTGAAGTGCCCTGGTGTCGTGATGGGAAAGCACGCGGTCGTCCCGCAGCCACCGGCCAACGTCGTGGTCGGCGAGCAGGGGAACTGCAACCGCTGCGGGTGCCGGTACGCGGTGGTCGCGGTGAACCCGACGGTGCTCGGCCCCGGCTACGACGAGTACGTGCGGAAGCTCCACGAGCAGCTGGAGTCGTTGCGGCAGGGGCTGCGGGATGTGGTCGAGCAGCACGCGGTCGAGCAGGACGTCGAGGCCGATGAGTGACGCGGCCGCCGTGCACGCGCGCGCGCCGAGCCACGAGCGAGCCGCGTCGGCCGGTAGCTCGCGGCCCAGCCCGCCCAGCGACCGCGGCGATCGCGGCCATGCCCCGCGTGGGGTGACCGCGCTCAGCTGATCGGGAGCCGCTGCCGCACCAGCGCCAGCAGCGCGTCGCGGTCGAGGCCGAGGCTGGCGCGGGTGCGGGCGAGCGCGGCGAGCTGGCGCAGCGCGGCCTCGACGTCGGGCCCGCCGACCGCGGCGACGATCAGATCGACGATGGCCTGGGCCTCGGCGTCGCGCAGCGCGAGCGCGAGGCGGGGCCGCTCGGCGGCGGGGCACCCGCGCTGCACGTGCTCCTGGGCGCGGGCGATGAAGCCGCGCGGCCGCGGCAGGGCGGGCCCGCGGTCGGCGATGCCGGCCGCCAGCGCGCCGGCGGCGACCCGCGCGCACGCCTGGGCGCGGAGATCGTGGGCCCAGGTCAGGGCCGGCCGACGGACGATCTCGGCGATCACCTCGCGCACGACGCCGGCCGCGACCTGCGCGGCGGGCGACGCGACGTCGACCGCGGGCGTCGCGACGTGGCCGCGCGCGACCCGGACGGCGTCGACGGCCTCGAGCAGCACCAGCCCGGTGGCCAGCGCCTCGGGGTCGCGCGGCCCGGCGCGCAGGCCGAGCTCGACGTGGACGTCGAGGGCGTCGCACACCTCGGCCTCCGACGGTGGCGCCGCGGCGCGCCGCTCGCGGACCAGCTGCGCCGCGCCGCGCGCGATGTGCCAGCGCAGGTGCTCGCCGGTCCAGGGTTCGTGGGCACCATCCTCGGGGAACGCGATCATGCGGGGCTCCTTTGCCGACGGCTATCGGCCGCCGGGGAACCCGGTTGCGTGAAATCAGCCGGCGGCGCCGCGCAGCGGGCCGGCGAGCGGATCGACACCGGGATCGCGCGGCGGCCGGGGCGCCGCGTCGACCCGCACCCAGACCTCGAGCACGTCGGTGCTGATCTTCTCGCGCTGCACCAGCTCGAGGCACGGCGGCCACGCCCCGCCGAAGCCGTGGAAGGTCACGACCCGGGCGCCCGGCCGCAGGCTCCAGGCCTTCTCCTCGGTCGCGGTCACCAGCCGGCGGTGCTGCGCCACCCGGGCCGCGTGGGAGTACTCGCCGGCCAGCGGGCCGACCTCGCGCAGCGACGTCGCCGCCGCCGGCATCAGGTACTCGCCGAACGGGTTGTACAGGTAGACGCCGTCGTAGCCGCCCCAGTCGAAGGTGGCCATGTCGGTCTGGAAGAAGCTTGTGCGATCGGCGACGCCCAGCGCCTTGGCCGCCAGCTCGGCCGCGCGGATCAGCGCCGGCCGCAGCTCGAGCCCGCTCCACGCCGCCGGCGAGCGCAGCGCGCCGACCAGGCACACCTTGCCGACGCCCGCGCCGACGTCGAGCATGCGCTCGCCGGCCACCGGCGCCAGCAGCTCGACCACCCGGCGCGCGACCGCCAGCGGCGTCCAGTGCACCCGCGACATCGTGCGCAGCGGCACCGGGTACAGCCGATCGAACGCGTGGTCCGCGACCTCGCCCCCGTCGCGCAGCTCGGCGGCGAGCTGGCGCGGATCGAAGTGCGCGCGGCGCGGATCGGTCATGGCTGGTTGGGGTGGGCCGGGCGCCTCGACGGCGCGCGCGGCCCGAAAAGACCAAGAGCCATCACGTGTGTGATGGCTCGTGGCGGAGCGGACGGGACTCGAACCCGCGGCCTCCGGCGTGACAGGCCGGCGTTATAACCGACTTAACTACCGCTCCAGAAATCTCAGCTAGTTGTCAGGGCTCGTAGGCGGAGCAGGGTTCGAACCTGCGACCACTGCCTTGTAAGGGCAATGCTCTTCCGCTGAGCTATCCGCCCGCGTCTCCGCGAGGTTGGAGGTTTCTAGACGAGCGCAAGCGCGGTGTCAAGGCCGGTGCGCACGATCGTGTTCGCGGCCATGTTCACTGCGCGACGCGCGTGCCGATCGACGCCGCCGGGCTGAGGACCGCGCCGGTGGTCATCGGGGTGCGGCCCTCGCGCGTGTTGAGGCGCACGCGCCCCGCGGCGCCGCCGCCACCGCCGGTGCCGTCGCCCCCGCCGCGGCCGTTCGACGGCAGGCCGACCACGTCGGCGGGCACCGCGGTGACGCCGCCGACGCCGCCCCGGCCGTTGTCGTTGTTGATGCCGTCGCCGACGCCGCCGGCGGCGTGCTGGGTGTCGTTGCGGCCGAACTCGCCGTCGTTCGCCAGGTGCCCGGCGCCACCGCCGCCGCCGTTGGCGGTCACCGCGGCGCCGTTGGCCAGGGTCACGCTGGGCGCCTCGAGCAACAGCGCGCCGCCGGCGCCGCCGCCGCCGCCGCCCCACGCGGTGCTGATGCCGTCGCCGCCCACGCCGCCCGAGAACACCTCGGCGTCGGCGCCGTCGACGACGATCGACACCAGCGACGTGAGCTGCAGGCCGCCGCCGCCGCCGCCGCCGTTGGCCGCGCCGCTGCCGCCGCTGGTCGCCCCCCGGCCGCCGCCGCCGCCGCCCGCCAGCGGCACCAGCGACGGGCCGCTGCAGGTGGCGATCGACGCCGGCGCGCCGCCGGCGATCACCGACGCGCCGCCGCTGGCGCCCATCGTCGCCATGCCGCCGCCGGCGCCGCCGGTCTCCCACGCGGTCGTCGAGTAGTTGCCGGCGCCGCCCGGCGCGCACCCGCTCGCCGCCGCGTTGAGCGTCCCGCCCAGCCCGCCGCCGGCGCCCGGGCACGACGTGCACGTCGCGCCGGCGAGGTCCTGGCCGCCGCTCACGTCGATCCAGCCGCGGACGGTGATCGGGCCGGCGGCGACCACCGCCGCGACCCGCGCGCCGCGGAAGCCGACCCAGGCGTTGGCGTCGGGCAGGCTCAGCGTGCGCAGCGACCACACGCCCATCTCCGGCGCGCCGGTCTGGGTGCGCGGCGTGAAGTCGATCTGCGCGATGACGCCAGTGCCGGCGCCGCGGATGACCATCGGGTCGGCGTTGGCGTGGTCGTAGCTGGTGATGCTGCCGTCGTCGGTGTTGAACACGACCAGCCGGCCGCTGGCGATCGCGAGGTCGACCGTCGACGCGATCGCGGCGGCGGTCGGCACGCCGTTGGACGGCTGGAACACCAGGCAGTGCGCGCCGCCGGTGGTGCCACACCCGGCGGGGCAGGTCTCCGGCGGCATGCCGCCACAGGTCATGAGCATGTCGCCGTTGCAGCTCGGCGTGCACGGCGGCCCGTCGATCGCGACCGGCGCGTCGATCGCCATCGGCGCGTCGGGATCGCCGGCGGCCGCGTCGGGGTCGCCGGTGGCCGCGTCGGGGTCGCCACCGCCACCGTCGATCTCCCCCTGCGGGTTGAACGAGCAGGCGGCGATGACGAGGGCCAGCGCAGGCCACGACGAGCGCATCATCGCTCGACGCTATCACGCGGTCGGAGCGGCGGGGGCCGCCGTTCACCGACCGCGCGGTCGGGCCGGACGGGCCGCGCGCTTGCGCGCCACCGGTCGCGCGCGCCGCGGCGGCGCCGGCCGCGCCTCGAGCTTCTCGAGCCGATCGCGCAGCGCCGTCGTCGTCGCGCGCAGCCCCGCCAGCTCGTCCTTGAGCCGCCCGAGCTCGTCGCTGGTCGCCGCCGCCGCGCCGAGGTCGCGGACGATCTCCTTGCCGCGGCGACGTAGCCGGCCATCCAGTTCGCGGGCCAGGAGCTTGTCGATCGCCGGCACCGCGGCGCGGTCGCCCCACGACGCCAGCGCCTCGAGGGCCGCGGCCTGCACGCGGAAGTCGCGATCGGCGAGCAGCTCCTCGACGAACTCGCGGGCCCGCACGGCGTCGCGATCGCGGCGCCCGCGGCACAGGCTGGCCAGCGCCCCCAGCGCGGCGCGCCGGCCGCCCGACGGCGTGCCCCAGCGCGCGCCGGCGATCAGCACGTCGACCGCGGCGTCGTCGCGGGCCTCGGCGAGGCCGCGGTACGCGTGCTGGCGGATGATGTCGGTGAACGACGGCCGGGCCGCGGCCTGGCGCAACAGCGACGGCGCCTGCGCCGCGCGCAGCTTGCCCAGCGCCAGGCACGCCTCGGCCTCGACGAAGTAGCTGGCGTCGCCGCGCTCGACGACGTCGGCCACCACCGCCGCCGCCTTGAGGTCGTGGCGGAACTCGCCGAGCGCGCGCACGATCGCGCGGCGCGCCCGCGGGTGGGCCTCGGTGATCGTCGCGCGCACCAGCGCGTCGCGCGCGGCCTCGCCGCCGATCGTCGCCAGCGCCGCCGCGGCGGCGCCGCGCACCGCCCAGAACGCGTCGTCGGTCAGCGCCTTGGCCAGCGCCGCCCGGGCCTGCGGGCCGGCGATCCGCCCGAGCGCCCGCGCCGCGTAGCCGCGATCGATCGCCAGCGGCGCGCCGTGCAGCTCGGCGATCCACCACGGCAGCGGCTTGTCGGTGTCGACCGCGGCCAAGAGCGTCCGGCCCGGATCGATCACGCACTGGGTCGGCTCCTCGGCCGCCGGGAAGAACCACACGCCGCGCCGCTCGTCGAGCACGACCGCGTGGGCGTGGCGGTGGCCGTCGACGACCAGCTCGACGGCGAGCGGCAGCCGGAACAGCGGCGTCGCGCCCTCGACCGCCTGCACCTGCTCGACCCGCACCTCGCACAGCCCGGCGTCGCGGTCCCAGCGGGCCGCCACCTTGAGCTCGGGGTGGCCGGCGCCGTCGGTGATCCACTGGTGGAAGAACCAGTCGAGCGAGCGGCCGGTGGCCTCGGCGATCGCGCGCGCCAGATCGCGGGTCTCGACCGCGCCGTGGCGGTGCTTGACCAGGTAGTGGCGCAGGCTGGCCCAGAAGCCGTCGTCGCCCAGCTCGCGCCGCAGCATGTGCAGCACCCGGGCGCCCTTCTCGTAGAGGTGGTGATCGAAGATGTCGATCGGCTCGTCGTAGACCCGGGTCGCGATCGGCCGCCGGTAGCGGTTGCCGTCCTCGGCGAAGTACATGTCGAGCCACTCGTCGAGCTCGAGGTCGGCGGCGTCGCGGCCGGCGTGGTGCTCGCGCCAGACGTACTCGGCGTAGGTCGCGAAGCCCTCGTGCAGCCAGCCCTCGCCCCACTCGCGGCAGGTCACCAGATCGCCGAACCACTGGTGGGCCAGCTCGTGCGCGACCAGCGCGTCGATGTCGTAGTCGAGCGCGGCGCGCTCGTCGATCAGGATCACGTCGGTCAGCGTCGTCGCGCTGGTGTTCTCCATGCCGCCGAAGATGAAGTCGGCGGCGAACACCTGCGCGTAGCGCGGGTACGGGTAGTCGACGCCGAACTTCTGCGAGAACAGCTCGAGCATCGCCGGCGTGCGCGCCAGCGTGCGCGCCGCCTCGGCCTCGCGGCCGCGCACGACGTGGTAGGTGACCGGCACGTCGCGCCACCGGGTCTCGATCGTCGCGAGGTCGCCGGCGACCAGCGTCACCAGGTAGCAGGCGTGCGGCACGTCGAGCCGCCAGTGCAGCGTGCGGGTCGCGCCGTGGGCCCGCTCGTCGACCAGGACGCCGTTGGACAGCGCGGTCCACGCCGCCGGCACCGTCGCGATGACCTCGCTGGTGGCCTTGTCGTGCGGCGAGTCGATGCACGGGAACCAGTGGCGCGAGTCGTCGTCCTGGCCCTGGGTCCACGCCATCGCCGGCTTGTCGGGGTAGCCGGCGTCGGGCGCGGTGAAGTACAGGCCGCGGCGCGGCTGGCCGCGGTAGTCGATCGCGACGGTGAGGCGCGCGCCGACGGTGGCGCGGGCGACCACCGCCAGCAGCTTGCCGTCGTGGCGGAACCGCGCCGGCTTGCCGTCGACCCGCACCGCGTCGATCTCCAGCTCGACCGCGTCGAGCACCAGCTCGGCGATCGACGGCGCGACCACCGCGACGGTGAGCGTCGCGGTGCCGGCGACGCCGCGCGCGGCGGGATCGAGCGCGACCGCCAGGCGGTAGTGCTCGACGTCGATGGGCCGGTCGGGAGCGAAGCGGGGCCGGGTGCCAGGCAGCGCGAACGGGCGGCTCATCGTCGCCGACGGTCGCATGGGCCGCCGCGACGGACAAGCCGCGGCCCGGCGGACGGCGCGCCGCCGCGCGCGCCTACTGGCCGCCGGGCGCGGCGCCCGGGGCGGCCGGCACGTTGCCCAGCTGGCCGGTCAGCATGCAGTTGCCGAACTCGCGCATGCTCGACGCGCCGGTCGCGCAGCCGATGACGCGGCTGGCCGCGGTGCCGAGCTGATCGAGCGCGCCGATCGGCTTGTTCAGATCGCCGCTGACGTTGACGTTGGCGTTGACGTCGGCGCCGAGGCCGCCGGTGATGGTGGTGAGCGCGGTGGTGTCGATGGTGGCGAAGTCGGTGGACATGGGGAGGCTCCTGCGGACGTTGGGGTTGGGTGCGCGGTCGCCAACCAGCATGAGCACGCGCCATGCCACCGCCGCGACGGCCCAAGTCCGCGGCGGCGCGCGCGGCGGCCACCGCGTGCCCGGGGCCGGGCCCCCGCTTCGTCGACCGCGGTTCGCAACGCGGCCTGCGACCGGCGGCCCGGCGGCTACCGCAGCGCGCGGCGCGGCAGCTCGTAGAGCGCCGGCAGGAACAGCCGGCCCATCACGCTGATCGCGCCACCGCCCGGCGACGGCCGCGGCAAGAACAGCAGGTCGTCGCGCGACTGCATCAGCTCCTCGGTGGTGGCGCCGTCGACCCGCGCCAGCACGTACTGCGTGATGACCCGGGTGCCGGTGACCAGCACGCCGCCGCGCGGATCGGCGGCCAGCGCCCGCGGCACCATCGTCATCTCGATGGCGGTCACCGCGGCGCTGGCCAGGTCGACCCGCTTGATCTGCCGCGTGCCGTCGGCGATCAGCGCCTCGGCGCCGCCGCGGGTCAGCGCGACGTCGTCGACCCGGCCGCGCGCGCCGAACGTGGCGCCGACCTCGCCGGTGCGCGGGTCGATCCACGCCAGCGACTGGTCGTCGCCCTCGCCGTCGTGGATCACCGCGCACGGCGGGGCGGCGTCGTCGGTGCAGCGCACCCCGCGCCCGAAGCCGGGCGGCCGGCGCCACAGCTCGCGGCCGTCGGTCAGCGACACCGCGACCAGCTCGCGCCCGGTGTCGCGGCGCAGCGCGGCGATGATCACGTCGTCGGCGCGGGTGGCGTTGACCACCTCGCCGTCGAGGCGCGCCGGCGTCGCGCCGACCGGGCCCGCGAGCTGGTGGCGCTCGAGCAGGCCCGACGCGCGGTTCCAGGTGACGAAGGTGGCCTCGTCGAGCCAGGCCAAGGTCGCGCCGACCGCCGCCGGGTCGAGCTCGCGCGGGCTCGCCGCGGCGCCGCGGCGATCGATCACGCGACAGCGAAACGTCGCGCCCGAGTCGATGAACAGGACGCGGTCGGCGGCGACCGCCAGCTGTCCGAACCAGCCGCGCGCGCGCTGGTACAGCCGCCGCGGCGGGCCCAGCGTCGCGCCGTCGACCGTCGCCGCCCACAGCGTCGGCTGATCGACCGTCCCGGTGGCGTAGATCAGCGTGCGCGCGTCGAGCCAGTGCACCGCGGTCAGCGCCGGGATCCACGCCGACCGGGCCTCGACGCCGCCCGGCCCGACGATCGCCAGCTGGCCGTCGTAGCGCCGCTCGAGCAAGAGCGCGAGGCGGTGGCCGTCGGGCGAGCCGACCGCGACCGGGGCCGGCGCCTCGAGGGCCGCGAGCTCGCGGACCGCGTCGCCGACCACCAGCCCCACGGTCCAGCGGCCGTCGCGCTTGCGCGCCAGCACGTCCTGCCCGTCGAGTTGCCCGAGCCAGCGATCCCAGTCGGGGCGCCGCCACAGCTCGCGGCTGGCGTCGGTCGCCAGCGTCCACTCGCTGACCCCCAGCGGCGGCGCCTGCCCGAAGCGCAGGCGCTCGGCGTCGACGAACTCGACCCGATCGACCGGCCGCGTCGCCTCGAACCGCGACCACGTGCGCGCGCCGTCGAGCTCGCGGACGTCGATGCGCTCGGGCGTGGCCAGCGCCACGCGGCGGCCGTCGGGCGAGATCGCCAGCCGGCTCGCCAGCGACACCTCGAACCGGCGGGTCGCCTCGACCGGCGCCGGCGCGTGGCGCGCGCTGCGGTCGGCGCGCAGCACGACGATCACCGCGAGCGCGGCCACCGCGACCGCGCCCAGCGACAGCCCGATCATCACCGGCGGCACCCGCCGCGGCGGGATCAGCGCCGCCACCAGCGCGCGCATGTCGGGCCAGCGCGCGGCGGGATCCGCGGCCAGCCCGCGCACCACCGCCGCCCGCACCCAGCGCGGCACCGGATCGTCGGCCGGCGGCGGCCGCACCGCGCCGTCCTCGATCGCCGTGACCAGCGCGGCGATCGTCATCGGCGCGTCGCGCAAGAACGCCGGCTCGCCGTACAGCGCCTCGAACAACGACGCGCAGAACGAGAACTGATCGGCGCGCGCGTCGATCACCTCGCCGCGCAGCTGCTCGGGGCTCATGTACGCCGGCGTGCCCAGCACCGAGCCGGCGGCGGTCAGGTCGCTCGCGATCGCGTCCTGCCGGGCGGTCGGGCGCTCCGGTCGCCGGGTCGCCTCGGGCCGCCCGCCGAACACCGCCAGGCCGAAGTCGGCGACCCGGGCCCGGCCGGCGCCGTCGACCAGCACGTTGTCGGGCTTGAAGTCGCGGTGCAGCACGCCCGCGGCGTGGGCCGCGATCAGGCCGCGCCCGGCGTCGCGGAACACCGCCAGGATGCCGCGCCAGTCGCGGGCCGCGCCGGCCGGGCGCGCGCGCAGCCGCGCCCCCAGCGAGACGCCGTCGACCAGGTCCATCGCCACGAACAGGCGGCCCTGATCGTCGCCGGCGTCGTGGACCGTCACGACGTTGCCGTGCGACAGCTTCGCCATCGCCCGCGCCTCGCGCAGCAGCCGCGCGCTGCTCTCGGGGTTTGCCGCGATCGCCGGGTGCACGACCTTGATCGCGACCGCGCGGTCGAGCTGCGGATCGCGCGCCCGCCACACCTGCCCCATCGCGCCCTCGCCCAGCAGCGCCTCGAGCCGGTAGCGCCCGATCGTCACGCCCACCGCCGGCGCGATCACCGGGGCGGTGTCGATGTGGCCGAAGTCGCCGTCGTCGTCGGCGCGCTCGCGGAGCGTCGCGGCGACCGCGGTCGGCCCCCCGCTCGCGAACCCGTCCGGCGGCGCGCCTGCCATGGCCGCAGTATCGCATCGATGCCCGGGCCTGCGCCGCGCCCGCGCGGCGATCGACGACGCTACGGGGCCGGCGTCGGCGGCGCCGGCATCTGCTCGCCGCGGGTCAACACCACCGACAGCGCGAACATCATCGCCCGCCGCACCTCCGGGCTGCCGGTGTAGGTCAAGGTCGCGCCGGCCTTGATCATCGGGTGGTCGATGTCGCGCATCAACAGGCCCGAGATCTCCCCCTTGCTGGTGAACGACAGCTGGTCGGCGCCATCCATCACGAACGTGCCGTTGCCGCGGATGCCGACGTTGGTCGCCTGGCCGTTGACCAGCACGCTGTCGTCCTTGAGCAGCCGGAAGTTGAGCTTCTCGTAGACCGTGATCCGCCCGGCCTTGCTGACCTTGAACAGCGGGTTGTTGTCGAGGGTGACGGCGCCATCGGCCGCCATCGCCAGGGTGTGGGTGTCGCCGGCCGGGTTGGTGATCGCCACCGAGGCCGGCCCGATCTTCAGCGAGACCGCCAGCGGGTCCTTGCCGCAGGCGACCAGGGCCAGGACGCACGCGACCGGGATGAGGCGAAGCCAGGACCGGGTGGACATGGCAAGAGGGTAACGCCGCGGCCCGGGCCGCGCAGCCCCCTGCCACCACGCCCCCGGCGCCCTCGACCTGCGGTAAGTTACCGCGCCCATGCCGGTCGACGACCTGCGCTCAGGAACCTGGGTCACCTACGTCGGTGGCCGCGCCACCGGCTTGCGCCTGCGCCGTTGTCGGATCGAGGTCACCGCCGGCCCCGACGCCGGGCTGGTGCGCGACCTCGAGGCGCCGGTCATCCGCATCGGCGCGCGCCGCGGCAACGACGTCCAGCTGTCCGACGCCAAGGTGTCGGGCCTGCACTGCGAGATCCGGCTCGACGACCGCGGCTACCGGCTGCGCGACCTCGACTCGACCAACGGCACCTTCGTCGGCGGCATCCGCATCAACGACGTCTACGTCCAGCCCGGCGCGCAGATCGCGGTCGGCTCGACGCGCATGAAGTTCGAGCCGCTCGGCGAGTCGGTCGAGCTGGAGATCTCCGAGCGCGATCGCCTGGGCGGCATGCTCGGCCGCTCGGTCAAGATGCGCGAGCTGTTCGCGCGGCTCGAGAAGCTCGCCGCCAGCGACACCACCGTGCTGATCACCGGCGAGACCGGCACCGGCAAGGAGCTGGCCGCCGAGTGCGTCCACGATCTGTCGCCGCGGTCGAAGGGCCCGTTCGTCGTCGTCGACTGCGGGTCGATCCCGCCGACGCTGATCGAGAGCGAGCTGTTCGGCCACGAGCGCGGCGCGTTCACCGGCGCCACCGCCAGCTACGCCGGCGCCTTCGAGCGGGCCCACGGCGGGACGGTCTTCCTCGACGAGCTGGGCGAGCTGCCGCTGGCGATGCAGCCCAAGCTCCTGCGCGTGCTCGAGGCCAAGGAGGTGCGGCGGGTCGGCGGCCAGAAGACGATCCACGTCGACATCCGCATCGTCGCCGCCACCAACCGCGACCTCGGCGTCGAGGTCAACCGCGGCCGCTTCCGCGAGGATCTGTTCTACCGGCTGGCGGTGGCGCGGATCGTCGTGCCGCCGCTGCGCGAGCGCAAGGAAGACATCCCGCTGCTCATCGAGGGCATCCTGGCGACGACGCCCGGCGGCGAGGGCGCGTACATCGCGGCCGAGACGATCGACCTGATGATGAAGCACGACTGGCCCGGCAACGTGCGCGAGCTGCGCAACGTCATCGAGCGGGCCGTGCTCCTCGCCGAGCCGCCGGAGAACGCCGCGCAGCTGCGCCGCGCGCCGATCCCGCAGCCGCCGCCCAAGACCGACCACACGCCGTCGACCACCGCGTCGTCGCCCGACGCGACGATGACCGTGCCGGTCGACATCGCGACGCCGTTCAAGGCCGCCAAGGGCAACGTCGTCGCCGAGTTCGAGCGCCGCTACATCTCGAAGCTCTTGGCCCACCACGACGGCAACATCTCGGCGGCGGCCCGCGCCGCCGGCATCGACCGCATGTCGATCCACAAGATGCTGCACCGGCTCGGCCTGGCCAACCCCGGCCGCGACGACGGCCCGCCCGCGTTCGACGTCAGCGACCAGACCGAGGACTGACCGCGGCGATGCCCGCCGACGGCGACGATCCGTTCCGCACCGCGAGCCACGGCCACTCGCCGACGCTGGCGCGCCTGGCCAGCCGCCACCCGGCGGCCGAGGCGATCCACGCGGTCGAGCGGCGCACCGACATCGACGATCTGGTCGGCGTCGCGCTGGGCGACGCCCCGCCGATCGGCTGCGTGATGATCCTCGGCTACGTCGGCACCCTGGCGGTGGCGCTGGCGTGGTCGCTGGGCTGGCTGCCGCTGGCCGCGGTGGCGATCGGCGCCGGCACGATCGTCGGCGGCCACCTGTTGCAGGCGGTGGGCCGCGCGCGCTGGCGGCGCCGCACCCAGGCCGCGCTGGCGTGGACCACGACCCAGCCGTTCCCGATCGCCGGCGTGCGCGGCTTCTTCGCCGCCACCGTGCCGATGATCGACGTCAGCTTCGCGACGCCGCCGACGGTCGACGCCTTCGCCGCGGGGATCCGCGGCCACACCGGCGGCGCGCGGGTGGTCGTGATCGACGACGCCACCTACCGGATCGAGCTGCCGGTGCGCGGCGGCGACGCCGACGACGGCTCGGCCACGACCGCCGACGCGGCGTGGCTGAAGCGGTTCGTCGCCGAGGTGCTGGTGCCGCTCCACGAGGAGCTGGGCGTCACCGAGGTCCAGCTCGGCGGCAGCGTCCGCGCCGACGAGCCGCCGCCGGGCCTGCCGCCGGTTCGCCCTTGAGCGCATTCGGTCGACACCGTCCCACGCGCCACGCCCTCCCGGGAAGTCAGCCGATCAGCCCCCAGCTGAGCTTGGCCACCAGCGCCAGCGCCACCGCGACCGCGGCCAGCCGCACGACGCCGCCGCCGCGCGTGAGCACGACGTGGGCGCCGACCAGCGCGCCAACGAACTGCCCGGCCGCCATCGGCAACGACACCGACCAGACGATCGCGCCGTGGGCCCCGAACCACGCCACCGCCGCCAGGTTCGACGCGAAGTTGACGACCTTGGCGTTGGCGCTGGCCGCGTCGGCGGCCTCGCCGAGCAGCCACAGGTAGCCGACGATCAGCAGCGTGCCGGTGCCGGGGCCGAAGAAGCCGTCGTAGCCGCCGACCACCAACGCGATCGCGGTGGCGGTGAGCAGGGGCCGCGCCGGCGTGCGCGCCGTCGTCGGGCGCGGCACCAGCACCAGCACCGCCGCCACGCACAAGAGCACGATGATCAGCGGCTTGAGCGCGGCGGTGTCGAGCTGCGACACCGCGGCGGCGCCGGCCAGCGAGCCGGCGAACCCGGCGGCGAACGACGGCAGGCTGCGCCGCCAGGTCAGCTTGCCGGCGCGCGCGAAGCGCAAGGTCGCCGCGCCCGAGCCGAACACCGACTGCCCCTTGTTGGTGCCGAGCGCGAGCGGCGCCGGCACGCCCGCGGTCAGGAGCGCCGGCAGCGTCAACAGGCCGCCGCCGCCGGCGATCGCGTCGACGCACCCGGCCACCGCGGCCACCGCGGTGAGCGCGGCGGTGGTAGCCAGGCCGAGATCCACCGGCGCACTCTACCGCCACCGCCGCCGCCGCGCGCGCGGTCGACGACGCGGTTCGCAGGCCGTACGCTGCCGCGATGTCCGCCGCGCCGCCGCTGCCGCCGCCGTCCCCGCGCCTCACCGCCGCCTACGACGCCGCGCGCTTCCGCGCCGACGGCCACCACCTGATCGATCGCCTCGCCGACCACCTCGCCGCGGCGACCGCCAGCGACGACGCGCGCGTCCTGCCGTGGCTACCGCCCGCCGAGGGCATCGGGGCGTGGCCGACCGACTTCCCCGACGAGCCGGCCGACGATCTGCGCACCACCGTCGACCGCACGCTGGCGACGTCGATCCGCCTGCACCACCCGCGCTACCTCGGCCACCAGGTGCCGCCGCCGGTGCCGGGCGCGGCGCTGATCGACGCGCTGGCCGCGCTGCTCAACAACGGCATGGCGGTCTACGAGATGGGCGGCGCCGCGACCCCGCACGAGCTGGCGGTGATCGGGTGGATGGCGAAGACGCTGGGCCTGCCGGCCACCGCGGGCGGGCTGCTCACGTCGGGCGGCTCGCTCGGCAACCTGACCGCGCTGCTCGCCGCGCGCCAGGCCCGCGCCGGCCACGACGTCTGGACCGACGGCAGCGCCGCCGCCCCGCCGCTGGCGGTGCTGGTGGCCGCGACCGCGCACTACTCGATCGATCGCGCGGTGCGGATGCTGGGCTGGGGCGCCGGCGGCGCGATCGCGGTCGCCGTCGACGAGCAGCACCGCCTGCGGCCTGACGATCTCGGGCGCGCGCTGGCCCAGGCGCGGGTCATCGGCCGGCGCCCGATCGCGGTGGTGGCCTCGGCGGGCTCGACCGCCACCGGCGCCTACGATCCGCTGCCGGCGATCGCCGACTTCTGCGAGGCCCACGGCCTGTGGCTGCACGTCGACGGCGCCCACGGCGCCGCCGCCGCGCTGTCGCCGCGCCACGCCCACCTGGTGGCCGGCATCGCGCGCGCCGACTCGGTGGTGTGGGACGCGCACAAGCTGATGGCGATGCCGGCGCTGTGCACCGCGGTGATCTACAAGGACGAGGAGCACGCCTACGGCGCGTTCGCGCAGGAGGCCTCGTACCTGTTCGCGCGCGAGCGGCAGTGGTGGAACCTCGGGCTGCGGACGCTCGAGTGCACCAAGCGGATGATGGGCACGATCGTCTACGCCAGCCTGCGCGCGTACGGCGTCGGCTTCTTCCGCGACTACGTCGAGCGGGTGTTCGCGCTGGCCCAGGCGCTGGCGGCGCGCGTCGACGCGTCCGCCGACTTCGAGCTGGCGCTGGCGCCGGCCGCCAACATCGTCTGCTTCCGCTACCGCCCGGCCGGCGGTCCGCCGCCGGGGCCGGCCCTCGACGCGCTGCAGGCCGCGGTGCGCACGCGCTGCCGCGACGCCGGCACGTACTACTTCCTCGACACCCAGCTGGCCGGCGCGCGCTGGCTGCGCACCGCGCTGATGAACCCGCTCACCACCGGCGCCGAGCTCGACGGCGCGCTAGCCGCGATCCGCGCCGCCGCCGTCGACGTCGCCCCGAGCTTTCCCACCGCCGGCTGACGGCGGCGGGCCCACGTCGACGCGCTTGAGGCCGGCGCTCTTGAGCCGGGCCAGGAGCCGCGGCCGCGCGCTCGAGCGCGGGCTGCGGTAGTGCAGGTGCGGGCCGGCGGCCACCGTCGCCAGCGGATCGATCGGCGCCAGGTCGCGCGCCGCCAGCCAGCCGACCACCCGGCTGGTCAGCGCGTCGTCCTCGGACAGCCACAGCAGCGTCTTGTGCTGCGTCAGCCGCCACGTCGAGCGCGGCGCGCGCACGTAGATCGCGACGTCGACGTGCCCGCTGGTCAGGCAGTCCTCCTCGAAGTCGTCGAGGAAGCGCAGCGCGCGCCGCGCGTCCTTGAGCCGCGGCGTCAGCCACACCTGGCGATCGCCGACCGGATCGGCGTGCGCGGCGACGTCGATCTCGACGTTGTCGGTCGCCGGCAGCCGCTCGATCACGTCGAGGAACACGTCGCGCGCGGCCTCGCCGGCGACGACCGCCTCGACCACGTGGGTGCCGCCGTCGGTGGTGCGCGCGTAGCCGGGCGCGATCGCGGCGCGGCTCCGCTCGCCGAGCGCGGCGACCACGCCGGCCGGGTACTCGAACAGCGCCAGGCCGGTCGGCGCCTCGGGCAGGACCACGACGCCGCGCCCCACCGACTCGCCGAGCGGGGCCGCGGTCGCCGCCGCCGCCCCGATCGGCCACACCCGCCCGGCGCGCCCGACGCGCGCGACCGCGCTCGCGATCGCCAGGCCGGGGTGCGCGCCCTCGGCCGCGGCCAGCGTGACGGCGCGGCCATCGGTGAGCGCGACGTGGTACCAGCGCTCGCTCACGTCGGATCCATGTGCACGACGACCACCGTGACGTGGTTGGAGATGCCGCCGCCGCGGGCGGTGCCGTCGTCGACCAGGCCGGGCGCGGTGGTCGGCCAGCGGTTGCCGATCAGCGCGTCGGTCGACACGAAGATGCCCGACCCGCTGGTGCCGTCGACCTGCCAGCCGTCGAGCGCGGCGGTCGGGTAGCGCACCATGCCGAAGGTCGGCGCGACGACCGCCCCCGGCACGGGATCGTTGTCGCGATCGATGACGAAGCCCACCACCAGGCCGTTGGGCGGGAAGCCCTCGAGGCCGGTCGCGTCCTGCACCAGCGTCAGCACCTGCGCGATCAGCGCCGGGTCGGGCCACACCCCCACCACCGGCAGCACGCCGGCCGCCGTCGTCACCGCGGTCGCGCACGACGCCACCGGGATCGATCCGGGCGCGACCTCGAACACCTGCAGGCAGCGCACGCCGTCGATCGGCCCGGGCAGCTCGGCCTGCCAGTGCGGATCGGGCCCGGCCACCAGCTCGAGCCGGGTCAGCTGGCTGGCCAGGAGCAGCGTGTCGCCACCGCGCTCGACCGTCGAGCCGTACGAGACCTGCAGGTCGCCAGCCTCGTCGGGCCGCACCAGCCGCCACGAGCCGGGCACCGCGACGGTCGCGTCGACCGTCAGCGATCGGGCCCGGCACTCCGCGGTGTCCAGCTGCGCGACGTCGGGGCAGCCCATCTCGAGCGTGGCCACCTCGCGCTGCCCCACCGGGAAGTAGATCTCCCGGCCCAGCGCCGGCACCGGCTCCGGCGGCTGCAGGTCGAGGTTGGGCTGCGGGTACCCCAGTACGTCGAAGCGTCCGGACACCGGACAGTCGGTGCCGTCGGGCAGGTCGGCGTCGGCCAGCGCGTCCTTCGACCACACCAGCAGCTGGATCCGCACCATCTGGTTGGGGATCTCGATGCCGGCCGGGATCGGCAGCTCGCGCAGGCCGCACACGTCGATGCCGGCCGGCACGTCGTAGCAGCCGGTGAAGTACACCCGAGTGTCGTCGACGGCGTCGACGATGCGCAGCCGGGCGCGGGCCCCGCACGACATCGGGATCGCCGTGCACGACGTGACGCCGGTCGGGCCGACCGGACACGCCTGGGCCGGCCCGGCGGTCCAGGTCAGGCGCAGCCCGAACTGGTCCGGCTCGCTGCACGCGACCAGCACCGCCAGCCAGGGCACCCAGCGCAGGCTCATTGCACGCCGATCGACCCGTCGAGGGTGGTGGTGCCGCTGGCGCGGGTCAAGATCGCGGCGATCACCGCGGTCACCACCGCGGCGCCGGCGACGCCCATGCCGACCCGCGCCCAGCGCCGCTCGTGCCAAGGGATCTCGGGCCCGGGGGGTGGCATCACCGGGCCGGTCGGCGGCACCGGCGGCTTGCGCGGCTTGGGCGGCGGGCGCAGCGGCGCCAGCACGCCGCCGAGATCGCCGTCGAACGGCCGGGCCGGGCCCAGCCCGCCGCGCCGGGTGTACACCCGGGTGGCGACCGCGCCGGGGTGGGCGTCCGCGTCGGGCACGACGACGATCGCGTCGTCGGCGTTGCCGACCGCCAGCAGCGCGGCGATCGCGGCGAAGCGCTGGCCGTCGTCGACCGCGGCCCGCAGCCGGTCGCGCGCCCGGGCCGCCCGCACCGTCGCCGCCGCCAGCACCGGGTTCAGATCGACCCGCACGCTCTGGCCGGCGGTCGCGACCACCCGGCGCCCGACCAGGATGATGTCGGCGCCGCGCGCGCTGACGACGTGCGGCCCGGGCGACAGCTGGGCCACCGCCGGATCGCGGCCGATCGGCGCGCCGTCGACGAGGATCTCGTCGGCGCCGGGCGCCGCGATCATCACCGCGCCCGAGCCGGGCGGCGGCGTCACCGCCCGCGCGAACGCGGCGATCTGATCGGGCGGGTAGACCGCGGGGTCGAGGGTCCGCCCGGGCGACAGCCGGTGGACCAGCGTCCAGGTCGACGCCGCCGCCCCGGCGTCGCCCGCGTCGCCGGCGATCGCCAGCCCCTCGACGAAGGCCAGGTTGGCCAAGAGCTCGCGGGCGGTCTTGTCGCCGGCCTCGCCGGCCAGCGCGTCCTCGGCGGCCCGGGCGATCGCGGCGGCCTCGGCGTAGGCGAACCGCACCAGCCGGTCGCGGGCGTTGGTCAGCGCGGTGCTGGCCGAGGCGATCGCGGTGCCGTCGACGGGCGTCGGGTTGGCCAGCGCGTCGACCAGCCCGGGGGCGATCGGCCCCAGCGTCGGCTCGGGGCCCAGCGCGGCGTTGAGCCGGACCACCACGGCGGCCCCGCTGCCGTCGGTGGTGGCGTCGACCACGACCACCGGACGCTCGTCCGCCTTGGCCGTCGTCGCGGCGGCGACGAAAGCCCAGGACGCGAGCGCCAGGGGGGCGCGCATGGCCATACTATAGGGCATCCTCCGGGCCGCGCCGGTGATCGCCGCCATGTCGGACGTCCCCGAAAAAAGTCTCGAACGCTACGACGTCCTCGACCGGATCGCGGTCGGCGGCATGGCCGAGGTGTTCCTGGCCAAGGCCTACGGCGCCCACGGCTTCGAGAAGACGCTGGCGATCAAGCGCATCTTGCCCGAGCTGGCGCGCGATCCCGAGTTCGAGGAGCGCTTCATCGCCGAGGCCAAGGTCGCGGTCAAGCTGTCGCACACCAACGTCGTCCAGGTGTTCGACTTCGGCCGCTTCTCCGGCTCGCTGTTCATCGCGATGGAGTACGTCGACGGACTCGACCTGGCGGCGCTCTTGCGCCGGCTGCGCGACCGCGGCATGAAGATGCCGGTCGCGGCCGCGTTCCAGATCGCGATCGAGCTGTCGCGCGGCCTCGACTTCGCCCACACCCACGGCGTCGTCCACCGCGACGTGTCGCCGTCGAACATCCTGCTGTCGCGGGCCGGCGAGGTGAAGATCGCCGACTTCGGCATCGCGGTCGCGGCGCAGCCGCAGCGCGCGCCGGGCGGCGGCCGCCGCAAGGTGATGGGCAAGTGGCGCTACATGTCGCCCGAGCAGGCCCGCGGCGAGCCGGTCGACACCAAGAGCGACATGTTCTCGGCGGCGGCGGTGATGTACGAGCTGTTCACCCAGGAGAAGCTGTTTCCGGGCGACGAGGCCGAGGACATCATCCGCAACATCGCCGAGATGCCGCTGCCCAAGCCGTCGCAGGTGCGGCCCGGCCTGCCGGCCAAGCTCGACGACATCCTCCACCACGCGCTGGCCCGCCTGCCCGACCAGCGCCCGGCGCGGCCGGCGGTGATGCTGCGCGCGCTGACCGAGCTGACCTACGAGTCGAGCATCATCTCGACCGCGCTCGACGTCGCCGAGGTGGTGTCCGACGCGCTCGACACCGCCACCCCGACCGGCAAGCGGCTCGACGCGATCATCCGCGCCCAGCTCGCCAACATGGCGCAGGAGTCGTCGCAGGTGCGGCGCACCGCGCGCGGCGACGCCGAGCGCAAGACCGCCGACGCCACCTCGCCGCCGGCGCTGACCGCCGGCGACGTGCTCACCGCCGATCGCCTGACCGCGATCACCAAGGTCCACCGCCACCGCCGCCCCAGCGAGAGCGGCGCCCACGAGGCGATCGACGAGTCGGTGCCGGTGCTCAAGAGCACGGTCGGCGCCGACGGCCTGACCCGGCTCGAGCTCGACGAGACGACCATCGCCGGCGCCGAGTGGCTGCGCCCCGGCGAGCCGCCGCCGATGCCGGCCGCGCCGTCGCCCGCCGCCAGCCTGACCCAGGCGGTCACGGTGCCGCCGCCGCCGAGCCGCCGCGGCTGGGTGGTGGGCGGCGTCGGCGCCGCCGCGGTGGCGGCGATCGCGGTGGTGGCGTGGCCGCGCAGCCGGGCCGCGGCGCCGCCGCCGGCCGCCCCGATCGCGGTGATCGACGCCGCGCCGCCGCGGCCGCTGCCGGCGACGCTGGTGGTCGAGAGCGTGCCGGCGGGCGCGCGCGGCACGATCGGCGCGCAGGCCATCGCCGCGACCCCGGTCACGCTCGAGGTCCCCGCCGGCCAGCCGCTGGTGCTCAAGCTCGAGCTCGACGGCTACCGCCCGTACCTCGACGAGCGGGTCGAGGTCGGCGCCGGCCAGACGCTGCGCATCCGCGCCGCGATGGTGGTCGCCGGGGCCCGGCTGGTGATCACCAGCGAGCCGGCCGGCGCGGCGGTCACCGTCGACGGCGCCGACGTCGGCGTCACGCCGCTCACGCTCGACGACCTGCCGGCCCACACCGCGCGGATCGGGCTGGCCAAGGCCGGCTTCGTCAGCGCCACCGCGTCGGTCGAGCTGAGCGCGGGCCGCGAGGCCAAGCTCGCCCGCACGCTCAAGCCCGCGCCGGCGCCGATGGGCGCGATCGCGCTGCAGGTCGTCGACGGCTGGGGCGAGGTCTACCTCGGCGGCAAGAAGATCGGCCAGGCGCCGGCCAAGTCGCTGGCGCTGCCGATCGGTCACCACCACCTGCGCATCGTCAACCCGCCCACCGGCCGCGTCGTCGAGCTCGACGTCGACGTCACCGCCGACGGCCCCCGCTACTACCAGGTGCGCTTCCCGTGAGGGCGGTCGCGGCGCTGGTCGTCGTCGCGATCGCGGCGTGCCGGCCGTCGCCGCCCGCGCCGCCCACGATCGCCAACCGCCCCGGCGCCCACGGCCAGGCGCCGACCGCCGCCCGCGGCGCGATCACCAAGGCCGGCGTCGAGGCGCTGCTGGCCCGGCGCTTCGCCGACGAGCTGGCCGCCGGCACCTACGTCGCCGAGTGGAACGGCACCGAGGACGACGTGCTGTCCGAGCTGGCGGCGATGGGCTGGGACGATCTGGCCCAGCTCGCCGCGGCGATCCCGATCGACTACGAGCGCCGCGCCGCGCACCAGTTCACCGCCGGCAACCCGGC
Organism: Myxococcales bacterium; assembly: GCA_016794525.1. Taxonomy (GTDB): domain Bacteria; phylum Myxococcota_A; class Polyangia; order Haliangiales; family Haliangiaceae; genus UBA2376. The sequence goes on from JAEUJY010000101.1 coordinate 23,717, forward strand.
CAACATCCCCGGCACCGTGCGCGACTTCATGATCCTCGCCGACGCGCGCCGCTACTTCGCCGACGCCTGGCAGAACCACTGGGCGACGCTGGCGCCCGGCGACATCGACGTCTACCGCGCGTACCACATCGACCTGTCGCCGCTGCGCGCGGCCAGCGTCATCCCCGACGACGCCGCGCCTTGACCTCGACGGTGACGTCGCCGAGCACCTGGGTCCGGCACGCGAGCCGCAGCCGGGTGATCCGGTACAGGTTGCCGAGGTGGCGCTCCTCCTCGTCGGCGTAGGCGCTCAGGTGCGCGTCGCCGTCGATCACCTTCACCCGGCACAGCCCGCAGGTGCCCTTGCCGACGCACGCGGTGTCGATCCCGGCGGCCACCTTGGCGCCGGCGTCGAACAGCGTCGTGCCGGCGGCCACCTCGACGGTGACGTCGGCGGGCAGGAACCGCACCTTCACCGCGGCCTCGACACCGCCGGGTGCCCGGCCAGCGCGAACCGCAGCCGCCGGCGCGCCCACGGCCCGGCGTAGTCGACGCCGATCCGTGCGGTCGTGACGATCGCGGCCCCCGGCCGCCCGGCGCGGACGTGCAGCGCGTCGGTGTCGAGCGTGCGGCCGTGCTGGGCCGGGCCCAGCCCGAGCGCGCGGGTGACCTTGCCCGGGCCGCGGCCGACCGCCGGATCGGCGGGTGGATCGTCGGGCAGGCCCGCCACCGGCGCGATCGCGCGCACCAGCACGGCCCCGGCCTGGCCGTCGCGATCGCTGACGATGTTGAACATCTGGTGGATCCCGTAGCACAGGTAGACGTAGGTCACGCCGCCGGGGCCGAACATCACGCGGTTGCGCGCCGTCGGCCCGAACCGCGCGTGCGACGCGCGATCCTCCGGGCCGAGGTAGGCCTCGGTCTCGACGATCCGGCCGGCGCGATCGCCGTGCACCAGCACGCAGCCGATCAGCGCCCGCGCCACCACCGGCGTCGGCCGCTGGAACCACGCGAGCGGCAGTCGCTCACCCGCTGCCATCGTCCCGGGGCCGGCCGTCGTCGGCGAGCTTGGGGCCGTCGTCCTTGAGCTTGCGCGGGTCGGCGCAGGCCAGAAGCTGCGCGCGATCGATCGCCGCGATCACCGGCGCCACCCGCGGCTCGGCGGCCAGCGCCTCGAGCAGCGCGGTCGCGGCGTCGACGTACGCCGGCGGCGCGAGCACGCCCTGCAGCAGCCGGAACCGCAGCAGCACGAACGCGGTCTGCACCACATCGGCCAGGCAGTAGTCCTGGATCTTCGCCAGCTGGCCGGCGCGGTACAGCCCCTCGACCTGCGAGCCGTCGACGCCGATCTTGCCGGGCAGCCCGAACAGGCGGGCCACCGCGTCGAGCGATCCCGAGCGCGTCGCGCCGTGGTCCGCCAGCCAGTCGCACAGATCGATGTGCCCCTCTTCGCTGTAGCGGTACCGGACGCCGCGCTCGCGGTAGTACCAGGCCAGCGGCACGCCGTGGCACAGCGACCGCAACGCGATCACCGGCAGGTCGAACGCCCGGCCGTTGTAGGTCACGAGCACCGGCTTGGCCCGGCCGACGAACCGCGACAGCTCGACCAGCGTGCGCTGCTCGTCGGCGCGCTCGTCGCCGATCACGCCGAGCTTCTTGAGGCGGTAGTCCTTCCCCAGCCACAGGCAGCCGACCACGATGATCCGGTGGGCCCAGGTCGGCGGGAACGGCGCCTCGGTGCCGTGGGGCAGCTCGGGGCGGCTCCAGCGCGCGGTGTCGGGCACCGTCTCGAGGTCGAGGACCAGGTACTCGTGGTCGGCCACGGCGCGACGGTATGCCATCGCCGGCGAGGCCGCCACGGTGTGGAATCGGTCACGCCCCGGGCCCACCCGACGGTGGATCGGCGGCTTGCTGCGGCGAAACGTCCACCGTCACGGCCGTGACGATTGCCTCTTCCCCCGCCCGTCCCCGACGGCAATAATCACCGGCGATGCGCTTGGTCTCCGCTGCGTTCCTCGCCGCCCTCGCGGTCGGCGCCAACCCCGCCGCCGCCGATCCGCAGTGCCGCGTGATCGACGTCGACTTCCAGCCATCCGACCGGCTGCAGATCGTGGCCTGGCTCGAGGACGCCAGCGGCAACTACGTCGACACGCTGTTCATCACCGACGCCGTCGGGCGGCGCGGCATCGGCAACCGCCCCGGCCGCTACGACTTCAACAGCGGCCCGCGCTGGCCGTACGGGCGGCGCACCACCACCTTCCCGATCTGGTCGCACAAGCACGGGCTGACCTTCCCGACGCTGCAGTTCCGCAACCGCGACGACTCCAACCTCTCGCACCCGTTCAACCAGTCGTCGTCCGAGGCGTTCTTCTGTCGCCCGCTCGCCCCCAACGAGCCGGGCTGGGACACCGCCACCTGCAGCTCGCCGATCTTCACCGACAAGGGCGCGCTCGACAGCACCGTCCCGTCGCGGTACCCGCCGCGCGAGGACATCGCGATGGTGCAGGGCATCGACGACCCGGGCGTCGCGACGTTCGACGACCTCAACCCGTTCGACACCGTCTCGCAGGCGACGCCCGCCGCCGATCTGCCGTTCACGGTCAGCTGGCCCATGCCCGGCGACCTGCCGGCCGGCGACTACGTGCTGATGGTCGAGGTGGCCAAGGAGTTCGATCACAACACCACGTACTCGGTGACCGCGCGGCCGGCCCCCGAGGGCATCCCGTGGTCGCAGTACGGCCTGCCCTACCGCGGCCAGCCGTCGGTCGTGTACCGGCTGCCGGTCACCGTCGGCTCGACCACCGCGACCGCGTCGACGATGACCTACGCCGGCTACGGCGATCCCGACGGCATGGACGGCAACCTGCGGTCGCCCGACCTGTCGATCACCAGCGACGTGCCCGGCTCGGGCGCGGGTCGCCTGCTGGTCCGGACCGACGGCACCGCGATGTTCCGCTTGCGCGCCACCGCGCGCCCCGAGGACGACTCGATCGCGCCCGGCGCCGCGACCGAGCTCGCCGCCGCCGACACCCAGCCCACCGCGGTCACGCTGAGCTTCGTCGCCCCCGGCGACGACGGCGGCGCCAACCCCGTCGCCGGCTACGAGGTGCGCTACCGCGCGATCGAGCCGATCGACGAGAGCAACTTCGCCACGTCGTCGCCGATCAGCACCTCGATCGAGGTCGACGAGCCTGGCCAGGTGCAGCTGTTCGACGTCACCGGCCTGTTGCCCGAGACCACCTACTACGTCGCCGTGCGCGCCTACGACGAGTGCCGCAACTACGGCCCCCTCGCCATCACGCACTTCACCACGCCCGAGCGCCCGATCGGCGAGGTCGACGCCTGCTTCGTCGCCACCGCCGCCTACGGCACGCTGCTCGCCAACGAGGTGAGCCATCTCCGGCAGTTCCGCGACGGCGTGCTCCGCCGCAGCGTGCTCGGCGAGCTGTTCGTCGAGACCTACTACACCGTCGGCCCGGCCTTCTCGACCGTCGTCGCGCACTCCGATCCGCTCCGCCAGGCGGCGCGCGACGGCCTCGCGCCGCTGGTCTCGGTGGTGCGCGGCCTGAAGTACGAAGAGTAACCAGCGCGCGGGCATCGGCCGCTCTCCCACGTGGGACATCGGCCGCCCTCCCACGCGGGACATCGGCCGCCCTCCCACGCGGGACATCGGCCGCCCTCCCACGTGGGACATCCCTCCGCCCCTCCCACGTGGGACATCCCTCCGCCGCTCCCACGTGGGACATCGGCCGCCCTCCCACGTGGGACATCCCCGGCCGCTCCCACGTGGGACATCCCCACGCCCGCGGATCGACGCAGGCCGCCTACGGGCCGAGCACGCGCTGGCGCAGCGCGATGGGCGCGAACGGCTTGCCGATCACGTCATCGACGAGGCCGGCGGCCTGGGCCGCGATCACGTCGGCGTCCTCGACGTAGCCGGTGATCAGCACGATCCGCGTGTGCGGCGCGGCGGCGCGCACCCGCGCGGCCAGCTCGGTGCCGGTGCCCGCGCCGAGCCGCTGATCGGTGATCAGCACGTCGACCGCGACCGCGGCGCAGGCGGCCAGCGCCTCGGCCAGGTCGCACGCGACCAGCACGTCGGCGTAGCGCGCCAGCGTCCGCTGCACCAGCTCGCGGTTGTAGCGTTCGTCGTCGACGACCAGCACCCGGGGTCGCGTCAGCGTCACGGGGCGCGCCCCGCCTCGCCGTCCTTGGCGGGGCCGGCCACCGGGACCGTGACCACGAACTCGGCGCCCGCGCCGGCGCGGTTGCCCCACGACAGCGTGCCGCCGTGGGCGCGCACGATGTTGGCCGTGATCCACAGCCCGAGCCCGGTGCCCTCGCCCACCTCCTTGGTGGTGAAGAACGGATCGCCGATCTTGGCCATCAGGTCGGGCCCGATGCCGGATCCCGAGTCGGCCACGACCACCCGCACCGCGGCGCCGTCGTCGACGGTGGCGATCTCGACCTCGATCCACCCGGGCCCGACGATCGCCTGCGCGGCGTTGGTGAGGATGTTCATGAACACCTGGTTGAGGTGGCCGGCGTTGCACACCACCCGCGGGATGCGGGTGCCGCCGCGGCGGCGGACGTCGACCCGGTTCTTGAGCAGCGGCGCGATCAGGTTGAGGGTGGTGTCGATGCCGGCCACCAGGTCGGCCTCGGCCAGCTCGGTGCCGCCGGTGCGCGCGAAGGTCTTGAGGTCGGCGACGATCGCGGCGGTGCGCTCGGCGCCGGCGCGGATCGAGCGCAAGAGCTTCTGCCAGTCGCCCAGCAAGAACTCGTACTCGACCTCGGCCTTGAGCGCCTCGTAGGCGGCGCGGGTGGCGTCGGGCAGCGGCGCGCCGTCGACCAGCGCCACCAGCCGCAGCAGGTTCTCCATGTACTGCCCGAGGAAGTCGACGTTGCCGTAGACGAAGTTGATCGGGTTGTTGAGCTCGTGGGCGATGCCGGCCACCAGCCGCCCCAGCGACGACATCTTCTCCTGGTGCACCAGCTGGGCCTGGGCGGCGCGCAGCTCGGCGGTGCGCTCGCGGACCTTCTCCTCGAGGTCCTCCTTGGCCCGCCGCTCGTGCTCGAGCGCGACCTTGAGCCGCCGCTGGATCCGCACGTCGGCGGTCACGTCGCGGTAGGTCTCGATGATCAGCTGCTCGCCGTCGGCGACCTCGAGGGGCACCGCGGTGACGATGCAGGTGAGGTCCTCGCCGTCGCCGCGGACCGCCGCGATCTCGTCGACCCGGATCCGCCGGCCGCTGTCGCGCGCCTTGCACCCCACGCAGGCCTCGGCGCAGATGTCGAGCTTGAACAGCTCGAAGCACCGCGCGCCGGCGGCCACCCGCTCGGCCAGCGCGCGCCCGCGGAGCCCGGTCAGCGCCTGGTAGGCCGGGTTGTAGTGGCGCACGCGCCGCTCGCCATCCAGCACCACCGCGGCGTCGACGGTGCTATCGAGGAGCGAGGTGATCTGATCGAACAGCTTGGCCAAGCGGGTACAGCTAGGTTGGCGTGACGGGTCGGTCAGGGGCCGGTGGCCCCGCGGTAGGTTCTCACGCCTCCGCGAGGAACGACAGGTAGCGCTCGGGCAGGTCGTCGAACTCCATCGCCGCCTGGCAGTCGGGGCAGGCGAAGGTCGGCAGGCTGGGCCGGGCGCCCGGCCCCTGCGACGGCACGTCGATCAGCTGCTCCTCCTCGCGCCCGCACGCGTCGCACACGTACGGCGCGTAGAACGAGCGGATCTTCGCCCGGCCGCGGAAGTTGTAGATCATGTTGAGCTGCGTGACGATCGCCGGCGAGCAGTGCGAGAACGACAGCTCGGTCACGTGCGGCAGGTCGCGCACGAAGTTGACCCACTCGCGGACCCCGCAGCTGTTGATGCGGCGCACCTCGCCCAGCATGAACGCCACCGGGCCACGCAGCCGCCGCCGCAGGTCCGCGAAGTCGGCGTTCTCGTCGATCTCTCCGACGAACTCCACCGTCGTCATGCCCGGCCGCTCACGGATGCGCCAGGACAGCGGCGCGCCGTCGGTCACGGGATCGATCGCGGCCATGTCACTCCATCCTCTCCGGGGGCCGCTCGAAGTGCTGCCGCACGCCGGTCGTCGCCGTCTCGTCGATCGTCTCCGGCTCGATCAACACGTCCTTGGCCTCGAACCGCACCGGGTCGGGGCTGGCGAACACGCCGTGCTTGACCGCGCGCCCCATCGAGCCGTTCAGGCCCTGGAACGCGCCCTTCTGCGGTGACGACCAGCCGTTGATCGCGCCGCCGCCGCCGAACCCGACCACCGCCGCCGCGACCTTGTCGACGGTGCCCTGGGGCACCTTGCTGTTGATCTGGACGAAGCCGGGGTTGGGCACGCTGCCGGTGTCGAACAGCTTGGCCAGGCCCTTCTGGGTCCCGATCGGCGCGAACACCGCGGCCGCGCCCTTGTACGACGCGACCTCGGCCACCGCCGCGGTGATGTCGGGCTTGCCGACCCGCCCGGCGAAGAACGCCGGGTCGACCTCGGAGTCGAGCATCGCGTTGTCGATGAAGGCGTTGTCGTCGCAACCGGTCTGGACGTAGGCCAGCTTCTTGCCCTTGAGGCCCTGCATGTCGCTGACGCCGTCGGCGAACAGCGCCCACTGCCGCGACGTGCCGCCGCCGACCTCGGCGCTGGCCAGGAGCGACCAGCCCAGGTTCTTGGCGTAGCACTGACCGTCGACGATCGCGAAGTCGACGCCGGCGCTCTTGAGCTGCGAGAACTGCGCGAACGACTTGGCGTCGACCTTGGCCCCGGTCTGGGCCTCGATCGCCTTGGCCAGCGACTGCGCGTACTGCAGGCGGGCCTGGGCGGTGCCGAACTCGACGGTGGGGGCGTAGATGCCGATCGTCAGCGCGGTCGGCGCGGCCGGCTGGCTCTCGCCGCGGCGCGCGTAGACCGCGGCGCCGGCGGCGACGATCGCGGCGATGGGGACGAGGGCGAAGAGCTTGTTCATGGGAGCTCCGGAGCTGGGCCGGTGGTCAGGTTCTCGCGTTTCGGGTGGGGGCCCCACGTCTTGTGGGGGAGGGGCTTTGCGAAAGCCCCTCCTGGATCTCGTACTCAGAAGCCGTAGAACCGCTTCTTGTTGTCGATCCACTTCTGCAGGTCCTTGGCGTTGACGCCGCGGGCCTTGGCCTTGGTCCAGGCCTCGTACGCGTCCTTGGGCCGGCCCATCTGCTCGTAGAGGATGCCCAGGTTGACCAGCGCCTCGGGCGGCGTGCCGTTGAGGTCCTCGAGGGTGCGCAGCTGGTCCTTGCCCAGCGACAGCACCGCGCGGTTCATCGTGACGCGGCGGCGGATGTCGTCGTCGGCGAACTTGGCGGCCGACTGCAGCGCCTTGTCGGCCTGGCCGCTCTTGCCGCTCTTCCAGCTGTCGTACGCCACGTACTCCCACGACGACGCGATCAGCGACCGGACCTTGGTGGCGAACGCGCCGCTGGCGCCGCCCTGCAGCGCGGTGAACTCGTCGGCGGCCTTCTGCCGCGCCTGCGGCGAGTTCGACCGGTAGTTGGCGTAGGCGCCGAAGAACTGCGAGCCGACCTTGTTGTACGGCGGCCGCAGGTACGCGCCCTGGTTGCCCTTGACCGCGAGGTCCTTGAAGATGTTGGCGGCGGCGCCGTTGTCGCCCTTCTCGAGCAGCGCCAGCGCGTACGAGAACTGGAACGCCGCCGGCTCGGTACCCTTCAGCAGCGCCGGCTCGCGGGTCGCGCGCTCGAAGTCGGCCACCGCCTCGGCGGCCTTGCCGGCCTTGATCGAGCGCCAGCCGCGCTTGAACAACCCGATCGCCAGGTTGCGCTTGGCCGCGGTCGCGACCTCCGGCACCTGCGCCGAGAACTGCACCGCGACGTTGAGCTTCTCGACCGCGTCGTCGAGGTCGGTCTCGAACAGGAGCGGCGCCCACTCGGTGTAGATCTCGGCCACGACCAGGTTGGCCTGGTTCTTCTTGGCTTCGGTCTCGGCCGACGCGTAGTGCTCGGCGGCCTTGGCCTTGTCGGGCTTCTTGCTGCACAGGAGGCTGCGCGCCAGCAGCCGCTCGTAGCCCATCGCGTAGCCGCGGCGGTTGCCCTCGAGCTTGGCCAGGTGGCGCTGGGCGCCGTCGCAGTCGCCGCGATCGATCGCCAGCACCGCCATGTTGAGCGAGGTCATCGGCGACTTCGGGTCGACCGCGGCGGCCTCGTCGAGGAAGTTCTGCGCGGCCTTGTCGTCCTTGGCCAGCGCGCCCCACGCCTGGGCGTTGATGGTCTCGACCAGCGCGCGCTGGATCTGGGCGTCCTTGGGCTGCAGCTGCGCGGCGGCCTCGAACCGCTGCCGCGCGACCGCGAGCTTGCCGAGGTTGTACTGGGCCTTGGCCGACACCAGCACGACGCCGACCTTGTCCTCGGTCGACGCGGTGGCGAACTCCTTGCCGCTGATCAGGCGATCGGCGGTGGCCAGCGCCTTGGCGTCCTGGCGCGCCGCGAGGTACGCGCCGCCCAGCTCGGTCGACAGCTCGTAGCTACCCGGCGACGCCGCGATGCCGGCCTCGAGCTTCTCGATGGCCAGCGTCAGGTTGGGGTTGGCGCCGGTGCCCGAGAACGGCAGGCGGCGGTAGGTCTTGCCGAGCTGGATCGACAGGTTGACCTGCTCGCGCTGCTGGCCGGCGCGCAGCAGCTTCTCGGCCTTGAGGTAGTTATCGAGCGCCGACGCCCAGTCCTTCTCCTGGAAGTACGCGTCGCCGGTGAGGATGAACCCGCGGGCCTCGTTCTTCTTCAGGCGGAGGAACTCGGTGGCCGCGCTGCGGGCGCGCACCGGCTGCTTCTTGGCCAGGTACGCGACGCCGAGGTTGAACCACACCGACCCGTTGGCGTCGACCTTGCGAGGATCGGCGACGACGCGCTCGCACACCGCGATCGCGCGGTCGAACTGGCCCTGGCCGGTGTAGCCGGCGCACAGGCCGTTGTCGGCGTTGACCACCGCGTTGGCGCGCTTGCCGAACTTGCGCTGCACCGTCTCGAGCTGGCTGACCGCCTTGTCGTAGTCGCCGGCCGCGTCCTTGCTCTTGCCGTCGCGCAGCGCCGCGCGGGCGCGGCCGAGGTACGCGAAGCCCAGGCGGATGCGCGGCAGCGCGTCGTTGCCCTCGAGCTCCGACGGCCGCGCCGCCAGGTACGCCTCGTAGGCGGTGATGGTCCGGACCGGATCGCGGTTCGAGTAGAACTCGCCGATCAGGTTCTGGTTGAGGAACGACTTCGGCTTGCGCGCGACGACCTTCTCGGCGATCGCCACCGCGTCGGGCTTCTGCCCGAGCTGCCACAGGATCAGCGCCTCTTGCTCGAGGATCTCCGGCGCCTCGGGGTGCTGCGCCTTGGCGACCTTGCGGATGAACGCCAGGCCACCGTCGAAGTCCTTGAGGATGATGTAGATGGCGGCGCGCTTGCCGTAGGCCTCGGCCGCCACCTGCGCGGGGTACTTGCGGATGGCGTTGTCGTAGGCGTTCGCGGCGCGCTTGAAGTCGCCTTCCTCGAAGTACTTGTCGCCCTCGCGCAGGTCGTCCTCGGCCTGCGCGTGCGCGGCGGGGATCCACCGCGGGATCGCGGCGGCGCTGCCCAGGGCAGCGGTGATCAGCACAGCTCGGATGCAGGTTCCGTAGGTACGCACGCGGCCTCCGATGATCGCTAGGTCCGACGCTCCGCACGAGCTCGGGCCCCCACTAGTAAAAATTGTATCAGCAACCAGGTATCGGCGTCAGGCGATCACACGCCTGTCGCGTCCCCGTCACGGCGCCGACCTCGTCCCACATCTCCACCCGTCGCCCTCTCAGCACACCTCGTAGGCCCGCCTCACCCCTCGGTGCCCGGGCCACCTCCCTCCATCAAACTCGCTGGGTCGATCAGAATACCGATCCGCGATGTGGGCTCTCGCGTTTCGGGTGGGGGCCCCACGTCTTGTGGGGGAGGGTCTTTGCGAAAGACCCTCAAAGGTCTCAGAAGATCTTGCCGATGACGAGCGTGATGTCGTCCTTGCGCATCGTCTCGCCGAAGAAGTTGGCGGCGTCGGTCACCACCGCGTCGCGGATCTCGCCCGGGTCGAGTGCGGCAGCCCGCCGCACCGAGGCGCGGAACCGCTTCTCGCCGTACTCCTCGCCGGTCGCGCTCTCGCACTCGACGATGCCGTCGGTGTACCAGACCAGGATGTCGCCGGGGAGGAGCTCGGTGGTCTTGGTCTCGTACTTCGACTCCTTGAGGTCGCCGAGGCGGTTGCCGCGGATCATCAGCGAGCCGAACTCGCCCTGGCCACCCTCGCTGGTCCGGTACAGGTACGGGAAGTTGTGGCCGGCGTTGGCGTAGGTGATCGTCCGCTTCTTGATGTCGACCGTCGACGCGAAGCAGGTCATCACGAACTTGCGCTTGGCGCTCTGGTAGATCGCCGAGTTCATGATCTCGAGCAGGAGCGACGGATCGACGTTGTCGCCGTGCACCGAGCGCGCGACGTCGCACGCGGCCTTGGCGGCGGCGGTGATCATCGCCGACGGCACGCCGTGGCCGGTGACGTCGCCGATCACGACGAGGATCTTGTCGCCCACCATCTCGTGCCAGGTCCACCAGTCGCCGCCGCACTGCGACGCCGGCTGGAAGTAGCCGGCGAACCGGAACACGCCCTTGTCGACCGGATCGTGGGTCGGGACCAGCGTCTCCTGGATCGTCTTGGCGACCTCGAGCTCCTTCTCCATCGTCGCCTTCTCGGCGGTCTGCTGGAGCAAGATCGTCAGCTGGTCGGCCATGAAGTTGAAGTTCTCGCCGAGCATGCCGATCTCGTCGGTCGAGCGGACCTCGACGCGGGCCGCGAGGTCGCCGCGCGCGATCTGATCGGCCTTCCACGCGAGCAGCTTGATCGGCTTCGAGATCTGCAGCCCCTGGAAGATCGCGAGCAGCGTCCCGATCAACACGAACAAGAGACCGACCACGCCGGTGCGGACGGCCGCGGTGCGCGACGCCTTCTCCTTCTGGTGCGCGCTGACCGCGGCGAACTCGTCGATCGGGGTCAGGTCGTAGCCGAACACGAGGTAGCCCTGGCGCGCCTCGCCGGGATCGGTGGCGACCGCGGCGGCCGCGGTCGGCTCGGCGCCGACGAACACCGGGAAGCCGAACACCTCGAGCTTGCCGTCCTCGCCGGTGAGATCGATCTGCACCAACGGGTCGGCCTGGTTGGCGCTGGCGCGGGTCTTCCACTCGCCGAGGATCTTCTCCCACGAGCCGTGCTTGACCGGCACGTGCATCGTCGCCGGGTAGCCGCCGGCGTCGCACAGGGTCGCGTTGCCGCGCGTGACCTTGCAGTACGCGATCAGGTTCTGATCGCGGCCGAGCACGTAGACGATCTTCAGGCCCTCGTCCTGCCGCACGGTCTTCTCGACCAGCTGCTGGATCTCGGTGTCCTGGTTGTCGATCAGGAACTTCTCGAGCGCCTTCGCGAACACCTGGGTCGTCGTGGCGCCCTTGGTCTTCAGCGACTGCCGGAAGGTGTCGATCTTCTCCCGCGACGCCTGGTCGTACGCGCTGCGGATGTTGCAGGCGTTCAGCGCACCGAACCCGACCACCGTCAGCAGGATGAGAAAGGTCGTGGTCAAGATCATCTTGACCGAGATGCTCAGGCCGGCCCGCTTTGCCATTGGTCGTCGCATGTTATGCCCGGCGCTCGGCGAGGGTCAAACCGACGCGGCCGCGCCTGCGTGGCCGCGCGCCGGTTCCATTCCGGCTGCAAGATTCCAGTGCGCGCGTGACTACAGCGGCCCGCCGCTCGCCTGCCGCCCTGGCGACGCCGGCGCGGCGGCAAGCGAGCGGTGCAGCACGAACCCGGCGGCGGGGTCGCGATCACGAGCGCGCGTGAGGGACTGATCCATGCCGCCCTCGACGCCGAAGCGCGTCGTCGCCAGCACCTCGCCGGTGGCGCTGCGGACCGTGACCTCGTCGCCACCGTTGTTGAGCTGCAGCGCGCCGAGCGCGACCGCGACCACGCCGGGCAGCGCCGGCGCGCCGCCACCGAACACCACCAGCGCGCCGCCGGGCGGCAGCGTCGTGCCCGCCGCGAACCGGCCGCGCACGCCGGTGGCGTCGGCGATCGTCGCGCCACCCAGCGCCAGCGGCGCCGCCCCGACGTTGATCAGCTCGACGAACTCGTCGTCGACCACGCTGGCGACGCCGTCGCCGTTGGCGTCGAACCCGGCCGGCGGATCGGCCAGCACCTCGTTGATCATCAGGCGCGGGGCCGGCGCGCCGCCGGCGAACGGCCCGCCGTCGCTCTTGCGGCCGGGCGACGCCGGCGCCATGGCGACGGTGCGGTGACCGACCAGCGCGCTGCCGCCGTCGCCGTCGAGCTGGCGCACCAGCGACTGGTCGCGGCCGGCCTCGGGGCCGACGTGGACCTGGGCCAGCACCCGACCGTCGGCCCCGCGCACGATCACGTCGTCGCCGTCGTTGTTGAGCCCGAGCCCGCTGGTGCCCACGGTCACCACGCCGGGGATCGTCCGGGCCGCGCCGCCGAACACCACCAGCGCCTGGCCCGGCGCCAGCGCCGTGCCGGCCGCGAAGGTCGCGCGCACCGCCACCGCGTCGGCCAGCGTCGCGCCGCCGAGGTCGAGCGCGGCCGCGCCGGCGTTGACCAGCTCGATCATCTCGTCGCCCTGTGGCGAGAACACCTGATCGCCGTTGGTGTCGTAGTCGGCCGGCGGGTCGGCGAGGATCTCGTTGATCACCAGGCCCGCGGCCGGCGGCGGCGGCGGGGCCGCACCATCGCCGAAGACGCGGACGCGATCGACGAACCATCCCTCGCCGCGGTTGGCGTTGGCGTCGACGGTGTCGACCTCGAAGCGCAGCCGCACCTTGCGGCCAGCGAGCGGCGCCAGATCGAGCAGCCGCGTCGCGAACGCCCCGCCGGTCGAGCCCGTGACCTTGTCGAGGGCGACCACGCGCGTCGGATCGCTGGCGTCGATCACCGACACCCGCAGCCGATCGCGGTCGGGCGCGGTCTCGACGTCGACCCACTCGTCGAACGCGAGCTTGGGCGCGGCCAGCGCGGCGAGATCGATCACCGGCGACTCCAGCGCGCCGCGGTTGGGCGCGCCGGTGTCGTAGGTGCCGGTGGCCTCGTCGCCGTACCCGTACGCGGCCGCCCCCTCGGCGGCGTGGCGGTGGGTGACGTGCCACAGGCCGTCCTTGCGCCACCCGCCCAGACCGTCCTCGGCGCCGGCGCCCCACGCCACCGTCGGCGCCGGCAGCGCGATGAACGCGATGTTGGACAGCGGCGAGGTCTTGCCGCGCACGTCGATCACGCGCAGCGCGACGTGGATCAGCCCTGCCGGCGGGACGGTCGCGACCTGCGTCTCGTGGTGGCCGGCGGCGCCCGGGGTCGGCGCCGGCAAGAGCGCGCCGGTCGCGAACGTGGCCTCGGTGAGGAGCCGCGTCGACCAGCGCAGCTCGTAGCGCGCCGCGCCGCCGGGCGCGGTCCACCCCAGGTCGACCACGGTCGGCGAGCGCGCGACGCCGCTCAGGTCCACGACCTGGCTGGGTGGCACGGGGTCGCGCTCGACGACGAACCCCAGGCCGTGGCGCTCGGCCGCCGCGCGCAGCAGCGCGTAGTGCGGCGTGCCGTTGCCGAGGTCGCCGTCGTCGTCGTCGCGCAGGAACACCTCGCGCACCGCCTCGGGGATGCGCGGCGCGTTGGTGCGCAGCGACGGCAGGATCAGCGCCCGCGCCGCGGCGTCGCCGCTGGCCTCGCCCAGCGCGGCGACCAGCCCCGCGCGCACCTGCCACGCGAACCCGGCCCACGCCTGGCCCAGCGCGTGGGGCTCGTCGGATCCGCCGGCGGGGTACCGGTAGGTGTTGTCGCAGGAGCGCAGCGTTCGCCCGCCCTCGAACAGATCACCGCCCACCGTCGGGGCGCGGTAGATCAGGCACGCCAGCGTGTCGCCCCAGCCCTCGGACAGGCCGCTGTTGGTGATGCCGCCGAACGCGTGGTCGACGAAGTGGCCGTACTCGTGCGCGACGATCGTGGCCTCGGCGCTGTTGCGACAACCGCCGCCGGCACGGAAGAAGTTGATGCTGCGCGACGCGGGCGAGAAGTACGCGTTGCACGTGTCGGCGAGGTTGACGTTGGTGGTGAGCGGCGCGCCCAGCGCCGCCGCCGGGACGCCGTTGTCGATCAGGAACTGCCACGCGCGGGTGGCCTCGCGGAACGCGGTGGTCTGGGCCAGCTCGGCCTCGACCGTGGCCCGCCCCAGCGCGAAGTCGACCTGCGGCGCCGCTGGCTGGGTGGCCATCAGCGTCGGCCCGCTCAGGTTACGCACCACCGCCGCCGGACCGCTCAGCGCCGCGAGCAGGGACGCGCCGGCCGCGGCGTCGAGCTGGTAACGCCCGGCCGCGTCGGTGAGCGCGGTCGTGCCGTTGCTGGCCACCGACGCCGACGGCAGCGGCTGCGCGACCGCGCGACCGCGCCCCAGCGGCGCCCCGCCCTCCCAGGTCCACGCGGTCACCACGCCGCGGCTGGCGTCGATGCGGTCGTCGACCACCTCGACGCGTCCCGCGCGCGGCCCGCTGGCGATCACCAGCGCGCGCCGATCGTCACGGTCGGCGGTGATCTCCCAGGCCAGCTGCAGCTCGCCGTCGATCGGCCAGATCGCCAGCTCGCCGGCGAGCGCCGTGGACGCCGGCAGCCGCAGGTGATCGCGGGCCTCGCCGTCGGCCAGCTCGCGGCTCACGGTCGGCGCGGTGGCCACCGCCGCGCCCTGGTACAGGTGGTACGCCGACGCCAGCAGCCGCGCCTCGGCGTCGGTGGCGTCGGCCACGAGGTACGCGTACGCGCCGCGCACCGAGATCCCGTCGATCGCCTGCTGCGCGAACACCGAGGTCAACGTGCGGGGACCCGCGGTCGGCAGCGTCACCGTCGTCGTGGTGAAGTCGCGCGCCGTGAGGTCGCCGAACGCCTCGCGCAGCGGCGACGATCCGATCAGCACCTGATCCAGATCGGCGCGATCCCGCGCGAGCCCGGCCACCCGCTCGTCGTGGCGATCGCCGCCGGCGACCTCGCGATCGTAGCCCGGCCCGCCGCCCCCGCCGCCCTCGCCCGGCTCGGTGCACCCGAGCAACGCCACACAACCCACCAGCACGCTTCGCAGACGCATGGAACGCTCCCTCCGCGCGCGGCCATCGCGCGCATGGCCCGGCGCTCAGCAAGGCCCAGGCCATGTCCCCGCGCGTGCCGTCTCGCCCAGTTACGCGTGCGGCGGTGTCCGGGAATGTCCGGATCCCGGACAAAACCGGACAAATCCGGCCATCCCCGGACAGCCGGACAGCCGCCGGCCCGGCCGCGCCGCGGTCACCACCACGCCAGGCCGGCGCCGATCCACCAGAGCTTCCCGTCGCCGATCTGCACCACGCCGCCGAGCAGCTCCGGATGGTAGCGCAGCGTCGGATCGCTGGTGGTCAAGCCGGCCGTGAACGCCAGCGCCTCGTCGCTCGGGCCGCGCACAGTCTGGCCCTAACCGTCGACGATCCAGCTCGGCGTCGTGCCAACGCCGAGCTCCGCGAACGCGTAGCGGCCCTGGATCCGCCCGGTCAGCATCACCGGCACCCGGGTCGCCTCGTAGGTGGGCAGCATCACCACCCCGCCTTCCTTGGTCTCGCCGCCGTGGAAGTACATCGCCCGCACCCCCACGCCGACGCCCACGCCGCGCCCGAACAAGACGCCGCCGTGCGCGGTCAGCAAGAGCGCACCGAACTCGGGCGCGTATGGCTCGTCGAACGAGCCCAGCCCGATCGCCGCGCCGGCTTGCCCCCGCATCTCGGTGGCGCGCACCGCCCGCGGCGGGTCGCCATGCGCCGCGCCCGCGACCGCGAGCGCGAGCCCGATCGCCGCGAGGACCACGCGCGCCTTCATCGATCGATCGTCGCAGGGCCGCGCACGCGGAGCTAGCCATCGGCGCGCCCGGCGTGGCGCGCACCACACTCAGCCGCGCGGTGGCACCGTCGCCAGCCACGTGCCGTCGCCCTGCGCCGTCAGCGCCACCTCGACGCCGAGGAACGCGCGGATCACGTCGACCTGGGTGCGGGTGTGCAGGCTCGGCTCGACGGTGACGAAGCTGCCGCCGCCGCCCAGCGCCATCGGCACCAGCAGCTGATCGGCCAGGTACTCGCCGACCGGGGCCACGCTCGCCAGGTACGCCGCGCACTCGCGGGCCACCTCGCGCGCGAGGTCCTCGGCGCCGACGCCGCGATCGAGGTGGCCGGTGAACACCTCGGTCACGCGCTCGGCCTCGACCACCAGCGTCACGGTGTTGCCGGGGCCCGGCGACGGCAGCTCGACGGCCGAGCCGACCTCGCGCGGCCAGCCCAGCAGCCGGGTCGCGGTCGCGACCTCGCGCTCGGCGACCGTCGCCGGCATGCGCGCCACCGCCGCGATCGCGTGGCGCCCGGTGATCGCGCCGCGCTCGCGCAGCGCCAGCGGCCGCCGCCGCTCGCCGGCCGCCACCTCGATCTGCACGCGCCCGCCGCCCACCGGATAGAAGCCGGCGAGGTGCAGCGTCGCCGACACCGGCGCGCCCATCCGCCCCAGCACCGGCGCCAGCGTGCGGGTGAAGAACTCGTACGACGGCGCCGACGGGTTGTGCGTGCCGCCGATCAGCTCGAGCGACCACGCGCCGCCCTGGGCCAGCAGCGCCGGCAACACCGCCTGCGCCACCAGCATCGTGCTCCCCGCCGACCCGATGTCGAACCGGTACGCCCCGGGCACCAGCGGCCCCGGCGCGAACGTGAGCTCGGTCGACCCCAGCTTCGCCCCGGTCACCGTCGCCCCGCTCACCGCGCGCGCCGCCTCGACGCACGTCAGGTGCTGCCGCAGCAACCCCGGCTTGCTCCGCTTCGCGCGGATCCGCCTGATCGCGAACGGCGTCGCCGTCGCCAGCGCCAGCGCCAGCGCCCCGCGCAGCACTTGCCCCCCACCCTCGCCCTGCGATCCATCGATCTCCAGCATCGTCTGCTCCTTATATCCCGTGCCCAGGGCGGCGGCGGGGCACTCCGACCTGCGCAAACCACGACGGGTCGACGGGGAGGCAGGCCGCTCCGATCCCGCTGAGGAATCGGCACCAGGATCGGAGCCGGGCACGGGCACGGGCACGGGCACGGGCACGGAACCGTCCACGGCCACGGCCCCCCCGGCTACCCCTTCACACACACCACCTGCCGCAGCGTCGCCACCACGTCGACCAGGTCGGCCTGCGCCGCCATCACCGCGTCGATCGCCTTGTACGCGGCCGGCGTCTCGTCGACGACGTCCGCGTCCTTGCGGCACTCGATGCCCGCGGTCGCCGCGGCGTGATCCTCCACGGTGAACCGGCGCTTCGCCTCGGCCCGCGACATCGCACGGCCGGCGCCGTGGCTGCACGAGCAGAAGCTATCGGGCTGGCCCTTGCCGCGGACGATGTAGCTCTTGGCGCCCATCGAGCCGGGGATGATGCCGAGGTCACCGACGCCCGCGCGCACCGCGCCCTTGCGGGTCACGAGCACGTCGGCGCCGAAGTGACGCTCGGTCGCGACGTAGTTGTGGTGGCAGTTCACCGCCAGGCGATCGGTCGTGAACGCGGGCAGCGCACCCAGGCCACGCAGCGCGCGCAAGACCGCCTGCATCATCAGCTCGCGGTTGGCCCGCGCGTAGTCCTGGGCCCAGCTCACCGCGCGGACGTAGTCCACGAAGTGGTCCGTGCCCTCGGGCAGGTACGCGAGGTCCATGTCCGGCAGGTTCACGAACCAGCGCTGCATGTCGCGCTTCGCCAGCTCGATGAAGTAGCTACCGACGCGGTTGCCGACGCCGCGCGAGCCCGAGTGCAGCATCACCCACACCGCGCCATCGAGGTCCAGGCAGATCTCGATGAAGTGGTTGCCGGTGCCCAGCGTGCCGAGGTGCGCCGCGTCGACGCCGCGGCCGATCTTGGGGTGCTTGGCGACGACGGCCTGGTAGCCCGGCGCCAGCGCCGCCCACGCGTCGGCCGCCGCCGTCGGCAGGTCGTGCCACGCGCCGCGATCACCGGGGCCGCCGTTGTTGGTGCGGCCGTGGGGCACCGCGGCCTCGATCGCCGAGCGCATCGGCGCCAGGTCGTCGGGCAGATCGTTCGCCGTCAGCGACGTCTGCACCGCGATCATGCCGCAGCCGATGTCGACGCCGACCGCCGCCGGGATGATCGCGCCCTTGGTCGCGATCACCGAGCCGACCGTCGCGCCCTTGCCGTGGTGCACGTCCGGCATCGCCGCCACCCACTTGTGGATGAACGGCAGCGACGCGATGCGCGCCAGCTGCGCCTTGGCCTCGGCCTCGAACGGCACGCCGCGGGTCCACGACTTCACCGGCACGCCACCGGGCACGTGCATGGTCTCGTAGGCGCGCGGCGCCTCGGCCGCCGGGGCCGTCGTCATCGGGGTCATCGTCGCGTCCATCGTGGTCATCGTCGTCATGGTCGTCTCTCCTTGCCGACCGGTCGCTAGAGCAGCCGGCGTGCCAGGCCACCGCGCAGCGCAACCACTTGATTCAACACGCCGCCGTCGCCGCAGACGTATCCTATCGGATAATCGGATATCCTCTCGTCTAGATGCCGCCTCGCAAGCGCCGGGTCGTCCTCGGCTTCCTCGGCACCACGCTCGACAGCGGCGCCAAGGCGCAGCGCTGGTCCCGGTGGCGCCCGACCATCGCGATGTGCCGCCACCCCGACCTGCCGATCGATCGGGTCGAGCTGTGGCACGGCCCCGACGCCGGCCCGGTGCTCGCGCAGGTCACCGCCGATCTGGCCGAGGTCGCGCCGGCTACCCGCGTCGTGCCGCAGCTGCTGACGATCCGCGACCCGTGGGACTTCGAGGAGGTGTTCGCGGCGCTCCACGACTTCGCGCGCACCTACCCGTTCGACCCGGACCGCGAGGACTACCTCGTGCACATCACCACCGGCACCCACGTCGGCCAGATCTGCCTGTTCCTGCTGGTCGAGTCGCGCCGCCTGCCCGCGCGCCTGTTGCAGACCAGCCCCGGGACCCGCGGCGCCGGCTCGCCGATCGGCCGCTACGAGATCATCGACCTCGACCTCGAGCGCTACGCCGGCCTGGCCGCGCGCTTCCGCCGCGAGCACGCCACCAGCCAGGCGCTGCTCAAGGACGGCATCGCCACCCGCGCGCCGGCCTACAACCGCATGATCGACGAGCTCGAGACCGTCGCGCTGGCCGGCCGCGATCCGATCTTGTTGCTCGGCCCCACCGGCGCCGGCAAGTCCCAGCTGGCGCGCCGCGTCTACGAGCTCAAGCGCCAGCGCCACCAGCTGGCCGGCCCGCTGGTCGAGGTCAACTGCGCGACGCTGCGCGGCGACGGCGCGATGAGCGCGCTGTTCGGCCACGTCAAGGGCGCGTTCACCGGCGCCGCCGCGGCCCGCGACGGGCACCTGCGCGCCGCCGACGGCGGGGCGCTGTTCCTCGACGAGCTGGGCGAGCTCGACCTCGGCGAGCAGGCGCTCTTGCTGCACGCCCTCGAGACCAAGCGCTGGCGGCCGGTCGGCGCCGACGCCGAGGTGGTCAGCGACTTCGTGCTGCTGGCCGGCACCAACCGCGACCTCGGCGCCGAGGTCGCCGCCGGGCGGTTCCGCGCCGACCTGCTGGCGCGCGTCGATCTGTGGACGTTCCGCCTGCCCGGCCTCGCCGAGCGCCGCGAGGACCTCGCGCCCAACCTCGATCACGAGCTCGAGCGCGCCGCCGCGGCGATCGGCCGGCGGATCACGCTGGCGGCCGACGCCCGCGCCCGGTTCCTGGCCTTCGCCGAGAGCCCGGCCGCGACCTGGCCCGGGAACTTCCGCGACCTCGCCGGCGCGGTGCACCGCATGGCGACCCTGGCGCCGGGCGGCCACGTCGACGTCGCCGCCGTCGACCGCGAGATCGCCCGGCTGACCCGCGCCTGGCACGGCGCGACCGCGCCCGATCGCGTGACCCGCGTGCTCGGCGAGCGCGCGGCGACCCTCGATCGCTTCGATCGCGCGCAGCTCGAGGACGTGCTCGCGGTCTGCGAGCACGCGTCGAGCATGTCGGACGCGGGCCGGCAGCTGTTCGCTGCCTCCCGCATGCGCCGCTCCACCACCAACGACGCCGACCGACTGAGAAAGTACCTGGCGCGCTTCGAGCTCCGCTGGGAGCAGGTCGCGCCTTGAACACGTGCCCGACGCGGGCCTGGGTTCAGGGTCCGCTCCTTGCGGAGCGGATCGCGACTCAGTGCTTGCGCTCGCTCGGGACCAGCATGTAGGTCACCGCGTTGCCACGCTGCTTCATCGGGGCGACCACCATGCCGGTGAAGTGCGCGTCCGCGACGGTCGAGGTGCAACCGCCCGGGACGTCGGTCGTCGCGAACGACGGGGCCGCCGCGATGTCGACCTGACGCATCGTCAGGTTGCTGAGGGTCACGTCGATCGCGCCACCGACGGTCGGGGTGATGCTGTTGATCGTGATCGTACCGCCGTTCGGCATGTACTTCTGGCTGACGTTGAGCATCATGCCGACCTGCTCGACCTTGGTGTAGATGCGGAGGCAGGCGCCACAGGTCGCGTAGTCCGCCTGGGCCGCGTTGATCGTGTAGGTGCCCGGAGCGATCGCGCCCGGCGTCGTGCTGTTACCGAACGGCGCGTAGTCGTTGTAGAACTCCAGGAACATGACGGTCGGCGGCATGTCCATGCCGAGCGTGATGCCGGTGCTCAGCGTGTACTGGCCGGCCGGCATGGTGCCGTCGCTGCGCTCGAAGTCGATGCCCGTGCCCTCGCCGAGCGACAGCCCAGCCGGGATGTCGCACGCGCCCGCGGCGTCAGGGCCGCCGGAGCCGTCGATGCGCCGGGCATCGATGGCAGAAACGGTGCCATCGTCACCGCCGCAGGCGGCCAGCGACGTGGCGAGAATCAAAGCAAACGTGGTGGTGGTACGCATCCGCGGAACCTAATCCGGGGTGCGTAAGCGGTAAAGCACTTTTTTGCAGGAACGTTGCCGGGGGCACGCGGCGGCGTTTCGTGGTTGCCGAACCGCCGACGACCTACGACCGATCGCCGGCCGCCGGCGCGCCGTCGATCCCGCCGCCCGACTGGTCCTCGCCGTCGGCGATCTTGTAGTCCTCGTCGAGCCAGCGGCCCAGATCGATCAGCTGGCAGCGCACCGAACAGAACGGGAACGGATCGGGGGCGCCGGCCACGGCCAGCGGCACCGGCCGCTGGCAGCCGGGGCACATCCCTCGATGGCGCGGCGCCTCGCCCACGGCTACTCCTTGCGCTCGAGCCCGTAGTACGCGCACTTCTGGATCAGGTAGCTGCGAGAGATCCCCAGCTCCTTGGCCAGCTGCGACTTGTTCCAGTGGGTGCGGATGAGCCCGGCGAGGATGACCTCGGACTCGACCTGCTCGACGACCTCGCGCAGCGTGCCGGTCAGCTCGCGGGGCGCGGCCCGCGCCGCGCTGGCGGGCGCCGCGTGGGCGTCGCGGATGCGCTGGCTCAACAGCTCGGGGCCGATCTCGGTGGTGTCGCCGCCCAGCACCAGCGCGCGCTCGATCTCGTTCTCGAGCTCGCGGATGTTGCCCGGCCACGAGTAGCCGACCAGCATCGCCAGCGCCGCGTCGGTGGGCCGCGGCACGTCCTCGGTGGCGACGCCGGCGGCCTTCTTGTGCTTGCGGATGAAGTGGCCGACCAGCGTCGGGATGTCGGCCTGGCGCTCGCGCAGCGGCGGCAGCGTGATCTTGAGGACGTTGACCCGGTAGAACAGGTCCTCGCGGAACTGGCGGTGGGCGACCATGCCGGCCAGGTCCTTGTGCGACGCGGCGATGATCCGCACGTCGACCTTGACCGGCTTGGTGCCGCCGACCGGCATGAACGTGCCCTCCTGCAGCACCCGCAACAGCTTGACCTGCAGCGCCGCCGACATGTCCCCGATCTCGTCGAGGAAGAAGGTGCCGCCGTCGGCCACCTGGAACAGCCCGGGCTGGTCCTTGACCGCGCCGGTGAACGCGCCGCGGACGTGGCCGAACAGCGCGCTCTCGAGGAGGTTGTCGTTGAACGCCGAGCAGTTCTGGACGACGAACGGCTTCTTGGCGCGCGGCCCGTGGTAGTGGATCGCGCGGGCGATCAGCTCCTTGCCGGTGCCGCTCTCGCCGTGGATCAGCACGGTCGACTCGCTCTTGACGATCTTCTCGAGCAGCCGCAGCACGTCGCGCACCGCCGGGCTCGAGCCGACGATCTCGGTGAACGGGTGGCCGGGCGCCGGCGCCACGCCGCCGACGAACCGCGGCGCCGCGCGCACGCACTCGGCGGCGACCGCTGCGACCAGGTCCTTCAGGTGCTCGAGCTCGGCCTCGGACAGCCGCGGGATGTCGGCCACCGCGCGCTCGCCGTCGCCCTCGACGTCGGCGAACTCGCGCACCTTGCGCAGGAGCTCGGCCTTGGCGATCGGCGCGAGCGCGTCGCGCACGCTGCCGCCGGTGAAGACGAACCCGGCGAGCTCGCCATCGAACCACAGCGGCGCGGCGACGACGTCGAAGCCGAGGTGGCAGTCGTGGACGTACGCGGTCGGCGGATCGCCCGGCCCCCGGGCCCCGCCAGGAGGACCACCGGCCCGGCCGACCTTCAGGTGATCGCTGACCACCTTGACGCTCTCGTTGCAGCGGCGGAAGCCCTCCTTCGAGAACAGCGCCAGCCGGCACAGCTCGTTCTGCGACGGGAAGATCTTGCCGTCGGCGTGATCGAGCACGTAGCCCTTGGGATCGGCGAACGCCAGCTCGAGCCCCCACCAGCGACGCAGCAGATCGCGGATCAACGCCACCGCAGGCAAGTCACGAAAGCGACGCAGATCCACCACGCGGCACTATAACCGACCACGCCCCGCGCGCTAGCGCAGCGGGCCGTCCGTTCGAGGCGCTACACCCGCTGCCAGCGATCACCGACCGCGCGCGCCCGGCCGTCCTCGGCCAGCTTGATCAGGTGGGCCAGGAGCGACCGCTCGGCGATCGGCGCGAGCGCCGGCGGTGTGTCGGCGTAGGCGACCGCGACCAGCGCGGCGCTCGGCTGCGGCGCGTCGGTCAACGCGGCCGCGACGCGCTCCTCGCGCATGCGGCGGTGCGCGAGGTACTCGCGCAGCTTGGCCGGGCCGTCGGCGATGACCGGCCCGTGGGCCGGCAGCAGCGCGCCGACGCCGAGCGCCAGCAGCCGCTCGAGCGAGGCCAGGTAGGTGGCCATGTGGCCCTCGCCGGGGCCGGGGTCGATCAGGATCGTGCCTAGCCCCGCGACCAGGTCGCCGGCGATCACCGCGCCGCTGTCCTCGGCCTGGAACACCAGGTGGCCGGGCGCGTGGCCGGGCGTGTGCAACGCGCGCAGCCGCACGCCGTCGGTCGCGATCACCTCGCCGTCGGCCAGCGCCCGGGTCACCTCGACGCGACCGGCCAGCCGCGCGGCGGTGGCGGGGTGGGCGGCGATCGGCGCTCCGGTGCGCGCGGCCAGCGCCATCGCCGCGCCGACGTGGTCGCCGTGGTGGTGGGTGAGCGCGATCAGCGCCACCCGCGCGCCGGCCGGCAGCGCGGCGACCAGCCGCTCCTGCTCGTCGGGCCAGGGCGACGCCGGGTCGATCGCCACCAGCGCGCGGTCGCCGACGAGGTAGCAGCCGGTGTGGGTCGCCGGGGGCAAGGTCGGGGTGCGCAGCGGCACCACGGCGATCCCGGGCGCGGCCGTCGACGGCGCCACCTCCCCACTCGTACCCGAGCCCAGCCGGCTCCGGATGTCCGCGTAGATCTGTTCGATTCCGGCCGCGGCGGGGGGATCGGGGTCGGGGTTGCCGCGGTGTGGCATGGCCGGAGGGTCGACAAAGGGTGACGAGGGTCGCGCCTGCGCGTACAATTCTATCAAGAACGGCCCTGGCGATGGTCAGCGTCACTGCTCGTAAGATTCGCGATCACAGCGTCGAGCGCGCCTCGGCGGGGCTGGGTCGTGTCTACACGGGCTACTTGATCAGCTACCCGATCGTCGGGCGCGGCATGGTCATCTTCCGCGACCCCCACGGCCACCGCATGATCACCACCCCGGTCAAGCGGGTGCTGGGCGAGCCGGCGGGCAAGATGATCTACGTCGAGACCGAGAACAGCGTCTACAAGCTCGAGATCCACGGCGAGCCGCTGTTCCCGATGAAGCCGAGCGGCGAGTGACGCGCGACGCGGGGCCGCTTCGGCGCCCGGTGGCCCCTGGACACTCCTGGCGGTTTCGGTAAGGTCCGCGCTCCCGGTGTCGCTCCTCGACCGTCGCCTCATCCTCGTGCTCGGCAAGGGCGGCGTCGGCCGTTCGACGGTGGCCGCCGCGATCGCCAGCGCCTGCGCCCGCCGCGGCCGCAAGACGCTGCTGTACCAGGCCAACGCCACCGATCGCCACGGCGCGTACTTCGGCAAGGCCGCGCTCGGGCCGGCGCTGGCCGAGCTCGGCCCCAACCTGTGGGGCGTCAACACCACGCCGGCGGAGGCGCTGCACGAGTACGGCCTGATGATCCTGAAGTTCGAGAAGGTCTACCAGATGGTCTTCGAGAACCGGATCACCAAGGCGTTCCTGCGCGCCATCCCGGGCCTCGACGACTACGCGATCCTCGGCAAGGCCTGGTTCCACACCACCGAGGAGAAGCGCGGCAAGCCGATCTGGGACACGGTCGTGTTCGACATGCCGGCGTCGGGTCACTCGATGTCGATGCTGCGCATCCCGTGGGTGATCCTCGAGACCGTCCCCGACGGCCCGCTGACCCGCGACGCCCGCACGGTGCAGACGCTGCTCCGCGATCCGGCGCGCACCGCCGCGGTGCTGGTGACGCTGGCCGAGGAGATGCCGGTGATGGAGGCGTCCGAGCTGGCCGCCAAGATCAGCGCGCTCGGGGTGCAGCCGGCGCGGGTCATCGTCAACCAGGTCGCGCCGGATCACTTCCCGGCCGGCTCGCCGGCGGCCAAGGTCGCCGACGCGCTCGCGTCCACCCCGCCCCGCGCCGCGGCGCTGGCGGCGATGACCGGCCACGCCACGCTGGCCCGCGGCCGCCGCGCGCTGTGCGAGCGCTACCTGGCCGAGGTCGCCGCGTTGATCCCGGCGCCGGCGCGCCAGCTGCCGTTCTTGCCGCGCACCGCGCTGGGCCCCGCCGACATCGCCGCCCTGGCGTCGCAGGTCGAGGCGGCGCTGACGACGGCCTAGCTCACGGCGCCGGCGCGGGCGCTGGCTCGGGGCCGAGGTCGGCCGCGGGATCGGTCGGCGCCTCGACCTGCACCGCGACGCCGGTGGCCTGGGCCGAGCGCCAGCCGATCAGCTTGCGCAGCGTCCAGATGCCCGAGTCGGGCGTGATGTCGAACTGCAGGTTGGCGACCTTGTCGGCGCCCATCGTCTTGGCGGCGACGATCAGCATCCGGTTGATGACCCGGTCGAGGTCGACGTCGCCGGGGATCGGGACGAACAGGAAGTAGCCCGAGGTGGCGTTGACCTGGATCGCGGCGATCGGCCGCAGCCCGGGGCCGACCGCGACGTTCTCGGGCTGCACCCGCACCGTCGAGACCGACGAGCAACCCGCGGCCGCCAGCGCGGCGGCGAGCGCGACGTGAACTGGCGCACGCATGCGCGCCACGGTAGCACGCGCGCGCCGCGGTCCTGGTGTACGATCGGGCGGTGAATCTCCGGGGCCTCGCTGCGTTCGCGCTCGCGCTCGCGGTCGCCGTGGCCCCGGTCATGGCCCAGCCGGCGCCGCCGGTGCCGCCGCCGCCGTCGGACGAGGTGCTGCCCGAGGAGGCGCTGACCCAGAAGCTGGCGGTGTGGCGCATCGACGCGCTCGGCATCGACACCGAGCTGGTCGGCCGCCTCGAGGCGCTGTTCCGCATGGAGCTCGACCGCCTGGCCACCGCGGCGCTGCCCAGCCGCCGCGACATCGACAAGGCCATCGCCGGCGACGCCGAGCTGTCGCGCTGCGGCGGCGAGGATCGCTGCGTCGCCGCGATCGGCAAGAAGCTCGGCGTCGACGTCATGGTCACCGGCTCGGTGGCGGCGATGGGCGACAACTACATCATGAACATCAAGGCGGTCGACGTGGCCAAGGGCACGCAGATCCGCCGCATCGCGTCCGACCCGCTGCGCGGCAGCCCCGACGAGCTGATCGACGCGATCCGCGTCGCCGCCTACCGGCTCCTGGCCCCCGATCAGCTGTACGGCTCGGCGGTGGTGCTGACCGACCTGCTGGGCGCGACCGTCGAGGTCGACGGCAAGAAGGTCGGCGCGACGCCGCTGCCGGGACCGATCGCCAAGCTGCCGCTGGGCGAGCACACGCTCAAGGTCTCGGCCAAGGGCTACACGCCGTTCGAGCAGCCGGTCACCGTGCGCTTCCAGAAGGCCACGCGGGTCGTCGTGCGCCTGACCGTCGCCCCCGGCGATCCCGAGGGCGTCGCGCCGCCGATCGTCGTCACCCGCCGGCCGTCGCCCTGGTACTCGTCGACGTGGGCCTACGTCGGCGTCGGCGTGGTCGCGGTCATCGCCGGCGTCGCGATCGGCTACGCGGCGTCGCGCCCGACGATCGTCGACTGCGCCACCGAGGCCTGCCGATGAGGCGCGTGGCGATCGCGACGCTCGCGGTGGCGCTCGGCGCCGGGGTCGCGCACGCGCAGCCGACGCCGCCGGCCACGATCGCGGTCGCGCCGCTGACGATGCTGGGCGCCGAGGACACCTCGACCACCGGCAAGCAGATCGAGGCGCGGGTGGCCAAGGACATCGCCGGCCTCGGCGGCAAGGTCATCACCGCCGCCGAGGTGGTCGACGCCACCAAGAAGGCCAAGAAGCCGGCGCTGCGCGCGTGCGACGGCGATCCCGGCTGCCTGGCCGACCTCGGCGCGCTGGTCGGCGCGTCGGTCGTGGTGTTCGGCGAGGTCGGCGGCCTGGGCGACGTGCAGGTGCTGTCGCTGGGCGCGGTCGACGTCGCCACCCGCAAGGAGCGGCGCCGGGTGCGGGTGTCGCTGGCGTCCGCCGAGGAGGGCGGCGTGCCCGGCGCGGTCACCCGGCTGCTCGATCCCGACCGGTACCTGGGCGAGCTGAAGCTGACGGTGTCGGTCGACGGCGCGTCGATCTACGTCGACGGCAAGCGGCTGGGCAAGTCGCCGACGCCGATCGTCAAGCTCGCGGTCGGCGCCCACGCGCTGCGCGTCACCCACCCCGAGCACCGCGACTACGTGCGCTTCGTCGACATCGGCTTCGGCACCGCGACGCCGGTCGAGGTCAAGCTCGAGAAGTTCGCGTCGGTCGAGTCGGCGGTCGAGTCGACCGATCACCCCAAGCCGACCGGCCCGATCACCTACGTCGATCAGCCGGCGCGCTGGTACCGCCGCTGGTGGGCGGTGGCCGGCTTCGCCGCGGTCGCGGTCACCACCGCGGTGGTGATCGGCGCCAGCATCGACTACGACGTCGGCGCCCAGGGCGAGGGCACCGTCAAGCCGCCGCCGTGAGGGCGGCGCTGGTCGCGGCGATCGCGCTGGCCGCGTGCGGCGGCGACGATCACGCCACGATCGACGCGGCGCCGATCGACGCGCCGGCGCCGCTGGGCACCTGGGACGCGCCGATCGTGATCGCCGCGCTGCCGTACGCCGCGGCCGGCGACACGACGACGGCCACCGAGGTGCGCGCCGAGCGCTACGACTGCGCGGGGACGATCGACGAGCGCGGCGCCGAGGTGGTCTACCGCCTCGACCTCGCGGCGCCGACGATCGTGACGATCGCGGTCGACGCCGCGGCGCCGGTCGACGTCGACGTCCACGTGCTGCGCGCCGCCGCGACCGGCGCGCTCGCGGCCGGCTGCCTGACCCGCGACGACCGCGCGTTCGTCGTCGACCTGGCCGGCGGCAGCTGGTGGATCGCGGTCGACACCTACGCCGGCGGCGCGGCGCCCGCGGCCGGCGCGTACACGCTGACCGTCGACGTGCCCCGCTCGACCGCGTGCCTGACCAACCCGATCCCGATGTGCCAGGCCGGCGACGCGCCCGACGTCAACGGCGCGCCGACGCCGCCGGCCGGCCTCGGCGGCTGCCCCGCCGGCATGGCCCGCGTCGACGCGTTCTGCGTCGATCGCTGGGAGGCGGCGCTGGTCGGCGCCGACGGCACCGGCTGGTCGCCGTACCAGAACCCGGGCGCCGCCGCGGTGGTCGCGGTCAGCGCGCCGGGGCTGGTGCCGCAGGGGTACATCAACCAGACCCAGGCCACCGCCGCGTGCGCCGCCGCCGGCAAGCGGCTGTGCACCGACGCCGAGTGGCTGCGCGCGTGCCAGGGCGCCGCCGGCACGACGTATCCCTACGGCGCGACGCGGATGCCCGGCGTCTGCAACGACGCGCGCACGTGCCACCCCGCGGTCCAGTACTTCCAGTCGAGCGACAGCTCGGTGTTCTCGATGATCGGCCACGGCTGCCTCGACCAGCTCCCCGACGGCCTGGCCCGCACCGGGGCCCACGCCGGCTGCGTCTCGGCCGACGGCCTCTACGACCTGATGGGCAACCTGCACGAGTGGACCGCCGATCCCGCCGGCACGTTCCGCGGCGGGTTCTTCGTCGACACGATGATCAACGGCAACGGCTGCCTCTACCGCACCACCGCCCACGACGTCTCGCACTGGGACTACTCGACCGGCTTCCGCTGCTGCGCCGACCCGTGAGCGGCCGGCGGCGCCGGCGGCCTCACCGCAGGCGCTGGGACATCCGCGCGCGGCGGATGGTCGTGCCGTCGGCGCAGCCGCCGCTCGGCGCGTCCTCGTAGGTCGGCGTCAGCGCCACCGCCAGCACCTCGACGCCGTCGCGCGCGACCCGCAGGTCCAGCTGCGCCGGACCGTCGGCGAGCGTCGCGTCGAACGCCTCGACGATCAGCCGGTCGTCGGCCACCTGCGGCCACACCAGCACGTGCAGCGCGCCGGCGCCGCCCTGCTCGGTCGTGCACGTCGTCGCTTCGCAGGCGACGACGACGGTCTCGCCCCACGCGTCGACCTGGATGCGGTAGGCGCCCGGCGTGGCGCCGTCGAGCGTGATCGCGACGCCGCCCCGGTAGGCGATGTTGTCGCAGCTCGCGCTGACACAGCCGAGCGAACCAGCCGCCGGCGCGACGCTCGCCAGCACGCCGCACATCCACAGCCCGAACCTGCGCGTCATCGCGGCGGCGCTTACTTCGACAGGTACGGGTAGATGCTGTTGAGCTTCTTGTTCGCGCCCTTGTAGTTGCCGTCGACGAACAGCTCGGTGGCCGACCCGAGCAGCTCGGACACCGCCTTGTTGTCGTCGTCGGACAAGGACTTCTTCTTGGCCAGCGCCGACAGCCGCGCGCTCTTGGCCTGGACGAACCCGCGATCGACGTTGAGCGCGTTGACCTGCTTGAGCAGCTGGGTCGCGGTGACGTAGGCGGTGCCGAGGTCGTTGTCCTTGAGCGCGTCGCTGGTGTCCTTGTACAGCTCGCGGATCGCGCCCGGCAGGTCGTCGACCAGGATGCCCTTGTCGCTCATCGCGCTCTTGGCCTTGCCGAACGCGCTGTCGACCTCGGACCGCGAGTGCTTGCCGGCCTTGGGATCGACGGTCTGGATGATCGTCGTGCCGCCGCCGGCGCCGCAGGTCTCCTTCTCGCGCAGCGCCTGCTCGTGCTCGCGGGTCGCCATCGCCGCCTCGCGCAGCGCCACCTTCTCCTCGCGCGCCGCCAGCGCCTTCTCGCGCGCCGCCATGCCGGCCTCGCGGGTCGCGACCTGCGCGGTGACGTCGGCGCCGGCCGCGAGCAGCGTCTTGCGCTCGGCGACCAGCTGCTCGAGCATCTCGGACTCGGCGCTGCTCAGCGAGGCCTCCTGCGACTTCAAGGCCTCGACCTTCCGGTCGACCTCGGTGGTATCGCCGCCCTCGGACGCGATCTTCTCGCGCTCCGCCGCCAGCTTGGCCTTCTCGTCGGCCAGGCCCTGCCGGCTCTTGAGCAGCGCGTCGCGCCGCGCGACCAGCGCCTCCTCGGCGGCGGAGTCGACCGCGGCGGTCGGGGTCGGCTTGGCCTTCCCCTTGTCCTTGCAAGCAGGTGCACAAACCAAGGCTGCGGCCACGAGTCCCCAGTGAAGCCAGCGCATAGGCTTCATATTGTATGTGTGCGAAGGGGGGCTGCGCCAGCTAACGCATTGCGTTAGACTTGACGCACCATGTCGACAGCGCCGTCGTCCGCCTCGTCGTCACCTGGGCTCGGTCTCTACGATCCGTCGACGGAGCGCGACGCCTGCGGCGTCGGGTTCGTCGCCCACGTCAAGGGCGAGAAATCGCGCGGCATCGTCGAGGACGCCCTGCGGGTGCTCAACCGGCTGGCCCACCGCGGCGCGTGCGGGGCCGATCCCGACACCGGCGACGGCGCCGGCATCACGCTGCAGCTGGCCCACCGCTTCTTCAAGGCCGAGGGCCTGCGCCTGGGCTTCGACATGCCGCGCCGGCGGCGCTACGGCGTCGGCCAGGTGTTCCTGCCGGCCGATCCCGCCGCGCGCGCCGCGTGCGAGCGGATCTTCGAGGAGGTCGTCGCCGAGGAAGGCCAGCGCGTGCTGGGCTGGCGCGACGTGCCGATCGACGCCCGCGTCGTCGGCCCCACCGCCAAGAAGGTGATGCCGGTGTTCCGCCAGCTGTACCTGCGGCTTGTGCGGGTGCCGCCGTCGGCCTACGAGCGCACGCTCTACGTGATCCGCAAGCTGGCCGAGAACCGCGTCCGCGCCAGCGGCTGCGATCCCACCGGCACCTTCCACGTCGCGTCGCTGTCGACCGAGACGATCGTCTACAAGGGCCTGCTGCTGCCCCACCAGCTGGCGGCGTTCTACCCCGACCTCGGCGCCGCCGACATGGTGTCGGCGATCGCGGTCGTGCACTCGCGGTTCTCGACCAACACCTTCCCGACCTGGGACCTGGCCCAGCCGTTCCGCTACGTCGCCCACAACGGCGAGATCAACACGCTGCGCGGCAACGTCGGGTGGATCGACGCCCGCAAGAGCCAGCTGCGCTCGGCCAAGTTCCGCGGCGGCATCGAGCGGCTGGCGCCGATCATCGTGCCCGGCAAGAGCGACTCGGCGCAGTTCGACAACCTGCTCGAGCTGCTCCACCTCGGCGGCCGCTCGCTGCCGCACGCGATGATGATGATGATCCCCGAGGCGTGGGAGGGCGATCCCGCGATGGACCCCGACCGCAAGGCGTTCTACCGCTACGCCGCGTCGCTGGTCGAGCCGTGGGACGGGCCGGCGGCGATGGTCTTCACCGACGGCTACGTCGTCGGCGCGACGCTCGATCGCAACGGCCTGCGGCCGGCGCGCTGGTGGCACACCACCGACGACCGCGTGATCCTGGCGTCGGAGACCGGCGTCGTCGACGTGCCGCCCGAGCGGATCGTCGCCAAGGGCCGGCTGCAGCCGGGCCGGATGTTCGTGGTCGACACCGACGAGGGGCGGATCGTCTCCGACGACGAGCTCAAGCGCGACGTCGCCGGCCGCTTCCCCTACAAGAAGTGGCTCGACAAGAACGTCTTCGAGATGCACGAGCTCGACGTCGCGCCGCCGCCGCCGGCGATCACCGGCGACGAGCTGGGCCGGCAGCTGCGCGCGTTCGGCTACAGCGACGAGGACGTCCAGCTGCTGGTCACGCCGATGGCCGACACCGGCAAGGAGCCGGTCGGGTCGATGGGCACCGACACGCCGATCGCGGCGCTGTCGACGCAGGCGCCGACGCTGCCGCAGTACTTCCACCAGCTGTTCGCCCAGGTCACCAACCCGCCGATCGATCCGATCCGCGAGGCGCTGGTGATGACGCTCGAGACCAACCTCGGCCCCGACGGCAACACCTTCGACGAGACGCCCGAGAGCTGCCACCAGGTGCGGCTGCCGGGGCCGTTCCTCGACAACGCCGCGCTGGCCAAGATCGCCGACTTCCACGAGGGCGCGTTCGAGACCCGGCGGCTGTCGACGCTGTTCGCGATCGCCGACGGCCCGGCCGGGCTGGCGGCGGCGCTCGACCGGCTGTGCGCCGAGGCGTCGGCGGCGATCGAGGAGGGCTGCAACATCCTGGTGCTGTCGGATCGCGGCGTCGACGCCAAGCGCGCGCCGGTGCCGGCGCTGCTGGCGCTGGGCGCGGTGCAGCAGCACCTGGTCGCGACCGGCACCCGC
This sequence comes from Myxococcales bacterium, assembly GCA_016794525.1. Lineage (GTDB taxonomy): Bacteria > Myxococcota_A > Polyangia > Haliangiales > Haliangiaceae > UBA2376. Next base: position 55,899 of record JAEUJY010000101.1, read on the forward strand.
ATGGAGGCCGGCCTGCTGGTCGAGACCGGCGAGGCCCGCGAGGTCCACGACCTGGCGGTGCTGATCGGCTACGGCGCGGCGGCGGTGAACCCGTACCTGGCGCTCGACGCGGTGGCCGAGCTGGTCGCGCGCGGCGACGTCAAGGGGCCGGTCGACGCCGCGATCGCGCGCTACCTGCACGCCTGCGACGACGGCCTGCTCAAGATCATGTCGAAGATGGGCATCTCGACGGTGCAGAGCTACCGCGGGGCGCAGATCTTCGAGGCGCTGGGCCTGGGCGCCGACGTCATCGCCCGCGCGTTCGCCGGCACCCCGAGCCGGATCGGCGGCGTCGACCTGGCCACGCTGGCGCAGGAGTCGCTCGACCGCCACGCCCGCGGCTTCGGCCGCGCCGCGCTGGCGATCGTCGACGAGCTGCCGGTCGGCGGCCGCTACCAGTGGCGGCGCCGCGGCGAGCGCCACGCGTGGAACCCGGCGTCGATCGCCGCGCTGCAGGACGCGGTCGATCGCGGCGATCGCGCGCGCTTCGCCGAGTACCAGGCGCTGTGCGACGCCGACGACGAGCCGCTGACCTTGCGCGGCCTGTTGACGCTGGCGCCGCCGGCCGACGCCGCGATCCCGCTCGACGAGGTCGAGCCGGTGAGCGCGATCGTCAAGCGCTTCGTCACCGGCGCGATGTCGTTCGGCTCGATCAGCGCCGAGGCCCACGAGACGCTGGCGATCGCGATGAACCAGCTGGGCGGGCGCTCCAACTCCGGCGAGGGCGGCGAGGAGCCGCACCGGTTCGAGCGCGACGACGACGGCCGCTGGCGGCGCAGCGCGGTCAAGCAGATCGCGTCGGGCCGGTTCGGCGTCACCGCGCACTACCTGGTCAACGCCGACGACCTGCAGATCAAGATCGCCCAGGGCGCCAAGCCCGGCGAGGGCGGCCAGCTGCCGGGCGCCAAGATCGACGAGCGCATCGCCAAGGTGCGCTGCTCGACCCCGGGCGTCACGCTGATCTCGCCGCCGCCGCACCACGACATCTACTCGATCGAGGATCTGGCGCAGCTGATCTACGACCTGACGGTGATCAACCCGGCGGCCCGGGTGTCGGTCAAGCTGGTCAGCGAGGTCGGCGTCGGCACCATCGCCGCCGGCGTCGCCAAGGCCCACGCCGGCGCGATCGTGATCGCCGGCTACGAGGGCGGCACCGGCGCGTCGCCGCTGTCGAGCCTGCGCCACGCCGGCATCCCGTGGGAGCTGGGCCTGGCCGAGGCCCACCAGGTGCTGGTCCACCACCGGCTGCGCGGCCGGGTGCGGCTGCAGGTCGACGGCGGCTTCCGCACCGCCAAGGACGTGATCGTCGCGACCTTGCTCGGCGCCGAGGAGTACGGCGTCGCCACCGCGGCGCTGATCGCGACCGGCTGCGTGATGCTGCGCAAGTGCCACCTCAACACCTGCTCGGTCGGCATCGCCACCCAGGATCCCGGGCTGCGCGCCAAGTTCCGCGGCACGCCCGAGCACGTCGTCGCGTTCTTCACGATGCTGGCCGAGGACGTGCGCCGGCACCTGGCGGCGCTGGGCGCGCGCTCGCTCGACGAGCTGGTCGGCCGCACCGAGCTGCTGGCGCCGCGCACCGACGTCGGCGGCAAGGCGGCGGCGCTCGACCTCGCGCCGCTGTTGCACCGGCCGCCGGCCGGCACCCCGACCCGCTACGTCGCCCCCGAGCCGTGGGCCACCGCCGATCACCTCGACCACGCGATCCTCGCGGCGGCCGGGCCGGCGATCACCGACGGCACCCCGGCGGTGGTGCGGCTGCCGATCGACAACACCCACCGCGCGGTCGGCACGCTGATCGCCGGCGAGGTGGCGCGGCGGCACGGCGCCCACGGCCTGCCCGACGGCACGCTCAAGGTCCACCTGACCGGCTCGGCCGGCCAGAGCTTCGGCGCGTTCCTGGCCGCCGGCGTCGAGCTGTCGCTCGAGGGCGACGCCAACGACTACGTCGGCAAGGGCCTGTCGGGCGGGCGGATCGCGGTGCGGCCACCGGCCGAGGCGCGGTTCACCGCCGAGGACAACGCGCTGATCGGCAACACCGCGCTGTACGGCGCGACCGGCGGCGAGCTGTTCGCGGCCGGCGCCGCCGGCGAGCGGTTCGCGGTGCGCAACAGCGGCGCCCGGGCGGTGGTCGAGGGCGTCGGCGATCACGGCTGCGAGTACATGACCGGCGGCGCGGTGGTCGTGCTCGGCCTGACCGGCCGCAACTTCGCGGCCGGCATGAGCGGCGGCACCGCCTACGTCTTCGACAAGGACAAGCGCTTCGCGTCGCGCGTCAACCGCGAGCTGGTCGAGCTCGAGTCGCTGGTCGACGAGAGCGACCTGTGGCTGGTCCACGGCCTGATCGAGGACCACGTCCGGCTGACCGGATCGACGCTGGGCAAGAAGCTGATCGACAACTGGGAGCTGGTGGTGCCGCGCTTCGTCAAGGTGATGCCGGTCGAGTACCGCCGGGTGCTGCAGGCGCGGCGCGCGGCGTCGTCGCGACCGCGCGCGACGACCGGCAGCCCGCACAGCAACCCTCTCGCCAAGGCGGTGATCTGATGGGCAAGCCGACCGGGTTCATCGAGTGGCAGCGGCTGGTCGCGCCGCGGCGGCCGATCGCCGAGCGCCTGCACGACTGGCGCGAGGTCGAGGGCCACCAGGACGACGGCGCGCTGCGCCAGCAGGCCGGGCGCTGCATGGACTGCGGCGTGCCGTTCTGCATGCAGGGCTGCCCGCTGGGCAACCCGATCCCCGACTTCAACGATCGGCTGTGGCGCGATCAGTGGCAGGCGGCGTGGCGCCGGCTCGACGCCACCAACAACTTCCCGGAGTTCACCGGGCGGCTGTGCCCGGCGCCGTGCGAGGCGGCCTGCGTGCTCGGCCTCGACGGCGCGCCGGTGACGATCGAGCACGTCGAGAAGGAGCTGGCCGAGCGCGCGTGGCACAGCGGCTGGATCACGCCGCAGCCGGCGCCGGCGCGGCAGAAGACCGGCCTGCGGATCGCGATCGTCGGCTCGGGCCCCGCCGGGCTGGCGTGCGCGCAGCAGCTGGCCCGCGCCGGCCACACCGCGATCGTCTACGAGGCGGCCGACCGCGCCGGCGGCCTCCTGCGCTACGGCATCCCCGACTTCAAGCTCGACAAGGCGGTGCTCGATCGCCGGCTGGCGCAGCTCGAGCGCGAGGGCGTCGAGTTCCGGCTCGGCGTGCGGGTCGGCGTCGAGCCGACCTGGGCCGATCTCCACGCCGACCACGCCGCGGTGGTGATCGCGATCGGCGCCGGCGTGCCGCGCGAGCTGAGGGTGCCCGGCCGCGAGCTGCCCGGCGTGATGCTGGCGATGGACTATCTCGAGGACGCCAACCGCACCGTCGCCGGCCTGCAGGCGCACGCGCGGCACGACGTCGCCGGGCAGCGGGTGATCATCCTGGGCGGCGGCGACACCGGCTCCGACTGCCTGGGCACCGCGCTGCGCCAGGGCGCCGCCAGCGTCCAGCAGATCGAGCTGATGCCGATGCCGCCGAGCGCCCGCCGCGCCGACAACCCGTGGCCGACCTGGCCGCTGACGTTCCGCACCTCGTCGTCGCAGGAGGAGGGCGGCGCCCGCGGCTTCGCGCTGCGCACCACCGCGCTCCGCGGCGACGGCGGGCGGCTGACCACGCTGGTCGCCGAGAAGCTGGCCCCGGCCCCCGGGACCGCCGGCGCGAGCCCGGCCGACCTGGTCGCCACCGGCGAGGTCGTCGAGCTGCCCTGCGATCGGCTGATCCTCGCGCTCGGCTTCACCGGCCCCGACGCCGGCGCGCTCACCGCGCAGCTCGGGGTCGCGCTCGACGGCCGCGGCAACGTCGTCGTCGACGCGCAGCAGCGCACGAGCGTCGACCGGGTCTACGCCTGCGGCGACGCGCACAAGGGCGCCAGCCTGATCGTCTGGGCCATCGCGCTCGGGCGCGAGACCGCGCGCCACGTCGACGCCCGGCTGCGCGACGGCGCGTCGGTGCTGCCGGCGCGGGGCGTCGATCAGGCGTTCGAGCGGCGCTAGGACCGCGACCGGCCTCGGCGCCGTCGCGCGCGGCGGCCGGCGCTCAGCGCTTGCCGACCGCCCCGCCGCAGGTGCAGGCGCCGCCCGGCTGCGGGTGGACGACGAAGTACGCGATCGGCGGCGGCGACGACGTGCACGCGCCGGCGCTGCCCCAGGTCGGCGGCAGGCCGCCGCCCGCGGTCGAGCCGATGCCCGACCCGGGGCAGGTCGCCGCGCTCACCGACGACAGCGTCGTGAACATCGGCGTCTGGCCGGTCATGCCGGGCGCCAGCGCGACGTAGGTGTTGGGCGAGCTGGTGCACGCCGGGGTGCTGGCGAGGCTGTAGCTGTTGACGCCGGCGCTGGCGTTGAGCCGGTTGGGCGGCTGGTAGACCAGCGTCCCCGGCATCGGCATCGGCAGCGTGGTCTGGCCGTAGAGCCCGGCCAGGAAGTTGCCCGGCACCTGCGCCACCACCACCAGGCGGTCCATGATCAGGCAGGTCGGCAGCGTCGGGACGGTGTCGTTGCGGCCCGAGATCACGCCGGCCCACGCGGTCGGCAGCGTCACCGTGACCGCGCCGGTCGGCGCGCCCGGGAACCGCCCGATCCAGATCGTGTCGTCGGGCGACTGCAGCACCATCAGCGTCTTGACCGGCACGCCGGCGTCGGGGTTGAAGACGACGTTCGAGTTCTCGTCGTTGCGGTTGTCGTCACGGATCGAGTGGATCGTCACCGGGTGCGGCACGTTCCAGTCGTCGACCGAGAACGACAACGTCGAGCTGCCGACGACGTAGTTGGCCAGCCCGGCGTTGATGTTGACGCTGACCGCGCTCGCCGGCCGGGCGGTGAGCGTGACGTTGACGGTGCGCTCGTCGTCCTCGGGGATGGTCAGCGACGCCGGGCTGAAGGCCAGCCCGAGCACGTCGTTGTCGGTGACGGTGACGGTCGCGGCGGTGCTGAGCGCGGCGCCGTCGCTCCAGGTGACGGTCGCCACCTCGCCGACCGCGTTGGCGTCGTCGAGGCCGGTCAGCGTCACGACCGCCCCGGTCTGCCAGTTGGAGCCGTTGAGCGTGACCATCGGCGAGCCCATGATGCCGACCGACATCGGATCGCTGGAGACGCCGCTGATCACGTAGCTGGCGCCGCCGGGGTCGGCGGACAGCCGGAGCGTGACGGTCGCGGTGCCGCCCTCGGTGAGCGGCACGGACATCGGCGTCACCGTGAGCCCGGTGACCGTCGTGTCGCGCACGGTCACGTTGACGTTGACCGTCGCGGCCCCGGCCGTCGACAGCCGCACCGAGCCGGTCTCGCCGGTGGCGTTGCCGTCCGGCCCCGCGGTCAGCGTCACCGGCTTGGGCTGGTTCCAGTCGGACGGCCCGAAGGTCAGCATCGACGGCGTGGCGTTGACGTTGGTCACCAGCGACGCCACCGCCACCATCGTCGCGCCGGCCGGCTGGAAGCCCAGCGAGACGTCGAACATCACCGACGCCCCCTCGTCGACCGTCACCGCGCTCGGCGCGTTGATCACCTGGGTGTCGTCGTCGGCGATCGTCAGCGTCACGGTCACCGGGGTGGCGGCGTCGGGGCTGGTCAGCGTGATCGTCGCGCTGTCGTTCACCAGGTCGGCGTCCTGGGCGACGCTGACGTGCACGGTCTTGGGCGTCGCGTAGTCGGCGGCGGTGAACGTCAGCTGGGTGGCGTCGACGCCGATCGGCCCGGCCACGCCGAGGTCGACGGTGGTGGTCGAGGTCGGGGCGTAGGCCAGCCGGACCCCGATCGGTATGCTGGCCGTGCCCTCGGTGGTGTTGATCGTGCCCGGGCTGGCCTGGATGACCTGGACGTCGGGATCGGTGGCGGTGACGGTCACGGTCTGGGGCGTGATGCCGGTGGCCGCCAGCGTCACGATCGCGGTGCTGTCGGCGTGATCGACGTCGGCCGGCAGGTCGATCCGCACCGGCTTGGGGGTGGCGAAGTCGCTGGTCGTGAAGAAGACCGCGCTCGGCACCGCCGCGGCGTGGCCGTTCGACGCCGTCACGTTCACCGTCACCGGTCCGGGCGGCATCTGCGTCAGCGACACCGCGAGCTCGGGCGCGGCGCTGCCGCCCTCGGTGCCGGCGACCGACGCCGGCGTCACCGCGATGTTGAGGATGTCGTCGTCGGTGACCGTCACCGGCACCGCCACCGACGTCAGGCCGCTGGCGGCGAACGTCACGTCGACCTGCTCGGAGGTGGTGTTGCCGTCGGCGACCGCGTGGACGGTGACCGGCTTGAGCGTGTCCCACTCGCCGGGCGTGAACATGACGCTCGGGGTCGACACCCCGACCGCCAGCCCGTTGGCCGAGGTCACCGCGACGGTGACGTTGCCGGTCGGCCGCGCGGTCAGGCTCACCTGCAGCGTCGCGTCGGTGTTCTCGAGGACGTTGACGCCGGTCGTCGGCGCGACGAACAGCCCGAGGCGATCGTCGTCGGCGACCGCCACCGGCACCGACACCGTGCCGACGCTCGACTGGAAGACGACGTCGCCGGAGATCGCGGCGGCGTCGTCGTCCTGCGCCGCGCGCACGGTGACGACCTTGTCGCCCCAGTCGTCGGGGGCGAAGGTCCACATGGTCGGGCTGGTGGTGACGCCGGGATCCGACGGCGTGATGACGACGTTGACCGCCGCCGTCGGCGCCGCCGACAGCCGGATCACCACCGACGTCGAGCCGCCCTCGAGCAGATCGATCGGCGTCGACGGCGAGACCTGGAGCCGCGCGCCGCCGGCGTCGACGGTGTCGCTGCCGTCGATGCCGCCGTCGGAGACCGCGGCGTCGCCGTCGTCCGGCAAGACGTAGTGGGTGCCGTCGACCTTGCAGGCGACCAGCGCGAGGCATCCGATCCAGACGTAGGCGCGCACTAGAACCTCACCGCCGCCGCGACGCCGGCGGCGCCGGGCGTGAGCACCGGCGTCACCGCCACCCGCTCGGGCGCGGCGCGACCGCCGGTGAACCACAGGATCGCCGCCGCCGCGACGGCCGCGCCGCCGACGCCGTAGGCCAGGTTGGCCAGCGTGGCGCGGGTGCGCGCGCGATCGAGCGCGTCGTTGGCGGCGACCGCCTCGGTGCACACCACCGCGGCGCACAGGGCGTGGGCGTCGTCCTCGAGCGCGCCCGCCGACAGGCCGGCCCACACCCCGACGCCGACCACGATCACGCCGGCGGCGCCGACGCCGATCGCCACCTTGCGCCGCCCGGGCAGGCCGGTCGGCTCCTGGCTGGGGGCCTCGACGTGCGTGACCAGGCCGGGATCGACGATCGGGTTCCGGGGCGCGATCGTCGTCGTCGCGTCGGCGAGCTTGGGCACCTCGATCGTGACGTCGCCGCCCTCGATCGGCACGGCGACGGTCTGCTCCCACGGCTCGAAGCCCAGCGCCGTCGCGCGCAGCACCAGCTGGCCGCCGTCGACCGGCACCGCCCGCCCCCACAGCGCCTTGTCGACCGGCGCGCCGTCGCGGGTGACCGCGAGCGCGGCGACCGGCTGGGCGATCTTGATGGTCAGCTTCGACAGCCGCGGCCCGAGCGCGGCCACCTTGGCGTCGGCCACCTGCTTCTTGGCGGGATCCTTGGCGCGCGCCGACGCGTCGGCGTAGGCCGACCACGCCGACGCCAGCTGGCCGCGCTTCTCGCGACAGTCGCCGAGCCGGATCAGCGTGCCGGTGCGCGGCTCGATGCGGTTCGACGCCTCGAACGCGTCGCACGCCTCCTCGAGCTTGCCCTCGCGCATCAGCCGGTCGCCGTCCTGGAACAGCACCTCGGCGGCCGCGTCCTGGGCCAGCGCGACCCGCGCCAGGGCGGCCAGCGCCACGACGATGACGATCACGTTCCGCATGCGGGTGCTCCAGCGGCGATCAATCGCCGCGATCCATGGTCTCGGCCGACGGGCCCGACGAGCCGGCGCCGCCGCCGGTCTTGCCGCCGGCCTTGCCACCGGCCTTCTTGCCGCCGGCCTTCTTGCCGCCGCGCTTGCCCGGCGTCGCCGCGGCGGTCTCGCCGTCGGGATCGTCGGGGGTCACCACCTCGGGCGCGACCGGCGCCGCGACCTCGGGGGCGCCGGCGGGCGGCGCGGCGGCCTCGGGCGGCGCGACCACCGCGGGCGGCGGCGTGGCCGGCGGGGGCACCGCGGGCGCGACCGCGGCCGGCGCAGCGGGGGCCGGCGCGCCCGATGCGGCCGGGGCGGCCGGCGCCCGGGCCGACGCGCCGCCGCCACCGCTGAGCTTGATCGCCACGACCGCGACCACCGCGACCGCCGCCAGCGCCGCGGCGCCGAGCGCCAGCCGCCGGCCGCCGCGCGCCGGGGCCACGGGGCTGATCGTCGCCGCGCTCGACAGCGTCGTCGGCTGGGCCAGCGCCGCGGTCCTGGTGCCGGCGGTGGTCGCGCGGCGCAGCGACGCCGCGGTGCCGGGGCGGGAGCTGGCCACGTCGTCGTCGAGCAGCGCGGTGATCGCCGCCGACAGCTCGGCCATCGACTGGTACCGCTGCGCCGGATCCTTGGCCAGGCAGCGCGCCATCACCTCGTCGAGCGCCGGCGGCAGATCGGCCCGCACCGACGACGGCACCGGCGGGTCTTCGCGCAGGTGGGCGGCGATGATCTCGCCGGCCGAGTCGTAGTCGAACGGCGGCCGGCCGATCACCATGCAGTAGAGCACGCAGCCCAGCGAGTACAGGTCGGAGCGCGCGTCGACGTCGTGCGCGCCCTTGCACTGCTCGGGCGACATGTAGATCGGCGTCCCCATGATCGCGCCGCTGCGCGTGACCGAGCGGCCGAGCTCGGGCTGGGCCAGCTTGGCGATCCCGAAGTCGAGGATCTTCGGGCGCTCGCCGCCGGGCACCGCCGGATCGGCCACCAGGAACACGTTCTCGAGCTTGAGGTCGCGGTGGATGACGCCCTTGGCGTGGGCCTTGGCCAGCGCGTTGGCGAGGTGGCGGGTCAGCCGCAGCGCGGCCATCGCCTCGATCGGCCCGTCGCCCTCGATCCGGTGATCGAGGGTCTCGCCGACCAGGTACTCCATGACGATGTAGGCGCTACCGTCGGTGTGGTGGCCGAAGTCGAAGATCTGGACGATCCCGGGGTCGGCGATCGCCGAGGTGATCCGGGCCTCGTTGAAGAACCGCTCGACGATCTCGTCGTCCGCCGACAGCGAGGCCAGCAGGAACTTGATCGCCACCGGGCGCTTCAGGAGCGTGTGCTCGGCCAGGTAGACCTCCCCCATGCCGCCCTTGCCCAGGAGCGATCGGATCTCGTAGGACCCGACGGTGGTCCCTTCCATCCCGTCATCGTCGCCCGCCCCTGCCCCGACCGCAAGCGCCGCGGCCGGCGGTGTCGTCGACGTCACGGACCGCAGGCCGGCGCCTGCACCTGCGGGCTGGGGCCTGCACCCTTGACGCGCGGCGCCCAGCCGCCACACTTGGCGACCGATGTTCCGCCCCGTCGCGCTGCCCCTGGCGCTCCTCGCCCTGTCCGCCAGCGTCGCCGCCGCCGATGTCGTCAGCGGCAACGTGCTCGACGGCAACACCCTCAAGCCGGTGGCCAACGCCACCGTGACCGTCAACGGCACGACCGTCACCACCGACCGGGTCGGCGGCTTCAAGCTCGACCTGCCCCCCGGCCCGGCGCCGCTGGCCGTGGCCGCCGCCGGCTACGACGCCGCCGCCGAGGACCTGACCGTCCCCGAGGGGGGCATGACCGACTACATCGTCCTGCTCTACCGCCCGGGCATGGCGCTCGAGACGGTCGAGCTCGAGGACGACGCCCCGGTGCCGCCGCCGCCGGGCAAGCAGGACATGCCGCGCGAGCAGATCACCCGCATCCCCGGCTCGCGCGGCGACGCGCTGACCGCGGTGCGCAGCCTGCCCGGCGTCGGCAACGCGGTCGGCGGCGGCTCGGGCCCCGGCCTGGTCGTCATCCGCGGCGCCGCCCCCGAGGACTCCAAGATCACGATCGACGGCGTCGAGGTGCCGGTCCTCTACCACTTCTTCGGCCTGCAGAGCGTGCTGCCGTCGGAGTTCATCGCCAACATCGAGTTCCTGCCGGGCGGGTTCGGCGCCGAAGAGGGGCGCTCGACCGGCGGCATCATCAACGTCGTCACCCGCAACGAGGCCGCGCCCAACACGACCGGCTTCGCCGAGCTGTCGTTCATCAACCTGGCCGGCTTCGTCCAGACCCCGCTGTCGAAGCGCCACGGCGTGACGCTGACCGTCGCCGGCCGCCGCTCGATGATCGACTTCATCCTGCCGGCCGTGCTGGGCGACTCGGTCAACTTCACGACCGCGCCGCAGTACTACGACGGCCAGCTGCGGGTCGACTGGCGCCGCGGCGAGGGCGACCGGGTCAGCGCGCTGGCGATGACCAGCTTCGACCTGCTGTCGCTGATCTCCAACGACTTCGACCCCAACGAGCCCGAGTTCACCGGCGGCTTCGACAACGAGACCAGCTTCTCCAAGCTGATCACGCAGTGGAGCAAGGCCTCGGGCAAGTGGACCAACCGCGTCGTCGGCTCGCTCGGCACCAGCGGCTTCCGCATCGAGATCGGCGACGATCGCTTCATCAAGGTGCGCCGCTACAGCGCCGAGGTCCGCGACGACCTGGCGTGGGCGCCGAGCCGCACGCTCAAGGTCCGCGCCGGCGGCGAGCTGCGCTACGACCCGCGCGAGGTCAACGTCAAGTTCCCGCAGCAGCCGCCCGAGGGCCAGCCGCCGCCGTCGAACTTCTCGACGCTGCCGCTGATCGAGACCAAGCTCGAGTTCGCCAACAGCGTGGCCGGCGCGTACGTCGCCGCCGACCTGCGCCCCGATCGCGACACGACGATCTCCGGCGGCGTCCGTCTCGACTACTACGATCACCTCGGGGCCACGACCGTGTCGCCCCGCCTGCAGGTCGTGCGCGCGCTCGACAAGCAGCTCACCGTGCGCGCCGCCGGCGGCCTCTACACCCGCAACTTCGAGTTCGGCGAGAGCGTGCCCGACTACGTCCAGCCCGAGCGGGCGTGGCAGACGGTGGCCGGCGTCGACGTCAAGCTGACCGAGGGGCTGACCGCGTCGAGCTCGCTGTTCTACACCGACCGCTTCGACCTGCTGACGGTCGATCCGCTGCTGGCCCGGACCATGCCCGAGCGGTCGTACGTCAACACCGGCACCGGCCGCTCGTACGGCGTCGAGTACCTGCTCAAGGCGCAGCGGTCGAAGTTCTTCGGCTGGCTGGCGTACACCTACTCGCGCTCGGACCGGATCGACCGCGACGGCGCCGCGCGGCGGCTGTTCGACTTCGACCAGACCCACAACCTGATCGCGGTCGGCAGCTGGAAGCTCGGCAAGTGGGAGATCGGCGCGCGCTGGCAGTACGCCACCGGCCAGCCCGAGACCCCGGTGATCGGCTCGGTCTACCTGGCCGACGCCAACGCCTACGTCGCGCAGTACGGCCCGGTCAACTCGGCGCGCATCGAGGACTACCACGCGATGGATCTGCGGATCGATCGCAAGTGGAAGTGGGACAGCTGGGAGCTGTCGGCGTACCTCGACGTCACCAACGTCTACGCCCACGCCCGCGTGCTCGGCTACAGCTTCAACTTCGACTTCAGCCAGCGCGAGCCGATCACCGAGCTGCCGATCCTGCCGGCGCTCGGCGTCCGCGGGACGTTCTGACCACCCCGCCGCGCGTCACGGCGCGGCGACGGTCACGCCGGCGTAGAGGTCGATCGTGAAGCGGCGGTCGCCGTCGAGGACCAGCGTGGCGGCGCCGCCGCCGGTGAAGGTGACGACCGCGTCGATCGCGTGGTGGGTCCGATCGTCGCGGCCCGGCGTCGTGTGCGTCGTGGTCATGTCGATCGCGTAGCGGACCGAGCCGCCGACCAGCGCGTGGGTGTCGTTGTCGACCTGGACGCCGTCGTAGCTGGCGTCGTAGCGCAGGTCGAGCGTCTTGGTGTTCTGCGCCGAGGCGCTGGCGAAGGTGGCGTCGAGCACGAAGCGGGCGTCGCCGTCGACGGTGGTCACGTCGCCGCGCAGGCCGGCGAGGTTCCAGGTGCCGGTGTGGCTGGCGCTGGCCTGCCAGCGGGGCAGCTCGAGCCGGCCGCGCCAGGTGGCGTCGACCACCGCGGCGTCGGCGAGCGCGCCGCACGGCACCGGCTCGAGGAGCACGGTCCGGCACTGCACGTCGTAGTCGTAGCTCAGGCCGAAGTGGTCGCCGCTGAACCGGCCCGCGCCGTCGAGCCGGAGCCCGATCGGCACCACGCCGGTCGCCAGCTGGGTGGCGACGGTCAACGCCGCGCCGTCGCCCAGCTGCGAGGTGGTCGCGCCGACCGCCTGCGCGACCTGCTGGTACTCGGCGTCGGTCGGCGGGGCCGCGTCGTCGGTGCAGGCGGCCATGGCCAGGGCGGCGCCGGCGAGCGCGGCGGCGCGGACGAGGGTGCGTGAGGTGAATCGAGTCATCATGGTTGCCTCCGGGCCGCCTCATCGCAAGCGCCGGACCAGGCGCGCCGGCGTCGCGATTCCGCGCAGATGACGACGCGACGCGAGCGGCGTCACGCCGGGGATGTGGCGCGCGCGCACACCGGGCGCGCGGCCGCGACGTCGCCGCGCGGCGAGCGACACCGCTCGCCAGCTCGTAACGCCGGGCGCGCCCCGGGCGTCCAAACGCGCATGGGAACCGTTCGCACCTGCAACGAGCCGCGGCGCCTGGGTCAGTGCCTCGACGCGATGAGCCCCGACGAGCTGGCCCGCCTCGACGACGCGGTGATCGCGCTCGACCCCGAGGGCCACATCGTCGCGATCACCCCCGCCGCCGCCCGCTGGATCGGCGTCGCCGCGTGGCAGGCCCGCGGCCGCACGCTGACCCGCGAGCTGGGCTGGCGCTTCGGCAAGGATGCCACCGCCGCGATCGCCGCGTTCTCGGGCGACACCGCGCCGATCTCGACCGTCCACGCCGCGCCCGATCTCACCCACCAGCGCCCGGCCGCCGAGGTCGCGCTGGTGCGCGGCGACCGCCGCATCTACCTCGCGCTCGCCGCGTAGCCCCCCGCGGGCCGCGCCTGCTAGAGTGGCGCGCGATGGCCTACCGGCTGCTGGCGCTGGATCTCGACGGCACGCTGCTGCGCGGCGACCACACCGTCGACCCGCGCGACGTCGCGGCGATCGCCGAGCTCCAGGCCGCCGGCGTGGTCGTCACGATCGTCACCGGCCGGCTGCACTCGGGCGCGGTCGCCGCGGCGCGCGCGTGCGCGATCGAGGGCGTGATCGCGTGCATGGAGGGCAGCCACCTGATCGACCTGGCGACCGGCGCCACCGTCGCCCACCACCCGCTGGCCGACGCCGCCACGGCGCGGTGGCGCGCCGCGGTCGACGCCCACGACCTCGCCGGCTTCGTGCTCGACGCCGACGGCATCCACCACGACCACCGCGGCGCGCCCTACGCCGGCTACGTCGCCACCTGGTCGCCCAACCTGCGGGTGGTCGGCGCCGACGACGCCCGCGCCATCGCCGCGCTGGCGACGGTGGCGATCGGCGAGCGCGACGCGGTCGCCGCGGCCCACGCGTCGATGGCCGCCGCCGCCGACCCGACCTACGCGGTGCAGTTCGCGGTCGGCGCCCACCCCGGCAAGCACGCGGTCCTGACCCGCGCCGCCGGGCCGACCAAGGGCACCGCGCTGGCCGCGCTGTGCGAGGCCGCCGGCTGCACGCTCGCCGACGCGGTCGCGGTCGGCGACTGGGTCAACGACGTGCCGATGTTCGCGGTGGCCGGCCGCTCGTTCGCGATGGGCGGCGCTCCCGACGACGTGCGCGCCCGCGCCACCGATCAGCTCGCGACCCCGGCCGGCGCCGGCGGCGGCATCGCCGAGGCCATCCGCCGCGCCTGGGGCTAGCAAGGCGGCGGAGAGTCGGCGCGCAGCGCCGGTCCTCCACAGCCTTGCTCCCGTGCCCGTGCCCGTGCCCGTGCCCCGCTCGCTTCCCTCCCTCGAGGACGATCCGGAGATCGGGACTGCTAGCGGCCGCGCCAGCGGCGGCCGCGGGCGATCAGCCACGCGATCGGCCGCTCGCAGCGCAGGAGCGGCGCGTACGCCAGGCCGATCAGCTGGTACGGGAAGACGATCGCCATCAGCGCGAGCACGCCGACGTGGAAGCCCCACGCCGCCACCGACCAGGCCAGCGCCGCCCGGCGGTGCACCAGCGCGATCGGCGCGCCCAGCTCGACGATCATCGTGCCGATCGCCATCGCGTGCATCAGCCAGGTGTGCTCGAGGAACGTCGCCGCGATCGGGCTCATCGGCGCGCCCATCAGGTGCTTGCGCAGGTTGTCGATCGCGATCTGCTCGCGCAGCGCGTCGCCGTCGGTCCACGCCCAGCCGCCGAGCCGGAGCTTGGCGATCCCGGCCAGCACGTAGGCGATGATCGTGATCACCGCCAGCGCGCGCAGCGGCCAGCCGTAGCGCTCGTGCGCGGCCGCCGCCCGCCCGCGCGCGTCGACGCTCCACGCGTCGGCCGCCGGCACGATCGCCAGCACCAGCGCGTGCAGCACCAGCAGGTTCTCGGTGTGGAACGGCATGCCCCACGAGTTGCGGTAGGTGAGCGTGAACAGGAGCGCCAGCGCGAACACCGGCGCCAGCCAGCGGTGGGCCAGCCCGAGCGTGAACGTCACCGCCAGCCCCATCGTCACCAGCGGCAGCGCCAGGCGCAGCCCGCGCGGCAACGGCCCGTCGAGCAGGCGCACCACGCCGAGCGGGTGGAAGTCGCCGGCGTGGAACTGCGCGTCGGCGAACCACAGCGGCAGCTGCGTCGCCAGGTAGACCAGCGTGAACGCGCCGAGCATCAGCCGCACCGCGGCCAGCCGCTCGGCCGGCGCCGGCGCGAACCACGCGTCGAGCAGCCGCTTCACCGCGCGCCTCGCACGATCGGGCACCGCGCCAGGGTGCGCTCGGTGCCGCGCTCGCCGCGCACGAACCACGCGATCGCCCGGTGGTTGCCGGCGATCACCTGCACCTCGTCGAAGCCGCGGTAGCCGCCGCGGGGGGCCAGCCGCGCGGCCACGCGCTGACACAGCCCCGCCGCGTCGCCGCGCGCCACCGCCGCGTGGACGCTGACGATCGCCTGCATCACCTCGGGGCTCGCCACCAGCTCCGGCGGCACGTGGCGCCGCGCGCCCGCCGGCCCGGTCGCGATCACGTACTCGAGGTACAGCCGCGCGTCCTTCCGCCGCGTCGCGAACATCGGGTACGTCGACAGCGGGAAGCTATCCCCGGCCACCGGGTGCCGGGTCAGCGGCCACGCCACCGCGATCGCCGCGATCAGCGTCACCACCAAGCCGTACCAGCGCGTCGCGTTCACTGCCGCGCATCCTATCGCTTTCCCGCTCGGGCCACCGACGCTGGTGGTCTCGCTGGACCGCGCGAGGAGGCTCGCCCGCAAGGCGACGGGGGGGACCCACGCCGGAGCGGACGTCTGTCCGTGAGGACGTGGGGGGAACCCGGCAACGCCGCGGGCGAGCCCCGCAGCCGGTCCTATCGCGAAGGCACCAACCGGTGCGTATGCCCCATCTCGCGCTCGCGGGCGCACACCTTCGACGCCGCCGCGCACGCCATCCGCAGCTGGGCCGCGTCGTCGGGCGCGCGGAAGCGATCGTAGGCGGCCAGCGCCTTGGCCGCGAGGTCGGTGCCCGGCATGAGCTGCGCCAGCGCGGTCGCCTGGGTCCGCAGCAGGTCGGCGTCGCGCGGGGCCAGCTCGAGGCCCTTCACCGCGGCGGCCAGCGCGCCGCGATCGTCGCCGAGGCTGCCGCGGACCCGCGCCAGCATCACCCACGCCGCGGTGTTGGCCGGGGCGCGCTCGGTCACCGCGCGCGCGAACGGCTCGGCCTCCTTCCACCGCCACACCCGCGCCAGCGCGTCGGCGGCGTAGGCGTCGAGCGCCGGCGGGCCCGGGGTCGGCAGCAGCGCCCGCGCCTCCGCCACCAGCGCCAGCGCGGCGTCGGCCCGGCCTTGCTTGCCCGCCACCGAGGCCAGCTGCACCAGGATCATGGCCCGCGGCCGCTTGCCCGCGTCCCCGGCGGGGATCTGGGTCAGCGCGTGCTCGAGCACCGATCGCGCCTCCTCGAGGCGCTCGGTCACCACCTGGGTCAACGCCATGCCGTGCTCGTAGCTGCGCTCCCACGCGGGGCGCGCGCTCGGCGCCTGGCGCGCGGCGGCGCCGTCGCCCAGCCACACCGCGATCGACGCGATCTCGGTGATCGGCTGCGGCTTGCACGGGTCGACCACCATGTCGCGCAGCGCCAGCGCCTGGCGCAGGAACGCCGCGCCCTCGCCGACCTTGGCCGCCTCGCAGGTGGCGCGCTGGTTCTCGAGGCTGCGCGTGCGGTGGCGCAGCCGCGCCGTCACCTGCAGCGGCAGGGCCGCGGTGGCCGGCACGTCCATCGCGTAGCGCACCGCCACCGCGTCGCGGGTCGCGACGCTCTGGTTCGACACCACCGCGCGGAACCCGAACAGCTGGTGGCGCTGCAAGAGGTTGCCCTGGTCGTCGACCGGGTACGACCGCAGCACGTGGGCGTCGGTGTCGTCGGCGCGCCGGGCGTGATCGAGGCCGCTCGACGCCAGCCGCTTGCCGCGGGCGTCGGCCACCTCGACCTCGATCCACGTGTCCTGCATGTCGACGACGCCGCCGGGGAAGCGGTGGCCGGTGAGCAGGTTGCGGATCACCACGTCGAAGGCCAGCGCCTTGCCCGGCCGCACCGGCGCGCCGTCGGCCGGCAGCTGCCAGCGGCCGCCGATCGTCGGCGGCCCGTTGGCCGGCGCGTCGGCGGGCACGATCGCCCCGGCGACGTCGATCGACGCCGCGCCGACCAGCATCTTCTGGATCCGCGCCAGCTGGGCCGCGTCGTCGCGCATCGCCGCCATCCAGGTGTGGCCGCCGGCGAAGGTGTGGGCGCGCAGCTTGCGATCGGCGCCGGCGTACTCGTCGGGGCCGGCCTCGACCTCGGGCATGTGGCACGAGATGCAGCCCTGCTTGTCGACCTTGTCGACCCGCCCGGCGCCGTTGCCGTTCCACGCCGAGCCGCGCCACGCGGTCGGCTCGTCGATGCCCGACAGGTGCACCGGCACGCCCAGGTCGGGCGACAGGAAGCCGCGGTGGCAGGTCGCGCACAGCTCGTCGCCGAGCGGCTTCACGTCGACCGCGGCCTTGTGCGCCGCCACCGAGGCGGGGTCGTCGACGTTGGGGGTCGGCAGCGGCGCGCCGTTGAGCACGAACGACGCGTTGCCGTCCTTGGTCGGCGCCGACGCGCCGTGGCACACCCGGCACGACACGCCGGTGTGGGCGCGCAGGTCGTCGGCGGCGATGCCCTGCTTCATCGCGCCGTCGATCTCGAGCGGCATGTCGTGGCAGCCGCCGCAGTGCTGGCTGGCCTCGTTGCCCATGTTGGCGCGGAACACCTCGATGTTGGCGCGGTAGATCGGGTTCGCGAACGACGCGAACGAGTGGATGCTCGACTGCCACTGCGCCGTGACCTCGGCGTGGCACGAGCCGCAGGTGTCGACGTCGGCGAGGAGGTCGCCGGCCTGCGGCCCGTCGGCGCCGCCGGCGCTCATCGTCAACAGCGAGGGCGCGTACGGCCCGGGCGCCCGGGGCAGCCGGGTCTCGAACGCGGTCGGCTCGGGCGGCGGCGTCGGGCTGTCGATCGTCACGGGCACGCCGTCGCCACGACAGGCCGCCACCAGCACCAGGAGCAAGAGCGTGCGTCGCATGGGGTCCTCCACCTGTTAGGCGCGCCGACGACGGCGGCCGATCAACATCGCGACACCGACCGCCGCGAGCGCGCCCAGATCGGACGCGCCGCCGGTCGAACACCCCGCGCCGTGATCCAGGGACAGCGCGCCGGCCGGGGCCGGCTTGGCCGGCGCGGGCGTCGGCGCCGGCGCGGGGCGCGGCTTGGGCTTGCGCCGCTTGTACGCCCGCACGCCGATCTCCGGCGCCGACGTGATGAGCAGCTTGGGCAGGTTGGCCTGGCGCGAGACGAACGCCAGGTTGGTGGCCGCGATCGGCCGGGTCGAGCCGCCGCTCGGTGGGCCGCCCCAGCGGCCGCGCACCGGGTTGGCGCAGGTGATCGCGCCGGTCCACCAGTGGCGGATCGCGTAGCGGGCCTGGAAGTTGTTGACCGACGACGGCTGGGCGCGCTCCTCGAGGCGACCCTTCACGCGGTTCTCGCGGCCGCCGACGATCGGGTCGGCCTGCTTGAACACCAGGTCCTCGGTGATGGTCTTGCCGTAGCGCGCGTGCAGGCGCGTCAGCACGAAGTCCCAGCCGCCGTACTGGGTGGGCTTGCCGGCCGGCCCGTCGAGCACGTCGCTCCCGAGCAGGAAGAAGTCGTTGCCGCCGAGGTTGGGGCCAGGGCACGGGTCGCAGCTCGACGCCGCCCACGCGTACTCGGTGACCACCGCGCCGGGGTTCTTCTCGACCGTGCGATCGAACAGCGCGGTGTAGAACGAGCCGAACGACTGCCGGACGCTGTCGCGCACGTCGAGGTTGGTCGGGATCGTGACGTTCTTGTAGTTCGCGACCTCGTAGCGCTGGTTGGGCGCGAGGATCGACACGATCAGATCCTGGGTGCCGCTCGAGTTCGCCAGGCCCAGCCGGATCGGCAGGTTGAACTCGTCCGAGTCGTAGTGGAACCGCAGCGGCGACAGGTTGGCGCGACCGTCGCCGCCGAAGCTGACCTTCTTGGGGTCGACCTTGGCGACGAAGAACTTCATCCCGCTCTCGACGTACGGGCGCAGGAACGGCTCGGCGCCGGCGGGGATCTGGTAGTGCTCCTGGTGCAGCCAGGTCTCGAGCCCCGTCGAGTCCTTGGCCGACAGGATCAGGATCTGGTACTCGCCGACCTCGAACTTCGCCTCGATCGTCACGCCCAGGTCGTCGGCCTTGTCTTCCATCGGCGCGGACCGCGGCGCGCCGCCCGCCATCTTCATCGGCCGCCGGCGGTCGTACTCGTCCCAGTCACGGCCGCACGGATCCTGCTCCCAGTACTCGACCAGCCGCGGCGACCCCATCTGGTCGACGCGCGCGAAGACGTCCTTGGGCAGGGTCTTGACGTCTTCCTTCTGCAGCACCGTCGGCACCGGGATCACCATCGCGAACTCGCCCGGCGGTCCCTTGTAGTTATTCTGCATCGACAGCACCGTGCGCGTGCCCTTGCGCATCAGCACCACCTGCGTGGCGTCGTTGAACATCTCGCTGCCGGCGCCGTTGATGTAGAACCCGCAGAACGCGTGGGCCGCGGTGGGCGCGGCGAGCGCCACCGCGAGAGTGGTTGCGGCGAGGATCAGACGGCGCATGGGGGCTCCTGGCGATGGGGACGGCGACGACGACGGACGATGGTAGCGAGCGCGGCGCCCCCCAGGCCCAGGCTGGCCAGCGAATCGGAGGTGGATGTGTCACACCCACATCCGCTCTTGGCCTTGGGGGGCGGGGCGGGGGTCGCAGGAGGTTGTGACGATCCAGGCGCGGGTCCGGTCTGGGGATTCGGCGTCAGCGGCACCGACGCCACCCCCGCCCTGACGTCGATCTCGGGCACGTCTTGCTTCACCAGCTCCGGCAGCTTGGCCGCGCCGCGCGCCACGAACGCCAGGTCCAGCGCCGGCTTCACCCCGCCACCAGTCACGCCGGCCGGCGGCCCACCCCAGTGGCCGCGCTGCGGGTCCTTGCACGTGATCGGCCCGGTCCACTCGTGGCGGATCGCGTACCGCGCCTGGAAGTTGTTGATCGAGTCCGGCCGCGACCGCTCCTCGAGCTTGCCGTCGTCCTGCAGGAACTCGCGTCCGCCGACGATCGGCTCGGCCGCCTTGAACACCAGGTCCTCGGTGACGGTCTTGCCGTACCGCGCGTGCAGCCGCGTCAGCACCATGCTCATCGCGTCGCCGGAGTACGGCGCCGCCGCCCCCCTGGCGCCGCCGAGCACGTCGAGCCCCAGCGTCGACAGCTCGCCCAGGTCGATCACCGGCCCCGGGCACGGGTCGCAGTTGCTCGCCATCCACGAATACTCGGTCACCACCGCGCCGGGGTTCTTCTCGACGGTGCGATCGAACAGCGCCGCGTAGAACTCGCCGAACGTGTCCCGCACCGCGTCCTTCACGTCGAGGTTCGTCGGGATCGTCACGTTCTTGTAGTTCGCCACCTCGTACCGCTGGCCCGGCGCCAGGATGCTGACGATCAGGTCCTGCGTCCCGCTCGAGTTCGCCAGTCCCAGCCGGATCGGCAGGTTGAACTCATCGCTGTCGTAGTGGAACCGCAGCGGCGACAGCTCGGCCCGCCCGTCCTTGAACGTCACCTTGGTCGGGTCGACCTTCGCGACGAAGAACTTCATCCCGCTCTCGACGTACGGCCGCAGGAACGGCTCGGCCCCCGGCGGGATCTGGTACTGCTCGGCGCGCAACCAGCCATCGAGCCCCGCCGCGTCTTTCGCCGACAGGATCACGATCTGGTACTCGCCCACCTCGAACTTCGCCTCGATCGTCACGCCGAAGTTGCCCCGTCCCTCGCCGGAGCTGCCCTGCAGGATCCCCGCGTTCTGGGCGCTCTTGAGGACCTCGTACCGCTCGTAGTCGCGCGTGTCACAGGGATCCTGCTCCCAGTACTCGACCAGCCGCGGCGCGCCCATCTGGTCGACGTGCTCGAACACCGCCTTCGGCAGCGTCTTGACGTCCTCCTTCTGCAGCACCGTCGGCACCGGGATCACCAGCGCGAACGCCTCCGGCGGGCCCTTGTAGTTGTTCTGCATCGACAGCACCGTCCGCGTCCCCGACCGCATCAGCACCACCTGCGTCGCGTCGTTCCACATCTCCGACCCGCCGCTGTTCACGTAGAACCCACAGAACGCGTGCGCCGCCGGCGCCGCCGCGACCAGCGCACCGAGGAAGAACGAGGAGACGAGGGCCTTGCGCATGGGGGCTCCGATCGATGGCGAGGGTGAGACGATCAACAACGACGACGGCGACGGGTGACCAGCGCCGCGACGCCGAGGCCGCCGACGAACGCCAGCCCGGCGCCCTCGCCGCCCTCGGTCGCGCAGCCGCAGCCGCTCTTCTTCGTGGGCTCGGTCGCCGGCGGCGCCGCAGGCGCGGGCGGTGCCAACGCCGGGGTGGCGCTGCCCGCGGGCGGTGATGGCGGGGCAGCGGTCGCGCCCGCCTTCACGTCGATCTCCGGCACGTCTTGCTTCACCAGCTCCGGCAGCCTGGCCGCGCCCCGCGCCGCGAACGCCAGATCCAGCGCCGGCTTCACGCCACCGCCGGTCTCGCCGGCCGGCGGCCCACCCCAGCGCCCGCGCACCGGGTCCTTGCACGCGATCGGTCCCGTCCACTCGTGGCGGATCGCGTACCGCGCCTGGAAGTTGTTGACCGCGTCCGGCCGCGACCGCTCCTCGAGCTTGCCGCCGTCCTGGAGGAACTCGCGTCCGCCGACGATCGGCTCGGCGGCCTTGAACACCAGATCCTCGGTCACCGTCTTGCCGTACCGCGCGTGCAGCCGCGTCAGCACCATGCTCATCGCGTTGCCGGTGAACGCCGTGGCCTTGCCCGTGGCGCCGCCGAGCACGTCGAGCCCCAGCGTCGCCAGCTCGCTGCTCGCGATCACCGGCCCCGGGCACGGATCGCAGTTGGTCGCCTGCCACGCGTACTCGGTCACCACCGCGCCGGGGTTCTTCTCGATGGTGCGATCGAACAGCGCCGCGTAGAACTCGCCAAACCTGTCCCGCACCGCGTCCTTGACGTCGAGGTTCGTCGGGATCGTCACGTTCTTGTAGTTCGCGACCTCGTAGCGCTGCCCCGGCGCCAGGATCGACACGATCAGGTCCTGCGTCCCGCTCGAGTTCGCCAGCCCAAGCCGGATCGGCAGGTTGAACTCGTCGCTGTCGTAGTGGAACCGCAGCGGCGACAGCTCGGCCCGGCCGTCCTTGAACGTCACCTTGGTCGGGTCGACCTTCGCGACGAAGAACTTCATCCCGCTCTCGACGTACGGCCGCAGGAACGGCTCCGCCCCCGGCGGGATCTGGTAATGCTCCTGCCGCAGCCAGGTGTCGAGCCCCGTCGAGTCCTTCGCCGACAGGATCAACACCTGGTACTCGCCGACCTCGAACTTCGCCTCGATCCTCACGCCGAGCGTGCCGTACCCGGTACCGCCGCCGCCCGGCCCGAAGCCCGTGCGCCCGAAGCCGTAGCTCCCGATCGCCTCGTTGGGCAGCTCAGGTGCACACGGATCCTCCTCCCAGTACTCGACCAGCCGCGGCGCGCCCATCTGGTCGACGTGCTCGAACACCGCCTTCGGCAGCGTCTTGACGTCTCCCTTCTGCAGCACCGTCGGCACCGGGATCACCAGCGCGAACGCCTCGGGCGGCCCCTTGTAGTTGTTCTGCATCGACAGCACGGTGCGCGTCCCCGACCGCATCAGCACCACCTGCGTCGCGTCGTTCCACATCTCCGACCCGCCGCTGTTCACGTAGAACCCACAGAACGCGTGCGCGGCGGGGGCCGCGCCAGCGAGCGCAGCGACGGCGAGCGAGGCGACCAGCGGCTTGTTCATGGCAGCTCCAGGCGACGGGGCGACGAGGCGACGAAGCGACGAGACGACGGCGTGACCGGGACGGCGGGAGCTCAGCGGCGCCGGCGCCGGGTGACCAGCGCGGCCACGCCCAGGCCGCCGACCAGCGCCAGCCCGGCGCCCTCGCCGCCCTCGCTCGCGCAGCCGCAGCCGCTCTTCTTCTTGGCGGGCGGGTCGCCCGGCGGCAGCGTCTTGGGGAGCTGATCGCGCGGCGTCGGGGTCGGCGGCGAGGCCGCGCTCCCGGCGACCGCCTTCACCTCGATCTCCGGCACGTCTTGCTTCACCAGCTCCGGCAGCTTGGCCGCGCCGCGCGCGACGAACGCCAGATCCAGCGCCGGCTTCACGCCGCCGCCCATCTGCCCCTCCGGCGGGCCGCCCCAGCGCCCGCGCACCGGGTTCTTGCAGGTGATCGGGCCGGTCCACTCGTGCCGGATCGCGTACCGCGCCTGGAAGTTGTTGATCGAGTCCGGCCGCGATCGCTCCTCGAGCTTGCCGTTGGCCTGCAGGAACTCGCGCCCGCCGACGATCGGCTCGGCGGCCTTGAACACCAGGTCCTCGGTGACCGTCTTGCCGTACCGCGCGTGCAGCCGCGTCAGCACCATGCTCATCGCGTCGCCGGAGAACGGCGCCGCTGCGCCCTTGTCGCCGCCCAGCACGTCGAGCCCCAGCACCGCCAGCTCGCTCATCGCGATCACCGGCCCCGGGCACGGATCGCAGTTGCTCGCCTGCCAGGCGTACTCGGTCACGACCGCGCCGGGGTTCTTCTCGACGGTGCGATCGTACAAGGCCGCGTAGAACTCGCCGAACTTGTCCCGCACCGCGTCCTTCACGTCGAGGTTCGTCGGGATCGTGACGTTCTTGTAGTTCGCCACCTCGTACCGCTGGCCCGGCGCCAGGATGCTGACGATCAGGTCCTGCGTCCCGCTCGAGTTCGCCAGCCCCAGCCGGATCGGCAGGTTGAACTCGTCCGAGTCGTAGTGGAACCGCAGCGGCGACAGCTCGGCCCGCCCGTCCTTGAACGTCACCTTGGCCGGGTCGACCTTGGCGACGAAGAACTTCATCCCGCTCTCGACGTACGGCCGCAGGAACGGCTCGGCCCCTGGCGGGATCTGGTAGTGCTCCTGGCGCAGCCAGGTGTCCAGCCCCGTCGAGTCCGTCGCCGACAGGATCAAGACCTGGTACTCGCCGACCTCGAACTTGGCCTCGATGGTGACGCCGAGCTTGTCGCCGTCCTTCTTGCCCATCTTGCCTTCCTCGAGCGCCATCGCCATCCCGGCCCCGCCCGACTCGTCCTCGTCGTACTCCGGGGTGCACGGATCCTCCTCCCAGTACTCGACCAGCCGCGGCGCGCCCATCTGGTCGATGTGCTCGAACACCCCCTTGCTCAGCGTCTTGACGTCCTCCTTCTGCAGCACCGTCGGCACCGGGATCACCAGCGCGAACGCCTCCGGCGGCCCCTTGTAGTTGTTCTGCATCGACAAGACGGTGCGGGTCCCCGACCGCATCAGCACCACCTGCGTCGCGTCGTTGAACATCTCCGACCCGCCGCTGTTCACGTAGAACCCGCAGAACGCCTGCGCCGCGGGGGCGGCACCCACGAGCGCGGCGAGGAGGAGGGTGGCCGAGACGGTCTTGCGCATGAGATCTCCGACAGCGGCAGAGGTGATCGCGTTGCGAAATTCGTGGCGCCGCCAACAGGGTCGATCAGAACTCGGATCCCCGAACACGATCTCGCGTTTCGGGTGGGGGCCCCACGTCGTGCGAGGGAGGGGCCTTGCGAACGCCCCTCCCAGGATCTCAGCGACGGCGGCGACGGGTGACCAGCGCGGCGACGCCCAGGCCGCCGACCAGCGCCAGCCCGGCGCCCTCGCCGCCCTCGGTCGCGCAGCCGCAGCCGCTCTTCTTCTTGGGCGCCGGCGGATCACCCGGCGGCAGCGTCTTCGGCAGCTGATCGCGCGGCGTCGGCGTCGGCGCGGCGCTCCCAGCGGCCGCCGCCTTGACCTCGATCTCCGGCACGTCCTGCTTCACCAGCTCCGGCAGCTTGGCCGCGCCGCGCGCGACGAACGCCAGATCCAGCGCCGGCTTCACGCCGCCGCCGGTCACGCCGGCCGGCGGCCCGCCCCACCGCCCGCGCACCGGGTCCTTGCAGGCGATCGGCCCGGTCCACTCGTGGCGGATCGCGTACCGCGCCTGGAAGTTGTTGATCGAGTCCGGCCGCGACCGCTCCTCGAGCTTGCCGTTGGCCTGCAGGAACTCGCGCCCGCCGACGATCGGCTCGGCGGCCTTGAACACCAGGTCCTCGGTCACCGTCTTGCCGTACCGCGCGTGCAGGCGCGTCAGCACCATGCTCATCGCGTCGCCGGAAAACGGCGCCGCCGCGCCCTTGTCGCCGCCCAGCACGTCGAGCCCCAAGGTCGCCAGCTCGTCCATCGCGATCACCGGCCCCGGGCACGGGTCGCAGTTGCTCGCCATCCACGAGTACTCGGTCACCACCGCGCCGGGGTTC
>JAEUJY010000122.1 GCA_016794525.1 Myxococcales bacterium
CGGCGTCGCCCGCGCGGGCGACCTCCAGGTCACGGTCGAGGGGCGCGCGGTCCACCACCGCTTACTCGACGTCAAGGTCCGCGGCACCGCGGCGCCGGTGCTCGAGGAGCTGGCCGTCGGCCGGGTCCGCGAGCGGCTCGAGCGCGGCGCGGTCACCGTCGCGATCGCCGTCGACCGCGGCGGCCCCGCGGCGGCCGGCATCGACCGCGCCGCCGCCCGTCGGGTCTACACCGAGCTGGCCGAGCTGGCCCGCGAGCTGGCGCTGCCGCCGCCGCACCTGGCCGAGGTGCTGCGGGTGCCGGGCGTGATCGCCGCCCACGTCGTCGACGGCGACGCCGCCGCCGCGCCGGTCGGGCAGGCGCTGGCCGCCGCGCTCGATCAGCTGTGCGCCCACCGCGAGCGCGAGGGCCAGGCGCTGGCCGCCGATCTGGCCGCCCGGGTCGACGGCCTGCGCGCGCTGGTCGCCGAGCTCACCACCGAGGCCGCGGCCGCCGCGCCGGCGATCGCCGCGCGGCTGCGCGATCGCCTGGCCGAGGCGCTGGCGCCGGGCGCGGTCGCCCCCGAGCGGCTGGCCCAGGAGGTGGCGATCCTGGTCGAGCGCGCCGACGTCACCGAGGAGCTGGTGCGGGCCCGGGCCCACCTCGACGCGCTGGCCGCGACGCTGGCCGCCGCCGGGCCGGTCGGGCGGCGCCTGGACTTCCTGCTCCAGGAGCTGGGCCGCGAGATCAATACCACCGGCGCCAAATCGGCGACCGCGGCGATCTCGGCTCGGGTCGTACAAGCGAAGGCCGAGCTTGAGAAGATGCGCGAGCAGGTGCAAAACCTCGAGTAAGCGTGAGTACGCGCGGCTTCCTCCTCATCGTCTCGTCGCCCTCCGGGGCCGGCAAGACCACGCTCACGCGGCGGCTGCTGCGCGAGCACGACACGATCGATTTTTCGGTGTCGTACACGACCCGGCCGCAGCGCCCCGGCGAGCGCGACGGCGTCGACTACCACTTCATCGACAACGCCAGCTTCGATCGCATGGTCGAGGACGGCGAGTTCGCCGAGTGGTTCGTCGTCCACGGCAACCGCTACGGCACCGCCAAGGCGCCGATCGAGGCGTCGCTGGCCGCCGGCCGCGACATGATCTTCGACGTCGACTTCCAGGGCGCCCGGGCGCTGGCCGGCGCCTGGCCTGCCGACTCGCTGCGGGTGTTCATCCTGCCGCCCGATCTGGCCACGCTGGCGTCGCGGCTGCGCTCGCGCGCGACCGACGCCGCCGACGTGATCGAGCGCCGGCTGCGCAAGGCCATCGAGGAGCTCGGCCACTTCGGCGAGTACGACCACCTGATCGTCAACGCCGAGCTCGAGCCGGCGTACCAGGTGCTGCGCGCGGTCTACCTGACCCGCCGCTACGGCGACGTCGCCCGCCCCGACGTCGCGCTGCCGCTGCCCGCGCTGGCCGCCGCCCGCGACGCCAACACCGCCTCCGACCCCGCCGCCCACGCCCGCCGCCTGATCGCCACGGCCGGCTGAGAACCTCGCGGCGCGCCGCAGGATCCGCGGCGCGCCGCGCAACCCCGCGCTGCGACAGCGCCCGCGGCGATCGGCGATGCCGAAACGCATCGCGTGCGACAGGGTTCCTCGACGGTGGTTTTGCTTGACGGGCCGCCGCGCCGAGGCTCACGCTTGGAGCATGGGGAATCGACGATCGCTGACGTTGGCCGTGGTGGCGGCGGCGGGCCTCGCGCTGGGATCGAGCGCGTGCACGCGCACCTTCCACTCGGAGGTGGTGCAGCCCAACCCGCTGGTGCGTCCGACCGAGACGCTGCGCGACTCGGAGATCGTCCGGATCATCACCGGCGACATGGAGCTCAACGTGCCGCGCGACCCCGAGTCGCGGGTCAGCCTGCTCCGCCACAAGCGCTACCCGCTGTTCAACGAGGCGTCGTTCACGGTGGTCTCGCGCGATCGGCTGCGCTTCCACGTCCAGCTCGAGCACAAGTGGATCGAGTGGGCCGACCTGTCGTCGTGGGAGGTCTACCTCGTCGACGATCAGGGCCACCGCTACCTGCCCGAGGGCATCGAGCACGCCAAGACCAAGCACATGGTCAGCATGTGGGACTACGAGATCCGCTCGACGCAGCGGAACTACTTCGGCGACATCGTCGCGATCAACGAGGACGGCTGGAAGCGCCGCACGACGCTGGGCTCGCTGTCGGTGTTCCGCGGCACCGCCGACTTCGTCTTCTACCAGCGCGATCTGTTCACGCCCGAGATGCGCGGCATGACGCTGGTGGTGCGCCGCCCGGGGCAGGCGTTCGAGTTCGAGTGGAACTTCGAAGACCGCTACTGAGCGGCGCGCGCGTGACGTTCCGGCGGGTTGGGCGGGGGGAACGGCCCTCACCGGCGCGGCGGCGCGAGGTCGGGCCGGTTAGTGGCGCGCGCCTCGACGGCCGGGTATCTTCCGGAGTTCGAGGTGTCCGCCGCCGTATGAGTTTCGAGCAGATCCTGTCGAGCATCGCCGCCTACGATCCCAACGCCGATCTCGACGTCGTTCGCCGCGCCTACGACTTCGCGGCCAAGGCCCACGAGGGCCAGACCCGCCGCTCGGGCGACCCGTACGTCACCCATCCGCTGTCGGTGGCCGGCATCATCGCCGAGCTGAAGCTCGACGTGCCGTCGGTGTGCGCCGGCCTCCTGCACGACTGCGTCGAGGACACGTCGGCCACGGTCGAGCAGCTCGAGGAGCTGTTCGGCAAGAAGATCGCGTTCCTCGTCGACGGCGTCACCAAGCTCGGCAAGCTGCCGTGGTCGACCAAGGAGGAGCAGCAGGCCGAGAACTTCCGCAAGATGCTCTTGGCGATGGCGCGCGACATCCGCGTCATCCTGGTCAAGCTGTGCGACCGCCTCGACAACATGCGGACGCTCAGCCACATGCCGCCCGAGAAGCAGGAGCGGATCGCGGCCGAGACGATGCAGATCTACGCGCCGCTGGCCAACCGCCTCGGCATGGCGTGGGTCAAGGTCGAGCTCGAGGACCTGTCGTTCAAGTACCTCCACCCCGGCGAGTACGAGCAGCTCGCGACCGAGATCCAGAAGACCCGCGCCGAGCGCGCCGAGTACATCCGCTCGGTCGAGGAGCTGATCGCCAAGGAGATGCAGGCCAACGGCGTCGAGTGCGAGGTCTCGGGCCGCGCCAAGCACTTCTGGTCGATCTTCCAGAAGATGCGCAAGACCGGGCGCAGCTTCGACGAGATCCACGACGCGATCGGCTTCCGGGTGGTCACCGGCAACCAGATGCAGTGCTACCAGGCGCTCGGCGTGGCCCACCAGACCTGGACCCCGATCCCCGGGCGGTTCAAGGACTACATCGCGCTGCCCAAGCCCAACCTGTACCAGTCGCTGCACACCGCGGTGATCGGCCCGCGCGGCGAGCGCATCGAGATCCAGATCCGCACCCGCGAGATGCACGCGGTCGCCGAGCACGGCATCGCCGCGCACTGGAAGTACAAGGAGGGCAAGCCCTCCGACGACGAGAAGAAGTTCGCCTGGCTGCGCCAGCTGATGGAGCACCAGAAGGACCTGGTCGATCCGACCGAGTTCCTCGAGACCGTCAAGCTCGACCTGTTCGGCGACGAGGTCTACGTCTTCACGCCGCGCGGCGACGTGAAGGCGCTGCCGATGGGCTCGACGCCGA
Source organism: Myxococcales bacterium (assembly GCA_016794525.1). GTDB lineage: Bacteria > Myxococcota_A > Polyangia > Haliangiales > Haliangiaceae > UBA2376. The sequence continues at coordinate 3,683 of JAEUJY010000122.1, forward strand.
TCGATCTCGCGTACGCGGTCCACTCCGACGTCGGCGACCACTGCTCGGGCGCGCGCGTCAACGGCATGATCGTCCCGCTGCGCTACCACCTGCGCAACGGCGACACCGTCGAGATCATCACCAACCCCAACCAGAAGCCCAACAAGGACTGGCTGGCGCTGGTCAAGACCGCCAAGGCCCGCACCAAGATCCGCTACCTGCTGCGCCACGAGCAGCGCGAGCGGGCGCTGGCGCTGGGCAAGGACATCCTCGACAAGGGCCTGCGCAAGCGCGGCCTGACGCTGGCCAAGGCCGAGAAGGAGCTCGACGCCGCGGCGCGCGAGCTGCGGCTGGGCGACGCCGACGAGCTGATCCTGCAGGTCGGCTACGGCAAGATCACCGTGCAGCAGGTCATCGACAAGCTGCCGGCCGAGGACGGCAAGAAGGCCATCGTCGAGGCCGAGAAGACCGAGGGCGTGCTGCGCCAGCTGATCCGCAAGGTGACGCGGCGGCAGAGCTCGTCGGGCATCCTGGTGCAGGGCGAGGGCGACATCCTGGTGCGGTTCGCGCGCTGCTGCAGCCCGCTGCCCGGTGACGCCGTCGTCGGCTACATCTCGCGCGGCAAGGGCGTCACCGTCCACCGCCGCGACTGCGACAAGGGCCTCGACCTCGATCCCGAGCGCCGCATCGACGTCGCCTGGGACGGCCACGGCAAGGGCACCCACGAGGTCGCGATCCAGGTCTTGTGCGCCGACAAGCCCGGCCTGCTGGCGACGATCAGCCAGTCGTTCACCGACCAGGGCGTCAACATCAGCCAGGCCCACTGCCGCGCCACCGAGCACGGCCGCGCGGTCAACACGTTCCACGCGTCGGTGAAGGACCTCGACCAGCTGAAGACCGTGATCCGCTCGCTGTCGCGGATCAAGGGGGTGTACTCCGTGGACCGCGTCTCCGCAGAGCCAGCCTAGGAGTGGTAGCCACCGGACCGGCTGCGGGGCCCATGGGCGGCGTTGCCGGTCCCCCCCGAGCGCCTCACGTACAGGAGTACGCTCGGCCTCGGGGCCCCACCGTCGCCTTGCCCCTGGGCCTCCTCGCGCGGTCCAGCTAGACCACCACCACCGGTGGTGCGAGCGGGGACGGGGACCGGAGGCGGGATCGGAGACGGGATCGGGGACGGGGACGGGAGACGGGATCGGAGACGGGGACGGGATCGGGGACGGGGACGGGAGACGGATCGGGATCGGGATCCGGTTGCGGAGCCGGAGCCGGAGCCGGAGCCGGAGCCGGAGTCGGAGCCGGAGCCGGAGCCGGAGTCGGAGCCGGAGTCGGAGCCGGAGTCGGAGCCGTCGGAGCACGGGGCGGACGTCAGATCGGCGGGGGCGGGTGGCGCGTAGGATCGGGGATGCGGAAGATCGCGGCGATCGCGCTCGTCGTGGCTCTGGCGCCGGCGGCGCGGGCGGATCGGCTGGCGCCGTACGCGACGCAGCAGGCGGTGATCGGGTGCTGGGACGTGGGGCGGGGCGCGACGCTGACGCTCAGGCCCTTCGGGCGGCACAGCGTGGTGGCGACGGCGCGCTTCGGCCAGCGGCCGCGGGGCGGGCCGGCGGTGATGCGCGAGCCAGGGCGCTGGGACGAGGGCGCGCAGGCCTACGTCGTGCCGTGCCGGCCGCGCAGCCAGCACGGGTCGGTGTGCCTGGTGCAGCCGACGGCGGCTGGGCTGGCGGTCGCCGTGATCGCGTTCGGCGCCGGCGGGGTCAACCGCGGCGCCGTCGAGTCGTTCGTCGCCCCACGCTGCTCACCGTGACCTGCGAGGCAGGTCTGGGCCGTTTCGGGTGGGGGCCCCGGCGCATGCCGGGGGAGGGGCTTTGCGAAAGCCCCTACTTGGCAACAGGCGCCGGCTTACCCGGCTCGCCGAGGGCGGCGAAGAGCTCGACGTTCGAGACGGTCGAGCGGCGGGCCAGCTTGTTCTTGCGCTTGCGGCCCATGTTCTTGTGCGAGCGCTTGCGCTTGTTCTCGGAGGCGGCGGTGTTCGAGGCCATGTGCGTTGGTCCGGTTGAAGAGAGCGGGGGTTATTAGCCGGCGGCCACCCCCGTGTCAATCGTCGGTGTCAATCGTCGGCGGAGCCGAGGTCGACCGTGGCGGTCTCGGAGGCGTGGCGGAGCAGCGCCCGCAGCCGGCGGCCCGGGTCGCCCACCGCGGGCACGAAGTCGACGCCGAAGCCGGGGAGCTTGCCCTGGCGGATCCACGCGACGTGGCCGACCAGGGCCAGCGGCTCGCCACCGGGGGCGGCGATCGTCACCGCGACCTCGGTGCCGAGCGGCGGCGGGGTGTCGGTGCGCAGGAACGCGCCACCGGCCGACAGGTCCTCGACGGTGGTCGGCAGCAGGTCACCGCCGGCCTGCCAGGTGGCCGACAGCGCGGCCGGGAAACGGGCGTGGCCGCGGTGGACCGCCGACTCGACCCGCACCTCGCCGTGGGCGATGGCCACCAGGAAGTCCCGGGTCGAGCCATCGTCGGCGGCGATCGCGAACCGCAGGCCGTGCTCGTTGGCGATGCCGCTGACGTCGGCGCGCAGGAGCGCGCGGTTGGGCAGGCCGGGGAACGACACCTCGAGCAGCACCCGCTCGCCGATCGTCCCGTCGGTGCGGGTGCGCGTCGACAGCGTGCCCCCGTCGGCGGGGTGGTAGGCGGCGAGGAACTCGTCGGCGGTCGCGAAGGCCAGGGTCACGAGGCGCATGGTTGCTCCGGTTGCTTTCAGCGGAGGATGTTCTTACGATCCGCTGCATTGCAAGATAGGCCAGGCCCATGAAAGTTTGTCCGAAGTGCGGCAAGCAATACGGCGACGACGCGAACTTTTGCACCAACGACGCCGGACGCTTGATCGCGATGGCCGCCAGCGCGCCCGCGGCGGCCCCGGCGGCGGCAGCCCCCGCGGCCAACGTGGTCGGCGGTCGGTTCGAGCTCGGTGAGCGGATCGGCGGCGGCGCCACCGGCGAGGTCCACCGCGCCGTCGATCGCCAGACCAACGCCGCGGTCGCGGTCAAGCTGATCGCGCCGAGCCTGACGGCGCAACCCGCCGCCGCGCAGCGCATCGAGCGCGAGCTCAAGCTCCTCGAGCGGGTCGCGCACCCGGCGGCGGCCAAGGTGCTGGGCTCCGGCAAGCACGGCGAGCAGCTGTGGGTCGCGACCGAGTGGGTCGAGGGCGCGACGCCGCTGGCCACCAGCCTGAGCCACGGGGCCATCGACAGCGACCGCGCCGCGGCGATCGTCACCGAGATCGGCGGGGCCCTGCTCGACGCCGCCAAGGTCGGCGTGGTCCACCGCGACCTGTCGCCCAAGAACGTGCTGGTGGCGGGCGATACGATCAAGGTCATCAACTTCCCGCTGCCGATCCCCGGCGAGCGCTACGCCGGCGTCCCCGGCTACGTGCCCCCCGAGGCCATCGAGGGCAAGCCCATCGATCAGCGCTCGGCGACCTACAGCCTGGCCGCGATCTACTACGCCGCGGTCACCGGCGCGCCGCCGTTCGACGGCGACGCCGCCAGCATCGCCAACCAGCAGCTGACCGGCACGATCCCGCCGCCGTCGCGGCGCGCCCCGCTGGCGCCCGAGGTCGATCAGGTGATCGGCCGCGCGATGGATCGCAACCCGGCCAAGCGCCACCTGACGCTCAAGCAGTTCCTCGACGACATCGACCGCGTGCGCAAGGGCGGCGAGCCGTCGCCGGCCTCGACCGCGCCGTTCGGCCGCGTCGGCAAGCCCAAGGAGCTGGCCTCGACGATGCTCGGCGTCGCGCCGATCGGCGGCGGCCCGAACCCGGGCGAGCTCAAGACCCGGCAGATGGACGTGCAGATCCCGGTCGAGGCGCTGCGCGAGGCCGCGGCGCTCGAGACCGTCGTGCCGCCCGCGCCGCCGACCGCGCCGCCCGTCATGCCGGTCGCGCCGGTCGCGCCGGTCGCGGTGGCGGTCGCGCCGTCGCAGCCGATCCCGCAGGCGATCGCCGAGCCGGCGCCGTCGCCGTGGGCCGCCCCCGCGCCGGCCGCGCCGGGCCCGATGACGCCCGCGGTCCAGGCGGTCGCCGCCGCGGCGCCCGCGATCGGCGCGATCGCCGCCGCGCCGCCGCCGAGCGCGGTCGCGACGATGCCGTTGCCCCAGGCGGCGCCCGCCATGCCCGCCGCGCCGGTGATGGCGGCCCCGGTGATGGCGGCCCCGGCCGCGCCGTCGGTGCCGGCCGGCTCGCCGGCGCAGTCGATGAGCGGCAAGGACAAGGGCAAGCGCAAGGACGCCAAGAAGAAGGGCCAGTTCCGCGAGACCCTGTGGTTCAAGAAGGGCGACCTCGACGCGGTCGCGGCCGAGGAGGCGGCGCGATCCGGCGACGCCGCGGCGCAGGACAAGGTCGACATGCTGCCGATGGAGGATCGGTACAAGGACGACGGCACGCTGACGTCGACCGACGCCGAGCGCTACAGCCTGCGCACCGGCCAGACCTCGTCGATGCCGGCCATGCGCGATCAGCCGGGCGCGTCGTCGTCGGTGTCCGAGCGCGACCTGATCGGCGAGATGAAGAGCGGGCGCACCAAGGTGTTCATCGCGATCGGCGTCGGCGTGGTCGCGATCGCGGTGATCGTCGCGATGTTCGCGCTGTAGCGCGGCCCGCGCCTAGGCGAGCGTCGCGACCAGCGTGGTCGCCGGCCGCTCGCGCTCGCGCTCGACCAGCCGGTCGGCCAGCGCCGCCACCGGCACCACCTCGACCAGCGCGTCGAGCGGCAGGTCGCCGCGCGCCGCCAGCGCCGCCAGCTCGGGCACGAGGTCGGGGTGGCAGTCCAGCACGCCGGCCAGCGTGACCTCGTGGGCCAGCGCGATCGCCAGCGGCGGCGCGACGTCGGCGTCGCCCGCGGCGACCACCACCGTCGCCCGCGGTCCCGCGACCCGCAGCCCGGCCTCGAGCAGGGCGGCGTCGGCGACGATCACCCGCCGCGGCCGAGCGCCGGCGCCACCCAGCGCGTCCTCGATCGCCGCGGTGTGGATCGCGGTCACGACCGCGCGGTCGCCGAGCGCGGCGATCGTCGCGGCGTCGTCGGTGGCGCACACCGGCGCGGCGCCCTTCTGCAGCAGGATCTCGACGGTCGCGCGGGCCAGCGCGCCGCCGCCGAGCACGACGACCGGATCGCGCGGCCCGACGCCGGCGCGGGCGTACAGCGCGTAGGCGCGCGCCAGGTCGCCGCCGAGCCCGGCCGCGGTCGGCGCGGGCAGCGCCAGCGCGCCCTCGAGGCGGACCAGCCAGCGCGCCGCCGCGGTGATCGTCGTGGCCAGCGCGCCGGGCGCGGTCGCGCCCAGGCGCCCGCCGTCGGCGCACAGCGCCGCGCCGCCGCGGCGGCAGCGATCGCACTCGCCGCAGGCGTCGACCGACGGCACCAGCACGCGCGCGCCGAGCCACTCGTCGGCGGCGACGCCGACCGCGGTGACCCGGCCGACCGCCGCGACGCCCGGCACGCGGCCCGGCGGCGTCGCCGCGACGCGATCCACCGCGACCGCCTCGACGTCGATCGCGACCCGGCCCGGCCCGGGGGCCGCCGGGGTCAGCTCGGTCGGCGTCAAGCGCCCGTCGCGCTCACGCCGCCACGCCGTCGCCATCAGCGCTTCTTGCCGCCGCCGACGATCGTCGAGTCGTCGTCGCCGGTCGCGGTCTCGGGGCGGTGGCTCTGACCCCAGCCGTACGCGGCCGCGGCGGTGGCCTCGGCCGGCCACTCCTTGGCCTCGGGCCACTGCGACGGCGGCGGGACCGCGGTCGTGGGCGAGGCGCCGAACGCGTCGTCGCCGCCGACGCCGGCGCCGATGTGGGTCGACTCCTCGACGTCGTCGTCGCCGATCGTGCCGCCGATCGTGCCGCCGATGCTGCCGCTAGCGGCCGCCGGCGGCCCGCTGAACGACATCGCGAAGTCCTGGCCCTCGTTGTCGTACTCGTCGGCGGTCTCGAGCATGTCGGCGTCGACCTCGTCGTCGACCAGCATCGCCGCCGCGGCCGGGGCGGGCGCGGGCGGCGGCGCGGTGCGGGCCACCGGCGGCGGCGGCGCGGCCACCGGGGCGGGGGCGGGCGCGGGGCGCGGCGTGAGCACCGCGGCCACGTTCGCGACCGGCGGAGGCGGCGCGCTGCCGGTGATCGGCAGCCCGTTGCGGACACGCCAGCGATCGAGCGCGGCGGCGAGGTCGGCGTAGGCGATCATGTCGCGACGATAACACGGTGGCGGCGGGGCGGGCCTGCGGTAGCCTGCCGGCGTGCGCGCGCTCCTCTTCTTGCTGGTGCTCGGCGGCGTCGCCCGGGCCGACGGCGACGGCGACGACCGCGGCGGCGCCCCGCCGCCGATCACCCGCGATCCGCCGTACCGCATCAACCTCCGCGTCGGCGGCGCGTCGAGCGATCGCAACGGCATGCCCACCGTGTGCGGCGAGGCCCGGCTGTGGGGCGGGCTCGCCGTCGAGGGCTGCGGCACCGGCGCCCAGGCGTGGCACAACGAGGACGGCGCCGAGATGATGCACCTGCGCTCGACCTTCGAGGTCGTGCGGCGGCCGATCGCCGGCGGGCGGCTCGGCCTGCGCGCCGGGCTGGGCTTCGCCGAGCTGTCGGTGGCCGCCGATCAGCTGGGCTTCCAGTTCGGCGACCCCGACGCCACCGGCGCGTCGGCGGCCGGCCCCGAGGCGTCGATCTCGGCGCAGTGGACCCGCGGCCTGGTCGGCGCGGTCGACGCGGTCGCGACGTTCACCGTGGGCGGCGCGTACATCACCGGCGCGCCGGCGCTGGTCTTGCCCCGCGAGCAGCTGCAGCCGTTCGCGTCGTTCGAGGTCGGCGTCGGCTGGTGAACGCGCCGCCGCCACGCTAAGACAGCCGCGATGACCACGTCGATCCGCGTGCTGCGCTCGCCGGTGATCCCGGCCGGGTTCGTCCATGGCTTCCCCGAGCGGACCGGCGGCGTCTCGACCGGCGCCCGCGCGTCGCTCAACCTCGGCAAGCGGTGGGGCGACGATCCGGCGCTGGTCGATCGCAACCGCGAGCTGCTCGCCGCCCACGAGGGGTTCGCCGCCGACGACCTGCAGATGATGCGGCACGTCCACGGCACCGGCGTGTGGCAGGTCGGCGAGCCGCTGCCCGAGCCGGCCGAGTTCGACGGCCTGGTCACCAACCAGGTCGGCCCGATCCTCACGACGTTCGCCGCCGACTGCGTGCCGATCCTGTTCGCCGATCCGGTCGCGCGGGTGTGCGGCTCGGCCCACGCCGGCTGGCGCGGCACCGTCGCCGGCGTCGCCCCGCGGGTGGTCGAGCGGATGATCGAGCTGGGCGCGCGCGCCGCCGACGTGCGGGTCGCGCTCGGCCCGTCGATCGGGCCGTGCTGCTTCGAGGTCGGGCCCGAGGTCGTCGACGCGTTCCGCGCCGCGTTCGGCGACGTGCCGGGGCTGGTCGTCCGCGGCCCGCGCAAGGACCACGTCGATCTGCGCGTCGCGCTCACCGCCAGCCTCACCGCGATCGGCGTCGCCCGCGCGCACGTCGACGCCGCGCCGCCGTGCACCCGCTGCGAGGCCGAGCGCTTCTTCTCGTACCGCCGCGACGGCCAGGCCGGCGGCATCCACATGGGCTTCATCGGCCTGGCGCGCTGATCACGGCCGGCCCTCGAGCCGGGCCCGCTGCGCGGTCAGCGCCGCGGTCAGGTGCTCCATCACCGCGTGGACCCGCGCGGTGCGCCGCAGGTCGGCGTGGGTCAGCACCCACAGCTCGGTGGTCACGTCGGCCAGCGGGCCGCGCAGGCGCCGCAGCCCCGGCCAGCCGTCGCCGAGGTAGCACGGCAGCGCCGCGACCCCGAGCCCGGCCGCGGCCAGCCGCGCCAGCGTCGTGAAGCTGTCGGCCCGCGCGGCGAGCGGCGCCGCGGGGACGGCGCGGCGCATCCAGCGCCCGACGGCGGTGCCGGCGAGGCCGTCGTCGGGGCCGACCCAGCGGTGGGCGGCGAGGTCGCGGCGCGCCGGGTGCGCGCGCAGGTACCGCGGCGCGGCGTACGGCGCGAAGCCGATCGTCGCGATCTTGTGGCCGACCAGGTTGGGCGGCGGCTGCGCGCTCGGCCGCACCGCCACGTCGGCGTCGCGGTGGGTCAGGCTGACGAGCGCGTTGGTGGTGGTCAGCTCGAGCCCGACCGTCGGGTGCGCCGCCGCGAGGCCGGCCAGCGCCGCCGGCAGGATCGAGTGGGCGAGGGTGTCGGTGGTGGTGATGCGCACCGTGCCGGTGAGCTGCAGATCGGCCCCCAGCACCCGGCGCTCGACCGCGGCCACCTCGTCGCGGATCTGCCGCGCGGTCGCGGCCAGCGCCTCGCCGGCCGGCGTCGGCACGTAGCCGCTCGGCCGCCGCTCGAACAGCCGCGCCCCGAGCGCGCGCTCGAAGCCGGCCAGCCGGCGCAGCACGGTCGTGTGGTCGACGTCCAGCGCGCGCGCCGCCGCGGCCAGCGAGCCGCCGTCGGCCACCGCCAGCACGTAGCGCAGATCGGCCCAGTCGCGGATGTGCATTTTTGCAGGATAGCACTGCGTGGTTCCCGACTTCCGGTGCGCAGGCGCAGGTCGTATCCAGGGCCCATCCAACGAAAGGACTCCGCCATGCTCGCCGCCCTCGATCGTCTGCTCACGTCTCGCGCCGCCCTCGGCCCCGCCATCCTGCGGATCGCCGTCGGGCTGGTGTTCCTGGCCCACGCCTACGCCAAGGCGCGGATCTTCACGTTCGCGGGCACCGAGGCGTACTTCGCCGCCCACGGCTTCCCCGGGTGGACCGCGTACCCGGTGTTCGCCGCCGAGCTGCTCGGCGGCCTGGCGCTGGTGGTCGGCTGGCACACCCGCGCGGTCGCGGCGGCGCTGGTGCCGGTGCTGGTGGGCGCGCTCAAGCCCCACGTCGGCAACGGCTGGATGTTCACCAACCCCGGCGGCGGCTGGGAGTACGTCGCCGTGCTGCTGGCGGCGCTGGCCGCGCTGATCGTCGGTGGCGGCGGCGCGCCCGCGGCTCAGCGCCGCGCGACGGTGACGCCGTAGCCGGGCAGGAGCTCGCCGGTCAGCGCGGCGATCGTCGTCGCGGCCCGGTGCCACTCGACGATCGCCCGGATCTGCCGCAGCTGCGCCGCGCGCAGCTCGTCCTGCCGGGCCAGCACGTCGACGTTGCGCGACTTGCCGCTCGCCAGCCGCGCCTGCTCGGCGGCCAGCGCCTGCTCGGCCAGGCCGATCGTCCGCACCGCCAGGTCGTGGCGGCGCTCGGCCGCGGTCACCGCGAGCACCGCGCGGGTCACCGCCAGCGCCAGCTGCTTCTCGAGATCGCCGGCGTCGATGCGCACCCGCTGCCGGCGAGCCCGGGCGCTGCGCGCGGTGGCGCGGGCGGCGACCTCGCCGACGGTGGTGCGGTAGGTCAAGGACAGCGCCGCCGCGAACTCCTGGAACGTGACGACGTCGAGCGCCGCCTCGCCGGGATCGTCGGCGGTGCCCGACGGCCCCAGCGACATCGCGAGATCGAGCGACGGCAGCACGCCGCGCTCGCCGACCTCGACGTCGATCGTCGCGCCGGCCTCGAGCGCGCGCAGCCGCGCCGCCTCGGGGCTGTAGGCGATCGTCGCCGCCAGGATCCCGGCGATGTCCCAGCTGCGCGGCGTGATCGCCAGCGCGACGTCGGTGGTCAGGAGCAGCTGGCCGGCGCCGATCGGCAGCCCCGCCGCGCGCCGCAGCGCCAGCGACGCCTCGATCACCGACACCTCGCCGGCGAGGATGTCCTCCTCGCGGGTCGCGATGGCCTGCTCGACCGAGATCCGCTCGGCCGGGGCCACGCCGCCGGCGGTGATGCCGGCCTGGGTCACGCGCAGGCGCTCGCGGGCCAGCTCGAGGCTGGCCTGGCGGATCGCCAGCTCGCGCTCGGCCGCGACCAGGTTGAAGTACGCCAGCACGACGTCCTGGACGACGGTCACCGCCGCCGCGTCGCCGGCCAGCGCCGCCGCGTCGCGATCGATCTGCGCCGCGCGCTCGGCCGCGCGCACCAGCTCCTCGCCGCGGCCGCGCAACAGCGGCTGGGTCAAGGTCGCGGTGATCGCCTCGGTGTACTGGCTGGCCGAGCGCGACGAGTCGGACCAGCGCCCGAGCACCTCGACGCCGGCCACGCCGCCGGTCGACAGCCGCCGGGTCAGATCGCCGCTCAGCGTCGCGTTCCACAGCCGGGCGTCGCCGACCGCGGTCGTCGTCACGCTGGTGCCGGTGCTGGCGCCGGCGCCGACCTGCCAGTCGTCCCACGCCCGGGCCGCGTCGATCGACGCCGCCGCGATCTCGAGGTCGATCGTCACCTTCGCCAGATCGGGGTCGGTGCGGATCGCCTGCTGCAACAGCGTCGGCAGCGCCGCCGGCTCGGCCGGCCCGGTCAGCGCGCCGATCAGCGGCTGCACGGTCGGCGTCCCGCCTCCCGCGCCGTCGTCGGCGACGATGCGCAGCGCGACGGTGAGCGGCTCGGCGGCTGCGGTCGCCGCGCTGCAGACGACCAGGGCCGTGACGGCGCGGCGGAGCATGCGGGCGGTACCATGGGTGGGCATCGGCGGGGTGTCAACCGCGGGCGGGCTGCGGCTGTTCCGCGCACCGCCACGGCCGCGTTTTCGCCCGGCCGGCGTGACAACGCGCCGACCCTGCGTGGTAGGGTCGTCCGACGCGATGGCGACGGTCCTCCGCACCTACTGTTTCCTCGACGCGCTCCAGCCGCAACTGGCGACCTTCATCGCCAAGACGGCGCGCGGCTTCTTGCCGGTGCCCGGGCAGGCGTCGCTGTGGGTCGAGATCGCCCCCGGCATCGCCATCAACCAGGTCACCGACGCGGCGCTCAAGGCCACCCGGGTCCAGCCCGCGGTCCAGGTCGTCGAGCGCGCCTACGGCCTGCTCGAGATCCACGATCACGATCAGGGCGAGGTGCTGTCGGCCGGCGCCACGGTGCTCAAGCACCTCGGCGTCGGCGAGGGCGAGCGCCTGAAGCCCAAGGTCCTGACCAACCAGATCATCCGCGGCGTCGAGGCCTACCAGACGCAGATCATCAACCGCACCTCGCAGGGCATGATGATCCTCCCGGGCCAGTCGCTGTTCATCCTCGAGTGCGAGCCCGCCGGCTACGTCGTGCTGGCCGCCAACGAGGCCGAGAAGGCCGCGCAGGTGTCGCTGGTCAACGTCACGCCGTACGGCGCCTTCGGCCGCCTGTACATGTCCGGCCCCGAGGCCGAGATCGACGCCGCCGCGGCCGCCGCGATCGGCGCGATCAACAGCGTCACCGGCAAGGCCACCGAAAAATTCGTGGA
>JAEUJY010000173.1 GCA_016794525.1 Myxococcales bacterium
GGTGGCCTCGTTGACGAAGACCATCATGTCGGCGATCGCGGTGTTCATGCGGAGGTTGTCGACGGCCTCGGAGACGCGCTTGATCGCCTGGTGGAGCGCGCGCTCGACGTCGCGCAGCTCGGGGCGGCCGTCGCCGTCGCCATCGACGATCTTGCCGGGCGCGCCCGACTCCTCGTCGCCGACCAGCAGCCGCCAGGTGCGATCGAGGAACCGCCGGCAGCCCGACACGCCGTCGGTCGCCCACTCGGTGCCCTCCTCGAGCGGGCCCATGAACAGCTCGTACAGGCGCAGGGAGTCGGCGCCGTACTCGTCGCACATGTCGTCGGGGTTGACGACGTTGTAGCGCGACTTGGACATCTTCTCGTTGCGGGTCTCGACCGCGTCCTGCGTGGCCTTCACCACCCAGCGGCCGGGCGCGATCTGCTCGACCTCGTGGTCGTAGTAGTACTTGCCGCGCGCGTCCTTGAACGACGGCTTGTGGATCATGCCCTGGTGGAACAGGCGGGCGAACGGCTCCTTGGTGTGCACCAGGCCGCAGTCGTAGAGCACCTTGTGCCAGAACCGCGCGTACAGGAGGTGCAGCGTCGCGTGCTCGCTGCCGCCGACGTAGAGGTCGACGTTCATCCAGTACTTCTCGGCGTCGGGCTCCCACGCCACGTCCTTGGCGTGCGGCGACAGGAAGCGCAGGTAGTACCAGCACGAGCCCGCCCACTGCGGCATCGTGTTGGTCTCGCGGATCGCCGGCGCGCCGGTCTCGGGATCGGTGGTCTGCATCCAGTCGCCGGCGCGCGCCAGCGGCGGCCGGCCGTCGGCGGTCGGCTTGTACGCGTCGAGCTCGGGCAGCACCACCGGCAGCGCGCTCTCGGGCAGCACCTTGACCGTGCCGTCGGCCAGCTCGATCGTCGGGAACGGCTCGCCCCAGTAGCGCTGGCGCGAGAACAGCCAGTCGCGCAGGCGGTAACGCACGCTCTTCTCGCCGGCGCCGCGCTCGGTCAGCCAGGCGATGACCTTGTCCTTGGCGGCGTCGACGTCGAGGCCGTCGAGGAACTCGCTGTTGACGTGGGCGCCGTCGCCGACGTACGCGGCGGCGTCGACGTCGCCACCCTGAACTACTTCGATGATCGGGAGGCCGAACTTCTTGGCGAAGGCCCAGTCGCGCTCGTCGTGGGCCGGGCACGCGAACACCGCGCCGGTGCCGTAGCTGGCCAGCACGTAGTCGGCGATCCAGATCGGGATCTGCTTACCGTTGACCGGGTTCACCGCGTACGCGCCGGTGAAGACGCCGGTCTTGGGCGCGTCGGCGGCCTCGGCGGTGCGGTCGCGCTCGCTGCGCTTGCCGGCCGCGGCGCGGTACTCGTCGACCGCGGCGCGCTGCGCGGCGGTGGTGATCGCGTCGACCAGCGCGTGCTCGGGCGCCAGCACGACGTAGGTGCCGCCGAACAGCGTGTCGGGCCGCGTCGTGAACACGGTGATCGTGGCGTCGCCGCCGGCCACCGCGAAGTCGACGTTGGCGCCGATCGACCGACCGATCCACTCGCGCTGCATCGCCAGCGTGCCGGCCGGCCAGTCGAGCCCCTCGAGATCGTCGATCAGGCGGTCGGCGTACGCGGTGATGCGCAGCATCCACTGCTTCATCATCCGCCGCTCGACCTCGTCGCCGGTCTCGATGTACTTGCCGTCCTTGACCTCCTCGTTGGCGAGCACGGTGCCGAGCGCGGGGCAGAAGTTGACCGCCACCTCGGCCTGGTAGGCCAGGCCCTTCTCGAACAGCTTGAGGAAGATCCACTGGGTCCACTTGTAGTAGTCGGGCTCGCTGGTCGCGAGCTCGTGGTCCCAGTCGTACGACAGCCCCAGCCGCGACAGCTGCTGCTTGAACGTGGCGATGTTGCGCGCGGTGATCGCGCGCGGGTGGATGTTCTCCTTCTCGGCCTGGCGCTCGGCCGGCAGGCCGAAGCTGTCCCAGCCCATGACCCGCAACACGTTGCTGCCCATCATCCGCTTGGCGCGCGCGACGACGTCGGTCGCGGTGTAGCCCTTGGGGTGGCCGACGTGCAGCCCCGACCCCGACGGGTAGGGGAACATGTCGAGCACGTAGTACTTGGGCTTGGTGCGATCGGTCGGCGTAGCGAACGTGCGCTCGCGCTCCCAGTAGGCTTGCCACTGGGCGTCGATGGTCTTGTGGTCGAAGGAGGCCATGGCGGTTCCGTGCGCGCCGCGGGCGCGCGATGAAGTGTGTCGCGTCTCGAGGAGGGCCGGCGCGGCCCTCGGTGGCGGCTACGCCAGCGCCTTGACGACGCGGGCGCTGACCTCGTCGGGCGTGCCGACGCCATCGACCCGCCGCAAGAGCCCCTTGCCCTCGTAGAACGGCATGATCGGCGCCGTCCAGTCGTGGTAGTAGTGCAGCCGCTCGTTGATGGCCGCCTCGTGGTCGTCCTTGCGGTGGACCAGGCGCTCGGTGACCTCGGCCGGCGGCGGGTCGAACTTGATGTGGTAGATGCGCCCGGTGATCGGGTCGTTGCGGCGGCCGACGCCGCGCTCGACGATCAGCGCGTCGGGCACCTCGAACAGCAGCACGACGTCGATCGCGACACCGGCCTTGGTCATCGCCGCGTCGAGCGCCTCGGCCTGCGGGATCGTCCGCGGGAAGCCGTCGAGCATGAAGCCCTTGGCGCAGTCGGGCGCGGCGATCCGCTCGAGGATCATGCCGATGACGACGTCGTCCGGGACCAGCTGGCCCGCCTTCATGTAGCGGTCGGCGGTCACGCCGAGCTCCGTGCCGGCCTTGACCGCGGCGCGCAGCATGTCGCCGCTGGAGATGTGGGGGATGCCGTACTTGTCGACCAGGCGTGCGGCCTGCGTACCTTTGCCCGCGCCCGGCGGGCCGACCAGGATCATGCGCATGAGGGTGCCTCGGTAAAGTCGCGGCACTCTTGCACGGCGTCGCCGGTGCGTGCAATCGCGGGGCGCTGGTGCGACCATGCGTCCCGTGTCGCGCTCGGCCGCCGCCGCCTCGACCCTGACCGCCGGGTTCGCCGTGCTGTGCGTCACCTCGGCGGCGCTGCAGTACAACGACCCCGACCCGATCCGCTGGGCCGCGATGTACCTGGCCGCGGGCGCCACCGCGGTCGCCGCGCTGGCCCGCCCGCGGCTGTGGTGGACCGCGCTCGTCGTCGCCCTCGGCGCCGCCGCCTGGGCCGCGCTCTTGTGGACCGGCGTCGTGCCGTCGGTCGAGGTCAGCGACCTGTGGCGCAAGATGAGCGAGAAGGGCGGCAAGGTCGAGGAGATGCGCGAGGCCGGCGGCCTGTCGCTGGTCTTCATCGGCTGCGGCCTCGCCGCGCTGCGGGCGCGGCGCTACGCGAGGTAGGCCGCGCGATCATCTTGCGACCCGGTCGTCGGCGCGATACGAGTCCACGCATGTGGCGAAGGGTGTGCGTCCTTGGACTCGTGGTGGGTGGGCTTGTCGGGTGTGGTGATGACCAGCGCCCGCCGTGGGAGCCGGCGGCGTGGCACAACGGGACCCGCCTGCGCGCCAGGGTCGTCGACGCTGGCGGCGGTGCGGTGCAGTTCGTCGGCTGGTACGACACGGCGCTGGGGGCCGACTGCGCATTCGACCTGATGGTTGGTGGGGGGATGCGCTGTATCCCCGTTGATGTCGGTGTGCTCTTGTGGCTTGACGACACCTGCAGCTCGCCCGTCATCGGCAGTCTCCGGGATCCGAGCTGTGCTGCACCGGCGTACTGGGTACTACCGGTGCCACCCGACCCCTGTCTACCGCGCGTCGCCTTCGAGGTCGGACGCGTGGGACCGTCGCGCGGCGTGGCGTCCGTGTACTACGGTGATGTGTACAGCTGTCATTCGTACGTCGACGAATTGCCGACATTCGAGCAGGATAGCCTGCTTTACGCGGAAGACTTCGTGGCCGCCGAGGTGGTGGAGGTCGAGCGTCCTGGCGGCGTCATCGCACGCGTCGCGATGGCGGCCGACGGCGCGCAGCAGGTCCTCGAGCTCGTCAACCACGACGGGGACGTCTGCGAGCCGGTCGACTTTCTCGACGGTGCCGGCTGGCGGTGCGTGGTCGCGGCCGCAATCAAACCCGACGTCTTCGACGATCGTGACTGCACTGTCCCGGCGCCCCCGATCTTCGACCGGTGTGGCCTCCCCGAAGTCCTGGTCGCGGCCGATGGCCACGTGTACCTGCGAGGCGCACCGGGATTGACTAACGTGTTCAAGCGGGACGGTGAGGCCTGCAGGTCGCTGGGGACCTACGAGGTCTGGCAGAACGGCGCGCGCGCCGCCGCCAGCGCGTTTCCGACGCTGGCGGTGGCCGAGCTCGGCGCCGGAGCCGTCCGGACCCGGTTCACGACCGATGCCCGTGGCAACGTGTTGATGCCAGCGGGGCTATTCGACCCCGCGACCGGGACCGCGTGCCGACCGACCGCGGAGGACGGGGCCGCGGACACCGCGCCGTGGCGATGCCTGCCGATCGACGTGCCACCAGCGACGACGCTCGAGGCGTTCACGGATCGGACATGCACGATCCCGGCGGGACCGCTGCTCGCGAGCCACACCTACGGCGCCCCGCGGCTCGCGGTCGTCGCCGACGTCGTCTGTGACAACCGTCACCCTGCGCCATTGCGCCGCCTCGTCGACGTTCGCGTCCACGGTGATCCGGTCTACCAGATGGCTGGCAGCGCGTGCCTCGAGGTCGACTATGAGTCGATCGGATACCCGTACGACGTGGTCGCCGAGCTGCCGCTGGCGACGCTGCCCGCGCTCACGATGCGGGTGGAGTGAGGCTGCGGCCTCGCCGCGCTGCGGGCGCGGCGCTACGCTCACGGCTGATGCCGGGACCTGCGGGCTTCAGCTACGTCGTGCGCGCCTCGGGCGAGGTGGTCATCCACCACCGCGGGACGCTGGCCACCACGCTGCGCGGCGACGCGGCGGCGGAGTTCGTCGCCGAGGTCGAGGCCGGCGACGAGACGGACGCGCAGGAGTTGATGGCGCGCGTGACCGGCAACTACCGGCGCGGCAACGAGCGCACCGCCAAGCAGCACCCGCGCAACCGCGACTGACGCGGCGCGGGGGACGGGGCGCGCGCCGCGAACAACCGGGCGGTCGTGCGTCTTGGTCGTCGGGCACGACCACGCCCGAGGAGACATCATGAAAGGCAAGAAGGGTCAGCTCGACCCGCGTCGGCCCGCGCGGCCGCTGCCCGGGGCCGACCGCGAGCCGCGGCCGGGCCCGGCGACCGCGCTGCGGCGCCTGGCGCTCGACGATCTGGCGTTGTTCCAGCGGGCGATGAACAGCCCTGGCCTGCGCGCGTTCCGGGGCGGCGGCGAGCCGCTGGGCGACGACGTCGCGGGGCTGGCGCTGCAGGGCGTGATCGATCGCCACGGGCGCGATCAGCTCTGGTACGCGATCGTCGCCAAGGCGAGCGGCCAGGCGATCGGGTGCATCGCGCTGGTCGCGATCGATCCCGCCGCCGGCGCCGCCGAGCAGGTGGCGTTCGTCGACGAGGCCGCCGCGGGTCAGGGCGTCGCCCGCGACGCGCTGGCGCTGGTGCTCGCGCACGCCTTCGACGTGCTCGGCCTGTACCGCGTGGTCGGCGTGCACCTCGCGCACAACGAGCGGTTCCGGCCGGGCCTCGAGCGGCTCGGCTACGTCGAGGCCGGGCGGCTGCGGCGCTACGCCGACGTCGACGGGCAGCGCGTCGATCTGGTGATGATGGACGTCACCCGCGAGACGTTCCGCCGCCCCGCGCCGCCGCCCCGCAAGGGCTGATCAGCCCGGCCGGGCAGTCGTGGTGTCGCGCCAGCTGGTCTCGTCGGGCAGCACCCAGGCGACCACCTGCGTCGGGTGGACTGCCGCCTGCGTCAAGGTCGCGTAGTTCGACACGCCGTACGTGACGGCGTGGGTGTGGCTCGCGAAGGCGCGCGCTGCCGCCGAGATCCGCGCGTAGACCGGCTCGAGGTCCGCGACCAGCGTGCTCACCCGCGCGGTGCGGACGTCGTCGGGGACCCCGACCGCGGGCGCGCCAGCGTACGGCAGCTCGGCCTGGCCGTCGATGCTGGGCATCGCCTCCAGCGGCGGCGAGGTCGGCTGCGGCGCGCCGCCGACGATCATCTTGCCCGCGGCGTCCGTCGTGGCGAGCACCGCGCCCCAGTGGAACTGGTAGCCATGGACGTGCTCGGCGAACTCGGTCGCGGCGCGGTCGAGGTCGGCGGCCAGCGTGCCCAGCGAGCCGAGCCGGCTCTCGAGGGACGCCAGCCGCGTCAGGATGTCGCCGGTGTCGGGCCCGTGGGCGGGCGCGAGCGCCGGCGGCGGGGTCGCGGTGCGCCGGGTGCCGAGCTGCGCCTGCGGCTGGTTGACCGGCACGCAGACCAGCGACATCGCCGCCGGGTTGAGGCGCAGCAGCTCGCCCGACGCGATCGCGCCGAGGTTCTGGTGGTGGCGATGCGCGGTCAGCAGCGGCCGCAGCGCCAGCATCTCGTTGGCGGCCTGCACGCACGCCGCGACGATCGGCGCGCACCGGCGCAGCTCGGCGAGCTGCCGCGCGACGGCGTTCGCGGCGTCGAAGTTCGGGCCGGGCAGCGGGCTCGGGCCGGGCGCGATCGGCGCGGGTTTCGGGGGCGGCTGGGGGCCGGGAAGGGGACGACGCGGACGCTCGGGCATGGCTCCTCCGTGGCGCGCCGGTGGTCGAGGCGCGGCCATACCTGCCCAAGCGATCGCGGCGGGCGGAAGTTCGCGGGCCCGGCGCTACTCGGCCTGCCTGGGCGCGTAGGTCAGGGACAGCACGCCGGCGCCGCTGTCGTTGGGGTTGCACGCCAGCGTGACGCTGGCGGTCGGGGTCTCCCAGTAGGCCGCGAGGTTGTCCGACTGGCTCGAGCCCAGGCGCGCGTCGAGCGTGGCGCGCTTGTCCTTCCAGCCGCCGCTGCAGTCGTCCATCGAGACGAAGCCGTCGGTCCACTCGATCGAGATCATCGCGAGCCCGCTGGCGCCGATCTCGTACACGGTGATCGCGTTCTTGCCGTCGACTGGGGCGACGGCCGAGACGGTGGCGCCGTCGGCGCTCGCGGTGGCGCGCGGGTTGGTGGCCAGCACCGCCTCGGTCGACGCGCCCCAGTCCAGCCCCGGCAGACCGGTCGAGCCAGCGGCGGGGGCCGCGCCGTCCGCGGCGCCGTCGCCGGTGTTCGCCGGGCCGGTCGCGGCGGGCTTGGAGGAGCCACCGCAGGCGGCGAGCGAGATCAGGAGGACGCTGGTCGGGAGGCGCATGGCGACGACGCTACTCGATCTGCCCGGCGGGGATCGTCGCCGCCCCCGGATTCACCGATGTCGTGGCGGGGCGCGCGCCGCGCCGGTACCCGAGCGCTAGCCGCCCGCGCCCCGCGAACGCTCGCCAGCGACGCGGTCCCCCGTGCGACCGTCAGGTGGGATGCGCGCGCGCTCGAGCCACCGGCGGCGACGATCATGACGACGATCCGCGTGCTCGTGGACGACGAGGAGGTCGCCGACCGGATCGACGCGGTGCTGGCGGTCGCGCGGCTGACGCGGGTCGACGATCCGTGGGCCGAGCTGACGATCGCCGCCGCGGCGCGCCTGGCCGACGCGCCGATCGACCGGCCGATCATCGCGCTGTTCGGCCAGACCGGCCGCCGCGCCGCGGTCGATCGGGTCGTCGCCGAGGGGCTGCGCTACGTCGTCCCGATCGACGACCGCCTCGAGGACGCGCTCTTGACGATGCTGGGTCGGCTGATCCACCGCGCGCCCACGGGGCTCGACCGCTACGTGCGTCACGGCGGGCTGGTGCAGGCGTGGTCGATCGCCGACAGCCAGGCCAAGGCGGCCGCGCTCCTCGAGATCGAGGGCTGGGCCCGCAACCTGGGCACCGCGCACCTGATCGCCGGCCTGTTCATCGCGGCGATCGACGAGATGGCGATCAACGCGCTCGAGCGCCACGCGCGCCAGGGGCTGGGGCCGATCGAGCTGTGCGCCGCGGCCGAGGTCGGGCGGCTGGCGGTGGCGGTGCGCGATCGCGTCGGCGCGCTCCGGCCCGAGCAGGTGTTCGGTGCGCTGACCCGCGACGCGGCCCGGCCCGCCGGCGGCCCCGCGGTCGACGCCGCGAGCGGCCGCCTCGGGTTCCGCATCATGTTCGACACCCTGAGCACGCTGGTGATCGCGGTCGAGCCCGGCCACCGCACCGAGATCATCGGCGTGGTCGACATCGGCAAGTCGGTCCGCGAGTACCGCGACAGCGTGCCGGCCTTCGCGTACTTCGACGCGGCCAGCGGGCCCAGGTAGGGCGCGGCGCGATCGACGCACCGGCGCGGGAAGATCGGGCGCCGGCCCCGTCGTCCCCAGCGATGCAGTCCAAGCCGTCGACCCTGGAGCCGTCCCACGTCACCCCGCCGCACGAGGTCGGCTGAGCCATGGGCTTCCTCGACAAGCTCTTCGGCGAGGCGCCCGAGGTCAAGGCCGCGCGCCGCGCGATGCAGGCCGACCTCGCCGTCGATCCCCGCCGCGGGTTCGTGGTCGGCATGCTCGCCGTCAGCTACGAGGTCGACCCCGGCTACCTCAAGGCCCACGCCACCGAGGCGCTGACCCAGTGGTACGACGTCCGCTCGGCCGCGGCGATCGAGGCCTACCGCTTCGGCGTCCCCGACGGCGGCGCGTACGACGCGTACCGCCACGCGTTCCTGGCCCGCGCTGGCTTCGCCGCTGGCATGCTGCCCGAGGCCCGATCGTGGGAGCTCGCGTTCCGTCAGGCCGCGGTGGTCGCGCAGCGCTACCGCAGCTGGCCCGAGTACGGCGAGGGTTACCTGCAGGGGCACCTCGCGTACCGCCGCAGCCAGGGCGACGCGCCGGCGCGCCTCGCGGAGATCGAGGCCAGCACCCGGGCCCGGCTGACCAAGCTCGCGACCACCCGCTGGGCCGCGCTGCCGTTCGCGTTCGCGTAGCCCGGTCGCCGGGACCGCGACGTCCCGCGCGGTCGCGTCCGCTGGGACCTCGCCGATCGAGGCGCCAGTCAGTTCGCCGGGTTGCCCGGGGCACGCGGCTTGCTGAACCGTCGCCCATGCGCACCGTGACCGCCCGATCGACCGACGCCGCCGAGCCGGCCCGCCCCACCGCCGCGCCCGGGGCGTGCGCGCAGACCACCAGGATCCCGCCGCGGCCCGCCGCCGCCGTGCAGCGGCGCGCGGCCACCGGCTCGACCCCGCCGGCGCCAGCGGTCAGCTTCGCCGAGCTGGCGACCGCGTTCGACTTCGCGCCCACGACGGTGCAGCGCCGCGACGGCGGGGCGGCCAGCGCGGCCGACGTCGGGACGATCGCCGCCGCGGGCGTCGCCGGCGCGAGCGCGCCGCTGCCGCACGCCGAGACGATCCAGCGCGCGTTCGGCCGCCACGACGTCGGCCACGTGCGCGCGCAGGTCGGCGGCGCCGGGGCCGAGGCCAGCGCCGCGATCGGCGCCACCGCGTACGCGACCGGCGATCGCGTCGCGTTCGCCGCCGCGCCCGACCTGCACCTCGCGGCCCACGAGGCCGCCCACGTCGTCCAGCAGCGCGGCGGCGTCCAGCTCGCGGGCGGCGTCGGCGCCGCGGGCGATCGCTACGAGCGCCACGCCGATCGGGTCGCCGATCTGGTGGTCGCGGGGCGCTCGGCCGAGGCCGCGCTCGACGAGCTCGCCGGCGGCGGCGGCGCGTCGACGGCGGTCCAGCGCCACGACTCGCCGACCCACGTCCGCACCGGCGACTCGGTGAAGGGCGAGGGCGTCACGCTCACCGACGCCGCCACCGGCGAGACGCTGACGTTTTCGCCCGGCGAGCTGTCGGCGCTGGTCGACTACGTCGGCTTCTGCGACGGCCTGCAGCAGCGCTTCACCTGGGAGCAGCTGAAGAAGATGAAGTACCTGCTCGAGAACGGCATCGAGGACGTGCTGCCGTGGGAGGACGCGACCGGCGGGCTGTACGCCAAGGAGGCCCAGGACAACGAGAAGCACTTCGCGCCCAGCCCCGGCGACGGCGGCGCCAACTTCCGCTCGAACTTCATCAACCACTACGGCCGCGCGCTCATGTACGGCCAGCGCGGCGACGCCGAGCAGGCCCGGCTGGCGCTGTACACCGCCGAGCACTACTTGCAGGACGCGTTCTCGGCCGGGCACCAGCTCGCCGCCAAGGACGTCGAGTCGGCGGTGCAGGCGCAGATCGGCTGGTTCAGCACCGCCAAGGCCGCCGGCGAGATCGCCGACCGCGTGTGGGCGCAGGCGTCGGACGCGATCCAGCACTACGGCTTCGGCATCAGCCCGACGATCGCCACGCCGCTGACCCAGACGCAGTTCAAGGGCATCGCCACCGGCGGCGCGATGCTCAAGGGCTCGGCCGGCTTCGTCGACGCGGTCCGCCAGTCGGTGCACGAGGACCTGGCCAAGACCGGCGTCGAGGTCACGTCGAAGGCGCACCCCGAGCCGTTCACGCTCCAGGGCGACCACGACCTCGTCAAGGACACGGTCGGCACCCACTGCCTGCAAGTCGCGCTGGCCGAGGCGCGGGACGTCGTCGGCAAGGCGGCCGGCAAGGCCATCGAGCCCACGCCGATGGCCACCGAGCTGTTCGACCGGCACTGCCCGATCCCGACGTCGAGCGGGCGCGCCACCGTCGGCGCCGCGACCGACGGGCGCACCGAGACCCCGCAGGCGATCTTCGACGCCGTCGTCGAGGCGATGGTGCGCACCATCGAGGGCGTGATGGACACCGCGATGGCGATGGTGCCGGGCCTGCAGAAGATCTCGGACGTCTTCAACGAGCCGCACGAGTTCCCGGACATCCCGGCCTACGATCCCGACAGCGGCGACGCGCCGGTCACCGGCCAGCCCGTCGGGGCGCCGGGCGGCTCGCTGCCGTCGACGGGGAAGCCCTACGTCGGCCAGCCGGTCGGCGAGCCGGGCGGGTCGCTGCCGTGACCGCTACTCCAGCCGCGGCGCGTAGGTGATCGCCAGCACGCCGCCGCCGCTGTCGGTGGGATCGCAGAACAGCGTGATAGTCGTGGTCGCGGTGTCCCAGAACGCGGCGAGGTTCTCCGCCGAGCCCTCGCCCAGGCGCGCCGCGAGCTCGACCCGCCGCGCCTCCCAGTCGTCGGCGCACGCCTCCATCGACGGGTAGCCGGCGGTCCACTCGGTCTTGACGTGCGCGAGGCCCGCCTCGCCGATCGCGAACACCGTCGTCGCCGGGCGGCCGTCGACCGCGCCGCGCGCGGTGACGCCGTCGTCGCTGGCGGTCGCGCCCGGGTAGCGCGCCATCACCGCCGCGGTGGTCGCGCCCCAGTCGAGGCCGGGGAGGCCGGTCGTGCCGAGCGTCGCGTCGGTCGCGCCGGTCGCGCTGGTCGCGTTGCCCGGGCCGGTGGCGGCGGGCTTGCTCGCGCCGCCACACGCGGCGGCCAGGATCGAACAACCGAGGACGGCGGCGGCGGTACGCATCGACCCCGACGCTACCAGACCCGCGGGTCAGCGGCGCGCCGCGACGCTCAGCGCGATGATGCCCGGCACGACGTCGAGCCCGGGGCCGACGTTCTCGATCGCGCCCGGCGGCAGCGGCGTCACCGCGCCGTGGCGCACCGGACAGTAGAAGCCGGCGGGGACCGCGTCGGAGCGGAACGTCGGGTAGTAGAAGCGGCGGATGCCGTCGGCGTAGACCACGTCGCCGGCCTTGACCCAGCCGTAGCGCTCCTCGGCGGGGCCGTCGGCCATCGAGAAGTCGTGGCTGCCGGCGCGCGCGCTGAACGTCACCAGGTCGCTCGAGGTGTGCTTCCAGATGCCGTAGTACGGGTTGAACACCGATGGCATCAGCGCGTCGTCGGCGGCCGAGTCGTAGACCACGTAGACCTCGAACTGGCCGTCGACCTCGATCGCGCTCGGCTGGGCCGCGCCCGGCAGCACCGGGTTGGTCGGCGTCATCGCCAGTCGCGGCGTCGCGAGCGACGTCACGCGCGCGCCGCTCACGCCGTACGCCAGGTACGTCGTCCGATCGGCGGCGGTGGCCAGCGACGAGAACAGCAGCCGCACCTCGTCGCCGTCGACCACCAGCTCGGGGTCGGCGACCACGCCGTTGGCCGCGCCCAGCGCCGCCGGGAACACGTCGCGCGCGAGCAGCGCCAGCCCGTCGATCTTGCGGAAGCCTGAGGTCGCGACCGTGTACGGCGACTCGGCCGCCGGCATCCGCGTGAAGCGCCGGCCGTCGGTCGAGAACGCCACGCCGATCTGGTACCACGTGTACGCGAGCGTCGCGGTGTGGGGATAGTCGACGTCGTTGCCGCCGGCGTAGAACATCACGTAGCGGCGGTCGGGCGGGTTGGTGGCCACCTTCAGCACCGTCGGCGTCTCGACCTTGCTGTCGTCCCAGTTGAGCGGGTCGGTGCCCGAGCGCAGCGCCGGCTCGAGCTGCACGTCCCAGGCGATGCCGTCGGCGCTCTGCGCGTACATGATGTTGACGTGCGACTCGGACGCGGTGGGCGTCAGCGCGGCGCCGCTCGACCACCACGCCTTCCACAGCCGCTCCTCGGCGTCGTAGATCACGTTGGGGTCGCCGATCGACAGCTCGAGGTTGCCGTCGGCGAACCGCCGCCCGGGGCGCACGATCGGGTTGCCCGCGCAGCGCTGCCAGGCCGTGGTCAGCGTCGGGCCGCACGGGAACGCCGGCACGCCGGGGGCGTCGATCGCGGCGTCGATCGGGAGCGCGGCGTCGATCGGCGGCGGCGCGTCGGTGGCGGGGCTGTCGTCGCCGCCGCAGGCGACGAGGGCGGTGAGCGCGAGCGTGAGCGCCGTGCGGACGTCCATCGCCGTGGCGCATAGCAGCTCCGATGCCAGCGGCGCGCCACCGCGATCCGCGCGCTTGCGCCGCCGCGGTGTCGCGAAACCCGCCAGCGCGTTGTCCGGGTGCCGCGAATGGCGGCATCGGCGTGGCGCGCGCCGCGGGGTGGCGTCAGCGATACGGCTCGGTCGAACGCGCGGGCTTGAGCGCGCTACCGCAGTACACGCAGTGCGTGCGCCGCCGGAAGTTCGCCGGCCGCGCGCAGCTCGGACACTTCGGCGCGTCGGCCGACTTGTCCTCGCCCATCACGCCGTCCTCGCGGCCGTCCTCGAGATCGACCCGCGCGATCGCGGTGCGCAGCTCCTCGGCCGTCAACATCCCCTTCTCCTGCATCAGCCGGAACATGGCCTCGGCCGCCAGCTCGGCGCGGTCGACCCGCAGCCGCAGCGCGATCAGATCCGACGACACGCGATCGACCGTGCTGGTCGTCACCGACGTGGTGTCGCTCAGCGACAGCAGGTCGCGGCGCTGCTTGTACTCGGAGTCGAACAGGTAGTCGAACAGGCCCATGCCGCTCGGTACCACGGCGCGGCCCGACGGCGTTCGCCAAACCGCGGCCGCGGATCGCGCTGGCCCGGCGGCCGCGCGCGCGATATAGCGACCGCCGGTGGGCTACAGCTACGAGTACACGCGCCACGCGGTCGCGACCGCGCCTCGCACGTGCGGCCACTGCCGCGCGGCGATGGAGGTCACGCTCGAGGTGGTCGGCTCGAGCGGCGCGATCCCCGACTACGCCGACACGCTCGCGACCCGCGAGCGCGCGATGCAGGCCGGCCTCGCCCACGACCTGCGGCGCGCGCTGCCGCTGGTGCGCTGCCCGACGTGCCGCCAGCGCTCGACGATGGCGGTGCGGCTCGCGATCGCGCGCGTCGCCGGCTGGTTCGCGCTCGTGCCGATCTTGCCGATCATCGCGCCCGGCGGGCTCGACGTGCTGTGGCTGCTCCCGATCGGCTTCGCGGTCGCCGGCCTCGCTCAGCTCGCCAGCGAGCGCGCCCGCCTGCGCCGCGCCGACGCCGCCGTCGTCCGCCTGCTCGCCGCCCCGCCGCCGCCCAAGCCCGCCGCGCCGCCGCCCGCGCGCCTACCCGCCGCGCGCGTCGTCAGCCCTGCCGCCTCCGCCCCCGCCACGCCCACCGTCGAGCCGCTCGCGAGCGCGGCCCCGGTCCGCGCCAGCGAGCCGATGGGCGACGCCCCGCGCCTGTTGCGCGATCGCGACGGCGAGCCGTAGCGCCATCGCGATCGTGGTGCGCGCGGGTGTGGTGCGCGGGTGACAGGCTGCGACCGCGCGGTCACGCGTCGTCCCGCCGGTGCCGCGACCTGCTCGCTTGCGCGGCGCGACGGCGTTGGCGCGGCGGTTGCTGAGGCGTCGCGGCCATGAAGGTCTATCTAGCTTGGTCACTCTCGCTGCTGTGTGTCGCGTGTGGCGGCGACGACAGCGGCGCCGGCGTCGACGCCGGCCCCACCTGCACGCCGCTGGTCGCGGCCCCGGTCGGCCGCGGCGTGGTGCAGAACGCCGCGCCGCTCGGCGATCAGCTCGCGGTGTTGCTGCGCCGCGACGCGGCGATGGTGCTCGCGACCGTCGACGCCGCCGGCGCCGTCAGCGAGGTCACGGTCGGGACCGGTGCCACCGGCGGCGGCTCGGTCGCGGTCGATCCGCAGGGCCGCGCGTGCGTCGCGTGGGTCGGCGACCAGGCGCGCGTGCAGGTCGCGTGTGCGCCCGCGTGGCAAGCCGTCGCGACCGGCCTCGAGGCCGAGCCCAACAGCGCGCTGTTCCTCGCGTACGAGACCAGCGCGTGCGCGACCTCCGCCGGCGGCTGTGTGCCGGCGCCGCAGTGGGTGCTCCACTTCCAGGGCGGCTTCGCCTCGGCCAGCTACGCGAGCTCGGAGGACGGCGCGACCTGGACCGAGACCGACCTGTTCATCAGCTCGGTCACCGCGCCCACCGGCGTCGCCTCGATGGCGGGGCAGATCGTCGGCTGCGTCGCCGGCAACGGCGGCGCGACGCTGGTGACCTACCACCCGTACCGCGGCGAGATGGACGACGTGCAGGGCTGGGCCTCGCGCGGCAGCCGCTGCGCGCTCGCCGCCGACGGTCGCACGCTGCACCTGGTGAGCAGCGACGACACCCAGGTGACGTTCACGTCGTGGGAGTTCCCGTACCTCCCCGCCGCGCCGTGGCCCGCGCCGCCGCCGCTCGAGCCGCAGCCCACGCTGCTCGTGCAGAGCCGCACCCCGCTCGCCGCCAGCCTCGTCGCCGGCCAGCTCCACGTCGCGTTCGTCGACGCCACCGGCGCCACCATCGAGGCCACCCGCGCCGGCACCGCCTGGACCCTCGCCACGCGCGCGCCGCAGGCCGCCTCGGCCCTCGCGCTGGTCGGCACCGCCAGCAGCAGCGCGACCCTCGCGACCATCGCCGGCGACACGACGCTGTGGCGCGAGTGCCGGTAGGAGCGCGCGTGCCCCTACTGCTCCCCCGCATCCGGCTCGTACCCGGCCGCCGTGACGCTCGGGAGGCCTTCGAACTCCGCGACGGGGCCGAAGCAGCTGGACAGGGCGGCGATCATGCCGACGAGGATCGGCTGGTTCATCAGGAACAGATCCCGATTCGAGTCGCCGGTCAGTTTGCCGTCGATGAAGAGCGTGTGGTCGACCGTCAGCGCGATCGTGGCCCAAGGACTTCGAGCCGCTGCCGACGGCGGCGCCGCAGACCTGGCTCATGCAGGGCGGCTGGAAGCGCGGCGGCCCGGCACCCAGCCTGTGGGAGCGCCCTGGCCCGCTGGCCTGAGGCATCGCGGTCGCCGCGGGCAGGGCGCGCCGTCCATCACGGTCGCCCGCACACGCCTCCCAGGCGCTCAGCCCGGCGGCGGCAGCAGGCGGAACAGCAGGGCGGCGTTCTCGGTGAGCGCGGCGCCGACGGTGGCCTTGAGGTCCATCAGCGAGCGGGCGGCTTGCTCGGCGAGCATGCGGCCGTCGTCGCGGCGGCGCGGGGCCTCGGGCTGGCTGCCGACGTACTTGACGAAGTCGTCGTACTTGTCGAGCAGCTTGGCGGCGTCGAAGTCCTTGAGCATCGGCGCGAGGTAGAGCGGGTTGACGACGACCCAGTCGCCCTTGCCGATCTCGAGGGTGTTGCGATCGGCGTAGGGGGTCGACAGGTGCTCGTGCGGGATGCTACCGAGGAAGCCCTCGTCGTCGGCCTGGTGCTGGTGCGGCACGACCTCGCAGAAGAACACGAACAGCTCGATGCCCTTGTGCAGGTTGCCGAGGTCGTCCTCGTCGAGGGGCGGGAAGCCCTCGGGCAGGCCGACGTGCATGGCGGGCACGACGACCCGCTCCATGATGTCGATCGCGATCGGCGCGGTGGCGCGGCGCAGGCCGATGATCTGGGCGACGGCCTCGAACAGGCCGCGGTCGTTGGTCTGCTCGTTGACCGGCTTGTCCTGGTTGCCGCGGGCCAGCGCCTCGCAGACCCGCTCGACGATCTGCTGGTTCTGCGGGCCGAGCCGCGGGCCGGACTCGCGCAGCGCGACGATCAGCTCCTTGGTCGGCGCCTCGTTCCACAGCCGCGACACCGTCGCGAAGTCCATCGCCATCCACTGGCCGAGCGGCACGGTGTGCAGGCGCAGGTAGTGCTGCGGCAGGAAGCGATCGAGCGCGCCCTGGGGCTCCTTCTCGGCGGCCTCGTCGTGCTGCTCGCGGATCTTCTCGATCTCGGTGACCATCTTGCGGATCGCGCCCGAGCCCATGCGCAAGAGCTGCTCGGCGAACACGAACGGGGCGATCTCGAGGAAGATCTTCGAGAAGCCGATGCGCCAGGTGTGCGGGTCGTCGCCGAACAGGATCCAGTGGCCGCCGTGGCGGCGGCGCAGCGTCTCGCCGATCCACGCGCCGAACGTGAACCACATCTCCCAGTGGCCCTCGTCCTTGAGGTCGAGCTCGTCCTTGTCGCCGATCTGGCCGAACAGCCAGGTGTCGAAGGTGAGCAGCTCGACCGGCACCGCCAGCGCGATCGCGCCGGCGTCGCCCTCGACGTCCGCGATGTTGGCGACGACGTCGCCGTCGGGATCGATCAGCTCCTCGAGATCGATCTCGGTCTCGCCGCGCATCTTCGAGGCGAAGCGATGGCTGCCCTCGCGCAGCTCGGTCATCGCCTTCTCGAAGCGGGCCTGGGCGGCCTCCTCCGCGGCGGCCAGTTGCTGCGCGCTCTCCGACTTCTTCTTGGGCTTTTCGGCTTCCGACACGGCCTGCGAGAGTATCCAAGCGCCGCCCGAGGGCAACGCCCGGGGGCGGCAATCGCCCGCGACGGTCGGGCCAGCCCTGGAGGTGTCACATCGCGCGCGGGCCGCGGCACTCCCTCGGCATGAACGCTCACCTCACGCTCACCGCCCTGGCGGCGCTCGCGGCCTGCGGCACCCCGATGGACGACGCCACCCCCGACGCGGCCGAGGCGCCGCTGCCCGCCGACGCGATGTTCGCCGAGACGTCGGTGGTCTTCGTCGATGGCCAGCCGCACGTGCTCGGCACCCGGCCGCTGTCGGTCGCGCAGGCGCGGCGCGACAACGCGGCGAGGGCGGCGGGGCCGCGCGGGCTGGATCGGCTGTTCGCCGACTTCGACCCGTGGTGCCAGAACGCCGCGCTGTGGCTGTACGACCGCGCCGACCTCACGGGCAACCGCATCTGCTTCCTCGGCGACGGCGTGGCGTCGCTCGCCGACTACGCGCGCTACGACGGCGGCTGGACGACGTGGCAGATCGGCGTGGGCGCGACCTGGCCCGGCGCCGCGGGGGGGCGGCTGATGACCGTCGATGACGACCAGGTCGACGCGAGCTACCTCCCCGTCCCGCCGGGCGCGCCGTACCAGCAACAGTGGTGGTTCACGGCGTGGGCGCCACCGACGCCGTTCTTCGGCCTGGTGCCGTACGAGTACGTCCAGCTGAACTGAACGCGCGGGTGCTCGTCGCCGAGCCCCTCGATCACGGCCAAGCGGGGGCTAGCCCTCGCCGTCGTCGTGGGTCTTGCGCACGCCGAGCGCGATCAGCACCCAGACCGACGCGAGGATCGTGAAGCCGACGCCGATCGGCGTGATGGCCTCGCCCAGGCCCTGGATCATCACGTCGACGTCGAGCGTCGTGCCCGGCTCGCGGTTGCGGGTGACCGCCCACAGCACGACGGTGACGTTGGTCGCGACTCCGCCCAGCGTGAACAGCACGTAGGCGACGCTGAGGGCGCGCAGGAACGCCAGGCGGCGGGGCGTGGCGCCGCGCAGGAACCGGACGGCGCTGACCAGCAGCACCACGCCGAGCAGGAGCAAGAGCCAGGTCGTGTAGCCACCGGCGATCAGGTAGTAGGGCATGCGGTTCCTTCCGGCTCGTTTCCACCATACAACGCCGGCGGCGGGTGATCGTGACGGCCGATCCGCTTGTCACGATCGTCGGGCTGGGGCGTTATGGAGCCGTGGACGCCGTGGTCGAACGCGAGCTGGTGGCGCGGCTGCGTCGCGGCGACGCCGGGGCGTTCGACGAGATCTACGCGTGGATGCGGCCGCGGCTGTGGAGCTTCCTGGCGCGGATGACCGGCCGCCGCGACGTCGCCGACGACCTGGCGCAGGAGGTGTGGCTGCGGCTGGCGCGCAACGCCCACAAGCTGGCCGACGACACCCGGCTGCCGGCGTGGTTGTTCACGGTGGCGCGCAACCTGTACGTGTCGCAGTGGCGCAGCGCCCAGGCGGCGCGGGCGCTGGCCGGCGACCTGCTGCCGCCGGAGGGGTTGGCGGCCAGCCCGTTCGAGGCGGCGGCCGAGTCGCAGACCGCGGCGCGGGTCGAGCGCGCGATCGCCGGCCTGCCGCCGAGCTACCGCGAGATCGTGCTCTTGTGCACGGTCGAGGGCCTGGCCCCGCGCGACGCGGCGGGGGTGCTGGGGCTGACGCCCGAGGCCGCCCGGCAGCGGCTGTCGCGGGCGCGCGCGATGATCGAGGCCGCGCTGGGCGACCTGGCGCGCTATCCTGGAGGAGAGCCATGACCGGACCGGTCGACCCACTCGACGCGCTGATGCGCGCGGCCTTGCCGGCGCACGATCAGCCCGACGCGCAGATCGCGGCCACCC
This sequence comes from Myxococcales bacterium, assembly GCA_016794525.1. Lineage (GTDB taxonomy): Bacteria > Myxococcota_A > Polyangia > Haliangiales > Haliangiaceae > UBA2376. The sequence continues at coordinate 18,954 of JAEUJY010000173.1, forward strand.
GCGAGGCGTGGCGGGCCGAGCTGCGCCACCACCACCGCGCGCGCTCGTGGCGCTACCGGCTCGAGGCCGGCGCGATGATGACCGCGGCGGCGGCGCAGCTGGTGTGGGTGGTGGGCAGCCTGTTCGGGGGCTGAGCGGTCGGTCACGCCGGCTCGACCAGCTCGACCAGGTAGCCGTCCGGATCCCGGACGAAGGCGATGCGGGCGGCGCCGAGCCGCGGCAGCGCGACGGCCATGACGTCGCCGACCGCCTCGATCCCGGCCGCGGCCAGGCGCGCGCGGGTGCCGACGAGGTCGTCGACCTGCAGCGTGACGTGGACGCCGCCCGGCGTGGTGGGCAGCGGCGGTTCGAACGCCATCAGCTCGATCATCGCGCCGAACCGGGCCAGCCGGATCATCACCAGCCGCATCCGCGTGGCGCGGCCGCCGGTGTAGAACGCGGGCACCTCGCCGTCGACGATGGCGTCGTCGGCGACGGCGCCGCCCAGCAGGTCGACCCAGAAGCCGAGCGCGCGCGGGACGTCGGCGACGATCAGATCGGCGTGGGCGACGGCGATCACGGCCACACCTCGCCGGGGCCGAGCGCGGCGTCGGCGCGCCCGAGCGCCCACTGGTCGCCCAGGCTGGGCGCGGGCGCGAACGCGTGGGCCAGCGCCAGCTGGTGGCGCGCGCCGGTGGGATCGCCGGCGCCGAACATCGCCCGGGCCAGCGCCGCGCGGCGGGCCGGCAGGCGCGGCGCCTCGGCCACCAGCCGCTCGAGGTCGGGCACCAGCGCGGCCAGCTCGGTCGGCGTGGTCGCGCGCTCGAGCGCGGCGGCGGTCTGCTCCCACGGCTGGTCGCGCACGCGGTAGTCGAGCTGGTAGCCGACGACCAGCGTCGCCAGGCACACCGCCGCCCACGCGCCGGCGCGGCGACCCCAGCGGCGCGCGACCCGCAGCGCCGCGTGGCGCGGCTCGGGCGTGCGTCGACGCGCCAGCGCCAGCGCGGTGCCGACGAGGAGCGTCATCACCACGCACTCGCCCATGACGCCCCACGGCCACTGGAACGGCGAGCCGAACTGCGCGACGCGCTTCGGCACGTGCAGCGGCACGGTGCCCAGCAGGAACACGACGGCGCAGCCGACGTAGCCGGCCAGCACCGGGCGGCGACGGAAGCGCATCGCGACCGGGTACCAGAACAGATCGACCAGCAGATCGCGGAAGTGGATGTTGTAGCGGCGCCACCAGTCGGCGACGCCGTCGGCGAGCAGCGGCGCGCGGAACGCCGGCGCCATCGCGACGCCGAAGCAGCGGGTGAGCCCGAGCAGGACCGCGCCGGCGCCGCACGCGCACAGCACCGCGCGCACCGGGTAGACGAGGATCAACAGCGGGAGGACGCGCAGCCAGTCGCGCGCGCGCAGCGCCTCGGCCAGCCCGACGTTGGGGTCGAGGCCGAGGTGGCCGATCAGCGTCAGCGCGGCCTGCAGCGCCAGGCCGTAGGCCAGCCAGCGCAGCCCCGAGCGCTGCACCTCGGCGTCGAGGCGGCGGACGCCGTCGGTGACGACCGCCAGCTTCGGCAGCGCCAGCATGTAGACCGGCGTGAGCGCGAACGGCGCGAACATGAAGTAGCCGAGGAACTCCAGCCGGGTGGGCCGCGCCCCGCCGATCCGCGCCTCGTGCCACACCACCAGCGCGCGCAGGAACCAGCCGAGCGCGAACAGGTAGCTGACCATCGACGTCCACGGATGCGCCGCGGTCCACGCCGGGAAGTGGGTCGCGTCGGCCAGCGCGAACAGCGCCAGCAGCGTCGCGATCGGGAACAGCACGGTGACCGCCGGGCGCGCGCCCGACCACAGCACGCGGCGGTAGGCCAGCGTCCACGCGACGCCGAACGCCGTGAACGCGGCGCTGACCAGGAGCCCACACGCCAGCGACGTCAGGAGCAACGCCTCGCCGCGCAGCCGCGCCGGCACCGCCAGCAGCGCGCCGTGGCCGACGACCAGCAGGCCCAGCAAGATCGGCACGAGCTCCTCGCCGAACGGCCGCGGCGCCCAGCCGAGCAACGACACGACGCCGAGCTGGTGCAGCACGCCGGCGGCGAGCGCGAGCGCGGCGAAGCTCGCCCAGCGGATCAGGCGGCGCGGCTCGGGGGCGCGATCGGTCATGTCCGATCGGCAAAGCATTACGCATGCCTTGTGCGGGCGCGCACACCGACCGCCACCACGGCGACGCAGCGCGGGTCGATCGCCAGGATCTCACCGCGCCCCGTCCGATCGGCGGCAGATCTTCCGCACGCGATCGCACGCGCGAGCGCCGCGCGTTGCGAGCCGCGTCGCGACGCTCGGCGACGGGGCCTCCTACGGGACCTGCGTGCGGCTGCCGATCGGCGGCGGCTTGCCGACCTGGCTGGGATCGTCAGGTCCGACCTGCGGGCCAGCCGGCCCGGGGTCGGTCAACGCCGCGCTCGAGAACTGCTCGGCGCGGTAGGGGGCGGTGCGGTGCGCCTCGATCACCGTCCGGCCCGGCGCGTAGTCGCCGGTGTCGAGCAGCTCGCGCACGAGGAGCACGTTGCGCACCTGGTAGGGCCCGTCGACGCCGGCCTCGCGCAGCGCCTTGCCCCAGATCGGCAGGGTCAGCCAGCCCTTGCCCGCGGGCAGCGCGGCGGTCGCGCGGGTCCACACCAGCGGCTCGCGCTGCGGGCCGACCAGCTGCGCGTTGATCGTGAACGTGCCGGCGCGGGCCACCGCCACCTCGGCCTCGAGGATCAGGTGGCCGCCGTCGAGGCGATCGCGCCACGCGCCGGTGAGCACCGCGTCGGGGCCCAGCGTGTAGATGAGCGCGCTCGGCACGCGGCGCAGGCCGGCGTCGGGGAAGTCGCCGCGACCCTCGACGATCACCTGGCCGAGCAGCGCCTCGCCCTGGGCGGCGGTCGGGGCGAGGGTCGCGGTGTAGAGGTGATCGCCGGCCACCGCGTCGGCGCCGGCGCCGTCGTCGGCGATCGCCAGGTCGAGCCAGCCGTCGGGGCTGGCCGCCGGCCGCACCCGCACGCCGGCGCCGGGGAGCGGCAGGCGCTGGCGGCGGCCGTCGACCAGCTCGAGCTGCACGACGATCGGGTCGGGCGCGACGACGTTGTAGCGGACCGGCAGCACCCGCAGCGCGCGCTCGTCGCCCTCGAGCACCGGCACCTCCTCCCACTCGGTGGTGCCGGGGACGAACTCCTCGGCGAGCAGCTGGGTGTCGGGCGGCAGCTCGATCGGCGGCGCGTCGGGCGGGCGGGTCAGCTCGCCAGGATCGGGCGCGCCGGGCCGGAGCGCCTCGTCGAGCGGATCGGCGGCGGCGTCGCCGCCGGCGCTGGCGCCGCCGCGGCTGGTGGTCGGCGCGGCCGGCGCGGTGGCCCCGGCGGTCGTCGTCGCGGCGGCGCGGTCCGCTGGCTGCGAGGAGCCCCCTCTGCGCAGCCACCAGACCACCAGCAGCAACGCCAGGAGCGCCGCCGCGACGAGAGCGAGACGTCGGCCCACGCTACATCGCGTACTGGCCGACGCAGGTGCCGGGCGAGTAGTTGCCGTAGCACCCGGAGAAGTTCTGGAAGCCGTACTTCTTCACGTAGGCGTCGTTGCGGTTGTGGCTGTGGTTGGCCCACGACGCCACCCAGTGCCAGTAGTAGCCGGTCCACTGCGAGCGGTACTTGCCGCCGTTGGAGCCGGCGGTGTTCGAGGTGGGATCGCTGTCGTAGTTCCAGACCACGCCGTCGGTGTCGTCGTCGGTGCTGTAGCCGACGCAGCCGACCAGCATGCCCATCTTGCTGTCGTTGACGCTCTCGGCGATCGCGTTGGAGCTGTTGTTGTTGACCGAGCCCGAGCCGCCGCTGGTCGTGACCTTGTAGACCCAGCGCGCCGACTTGCCGGCGCGGCCGTTGTTGGCCTCGCCGATCATCGCGCCGCGGGTGAGCGTCGCGTTGCCGGTGTCCTTGAACGCCCAGCCGGCCAGCCAGCTGACCAGCGTGGTGCAGAAGTTCGACGCGCCGTCGACGCCGTACAGGGCCGAGGCGGCCCGCGAGCCCGCCAGCGCGCCGGCCAGCGTCACCGGGTTGCCGACGATCGCGCCGCCGGTGCTCGACAGCCCGGCGCCGACGCTGCCCGGCAGCGACAGGATGCGGTCGAGGATCGCGCCGCCCTCGCTGTGCGCGACGACGCGGAACGTCGTGCGCTGGTACAGGTTGGGGTTGCAGCCCGAGGTGTTGGTGCCGTTCTTGAAGTCGCGCAGGCAGTTGGCGACGTCGTTGGCGGCGTTGGCCATGGTCTGGTTGACGCCGTCGTAGCGGATCGTGAACGCCTCGGCCCACGACCAGCTGCCGGTGTAGTTGAGCGTGCCGCAGCCCGACGTGCTGCACGACATCGCGCAGCCCGACGCGGTGCACTTCGACGTGGCCTCGCCCATCAGGTCGTGGCCGTCGCCGCCGTCGTCGGTCGAGTTGAGCCAGTAGCCGCGGGCGTCGTTGGTGCAGCGGGCGTCGCTGCCGGCGCCGCCGACGCAGTTGCCGTGGCCGTGGATGAAGACCGTGGTCCCGCCGCCGTTGCCGCCCCAGATGTAGTCGAGCTTGGGCCCCGCCTGCGCCGCCTGACTTCCCAGCACCGTCATTCCGAGGGCGACGACCGAGGCGATGAGGTGACGCACGCCGAGCTTCCAGAGCAAGGCGGGTGCCGAGATCACCCGAAAAGGATGTACGCAGAATCACGGGGTAGCCCCGAATCGAGGTCGCTTCGTTCCTCGACGATTAGACCTCGATCGATACAAACTGTAAAATATCGATACGAACCAGGTGATACGAGTGTGGCTGGGCGTACAGTGCGTCAAGCCGACCTCGCCCGCGCCCATCCACACGCCGCGCGCGGCCCTCGCGCGGGGCGGTGAGGCTCAGGTGGTGGCCGGGGTCCAGAGCGGCTCGGTGCGCCCGTCCTTCATCGCGGCCCAGCGGCCGAAGACGAACAGCGCGTCCGACAGCCGGTTCAGGTAGACCACCGGCAGCTCGCCCAGATCCTCGTGCGCGCCCAGCGCGACCAGCAGGCGCTCGCCGCGCCGGCACACCGTGCGCGCCAGGTGGAAGTGCGCGCTGGCGGCGCCGCCGCCCGGCAGCACGAAGCTGGTGAGCGGCGGCAGGCTGTCGTTGAGCGCGTCGATGTCGCGCTCGAGCGCGTCGACGTGGCGCAGCTCGACCCGCGGCAGCTTGGCCCGGCGCGCCGGATCGGGCGTGGCCAGCTCGGCGCCGAGGTTGAACAGCTCGTTCTGGACGCGGTGGATGATCGGGATCAGGTGATCGCCGGCGGCCGACGTCTCGAGCGCGGTGCGGACCAGCCCCAGCGTGGCGTTGAGCTCGTCGACGGTGCCGTACGCCTCGATGCGAGGGTTGGCCTTGCTGACGCGGTCGCCGCCGATGAGCGACGTCTGCCCGTGATCTCCGCCCTTGGTGTAGACCTTGTCGATGCGCACGCCGGCACGCTAGCACGCCGTCGCCGATCGGCCCGGCGCTGCTCAGATCTGATCAGCTGATCAGAATCGCGGTGTCAGCTCAGGTCACACGTTCGTCCGTTGACCGCCGTCGAGCGCGCGTGCCAGCGTCCGCCCATGGGTCGATGTCGGGATCTGCTCCGGGGCTGGCCGCGCGTGGGCGCGCTGGTCCTCTGCGTCGCGTGTGGCGGTGACGACGGCGGGACCGCCGTGGATGCGCCGTCGCCGGACGCGTTCGTGTCCGACTGCGGCTTCCCCGGCGACGTCGGCAACGAGGTCGGCGTCGGGCGGTTCTGCGCCAGCCTCGGCGACTGCACCAACCCGCAGGCGCCGCTGTGCTCGTCGCTGGGCGACGCCAACACCCACTTCTGTACCAAGACCTGCTCCGCGACCGGGCCCGCCGATCAGTGCGGCACCGGCGCCGAGTGCACCTGCAACGCCGGCAACCAGTGCGGCTGCACGCCGTCGGTGTGTCTGGGCCCGTGATCGTCACGTTCTCGCCAAGGAAGGTCCCGATGAAGAAGCTGCTCGCCCTCGCGCTCGTGTCGACCGCCGCCGTCGGCTGCGCCGACGATCCGCCGACCGACACGCAGGAGATCCTGCCGGGCCTGAACGTGCCGCCGGTGCCGGCCAACGGCCTGCAGGTGATCACGCCGATCTTCCGCGACGTCGCGCCCGGCACCGAGGTCGAGGTGTGCACCTGGACCGACGCGGTCTTGCCCGACGGTGCCGACGTGCGCTCGACGATCGGCTACCAGACCGACTTCGGCCACCACACGATCGTCTACTACACGACCCAGAAGCTGCCGGCCGGCACCCAGCGGGTGTGCACCGACAACGACATGGCGAGCTTCCGCTACCTGGCCGGCAACCCCGGCGACGGCATCGCCAACGTCGCGCCCGGCAACCTCGTCTACAAGATCCCGCCGGGCGCGCAGATCGTCATCAACCACCACTACCTCAACGCCGGGACCGAGGCGGTCGACGGCCAGTCGGTCGTGAACCTCGAGTTCGCCGACCCCGGCCAGACCTACACGCCGTCGGGCTCGACCGCGTTCCTCGACTCGACGATCCAGGTGCCGCCCGGCGTGTCGGCGTTCGAGACGACGTGCAACGTCGATCGCACGCTGAAGCTCTGGTACTTCGCCCCGCACATGCACCGCTGGGGCACGCGCATCCAGATCGATCACACCCACGCGGCGACCACCGAGCGGCTGTTCGACACCGCGTGGCAGGAGTCGTTCACGTTCCACCCGCCCGAGCTGCGCTGGGAGCCCGACGCGCCCAAGATGTTCGTGCCCGGCGACCAGCTCAAGGTGCGTTGCGAGTGGAACAACGACACCGCCGGGCCGCTCGGCTTCGGCTTCGAGATGTGCGTCGCGTTCGGCATGTTCGTCGACGACACCGGCACCGGCAACTTCGCCTGTGACGGCGGTTCGTGGACCGACTTCTGATCGGCGCCGATCGGGGGCGCCGCCGGCCTGCTATCGTCGGCCGGTGAGCCTGACCCCGGGATCCGAACTGGCGGTGGTGGCGCGGGTGCTGGCGGTCCGCCCGGGGCTGACGGTGGTCGAGCGCGAGGGGGTGGTGGTGTGGGCGAGCCCGGGGGCGACGGTGCAGCCGGGCGAGCCGTGGGCGGCCAGCGCCGACGACGACGGCGCCGACGTCGTGCTCGACGCCCGCGTCCACCGGATCTGGTACCGGCGCGCGTCGTCGACCAGCGATCCGCTGTTCCGCGCGCTGTTCGAGGTCAACGCGGTCAGCAAGCTGCTGATCGATCCGGCCGACGGGCGCATCGTCGACGCCAACCCGGCGGCGGTGCGGTTCTACGGCTGGGAGCTGGCCGAGCTGCGGGCGATGACGATCTACGAGATCAACACCGCGTCGCCGGCCGAGATCGCCGCCGAGATGGAGCGCGCGCGCACGCGGCGGCGGTCGAAGTTCGAGTTTCGCCACCGCACCCGCGCCGGCACGATCGCCGACGTCGAGGTGGCGAGCGGGCCGATCACGCTGGCGGGCCGCACGCTGCTCTTGTCGATCATCCACGACGTCACCGAGGCCCGCCGCATCGAGGAGCAGCTGCGCCAGGTGCAGGGGCTCGAGGCGCTGGGCCGGCTGGCCGCGGGCATCGCCCACGACGTCGGCAACCTGCTGACGGTGATCACCGCGTCGGCGCAGCTGGCGCAGCGGCGCGGCAACGCCGACACCGCCGGCCTGATGACCGAGGTGCTGGCCGCCACCCGGCGCGGCGCCGACCTGACCCGGCGGCTGCTGGCGCTGGGCAGCCAGCAGGCGCTGGCGCCGCGGGCGGTCGCCGTCGACGAGCTGCTGGCCGACACCGTCGGGCTGCTGCAGCGGACGCTGCCGGCGGCGATCGCGGTGCGCACCCGGGTGGCGCCGGCGCTGCCGCCGGTGCACGTCGACCGCGCGCAGATCGAGCTGGTGCTGCTGAACCTGGCGATCAACGCGCGCGACGCGATGCCCGACGGTGGCGAGCTGGTGCTGTCGGCGGCGCCGGCGGTCGAGCTGCCGGCGGTGGTGACGCCCGGGAGCTACGTCGCGGTCGCGGTCGCCGACACCGGCACCGGCATGGACGCGGCGACCCGGGCCCGCGTGTTCGAGCCGTTCTTCACGACCAAGCCGCCCGGCACCGGCACCGGCCTCGGGCTGCCGGTGGCGTTCGGCGTCGTGACCCAGACCGGCGGCACGATCACCGTCGACACGGCGCCCGGACGCGGCAGCACGTTCACCGTCTACCTGCCGGCGGCGTGACGCGCGATCACGCCAGCGGCAGGCGGCGCGGCTCGGGCTTGCGCGGCGCCAGCACGTCGGCGACCGCGATCGGATCGGCGGCGACCTCGCGGCCGTCCTCGAGCTCGAGCGTGAAGCCGGCGTCGAGGATCATCTGGTGGTCGGCGGCCGGCGTGGCGCCGGTCGTCGTCAGGTAGCCCTGGGTGAAGATCGAGTTGGCGGGGTAGAGCGCCATCACCTGCAGCGCGCGCAGCGTCACCTCGCGGCCGCCGGCGACCCGCAGGTCGGTGCGCGGGTGGACGAAGCGGAACATGCACAGCGCGCGCAGCGCGTAGCCGGGCTCGACCTGCGGGCGATCGGCCAGCGGCGTGCCGGGGCGCGCGTCGAGGAAGTTGACCGGCACCGAGTCGACGTCGAGGTCGCGCAGCGCGAACGCGAGGTCGAGCAGGTCGTCCTGGCCCTCGCCGAGCCCGACGATGCCGCCGACGCAGGTCTGCATGCCGGCGTCGCGCGCGAGCTTGACGGTCTCGACGCGATCGGCCCAGCGGTGGGTCGAGACGATCTGATCGTAGTAGCGCTCGCTGGTCTCGAGGTTGTGGTTGAAGCGATCGACGCCGGCGGCGCGCAGCCGCGCGGCCTTGGCGGCGGTGAGCAGCCCGAGCGACGCGCACAGCTCGATCGGCGCCTCGGCCTTGATCCGCTCGGCGGCGGCGCAGATCGTGTCGAGGTCGCGCTGCGACGGGCCGCGGGTGGCGGTGACCATGCAGTAGCGGCGGGCCTGGGCGGCGACCGCGCGGCGCGCGCCCTCGACCAGCTCGTCGACCGACTTCATCGGCGCCTCGCCGCCGGGCGAGCCGTGGCGCGACGACTGCGAGCAGAAGCCGCAGTCCTCGGGGCAGGCGCCGGCCTTGGCGTTGTCGAGGACGTGCAGCAGCACCCGCTGGCCCCAGTGGTGGCGGCGCACCTGGTACGCGGCGTCGAGCAAGGCCAGCGTGTCGGTGGCGGGGGCGGCGAGGACCGCGGCGGCCTCGGCCCGGGTGGGGAGCTCGCCCGCGAGCGAGCGGGCGGCGAGGTCATGCCAGCGAGAGCGCGACTCGATCATCGCGGCGGACACTACACGATCGGCGGCGAGGCGCCAGCCGACACGCCCTTACGAACGCGAGGCGTGGCTACTGCACCGCGTCGACGTGCGCGTGGACCGCGAACGACCGCTGCAGGTCGTCCTGGGTCGCGTACAACCGGCCCGCCAGGGTCAGCTCCTGGCCGCGCATCGCGTCGTCGATCGGCAGCGGCACCTCGACGACGATGGCGGCGCCGGCGTCGACGGTGCGCGCCAGCTTGACCTCGCCGTGGACCGGCTCGACCCCGGCGACCTGCGCCGACCGCTCGAAGCGGTACTGCAGCCGCTGCAGCTCGAGCGGCCGGCCGGCCGGGTTCACGACCTCGACGAACAGGATCATGTCGCTGGGGCGGGCCGCGGCGCTCTCGACCGACAGCACCTTGAGCTGCGGCTGCCGGCTGGCGCCACACGCCGCCAGCGCGAGGACGAGCGCGACGGTGACGACATGTAGGCGGCTGCGCGACATCTTGGCTGACGACAGTTATGCGGGATCCGTGCCGATTGGCAACCTTGCAAAAGCCAAATTGCGACAACGAGTTGGCGGGAGGTTCGACGCGGCTCGTCAACGCGCATTCACGGATCCCCGGGCACGATGTCGCGATCGTGGCTGGGGGCGCGACCCCGATCGCACGCGCGGTGTAGAGTGGTTCCGTGAAGATCAGCGCTGGCGTCCGGGTACGCCTGAAGGTCCATCTTTCGGTGGTCGGCGGCGAGACCCTCGAGAAGAGCGTCGTCGAGTTCATCCAGGGCGGCGGCTCGATGCTGCCCGGCGTCGAGCGCTTGCTCGACGGGCTGGAGAAGGGCGCCAAGAAGAAGGGCGTGCTGAAGGCCAAGGACGCTTTCGGCGACCCCAAGCTGGCGCCGGTCAAGAAGATGAAGAAGACCGAGTTCCCCAAGGACGCCAAGCTGAAGGCGGGGGAGCGGTTCACCGCGAAGGGCGCCGCCGGCGGCTCGGACGTGGTGCTGGCGATCGAGAAGGTGACCGGCGACGACGTCGAGGTGCGGCTGGTGCACCCGCTGGCCGACAAGGACCTCAACTACGACTTCGAGGTCGTCGGCGTGAGCGACCCCAAGCCGCCGCCGCTGCCGGTGAAGGCGCTGGGGCTCAAGGAAGAGTAGGCGGCTGCGTTCGATCGTCGCGGCGCCCCCGTTGGCGGTTGACGTAGATCAAGTCCGGAGCCACAAGGGGAGCGTGTCGATCCGCATGCTCCGCATTGTTGGCCGCGCCGTGGCGCTGGTGACGATGCTGGCGGTGGCGGTGGTGACGCTGCCGACCGCGACCGCCGCGGTTGTGACCTGCTGCTGCGGCGATCACGACGCGCACCACGACTGTGGCTGCGTCGATTGTCCCGCGGGTGACGGCAACCACCGCGGCGACGGCTCGGCGACGATGAAGAGCTGTCGGAGCCGGTCGGCCGAGGTGACGCTCGCGGCGCACGAGCTCGACCTGACGCCGGTCGACGGCGCGGTCCGCGTGTTGCCCGAGTCGGCGCCGGCCCTGGTCGCGCCCGCGCTCGATGACCGCGCGGCCGATCCGCCGCCGAGCCCGCCGCCGCGACGGTAGCGCGTCAGCCGCGTCGGCCCGCGTGCACCCGTCGTTCGGGCGCCGTCGGTCCGGCGTACCTGCATCGCGCCCACCTGGTTCGTCGCGTCCGCCCGCTGCGGCGCGCGGCGCTCAGGAGCGTCGTCGTCGCCGTCTCACTGGCGGCGCGCGGCGACGTCCACCGTTCGCACCTGTTCGCTCGGAGTCCATGTCCATGTCTACGCGTCCAACCTCGGCGCTCGGCGCCACGTTCGCCACGCTCGCCACGCTCACGCTCACCACGCTCGTCGCCTGCGGCGACGATCACGATCACGTCCACGTCGACGCCGCCCCGCCCGACGCGGTGGTGATCGACGCCCCGACCACCCAGGCGGTGGCGATCCGCTTCGCCGCCAAGGTCGGTGGCGCGCCGTTCGCCTGCGGTCAGGCCTACGCCGGCATCGGCACCAGCGCCGCCAGCTACGTCGGCGCCGACTTCCGGTTCTTCGTGTCCGCGCCCGCGCTGATCCCGGCGGGCGGCGGGGCGCCGGTGCCGATCACCCTCGACGTCAACGCCAACCAGACCGCCGACGGCGTCGCGCTGCTCGACTTCGAGGACAACACCGGCACGTGCCAGACCGGCACCGCCGCGACCTACACCACGCTGACCGGCACGGTGCCGACCGGCAGCTACGCCGGCATCGCGTTCACGCTCGGCATCCCCGCCGATCGCAACCACCTCGATCCGGCGCTGGCGACCGCGCCGTACAACGCGCCCGGGATGCTGTGGGCGTGGCAGAGCGGCTACAAGTTCGTCAAGATCGACGGGGTCGTCGGCGGCGCCGGCTTCAACCTGCACGTCGGCTCGACCGGGTGCCCCGGCACCGATCCGCAGCAGCCGCCGACCGGCGCGTGCGTGAACCCCAACCGCGCGGCGATCGCGCTGACCGGCTTCGACGCCGCGACCGATACGATCGTCGCCGACATCGCGCCGGTGCTGGCCGGCGAGGACGTCGCGGTCAACACCGCGATGACCGCGCCCGGGTGCATGTCGTTCCCCGGCGACCCCGAGTGCGACACGATCTTCCCCAAGCTCGGGCTGCCCTACGGCGCCGCCGCGGCCGGGCCCCAGCTGTTGTTCACGGTGCCGTGATGCGCGCGCTCGCGCTCGCCCTGGGCGTGGCGACGATCGCCGGGTGCGGCGACGACGGGCGCGCCGCGCTCGACGGTGGCGTCGACGCCGGACTCGACGCGCCGATCGACGCCGCCCCGCCGAGCTGGCCGTTCGCGCTGCCCGCCGGCTTCCCCGTGCCGCGGCTGCCGCCCGATCAGCGCCTCACCGCCGAGCTCGCCGAGCTCGGCCGCTACCTGTTCTACGACGTGCGGCTATCGGCCAACGGCACGCAGGCGTGCGGCAGCTGCCACCTGCAGGCCCGCGCGTTCGCCGATGGCAAGGTCACGCCGAGCGGGTCGACCGGGACCGTGCTGCGCCGCAACGCCATGGGCCTGACCAACGTCGCCTACAACCCGTCGTACACGTGGGCCAGCCCGGTGACGCGCACGCTCGAGGCCCAGGCGCTGATCCCGATGTTCGGCAAGCACCCGGTCGAGCTGGGCATCTCGGGGCACGAGCCGGAGATCCTGGCGCGGCTGAGCGCCGACGCTGGCTACGTCGCGCGGTTCGCCGCGGCGTTCCCCGGCGAGGCCGAGCCGATCGCGTTCGGCAACGTCGCGCGGGCGCTGGCGGCGTTCCAGCGCCGGCTGATCTCCGGCGGCTCGCGCGTCGATCGCTACCGGCAGGGCGACCTCACGGCGCTCACCGACGCCGAGCTGCGCGGGCAGGCGCTGTTCTTCAGCGAGGTGCTGGAGTGCCACCACTGCCACGGCGGCTTCAACTTCACGATCGCGACCGACCACGCCGGGCTGCCGAGCCAGGAGCCGCACTTCTTCAACACCGGGCTGTACGCGAGCTATCCGGCGAGCGACCCGGGGCTGTGGGAGTTCACGTTCCTCGAGGCCGATCGCGGTCGGTTCCGCCCGCCGACCTTGCGCAACATCGCGTTGACCGCGCCGTACATGCACGACGGCAGCGTCGCGACGCTCGAGGAGGTGGTCGACATCTACGCCCGCGGCGGCCGGCTGATCGTCGGCGGACCCGACGCCGGCGACGGCCGCACCAACCCCAACAAGAGCCCGCTGGTCAACGGCTTCACGATCACGGTCGAGGAGCGCGCCGATCTGCTCGCGTTCCTGCGCGCGCTGACCGACGACGCCTTCGTCGCCGATCCGACGCTGGCCGACCCGTTCGCGCCGCCGCCAGCGTCGCCCCAGGAGCACCCATGAGCCCCCACCACCTGGCCCCGACGCTCGCGTCCGCGATCGCGGTGGCCGTCCTCGGCGCGCTCGCCGCACCAGCGCGCGCGCAGCACTGCCACATCGACACGCCGCCGCGGCCGACCGGCGCCGCGGCGGCGCCGGCGGTGGCGATCACCGTCGGGACGCGGGTCACCGCGGGCGTCGCGCGGGTCCCCGCGCTCACCACGCCGATGATGATCGAGCGCGACTACCAGGGCGCGGACCTCGTGGTCGACGTGACCTGGCGGCGGGTGACCGCCGAGGCGCGGCTCGGGGCGTTCCGGGTCGCCGATCACGGCGTCGGCCTCGACGATCTGGCCGCGGCGCTGGCGGTGCGGCTGACCCCGCGCGGCGCGGCGGTCGCGGTGAGCGCGCTCGGCGGCGCCACGCTGCCGACCGGCGACGCCGACGCCGGGCGCGGCATGGGGCACGTCATGGTGGCGGCGGGCGCCGCGGCGCGGACCCACCGCGGGCGGTACGCGGCCGACGCGACCGTGACCTACGCCCGCGCGCTCGGCGACGGCGCCGCGCACGCGACCCACGCCCACGGCGCCGAGCTGTGGCCGCTGATCGATCCGATGGGAGCCGAGGAGGTCACCGTCGAGCTCGGCGGCGCGGTCGCGTTCGGGCCGCGCGGCCTGGCGGTCCGCGCCAGCGGGCTGTTCGGTCAGCCGATCGCCCACGGCGCGCGGCGCCTGATCACCACCGGCGGCGTCACCTACGGGCGCGGTCGCTACCAGGTCGGCGCCGCGCTCAGCGTGCCGGCGGTCAGCGACGCGTTCATCACCCGCGGCCAGCTCTCGCTGGCCTACCACTACTGATCGCCCCGGTCGCTGGCCGGAAGGAACCCCGATGCGCCACCTGCTCCTGCTCACCTCGCTCGCCTCGCTGCTCCCCATCACCGCCTGCGGCGACGATCCTGCCACGCCCGCGATCGACGCCGGCGGCGTCGACGCCGCGCCTCGTGAGATCGTCACCGCCGATCGCACGCTGGGGGTCGGCGAGATCGCCGAGGGCATCCTCACCGGCGGGCCCGCCGACCGCGCCGACCTGCACCTCGCGGCGGCGACCCCGGCGATCGACTGGAACATCCACGGCCACGCCGGCGGCGGCACCCAGACTGTCACCGAGGGGCTGGCGCAGCTGACGGTCGACTACGGGTTCGTCCCGTCGGCCCAGGGCGAGTGGTTCGTGCTGGTGCGAAACGGCGGCGCCGCGCCGCTGGCGGTGTCGGTGCGGCTCGAGCTGCACGGCGCGATGACGTGGAGTGGTTGGCAGTGAGCCGCGCGGCGGCGGCCGCGCTGGCGGCGGCCGCGCTGGCGGCGGTCGCGGCGTGCGGCGAGTCGGCGCTGTTCGGGCCGCCGACCGAGGCGACGTGTCCGCCGGGGTCGACCTTGACCTGGGACAGCTTCGGCCAGGCGTTCATGACCCGCTACTGCACCCGCTGCCACGCCCGCGCGCTGACCGGAGCCGATCGTCACGGCGCGCCGAGCTTCCACGACTTCGACACGGTGTTCGGCGTCCGCGCCGTGCGGGCGCACATCGACGAGACCTCGGCGGCCGGCCCGGCGGCGGTCAACACGTCGATGCCGCCCGACGGTGAACGTCCGTCGATGGCCGAGCGGCTGCAGCTCGGCGAGTGGCTCGCCTGCCAGGCGCCCTGACCCGCTGACGCGCGGCGGTGTACAACCGCCGCGTGCCGAACCGCGCGCCCTTGCTCGAAGCCGATCTCGAACGTCTGGGCGCGGCGCTGACCGCGGCGACTCGCGAGCTGGCCGGCGAGCGGCTGGCCGCGCTGGTGCACGCGCTGCGCGACGACGCCACCCGCCTGCGCGCCGGCGCGCTGCCCGGCGGGCGCGCGGCGCTGGCGGCGCGGATCGCGGGGCTGCCGCTCGACGACATCGAGGACGTGGCGCGGGTGTTCACGCACTGGTGCCACCTGATGAACACCGCCGAGGAGCAGCAGCGGATCCGCGTGCTGCGCGGCCGCGAGTGCGCGACCGACGGCGTCGCGGCGGCGGTCCACGCGATGCGCGACGCCGGCATGACCGCCGACGACGTCGTCGCGTTCTTCGGCCGCGCGCTGGTGATGCCGGTGCTGACCGCGCACCCGACCGAGTCGCGGCGGCGCTCGATCCTCGATCACCTGGGCGCGATCGGCGATCGGCTGGATCTGCTGGAGCGGCCGCTGGGCGGCGCGGCGCGGCGCGACGCCGAGGAGGAGCTGGCGGCCGAGGTGCTGGCGCTGCTCGGCACCGAGGAGTCGCGCACCCGGCGGCCGACGCCCGAGGACGAGATCGAGGCGACGCTCGAGGTGTTCCGCCGCACGCTGTTCGAGGTGACGCCCGACGTCTACGCCGAGGTCGAGGACGCGCTGACCGCGTGCTGGCCCGAGCGCACGTGGCGGCTGCCGACGTTCTTCCGCTGGGGCACCTGGGTCGGCGGCGATCGCGACGGCAACCCCAACGTCAGCGCCCACGTGACCCGCGCGGCGTTCGAGCGGCAGCG
This sequence comes from Myxococcales bacterium, assembly GCA_016794525.1. Lineage (GTDB taxonomy): Bacteria > Myxococcota_A > Polyangia > Haliangiales > Haliangiaceae > UBA2376. Next base: position 34,692 of record JAEUJY010000173.1, read on the forward strand.
CGCCGCGGTGCTCGCGCGCTACCTGCAGGACGTCGAGGCGTTGGGCCGCACGCTGTCGGTGGCGGCCCACCGCGGCGCCGAGCCGGCGGGCGTCACCGCGCTCGAGCACAGCCTGGTGCGCGATCGCGAGCGGCTGCCGGAGATCGCGGCGCGGGCGCGGCCGCGCACGCCGCACGAGCCGTGGCGCGAGAAGCTGTTCTACATGGCGGCGCGGCTGCGCGCGACGCTGGCCCGCGGCGAGGCCGGCTACGTCGACGCCGCCGGCTATCAGCGCGACCTCGGCCTGCTCGAGGAGAGCCTGATCGCCGCGGGCTTCGGCCGGCTGGCGCGCGGGCTCTTGCGCGCGTGCCAGCGCCGGGTCGAGGTGTTCGGCTTTCACCTGGCCACCGTCGACATCCGCCAGCACTCCGGCGTGCACGAGCAGGTGGTGGCCGAGCTGCTCGCGGCCGGCGGGCGCCCGGGCTACGCTGCGCTCGACGAGGCCGGCCGGCGGCGCGTGCTCGACGAGGTGCTGGCGCGGCCGGTGCAGCCGGTATGGGATCGCCGCGGGCTGTCGGAGACCACCCAGGACGTGCTGGCGACGCTCGACATGGTCGGGCGCGCGTGCCGCGAGCTGGGCGAGCGCGCGTGCGAGCGCTACGTCATCAGCTTCACCAGCCAGCTGTCGGACGTGCTCGAGGTGGTGTTCCTGGCGCGCGCCGCCGGCCTGGCGCCGGGCGAGCTGCGGCCGGTGCCGCTGCTCGAGCAGCTGGCCGACCTGCGCGGCGCCGGCGGCCTGGCCCGCGAGATGGTCGTCCACCCGATCATCAAGCACGAGCTGGGCGACGAGCTCGAGGTCATGCTCGGCTACTCGGACTCGGGCAAGGAGGTCGGCTACCTCGGCTCGGCGGTGGCGCTGCGCCAGGCGCAGCTCGATCTCGCCGAGGTCGCCAGCGGCGCCGGCTTCGAGCTGACGGTGTTCCACGGCCGCGGCGGCGCGATCGGCCGCGGCGGCGGGCCGGCGGGCGACGCGATCCGCGCGCAGCCGGTGGCGGCGCTGCGCGGCCGGGTGCGCGTGACCGAGCAGGGCGAGACGATCACGTCGCGCTACGCGCGGGCCGAGATCGCGCACCGCGACCTGGAGCTGACGATGGGCGCGGTCTTGCGGGCCACCGCCGACGAGCGCCGCGCGGACCTGCCGCGGTTCGACGCCGCGCTCGACACCGCCGCGGCGGCGGCGATCGACGCCTACCGCGGGCTCACCGCCGATCGCGATCGGCTGGCGCGCTACACGCTGGCGGCGACGCCGATCCAGCACGTCGGCAAGCTGCCGCTGGGCTCGCGGCCAGCGTCGCGCAAGGCCGGCTTCTCGCTCGACGACCTGCGGGCGATCCCGTGGGTGTTCTCGTGGACGCAGTCGCGCCACGGCGTGCCCGGCTGGTTCGGCATGGGCAGCGGCCTGGCCGGGCTGGTGGCGGCGATCGGCAAGGACCGCGCGGTCGACGTGATCAAGCGCTCGCGCTTCCTCGGCGCGCTGACCCACAACGCCGAGCTGGCGCTGATCCGCGCCGACCTCGACGTCGCGCGCGCCTACGCGGCGCTGGCCGAGCCGGCGGACGCGACGCTGTTCGCGCAGATCGAGGACGAACACGCGCGCACCCGCGCGCTGCTCGCCGAGCTGGCCGGCCTCGACCTGCGGCTGGCCGATCGCCCGCACCTCGCCGAGTCGGTGCGGCGGCGCAACCCGTACCTCGACGTGCTGAGCCACTGCCAGATCGAGCTGTTGCGTCGAGCCCGCGCCGGCGAGGCCGCCGCGGCGCCGGCCGAGGAGCTGGCGCGGATCGCCACCGCGATCTTCACGACGATCAGCGGCATCGCGGCCGGGCTGCAGACCGCGGGGTGAACCCGTGCCCGTGCCCGTGCCCGTGCCCGTGCCCGATCTCCCTCGATCCTGTGGCCTCCTCAGAGACGGGATCGGGATCGGGATCGGGATCGGGAGACAGTGAACGGGCACGGGCACGGGCACGGGCACGGGCACGGGTATGGGCACGGGCACGGGCACGGGGCCGTCGCGGCGGGCGCCGCGACTGCTACCGGCTCCAGGTGATCGCAGTGGGCAGCTCGAGCTGGAACGCGCCGAAGACCTCGAAGCCGGTCTCGGCCATGTAGCGGAAGCGCACGCCGTACGGCTTGGCCGCCAGCGTCGCCTGGATGCCGGCGTTGCCGTCGTCGGTGTAGACCGCGGCGCCGAGGCCGACGGTGGCGACCAGCCACTGCCGCTCGACCTCGACGTGGACCGGCCCGAGCTCGGCGCGGTTCGCGTACTGCAACGGCGCCCAGCCGAGGTTGAGCGCCCACGCGCCGAGCTTGGGCATCGGCAGATCGTCGCGGCGGTGGCTGGTGGCGCGCTCCTGGTAGGCGAGGCGCAGGAACATGCCGAGCTCGACCGCGGTGTCGTCGGAGCCCAGCTCGCGCCGGCCGATGCCGGGGCCGAACACGACGCCCGGCCCGACGTACAGCTCGCGCTCGCCGGGGTCGCTGGGCGCGACGTACAGCGCGGGATCGCCGTTCTCGAACGGCGGCGGCGCCAGCGTGGCGTTGCCGGGCGCGTTCACCGTCGAGGAGTAGCGGGTCTTGGTGCAGGCCACCGCGGCGGTGGCGCACAGCGCGAGGGCGACGGCGCGCATCAGTAGGTCCTCGTGGTCGACTCGTCCCAGCGGCCGGCGACGAACGCGTGGTGCGCGGGGATGGTCCAGGTCACCGGCGCCTCGTCGCCGATCGCCAGCTCGAGCTCGAAGCGGCCGGCGCGGTGGTCGTCGTTCCACGCGGCGTTGTTGTCGAACGCGAACGGCAGCCAGACGTAGGCCAGCGTGCGGCCGGGCAGCGCCGGCGGCGGCGGCACCTCGGCCGGCACCCGCAGCTGGTCGACGATCAGCTCGGCGCGGGTGATCCGCACCGCGCAGGTGGCGTGGGAGCGCAGCGCGAGCGTCACGCCGACCCCGGTCTTGCCCGATACCCGGACGAAGGCGTCGGCGTCGAGGCAGCCGTGGGCGAAGTGGGTGTCGCCGTCGAGCGTCCACCGCGGGTACGCCCGCATCGGACCGCCACAGGCGGTCGCGGCGAGCAAGAGCAGCCAGGCCGTGCGCACGGGTCAGTAACGATCGCACGGCGCGGGGCTTACGCGCGAGGCCAGGGCGGCGCATCCGTGCGACGCTGCGAGGGTGACGACGCTGACGATCGGTCCGCACCGGTTCCCCGAGGTCACCTTCACCGGGCCGGCCCACGATCCGCCCGAGCTGCTCGACGGCCTGCCGGCGCCGCTGGCCGGCTACCTGCGCGGCACCAACGGCTGGATCGCGCTGGGCGGCGCGCTGCACGTGCGCGGCGTGTGCATCGAGCCGACGTGGCACTCGCTGCCGGTGGCGCGGACGCACCTCAAGCGCGGCTACGAGCTGGGGCGCAAGGACGTGTGCTTCGCGCAGGACGGGCTGGGCAACCAGTTCGTGTGGCGCGACGACCGGGTCGTGCGGCTCGACGCCGAGACCGGGCGCTGGCAGGACTGCCGCGTCGACATCGACGGCTTCTTCGCCGCGGCGCTGGCCGCCCCCGACCGCTGGCTCGGCCACCAGTACGTGCGCGCCACGCCGCTGGCGCCAGGGCAGCTGTTGATGGCGTACCCGCCGCTGTGCACCGCCGAGGCGGCGCAGGGCGTGTCGCTCAAGGCGGTCGTCGCGGCCGAGGTGATCGACTTCCACGCGGAGCTCGCCGCGCAGCTGAAGGACCTGCCCGACGGCGGGCAGCTCCGCATCCGGGTCACCTGACGCTGGCGCGCAAGGCCGGCGCCATCGTCGCCGGGTCGTCGGTCATGATGCCGTCGGCGCCCAGGCCGATCAGCCGGCGGGCCTCGGCGGGATCGTCGACGGTCCAGAAGTCGACCCGCAGGCCGAGGTCGTGGCAGCGATCGATGAACGCCGCGCGATCGAAGCGGATCGGGCCGGCCTTCAGCGGCACCTGGGCGGCGGTGCCGACGAACGGCAGCGCGCGGATCGCCCGCCGGGGCAGCGCGAGCAGCGCCGCGACCTCGGTCTGGGCCAGCGCGGTCTCGCCGCCGTAGCCGCGGCGGCGCACCGCCAGCAGCGTGCGCGCGCGGAAGCTGGCCAGCGTGACCCGGTGCTCGGCCTTGAGCCGGCGCAGCAGCGCGAGCAGCGGCTTCACCATCGGCGGCTCCCACTGCTTGACGTCGACGTTGAGCCGGACCGCCGCGAAGGTGGTGAGCACCTCCTCGAGCGTCGGCGCGCGGAAGCCCTGGCCGACGAACGGCCGCGCGCCGCCGGCGGCGACGAAGCCGTGGCCGAGGTCGATGGCCTGGGCATCGCGCAGGTCGAGGTCGCGCCACGCCGCGGAGCGGCCGCCCATGCGCGTCGCCTCGGGATCGTGGGACACCAGCGGGTGGCCGTCGCGGGTCAGGTGCACGTCCATCTCGAGCGCGTCGACGCCGAGGTCGAGCGCGCGCTGGAACGCCGGCATCGTGTTCTCGGGCAGCTCGGCGGGGCAGCCGCGGTGGGCGTAGAGGCGGAAGTCGTGATGCACGCGGCGCCATCGTCGCACAGCCGCGGCGAGTGCGCGTACAATGCCCCGCCATGTGCGAGCTGCTCGGGATGGAGTGCAATGTCCCGACCGACATCGTGTTCTCGTTCGCCGGCCTCGCGGCGCGCGGCGGTCGCACCGGCCACCACGCCGACGGCTGGGGCCTGGCGCTGTACGAGGGCAAGGCGGCGCGCATCTTCCGCGAGCCGGCGGCGGCGGCCGACTCGCCGCTGGCGCGGTTCGTCCGCGAGCACCCGCTGAAGACGCTGCTGGCGGTGGCGCACGTGCGCAAGCGCACCCGCGGCCCGGTGTGCCTGGTCAACACCCACCCGTTCGCGCGCGAGCTGTGGGGGCGGCAGTTCGTGTTCGCCCACAACGGCACGGTCAAGAACGTGCGGCGGCTGAAGCTCGGGCGGTTCCACCCGATCGGCACCACCGACAGCGAGTACGCGTTCTGCGCGCTGCTCGGCGCGATCGCCGGTGACTTCAAGGCCTACCCGCGGGCGCCGTCGGAGCTGGCCGCCGCGGTGGCCGAGCACGGCGCGCGGATCGGCGTCGGCGGCACGTTCAACTTCTTGCTCGGCGACGGCACCCAGCTGATCGCGCGCTGCTCGACCCGGCTGCACCACATCGTGCGGCAGGCGCCGTTCGCGCGGGCGACCCTGGCCGACGAGGACGTCACCGTCGACTTCGCCGCGGTCACGACGCCGAAGGACCGGGTGGCGGTGGTGGCGACCCTGCCGCTGACCAAGGACGAGCGCTGGATCGCGGCCACGCCCGGCACGACCTGGGTGTTCCGCAAGGGCCGCCTGGCCGCCACGTTCGGCGATTGAAGGAACCCACCGCCATGCACGTCGTCAGATCATCCATGCGCACCGTGGCACCTCGTGTCGCTCTCGTGGGCTTGCTCGTGGCGCCGTCGCTGGCGGCCGCCGACGTCAGCATCGTCAAGGGCGGGCCGCCCGCCGCCGGCAAGGGCCTGGCCGCCGGCGCGCTGGCCGAGGCCGGCAAGGCGATGGGCGTGTGCTGGCGCGCGCCGGTCAAGGGCGCGGTGCGGGTGGCGGTCGAGGTCGCGGCCGACGGCGCGGTCACCGCCAGCGCGATCAGCAAGGGCGCGGCGGCGCAGTGCGCGGCCGGCATCCTCGCGGTGTGGACCGTGCCGGGGGGCGCGTGGAAGGGCGAGGTCGAGATCGGCGCGGCGGCGGCGACGCCCGACCTGGCGGCGACGATCCAGCAGCAGCTGCTCGCGGCCAGCGCGCCGATCAAGGCGTGCCAGGCGCGGGCGCCGGGCAAGGCCGGGTCGGCGGCGATCAAGATGAAGATCGCCAGCGACGGCACGATCGGCGACGTCGCGGTGACCTCGAAGCTGGGCGCCGAGCTCGACAAGTGCGTGACCCGCGCGGTGGCGGCGATCCAGCTGGCGCCGACCGGCGCCAGCGGCGCGGTGAGCTACCAGCTGGCGATCGCGTTCTCGGGCAAGGACACCGGCGCGCCGCCGCCGAGCGGGGGCGACGATCGGCCGCCGCCGCCCGACGGCAGCGTCAGCGGCGCGCTCTCGGCGTCGCAGGTGCAAGCGGCGGTGGGCCCGCTGCGCGATCGGATCGCGAAGTGCGGCGGCAAGGTCGCGGGGCAGCGCGCGCTGGTGCGCTTCACCGTGCGCGCCGACGGCACGGTGAAGAACATCGTGCTGAAGGAGCCGAGCGGCGTGGCCAAGCTGGACGGATGTATCAAGGACACGCTGGGCGCGGCGACCTTCGCCAAGGCCGGGGACGAGACCAAGGTGTCCTTGCCGCTGGCCTGGTGAGTGTGGCGCAGGCGCAACGGACGCCTGCGCAACGGCCGTGACCGCGGCGCGCCGCGGCGATCGTGATCTCGCGGGCTTCGCCGCTGGCGTCGCTGGTACGGGCGATGCACGATCGGGGGGCCATGAAGCCAACCTCGTTGATCGCGCGTCTGACCATCGCCCTGGCCCTCACCGCATCGACCGGCGCCTGCGTCGTCCGCGGCCACGCCTGGGTGTCCACGCCGGGGGTGGTCATCGTCGAAGAGGAGCCGCCGCCGCCGCGCCGCGAGGTGATCGTGGTGAAGGCCGGCTACGTGTGGGTCGACGGCCACTGGGAGCGCCACGGCAACCGCTGGGACTGGCGCCCCGGCTACTACGAGCGCGCCCGCGCCGATTCGGACTGGGTGCCGGGCCGGTGGGAGCGCCGGGGCCGCGGCCACGTCTGGGTCGCTGGCACGTGGCGCGTGCGCGGCGGCGGTCGCGGGCATGACCACGATCACCACCGCGGCGACGCGCACAACCAGGACCACCGGCGCCGGTAGCGGGCGTCAGGCGTCGTAGTCGCCCGGCTCGAGCAGATCGAGCGACAGCGCCTCGAGTGGGCGCGGGCGCGCGCCGTCACCGATGAACTCGGCTACGGCGCGGCCGCTGGCGCGGGGCGCGGCGGCGTGGAGCAAGGCGTGGCGAGGCGCGCCGCAGGGCACGGCGCGGAGCTCGTCGCTCGCGGTGACCTGGGCGAGGAAGCGCTGCACGGCGCGGCTGACCCGCTGGTCGCCGGCGCGCGATAGCATCCGGAAGGTGCGCGGCCACGCGGGCAGCGGCTGGCCCCAGACGAACGCGTGGGCGAGCACCTCGTCGATCGCCTCGCGGACGTCGGTGTCGGTGAGGTCGTCGTGGGCGTCGGCGATCGCGTCGAGGTCGTCGAACGGGCGATCGATCGCGGCGGCGAGCGGGCGCGACACGGCGCCGCACTGTAGGCGCGATGCGCGCCGCGGTGGCGCGGTCGCGGCGGCGTGGTTGCGGATCGCAACGTCGATGGCGCCGTGCGTCGGTGGGATCTCGCGACGTTGGTTCGCGTGAGGCTGGCACGTTGCTTGTAGCGACGTGCCGTCATGAGGCTCGTCGGCGTGCTGTCGATCTCGATCGTGCTGGGCGTCGGCGTCGCGCGGGCCGTGCCGCTGACGCAGCCGAACGGCGCGCAGATCCCGTCGCAGATGGGGTGCGCCGGCGGTCAGCCGACCGGGCTGGCGGCCGAGCTCGCGTGCGAATGCACCGGCGGCGCCGGCTGCAACATCGGGCCGGCGTGTCCCTCACCCGGGCCGTGCGTCGTGCCGAACGGCACCTGCGAGACCACGCTGTACCACGCGGTCAACGACAACACCTGCATCCCGACCCAGCACACCGGGCTCGACCCGTGGCAGGACGGGGCGCTGACGCCCGAGACGTTCACGCCGACGTGCGGCCTGACGTTCAAGGTGGTGAGCCGCGGCACCGCGCGGTTCAAGAACGTCTTCGGCTGGTACAACGTCACCGGCAGCCGACCGGCGCCCGATCAGCTGTACCCGATGATCGCGTGCGACGCCGCCGAGGGCACCGAGGTGGTGCTCGACGTGCAGCACGATCCGCGGTGGGCCGGCGGCGAGATCGGCTTCTTCCTGGTGACGCCCGAGCAGCACGGCGCCAGCGGGCAGTGCGCGGGCGGCGACTGCTGCGCGCGGGTCGATCGGCTCGCGACCGAGGGCTACGCCTACTACTCGCAGCGCTCGCTCAACCCCGATCAGAGCGGCGCGCAGTCGCTGATCCACCTGATCGTCTACGACTCGCAGATCACCGCGCGCAAGTTCTACTTCGCGTGGGAGGACACGTACAACGCGGCCAACAACGACTTCACCGACCTGGTCACGGCGGTGACCGGCGTCGAGTGCAGCGGCGGCGGCACGGCGTGCGACACCGGCGAGCCCGGCATGTGCCAGTACGGCGTCACCCAGTGCGTCGGCAGCGCGATCACCTGCGTGCGCTCGTTCGATCCGGCGGCCGAGCGCTGCGACGGCGCCGACAACGACTGCAACGGGATGATCGACGACGTGCCGGGCTGCGAGAACCTGCAGGGCGACTGCGCGACGGTGACCTGCGACGCCGGCTACATCTGCCACCAGGGCGCGTGCGTCGACGCGTGCCAGGGCGTGACGTGCGGCGCCGGGCTGGCGTGCCTGTCGGGCGTGTGCCTGCCGGGCTGCAACACCTGCAACGGCGTGGTGTGCGGCGGCGGGCGGACCTGCGACATGAACTCCGGCGCGTGCGTGGGCGGCGTCGGCCCGGGGCCCGACGGCGGCGTCGACGCCGGGGTGGGTGGTCCCGACGCGGACGACGACGTCGACTTCCCGGTCGAGAGCGGCGGCTGCTGCCAGACCGGCGGCGGCGGCGGGGCGGGCGCGCTCGGGCTGGGGGCGGTGGCGGCGGCGCTGCTGGCGCGGCGGCGGCGGCGCTGATCAGCGGCCGAGGGCGAGGGCGAGGGCGCTGAGGGCGGCGAGGAGGGCGGCGAGGAGCGCGATGGCGAGTCGCGCGCGGCGGCGAGTCGGGGCGGCGGTGGGCGCGGGTAGCGCGGCGCGGATGGCGTCGAGGGCCGCCGGGCCGAGCACGGCGTCGTGGACCAGCGCGAAGCGGGGCGGCGTCGACGGGACTGGCGCCAGGAACAGCAGCCGGCGCTCGTCGGGGAGGTCGCGCCACGCGGCGGGGACGTCGAGCGCGGGCTCGACGACGACGTGGTGGACGTGGCCGAACAGCCCGCTGGCCCGGTCGTGAGCGTCGCGCGCGGCGGCGGCGTTGCTGGGCGCGTCGACCTCGATGATGGGCGGCGGCGGGTCGAGCGGGGCGCGCAGCCAGGCGAGCACGTGGAAGCGATCGTAGGCCTGGGCGAAGGTGACGGCGGCGTCGGTCGTCGTGAGGGTCGCGATGCGCTGGGGCGGATCGGCCGGGCAGACCAGCGCGATGGCGGGCGACTCGGCGAGGAGGCGCGCCAGCGAGACGCGGTCGCGCTCGACGTGCAGCATGCCCATGGCGGCGTCACGGCGACGGCGAGGCCGGCGGCGTCGTCGCGTTGGGGTGGGCGCGGCGCGCGCAGCGGGCGTACATCGCGCCGTAGAAGTTGGGGCCGATGACGTCGAAGGTCTGGGACGGGCAGGGGGCGCGGGCGTCGAGGGTCCACGAGGCGAAGGCGCGGCCGAAGTTCTCGATCGCGATGCGCACCTTGGCGGCGGGGAGCGGGACGCAGGACCAGGCCTTGGGGGCGAACGGGAGCCAGGCGCCGCCGTCGACGCGGAAGCGCGGCGGCGTGGGCTTGCGCTGGGCCTCGCGGGCCTTGCAGCGGGCGACGTCGTCCTCGCCGAGCGACGCGCCCTTGGCGCACGCGGTGAACGCGCGGGCGCGGGGCGGGACGCAGAGGACCGGGTCGGCGGCCGCCGAGGTGGCGGCGAGGCAGAGGAGGAACGCGGTGGCGCGCATGGGCGGAGTCTCCCACGGCGGTGGCGGCGGCGCCCGTCGGGGCGCGTGGGCGGCCGGACAGCGGCGCGTGTCCGGGAGTGTCCGGGAACGTCCGGAAACCGGACGAAATGGCCGGACGCCGGACAGCGCGGGCGTTGGGGATCGCGGGGTTGCGGTTGGCGCGCGGGTTGCTGTGGCGCGGGGCGTGTCGTTGCCTCGCGATGTGCTGCCCGGACAGTTCGTGCTGCTGAACCGGCGGTGCACGCAGCGCGAGTTCTTGCTGCGGCCCGACGACGACGCGAACCAGACGTTCCTGTACTGCCTGGCGGTGGCGGCGGAGAAGTACGGGATCGACGTGATCATCGCGGTGGCGATGTCGGACCACCACCACACCGCGCTGTACGATCGGCTCGGGCGGCGGGTCGAGTTCTACGCGTACTTCCACATGCTGCTGGCGCGATCGATGAATGCGCTGCGGCTGCGGAGCGAGGCGTTCTGGTCGAGCGATCCGCCGTGCGTGGTCGAGCTGGTCGATCGGGCGGCCGTGGTGGAGAAGGTGGTCTACGCCGCGACGAACCCGGTGAACGCGGGGCTGGTCGAGCGGGCGACCGAGTGGCCGGGGGTGAACACGCTGGCCGACCTGCTCGGCGAGCGGACGATCACGGTGCGGCGGCCGCGCCACTTCTTCCGCGAGGACGGCGAGCTGCCCGAGGAGGTGACGCTGAAGATGGTGGTGCCGCCGGAGCTCGGCGACGCCGACGCGTTCCGGCGCGAGGTGGCCGAGCGGGTCGCGGCGGTGGAGGAGGCGGCGGCGCGCGCGCGGGCCGATGGCGGGCGCGAGGTGCTCGGGGTCGCGGGCGTGCTGGCGCAAGCGTGCGAGCAGCGGGCGACGACGCCGGACGTGCGCCGCACGCTACGGCCGCGGTTCGCGACGCGCGATCCGGTCGCGGCGCGGGCGGTGATCGCGCGGTTCCGCGCGTTCCTCGACGGCTACCGGGCCGCGCGGCGCGACTGGCTCAAGGGCCTGGCCGCGGTCTTCCCGGCCGGCACGTACTGGCTGCGTCGCTTCGCCAACGTGACCGTCGCGCCGCTGGCCGCCGCGACGACTTGAACCGGCAGCCGCCGGGCCGCAGCGCGTGCCGTCGGCACGCGCCGTCGCGGCGTGGGCGATCGCGGCGGTCCGCCGGTGCTGGCCGGCGCGGCGGAGGGGCGCTGGGGGGGGTGGCGGCGCTGGCGGTCCTACGACGTACCCCCGGTCCCGCGAAAAGTACCCCCGGTCCCGCGAAAAGTACCCTCGGTCGGTCGGGGGTCAGGCGTCCTTGGCGCGGGCGGTCGGCAGGGGAGCGGGGCCGTTGAGCATGCGGCGGACGGGGCCGGCGGCGGCGAACAGGATGGCGGCGACGACGAGCGCGAAGATCATGACGATGTAGAAGATGCCGCCGGTGCCCCACTCGAGCTTGGTGGCGACCTTGCCGACCTCGACCTCGGCGCGCCCTGCGATGTACAGGCCGATCGAGATGGCGAGGAACCACACGCCCATGACGAAGCCGGCGAGGCGCTCGGGGGCGAGCTTGTTCATGACCGACAGCCCGACCGGCGAGATGCACATCTCGGCGCACGTCGCGAGCGCGTAGTAGCTCAGCAGGTACACCGGGCTCACCAGCTTGCCGTCGTCGATCGTCGGGATCGCGAAGAACAGCGGCACGAACGCGGCGCCGGCGATGACCATGCCGATCGCGAACTTGTTGACCGAGAACGGCTCGCGGCCGGTCTTGGCCAGCCACACCCACAGCCACGTGAACACCGGCGCCAGCAGGATCACCCAGCCGGCGTTGACGAACTGCCAGTAGCTCGACGGGAAGTCGATCCCGAACACCGACTTCTGGGTGCGCTCCTCGGCGAAGAACGACAGCGTCGAGCCGGCCTGCTCGAAGATGCCGAAGAACGACAGGCACCCGAAGAACAGCACCCCCATCGCCAGCACCCGGTTCTTCTCGTCGCGGTTGGCCGCGACCACCTTGTACATGATCACGAACACCGCCACCGCGACCGCCGCCAGGCCCACGCCGAAGATGTCGGCGATCATCGCCTTGTCGAGCGCGATCGGGAACACCGGCCGGCCCTCGACCATCTGCATCGCGAACGCGTACGGCAGCTGCGCGCGGTACACGCCGAACGCCAGCGTCACCGCCGCGGCCGCCCCGACCACCACCCACGTCAGCATCGGCAGCGGCTTGCGATCGGCGACCGCCGGCCGCGGCGCCGGGTCGCGCCCGGCCGCGCCGAGGTACTTGCGCGAGCTGGCGAAGGTGACGATGCCCAGGCCCATGCCCACCGCCGCCGCGCCGAAGCCGAAGTGCCACGCGGCGTTGGGGTCGATGCCCCACCCGGCGAGCGCGTCGCGGAACGTCGCGCTCTGCGCCAGGAACCCGCACGCGATCGGCGCGAAGAACGCGCCGATGTTGATGCCCATGTAATAGATCGAGTAGCCCGCGTCGCGCCGGATGTCGCCCTTGTCGTAGAGCTGGCCCACCAGCGTCGACGCGTTGGGCTTGAGGAACCCGGTGCCGATGATGATGAGCCCCAGGCCCAGGTAGAACGTCGAGTGCGACGGGATCGCCAGCACGATGTGGCCGGCCATGATCACGTAGCCGCCCAGCAGCACCGCCCGCTGCTGCCCGAGGTAGCGATCGGCGGCCCAGCCGCCCGGCAGGCTCATCAGGTACACCAGCGCGCCGTACAGCGCGTAGATGATGCCGGCGGTGGCCTTGGTCTCGCCGAGGCCGCCCTTGGCGACCGGCGTCGAGATGAAGATCACCAGGAACGCCCGCATCCCGTAGTAGCTGAACCGCTCCCAGAGCTCGACGAGGAACAGCGTCATCAGCCCCTTGGGGTGACCGAAGAACGCGCGATCATCTGCGGGTGGTGCCGTCGTCGCCATGGCCGCGGAAGCTAACACGGCGCCCGCCGGCCCCGGCTGGCCGCCGGTGGCAGGACTGCGGGCCGCGGTCGCCCCGGGAGCGTCGCCCCTGTCGCAGGGGATCGACGCCAGCCCCGGGGACGCATACGATCGGCGCGTGGCCGACCCCGCCTCTCTCCTGACCCGGCTCGAGCCGGGCGTCGAGCTCGCCGCCGGCAAGGTGCGCGGGCTCGGCCCCGCGGTCGCCGCGCTGGTCGAGGCCGGCTGGCTCGAGGCGCGCAAGGACGGCCGCGCGGTGATGGTCCGTCTGACCGCCGCCGGCGAGGCCGAGCGCGCCCGCCAGGCCGCCGCGCCGCCGCCGCCGAAGGCGCCCAAGGCCCGCGCCGCTGCCGCGGGCAAGCCCCCGACGCCGGCGGCCCGCCTGGCTGCCCTCGAGGCCACCGTCGCCGCCCTCGCCGCCCGCCTGGCCGCGCTCGAGGCCGCCGCGCCCCACGCGTCGCCCGCGCCCGCACCCCCGCCCGCCGCCGCGCCCGCCGATCCGATCGCGCTGCGCTCGACGATCGTCGCGGTGATCGGCGAGCTCGACGCCGGCGGCCGGCTCGGCGGCCTGGTCCCGATCCCCGACGTCCGCACCGAGCTGCGCCGGCGCGGCGTCGGCGCGTCCGACGCCGAGGTCACGACCGCGCTCGAGGAGCTCGAGCGCAGCTGGGCGATCGACCTGTCGGCCGCGCAGTCACCCACCGCGGTCCGCGATCGCGCCGCCGGCATCGATCGCGCCGGCCGCGGACTCCTCTACTACGTGGCCCGGAGGTAGCGATGACGCTGGCCCAGGTGCTCCTCGACGCTCGCCCGTTCGCCGACCCGGTCGCGCGGCTCGATCCCGACGCGCTGCCGCCGCCCGACGTCGCCACGATCCACGCGCCGGCGCGGATGGCGATCGCCGAGGCCATCGCGGTGGTCGGCCGCGAGCGGCGCTCGCAGATGGTGCTCATCACCGGCGACCCCGGCATGGGCAAGACCCACCAGCTGGCCCACCTGCGCCGCCGCGCCGACGGCCAGTACGTCTGCGTCGACGTGCCGCCGCTCAAGGATCTGGCGGCGCCGTTCGCGCACATCGCGCGCTACGCGGTGCAGGGCCTGGCCGCGGCCGGCGTCCTCGAGCGCCTGCTGTGGGACACGCTGCGGCTGGTCGCGGCGGCGGTGCGCGCCGACGCCCACGCCCACGACGACGACGACGTCGTCGAGCGCATCGACAACGCGCTGATCGGCGGCGAGCAGTTCGCGATGGCGTTCCGCAACCTCGCGCAGCAGGACCCGGCGCTGGGCGCGCTGCTCTACAAGCGCGGCCGCCGGCTCATGCCGCTGTCGGCGCTGCCCGCCGATTTCGGCAAGGTGCTGTGCCGGATCACCGATCGCGACGCCGAGCGGGCGATCGTCGACTGGCTGCGCGCCGCCGAGCTGGCCGACGAGGATCTCGCCGCGCTCGACCTGCGCCACGGCGTCGCCGACGAGGCCCGCGCGTTCGAGGTGCTGCGCGCGCTGTGCGTGTGCTCGACCCGCCCGGTCGTGCTGTGCCTCGATCAGATCGAGTCGATCGCCGGGCTGGTCGGCGCCGACGGCGTGGCCCGGATGTTCACCGCGCTGATGGAGCTGTACCAGCAGGCGCCGATCGCGATCGTGCTGATGTGCCAGACCCAGCAGTGGATCGAGCTGCGCAAGGACGTGCCGCTGGCGGCGCTCGATCGCATCCGCGTGCTGCCGCCCCTGGCCAAGCCGACCAGCGACGAGGCCGAGGCGGTGATCGCCGCGCGCCTGGCGCCGGTGTGGATCGGCCGCGACGAGCGCCCGCCGTACCCGACCTGGCCGCTGACGCCGGCGTTCCTCCGCGCGCTGGTCGGCGAGCGCCGCCCGACGATCCGCCAGCTCCTGCTCGAGGCCGACGCGCTGCTCGAGGACATGCGCCGCACCGGCGTGGTGATCGAGCCGAGCCGCGACCCGGCCGATCCCAGCCCGCTGCCGCCGCCGCCGCCGCGCGCCGAGGTGGCCAGCGGCGACGCGCTGCGCGCCGCCCGCGACAAGTACCGCCACGGCGCCAGCGAGCGCCGCGAGCTCGGCACGCCGGCGTTCCGCGAGGAGCTGGTGCGCAACGCGGTGATGGGCATCCTCGACGGCGCCAAGCAGCAACAGCAGCCGATCGCCGGCGCGCGGATCGCGGTCATCGATCAGCCCGAGAAGCCGCGCAACGGCCCGCGCCCGCCGGCGGTGGTGACGCTCGAGACCCCGGCCGGCCCGCGGCGGATCGCGGTCGACGTCAACAGCGGCCCGGCCCAGGCGACGGTGCGGGTGCTGACCCGGCTGCGCGATCTGGTCGACAACCACGACGCCGACTGCGCGGTGCTGTTGCGCGAGCGCGCCGCGCCGCTGCCCGACACCGCCAAGAAGTCGCACGAGCTCCTCGCCGAGCTGGGCGCCCGCGGCGGCGCGGTGGTGTGGCTCGAGGAGGACGAGGCGATGCGGCTGGTCGGCGCCGAGCTGATGCTCGACGCGGCCGGCGCCGCCGAGGTGCTGGTCGGCGATCGCCAGGCCAGCCGCGACGAGGTGCTCGCGTACCTGTTGCGCGACGATCGCCTGGGCGATCTGCTGGCGCCGATGATCGGCCGCGCGACGACGACGCCGCCGCGGCTCGCCCGCGCCTGAGCCCGCGCGGACGCGGGCGGTCAATCGACGTACGGGGCGCGCAGCGCGGCGACGACCTCGTCCGGCATGACCGTCCGTCGGCCGTCGCCTGCGAAGGGGCGCCCGCGCGCGTGGCCGGTCCACGTCACGCGGGCGAACTTCCCGCAGCGACCGCAGGTGACGATCGGATCCGCGGCCATCATCACGATCGGCAAGACGTCGCGCGGCGGGAGCGCGATCGGTCGCCAGCGCCGACCGTCCAGCCGCTCGAGCCGCAGCGGCGGCGCCAGGCGGAACCGCACGTCGTCGGCGACCAGCGCGAGGGTCAACTCCCCCTTCGCCGTTGCCGCGGTCGCGGCGGCGATGTCGCGCGCCTCCAGCCGCTCGAACACGGTCATCAGCGCGCGCCCGGCCGGCGAACCGGCGGGCACGCGCACGCCGCGGACCTCGATCGTCGCGTCGGCGGGCCGATCGGCGATCGGCGACAGCGCCGCCGCGGCCACCAGCGCGGCGCGCTCGTCGCGCACCTCGCCGGGCCCGACCGAGGCGGTGAAGACCTCGATCGGCCGCTCGCCGGTCCAGGTCGAGCGCGCCAGGCCGCCGCGGCACGGGCGCAGCGTGAGCGACAGCGACCTTCGGTGCTCGGCCATGCGGCCCACCGCGGTGATCGCCGTCGGGTCGCGCGGCCACACGCCGCACCCGGGCGAGGTCGGCGCGCCTCGGCGTGCGGTGGTCGTGGTCAGGCCGAGCGTCGCACCGACGGCCACCAGCGCCCCGGCCGCGAGCCACCGCCAGGCGAGCGGGGGCAGGCGCGGGCGAGCGAGCGCGGTGGGCACGTGGCGTAGACACCGGCGCGGCGCCGCGGTTTCAGCGGATCGTCCCCGCCCGCGACGCGACGGCTAGCGGTGGGGAGCCGGCCCTTCACGCGGCCGCCGGGTGGCCGATCCGATCGGGGACGAGTTCCGATGCAGACCGTGGATGTCAGGACGTTGGTGTTGGTGGCGAGCGTCGCCGCGGGCGCGACCGCGGTGCTGTTCCTGATCATCGGTCGCCCGCAGCGGCGGGTCGCGCCCGAGCTGTCGCTGTGGGCGGCGGCCTTCGCCAGCAACGCGGTCGGGCTGACGCTGATCTCCCTACGCGGACGCATCCCGGCGCTGGTGTCGTTCTCGGTCGCCAACCTCATGATCCTCGCCGCGGCGCAGCTGCTGCTGGTCGGGCTCGACCGGTTCGCCGGGCGGCCGCGGCTGCGACAGCACGCCGCGTACTTCGGGGCGGCGACCGTCGCCCTGCTCGTCGCACAGCGCGGCGCCTACGAGGTGTTCGCGGGCGTGCTCAGCGTCGTCTTGTTCGTGCCGGCGATCGCGCTGTGCGCGCGGCTGGTGTCGATGCCGCGGCCCGGCATGCGCGCCGAGCGGGCGGTGCTGGTCGCGCTGTTCGCCCTCGAGGCGGTGTTGCTGGCGATCCGCGGCATCGGCGCGGCGCTCGGCCACCACCAGGCGACGCTGTTCGTGCCGACGCCGGCGACGATCTTGCTCTACTTCGGCGTCATCCTGGCGCCGATGCTGGTCGGGCCCGCGCTGCTGGCGCTGGTCGGCCGCCGCGAACAGCTGGCCAAGGAGCAGGTGATCGGCGAGCTGACCACCGCGCTGGCCGAGGTGCGCACGCTGCGCGGCCTGCTGCCGATCTGCGCCGGGTGCAAGCAGATCCGCGACGGCGACGACACGTGGACCTCGGTCGAGGCCTACGTCGCGCGCCACTCGGACGCCGAGTTCACCCACGGCATCTGCCCGACCTGCGCGGCGCGCCTGTACCCCGACGACGGCGACGGCGACGTCGCGGCCTGACCCGCGGGGCCCCGGCCGTCACGCGCCGGCGTCGCGCAGGATGCCCTCGACCATCTGCCGCGCGATCGGGTGGTAGCTGGCGCTGGCCCTGGCGAACACCGCGCGCGCGCGGTCGCGGGTGCGGGGCTCCTTGGCCAGCGCGGTGTACAGCGGCCGCAGGTACTTCATCCGCCCGACGGTGGTCACCACCTGCTCGACGCGGTCGACCACGCCGAGCTCGCCGGCGCCCAGCGCCAGGGTCAGCCACGACACCAGCACGTCGTGGTTGGTGCCGGCGGTCAGCGCGAACCGCGCGTCGAGCTCGCGGCACAGCGCCGGCGACGCCGGCCGCGGCACCAGCTCGAGGTAGAGCTGCCACTCGGTCGCGGTCCAGCCCGCGACCTGCGCCGCGGTCGGCGCCACGCCGGTCAGCGCCAGCACCGCGTCGAGCCGCTCGGAGCGCGGGGCCTGGGCGCTGGCCGGGATGCCGGCGCCGTCGAGCCAGGCCGGCGCGTCGACCGCGGCCAGCGCGCCGGGCAGCGCCGCCTCGAGGTGCGCGCAGAAGTCGTCGGTGGTGATCGCGCCGAACCGGAAGTCGGCGAGGTAGCGCTTGAGCCACGCCTCGAACGCCGGCCGGCCGACCGCGGCCTCGATCGCGCACAGGAAGAAGTAGCCCTTCTCGTACGGCACCAGCGAGTACGCGTCGTCGGGATCGACGCCGTCGAGCTTGGTGCGCAGGTGGGTCAGCTCGGGCCGCGCCGCGAACCGCGCGATCGACTCGTCGAGCTCGCGCCGGCCCAGCGCCGCGTGCAACGACGCCACCGCCGGGCCCTCGAGCGCCTCGACGATCCGCCGCTCGGCGTACATCGTGAAGCCCTCGTTCAGCCAGAAGTGCTCGGCGGTGGCGTTGGTCACCAGGTTGCCGGTCCACGAGTGGGCCAGCTCGTGCGCGACGACGCTGACCAGCGCGCGATCGCCGGTGATCAGCGTCGGCGTCAGGAACGTCAGCCGCGGGTTCTCCATGCCGCCGTACGGGAACGACGGCGGCATCGTCAGCAGATCGAAGCGCTCCCAGTCGTACGGGCCGAACAGCGCCTCGGCGGCGGTGATCATCTGCTCGACCTCGGCGAACTCCCAGGCCGCGGCCTCGACGACGCTCGGCTCGGCCCACACCCGGCAACGGGGCGACAGGTCGCGCGACGCCAGGTCGCCGACCGCGAACGCCAGCAGGTACGGCGGGATCGGCTGCGGCATGTGCCACGCCTCGACCGCGCGATCGCCGACCACCTCGCGGCCGCGGTGCGCGGCGGCCATGACCACGGTCAGCGCCCGCGGCACGGTGAGCGTCGCGGCGTAGGTGATGCGCAGCCGCGGCGTGTCCTGCAGCGGCACCAGCGAGCGGGCGTGGATCGCCTGGCACTGGCTGAACAGGTACGGGTGCACGCCGCCCGCGGTCTGCGCCGGGGCCAGCCACTGCAGCGCCGACGCGGTCGGCGCGGTGTGGTAGGTCAGCGTCACCGCGCGCGTGCCGTCGGGCAAGGTCAGCGTCAGCCGCGCGCCCAGGATCGGATCGGGGGCGGCCAGCGCGAACGGCACCGGGCGCCCGTCCTGGTCGACCGCGGCGGTGATCGCGAGATCGCGGGTGTCGAGGTCGAGGGCGCCGCCGGCCGGCGCGCGGAAGGTGAGGGTCGCCGTCGCGGCGAGGGTCTGGGTGGGGAAGTCGACGGTCGCGGCCCAGTCGAGGTGCGCGGTCTGGGCCTGGGCGTCGTCGGCGTACGAGTGCGGATCGCAGCGTGCCATCAGCTGTTATTACCCGAATCCGACCCGTGCGTCGCCGCACGCGATGCTGGGGACCTTCCCGTGTAAGGTGCCAACCCATGATGCCTCGCCTGTTCTTGCGCTCGCTGCCGACCGCGGCCCTCCTGGCCACCGCCGCCGCGGCCTGCTCCGACGGTGACCCCGCGCTGGCGACCGCGCCGGCGCCGCTGGTGACCGCCCTCCCCGAGCACCCGGCGCTGGCCCGGGTGCGGGTCGGCGATCGCGTCGTCGCCCCGGCCGCCACGCCGGCGGCGGCGGCGGTCGCCCACGTCGAGCGCCTGGCCCCGACCTGGGGCGCGCCGCGCGGCGTCGCGACGCTGGCGTCGGTCGCCAGCCTGCCGGTGGCCGGGGGCACGCTGGTGCGCCTGAGCCAGGCGATCGACGGCGTGCTGGTCGATCGCAGCGAGCTGCGCGTGCTGGTGAGCGCCGACGGCGCGCTGCTCGCGGCGAGTGGCGTGCCGGTGCCGGCCGACCTGGCGCGCGATCGCAACGGCTGGCGGCTCGACGCCAGCGCCGCGCTGGCCGCGGTCACCGGCGTCACCGTCGCGCCCAAGGCCGGCGCGACCGCCGACGAGGCGCGCTTCGCCGGCGGCGCCGGCGACGTCGTCGTCGACGAGGCCCGGGTGCGCCGCCGCTGGTTCCGCGACGGCGACGCGCTGGTGCCGGCGTGGGTGGTC
The DNA here is from genome assembly GCA_016794525.1 of Myxococcales bacterium. GTDB lineage: Bacteria > Myxococcota_A > Polyangia > Haliangiales > Haliangiaceae > UBA2376. Next base: position 54,435 of record JAEUJY010000173.1, read on the forward strand.
GAGGCCTTCACCTCGGCGCCCGACTCGACCGCCAGCGCCGCCGAGCGCGTCGTCGTCGCCGCCCGCGACGGCCGCGTGCTGGCGCGCCGCGACCTGACCGCCGACGCGTTCACCTACCGCGTGTGGGCCGATCCCGCTGGCGATCGCCGGCCCCTCGACGGCCCCACCGCCGACTTCTCGCCGCACCCGACCGGCGCGCCCGGCGCCGGCCGCCCGGCGTTCGTCCCGGCGCCGCTGGTGTCGGTCGACGGCCTCAACCACCCGGCCGGCGGCGCCGCGGATCCGTGGCTGCCCGCCGGCGCCACCGAGACCGTCGGCAACAACGTCGACGCGTACTCCGACCTCAACCCGCCGAGCGGCCTGTCCGCCGGCGACTTCCGCGCCGCGACCACCGCGGCCGGGACGTTCGATCGCGCCTACGACGTGACCCGCGAGCCGCTGGCCTCGACCGACCAGCAGGCCGCCGCGATCACCCAGCTGTTCTACGGCATCAACTGGCTGCACGACGACTGGTACGACGCCGGCTTCACCGAGGCCGCCGGCAACGGCCAGACCTCGAACTTCGGCCGCGGCGGCGTCGAGGGCGACGCGCTGCTCGCCGAGGATCAGGACGACGCCAACGGCGGCTCGCGCAACAACGCCAACATGTCGACGCCCGAGGACGGCATGTCGCCGCGGATGCAGGTCTTCCTGTGGACCGGCCCCGACGATCGCCAGCTGACGGTGCAGCCGACCGGCGCGACGCCGGCGACCCGCGCGCCGACGGTCTACGGCCCGCGCGCGTACGACCTGACCGCGACCGTGGCCGCCGGCCAGGACGGCGGCGGCATGTCGGCCGACGACGGCTGCGAGGCGATCACCTCCAACGTCGCCGGCCGGATCGTGCTGGTCAACCGCGGCAACTGCTCGGGTGAGCTCAAGGCCGCCAACGCCCAGGCGGCCGGGGCCGCCGGCGTGATCATCGCCCACAACGTCACCGGCAGCGCGGCGCCGGGCCTGCCCGACGACGCCAACGTCACGACGCCGATCACGATCCCGGTGATGTCGGTCGGCAACGCCGACGGCGCCGCGCTGCGCGCCGCGCTGGCCGGCGGCGCGGTCACCGCGACGATGCACCGGACGCTGGCGCCCGAGATCGACGGCGCGGTCGACGCGTCGCTGGTGGCCCACGAGTTCGGCCACTACGTCCACCACCGGCTCAGCGACTGCGGCACCGCGATGTGCGGCGCGATGAGCGAGGGCTGGGGCGACTTCATCGCGCTGATGACGATGGCCAGCGACGGCGACAACCTCGGCGGGGTCTACGCGATCGGCGGCGCCGCGTTCGGCGGCGATCCGTACTTCGGCCTGCGCCGCGCGCCGTACTCGACCGACGCCACCAAGAACGCGTTCACCTACCGGCTGGTCGCCGAGGGCGAGCCGCTGCCGACCAGCCACCCGACCAGCGGCGGCGGGCCCAACTCCGAGGTCCACAACGCCGGCGAGATCTGGGCCGAGGTGATGTGGGAGGGCTACGTCGCGTTGCAGCAGGCGCGCGGCAGCGCCAGCTTCGCCGAGACCCGCAAGACGATGCAGCGCTACATCGTCGGTGGCCTGCTCATGGCGCCGCCCGACGCCACGTTCACCGAGACCCGCAGCGCGATCCTGGCCGCGGCCCGAGCGGTCAGCCCGGCCGACGCCGCGACGCTGGCCGCCGCCTTCGCCCGCCGCGGGCTCGGCTCGTGCGCCGAGTCGCCGCCGCGCAGCTCGCAGGACTTCATCGGCGCGGTCGAGGACGCCACCGTCCGCGGCAACGCGGCGCCCGAGTCGGTGACGCTGGCGATCGACGTCAAGAACTGCGACAGCGACGGCGCGCTCGACGTCGGCGAGACCGCGACGATCACCGTGCCGGTGGTCAACGTCGGCGCCGACGCGCTGGCCGGCGTGACCGTGTCGGCGGCGACGACGACGCCCGGCCTGACCTTGCTGACGACCTCGGCCGACCTCGGCGCGATGGCGCCCGACGCCCGCGGCACCGCGACCTTCCAGGTTCGCCTCGACGCCGCGACCGGCCCGGCGGCCGCCACCGTCGACGTCACGATCGCCGCCGCCGGCGGCTGCGTCACCACCCGGCAGGTCGTGCTGCCGCTGCGGCTGGCCGCCGACGACGTCAACGCCTCGTCGGCGACCGACGCGTTCGACGCGCTGACCTCGCCGTGGACCAAGGACGGCCTCGACGCCGATCGGGCGTGGAACCTCGAGGGCGCGTCCGCGCTCGATCGCCACTGGCGCGGCGCCGACCTCGGCACGCTGACCGACACCTCGCTGATCTCGCCGCCGCTCCAGGCCGGCGGCGGCGCGGTCACGATCGCGTTCGACCACAGCTACCAGTTCGAGTTCTCGAGCGCGACCTACTTCGACGGCGGCGTCATCGAGGTCAGCACCGACGACGGCACCACCTGGCGCGACGCCTCGATGCTGACCGCCGTGCCCTACGACGGCGTCCTGACCGGCGACAGCGGCAACCCGCTGGCCGACCGGATGGCGTTCGGCGAGGTCAACCCGTCGTACCCGGCCCGCGATCACCTCGTGCTCGACTTCGGCACCCAGCTGGCCAACCAGACGTTCCGCCTGCGCTTCCGCATCGGCACCGACCAGGCGGTCAGCGGCGAGGGCTGGATCATCGACAACCTGGTCGCGACCGGCCTCACCAACACGCCGTTCCCGACGGTGGCCGGCGACGCCGACGCCTGCACCCCGACGCCGCCCGGCGAGGACGACGGCGGCTGCTGCAGCACCGGCAGCGGCCCGGGCGCGTCGGTGCTGGGTGGGCTGGGCGTCGCCGCGCTGCTCGGCCGCCGCCGCCGCCGCCGCTGAACCGCCGCGCTTGGGCCGGGCGGCGGTGCCGGACCTTTCCTCCACTTTCCCGTCGTCGCGGTCGGCTTGACCCTCCTGACGCGGCGCGGTACACCGCGCTTTCCATCGGGGCACGCAGGTGCGGCCCCAGGTTCAGTCTCACGGAGGATTCGTCAATGGCTGCTATGCCCACCAACGCTACCGAGACCTTCGACGTCGCGATCCCCCACGGCCTCAAGGAGCACGGCGACAAGGCCCGCGAGGTGAACGCCATCTACGGGTTCAAGATCAGCGGCGACGGCGGCGGCGACTGGACCGTCGACCTGACCAGCGACCCGCCGACCTGCGTCCGCGGCGACTCGGGCAAGGCCCAGTGCACGATCGAGATCGCGCACGACGACTTCAAGACCATGCTGAGCGATCCCAACGCCGGCATGCAGCTCTACTTCCAGGGCAAGCTCCGCGTCTCGGGCGACCCGATGCTCGCGATGAAGCTGCAGCAGCTGTTCGAGCTCGCGAAGGCGTGATTCGTCGCGGGGCCCTGCTGAGCCCCGCCGTCCGCGAGTCGTAGTCGCCCGAGTTGTAGTAGATCGGGCAGATGCTCGATCTCGCCGGGCGCCGGCTGCGGCCGTGGCAGCGCTTCCACGTGCGCACCACGGCGCTGTTCGCGCTGCCGCTGGCCGCGATCCTCGCCGTCGTCGGCGTGGTGTCGTGGCGGCGGGCCGTGGCCGACGAGCACGCGCTGCTCCGGGCCCGGCTGCGGGCGCTGAGCGTGTCGCTCGCGGCGGCGATCGAGCCGGCCGCGATCGACCCGGCGCCGTCGCCGGCGCGGGCGCGCATGGAGGCGGCGCTGGCGACGGTGGGGGGCGATCAGCCCGAGGTGGTGGCGATCTACGTGCTGGTGCCCGACGACGGCGCCGGCCGGATGCACTTCGCCGCCGACTGGGATCGCCGCGCCGGCGAGCAGGTCGCGCCGGGCACCGCCTACGACGCGGCCGGCGTGCCGCTCTTGATGGCGGCGGTGCGCGGGCCGCAGGTCGAGCGCGAGGTCGTCGCCGACGCCTGGGGCCCGACGCTGTCGGGGTACGCGCCGATCGTCGACGCCGCCGGCCGGCCGGTGGCGATCCTCGGCGTCGACATCGCCGCCAGCACGATCGCGGCGCGCGAGCGCGAGGCGATCCGCCGGGCCGCGGCGCTGTTCGGGGTCGCGGCGCTGCTGCTGGTCGCGATCGGCGCGGTGGTCGGGCGGCGGGTCCGCCGGCCGATCGAGCAGATCGTCACCGCCACCACCGCGGTCGCCGCCGGCGAGCTGTCGACCCGGGTCGGGCTGTTGCGCGGCGACGAGCTGGGCGTGCTCGGCGGGCACTTCGATCGGATGGCGGCCGGGCTCGAGGAGCGCGAGCGGCTGCGCGCGACGTTCGGCCGCTACGTCAGCGAGGACGTGGCGCGCGCGGTGCTGGCGAGCCCCGAGGCGGCGGGCCTGGGCGGCGACCTGCGCGAGGTCACCGTGCTGTTCAGCGACCTGCGCGGCTACTCGACGATCGTCGAGCACCTCGCGCCGGCGCAGGTGATCGCGATCGTCAACCGCTACCTCGACGAGATGGTCGCGCTGGTCGACCGCCACCACGGCTGCGTGCTCGAGCTGCTCGGCGACGGCGTGCTCGCGGTGTTCGGCGCGCCGGTGGCCCACGCCGATCACGCCGCGCAGGCGCTGGCGTGCGCGCTGGCGATGCGGGCCCGGCTGGCCGAGCTCAACCGCGGCTGGGAGGCCAGCGGCGAGGCGGCGGCGTGGCAGGCGCGCGGGCTGCCGACGCTGGCGGTGCGCATCGGCGTCCACACCGGCAAGGTCGTCGCCGGCAACATCGGCGGCGCCACCCGGATGAAGTACGCGGTGCTCGGCGACGCGGTCAACGTCGCGGCGCGGCTCGAGCAGCTCAACAAGCAGCTGGGCACGTCGCTGTTGTTCTCGGCCGCGACCCACGCGCAGCTGCCGCCGGCGCTGGCGGCACGCGCCGAGTCGCGCGGCGCGCACCTGCTCAAGGGCCGCGATCAGCCCGAGGCGCTGTTCACGATCGACGACGAGCCGGCGGCCGGCGGGGCCGCGGTATCATCCCCGCGATGAACAAGATCGGCTCGACGGCGGTGGCCGTGGCGCTCGCCAGCGCGGCGGCGTGCGGCGGCAAGAAGACGGACCCCGGGACGACCCAGGCGGCGGCGCCCCCCGACGCGCAGGTCGCCAGCGCATCCCCCGACGCGGCGCTGGCGATCGACGCGGCGCCGGCGGTGCCCGCCGGGTTCGCGGCCACCGCCGAGGATCGCACCTACGCGGCGACCGGCGCCTGGGGACAGGCGTGGCTGACGGCGATGTCGTCGGCGCCTGCCGGCGCGCCGCGCGACCCGGCGTGGCCGTGCCGGGCGGTGGTCGACGTCGGCATGGACGGCACCGCCGACGAGGAGTACGCGTGGACGTTCGGGGGGCCGGCGGCGTGCAAGACGCCGCCCGACCAGGTCGTGTTCGGCTGCCCGCTCACCGAGCACCTGATCGATCGCACGATGGGGAGCGTGCTCGAGACCGACAAGGTGTGGGCCTACGACGCCGCCGGCCACCTGACGGCGGTCCGGCGCAGCAACCGCCTCGGCACCACGCGGATCGTGTGGACCTGGGCCGGCGACGATCCCGCGAGCGCCGACATGGACACCAACCCCGACGGCGTCGCCGAGGAGCACGCGCGCTACACCCGCACCGGCGACGCGCTGGTGTTCGAGCAGCGCGAGCCCGACGGCAGCTTCAAGCTGTCGGCGACGTTCCGCTACCAGGGCGATCACCTGGTCGAGAACGCCAAGAAGTTCCAGACCACCACCTACGCCTGGGACGGCGGGCGCGTCGTCAGCGCCGAGGTGGTCAAGCGCGGCGCGCCGGTCGCGCGGACGACCTACGCCTACGACTGCCCGTGATCGTCACGCCGCCGGCGGCGTGGTCAGCGCGAACGCGGCGCCCTGGGGATCGAGCATCAAGACGACGCGCTGGCCGCCGGGCACCGGCATCGGGCCGTTGATGACGCGGGCGCCGCGCGCGGTCGCGCGGGCCAGCGCGGCGTCGAGGTCGGCGGTGACGACGTAGTACATCCACGACGGCGGCACCGGCCGGCCGTCGGGCGTGGTCATGCCCGGCGGCATCGTCATCATGCCGCCGAGCTGCGCGTCGCCGCGGCCCCACAAGAGGTACGTGCCCATCGGGCCGAGGTCGACCGAGCCCTTCGCCTCCCAGCCGGCGATGCGCTGGTAGAACGCGAGCGCCGCGGCGTTGTCGGTGGTGTACAGCTCGTGCCAGCCGACCTCGCCGGGCTGGCGCGTGTCGTGGGACGCCATCGCCTTGGCCGGCGTGAACACCGCGATCACCGCGCCCTGCGGATCGGCGATCACCGCGAACCGGCCGATCTCGGGCACGGTCTCGACGAGGTACACCTTGCCGCCGAGCTGCTCGACCAGCGCGACGGTGGCGTCGACGTCGGCGACCTCGACGTTGGCCTGCCAGTAGGGCGACGCGCCCATCTGCCTGGCGGCGTCGGGCAGCGTCGTCACGCCGCCGAGCGGGCCCTGGGGGCCGACGAACATCGTGTAGCTGCCGCTGTCGTCGAACGGCTGCGGGGTCCAGCCGACGACGTCGGCGTAGAACGCCTGCGCGGCGGCGGGGTCGGAGGTGAGGAGTTCGTACCAGACGAAGCGGCCGTGGTCGGACATGGCGGCGAGCCTATCGCGGGCGGCGCCTACTTCGGCAGGCGTGCGCGCGCCGGCGCGAGCGCGGCCGCGATCGGATCGAGCGCGGGCGGGAACTGGTTGGTGAACGTGCGCGCGCAGGTGCCGCCGGCCGCGGTGAGCGCGAGCGTGCGCAGGTCGGAGCCCTCGCCGGCGCCGCCGAACACGTCGGTGAAGTGGCCCAGCTCGGCGGCGTGGAGCGCCGCGCGGAGCGTGTCGAGCTCGCCGGCCGTGAGCGCGACCGTCGCGGTGGTGGCGCCGCCGGCGGCGTCGGCGGTGAACGCCAGCGTCCCGGCCTGGCCGTCGACCCGGGTGTGCGCCAGCGGGCCGGCCGCGACGCCGTAGTCCTGGGTCCAGACGTCGACGGTGAAGGCGCCGGCGCCATCCCACGCCGGGCACCGGACCGCGACCCGCGGCGCGTTGATCAGCGCGCCGGCCTGGGCCAGGACGTCGCCCAGCGGTGGCGGCACCGACGCCGCGGGGTAGGTCGCCGCCAGCGGTCGATCGGCGTCGAGCGTGAAGCGCGCGACCGGGCTCGCGTCGGCCGGCGGTGGGGCGGCGCTGATCGGGCTGGCGGCCCACGCGTCGATCTGCGCCAGCAGCGCGGCCGGCGCCACGGCCTCGCTGGGCGCGATGTGCGGGCGCAAGGTCAGCCGCACCGGGCCGGCGGCGTCGACGTCGAACGCCTGGAACAGCGCGCCGGTCGCCGCGTCCGCGACCTCGATGCGCAGCGCCCGCCACGCCCGCGGCGGCGCGGCGGCGTCGACGGTCGGCACCGGTTGCGGCGGCGCCGCCGCGTCGCGCGTGGCCGGCGGTTCGGCGGCCGGGGATCGACCCTTCGAGCAGGCGGCCACCAGCAGCGCGGCGGCGAGGGCATTGCGCGTCATCGGCCGAGTGTCGCCGATCTCGCGGCGCGGCGTGCGCTACGGCCGCGGGCCCATCAGGAACAGCGCCGCCGCGGGGAACCGCTGGGCCCAGTACACCTCGGAGTGCGTGGCGCCGGCCTGCACGACGTGGTGGAAGGTCGTGCCCTCGACGTAGCCGAGGCCGAGGTAGGTCTGGGCCAGCTGGTTGGTGTTGGCGACGTCGTCGCTGCTGGCGCCGGCGTTGCCCGAGTCGACGTAGACCCGGCGCGGCCGCGGCGTCGCCGGCGTGGCCGCGACCCGGGCGATGATCACGCGGTCGTCCCACCAGGTCGACGGGCTCATCGCGCCGATCAGCCCGAACACGCCCGGGCGGGTGACGCCGGCGTAGGCCGAGATCAGCCCGCCCAGCGACGACCCCATGATCGCGGTGTCGGCGGGGCCGGGCGACGTGCGCAGCATCGCGTCGACGGTGGGCTTGAGCTCGGTGGCGACCATCGTCAGGTACGCGTCGCCGCCGCCGCCGTCGCCGATCGACGCGTCGGCGGTGGGCGTGAGCTCCCAGATCCGCCCCGGCGTGTTGTCGATGCCGATCACGATCGTGTCGCGGACGGTGAGGCACGCGCCGCCGCCGCAGTCGCCGTCGTTGCCACAGGTGGCGCCGGTGGCGCAGCGGCCGGCCTCGCCGGCGGCGTCGAGCGCCTCGTCGACCTGCCACTCGTTGCCGCCGAACGCGGTGGCCGGGTCGAACAGGTTCTGGCCGTCGTGCATGTACAGCACCGGGAACCGCGCGCGCGGGTTCTCGTCGTAGGCGGCCGGCAGGTAGGCGCGGATCGCGCGGCTGTTGCCGAGCGCCGTCGACGTGAAGCTGGGGATCAGCGTGACGACGCGGCCGGCGGTGGCGGTGAAGTGCGGGTACAGATCGAGCGCCTGGCCCGGCGCGAGGTGGTAGTTCGGGCCGCGGGCCCAGGTGGCGTCGTCGAGCAGCGGCTTGAACTCGATCGGCGCCGCCAGCCCGGTCGCGGTGAAGGTCCAGGTGTCGTCGGCGCCCGCGGTCAGCGCGACGCCGCTGGTCCACGACAGCGGCGCGCCCGAGCCGCGCAGCGTGACGGTGTGCGTGCCCGCCGGGTAGTGGACGCGCACGACCGTCGCGCCGGGCGCCGCGTCGGGGCCAGCCGCGTCGATCGCGGCCGCAGCGTCGACCGGGAGCGCCCCGTCGACTGGCAGCGCCGCGTCGATCTGCGTGGCCGCGTCGTCGCCTCCGCAACCCACGACGGCGACGACGGCGACCAGCAGACGAGCAGCGCGCATCGGCGGCTTATAGCCAAAGGCCGAGGGGCGCACAACGCCGATGCCATGCCCGTCCCCGTCCCCGTCCCCGTCCCCGTCCCCGTCTCCGTCCCCGTCTCCGTGCCCGTGCCCGTGCCCGTGCCCGTGCCCGTGCCCGTGCCCGTCCCCGTGCCCGTGCCCGTCTCCGTCCCCGTGCCCGCGACCGAAAGGGGCCCGAGGCCCCGCCGGATCGGTGACGGGATCGGTGACGGGGACCGGATCCGGGCGCGCGCGGTCGCATCTGGCCGCAGCGCCGCACCTGCGCGAATCGCTCGGTGCGCCTAGCTGCATCGCGCTCCGCCGGTCGCGCACACCTCCGCGATCCGGCGCGCGCGCACCGCGCTCGATACGCAGCGACACCACCGCCGCCTCACCGCGCGCTGGTCGCGTCTCGCACGCCGGCTCCTTGGGTGTGGCTCACCCTGCGCGCCCGTCGCGCAGCGGGCCGCGCCCACGACCAGGCGGGGACTCCAGTGCCCTTGGCTGGTCGTGGGCACGCCCCGTGCGCTCCAGGGCGCGTGGCGGGTGAGAGCCACAC
>JAEUJY010000146.1 GCA_016794525.1 Myxococcales bacterium
CCGGTTCGCCGCCGGCCGCCAGCGCCGCGCGCACGTCGGGAGTCCACACGCCGCGCAGCCGCGCGGCCAGCGGTTCGCAGCCGGGCGGCGTCGGCTGGCGTGCCGGCCCCCACGCCTGCGTCGCCAGCACCGTCGCGGCGAGCGCGATCACCACGCCGGCGCCGGCCGCGAGCCACGGCCAGCGCGGGCGCGCCGCGGCGGTGAGCGCGCGCACCAGCGCGTCGAGCGACGGCCAGCGCGCCGCTGGCGCCGCCGCCATCGCCCGGACCAGCGGCCGCAGCACCCGCCGCGGCACCGCGCGGCGCGGCGTCGCGATCGCCCCCGCGGCGATCGCCGCCATCCGCGCGTCGAGCGCGGCCGGGAACGGATCGACGCCGGCCAGCGCCTCGTACAACGCCACCGCGAAGGCGAACTGGTCGGCCCGCGCGTCGACGACGCCGCCGGCGAACTGCTCCGGCGCCATGTAGCGCGGCGTGCCGACCATCGCGCCGGTCTGGGTGAGGCGATCGCTGCCGCCCGACGGGTGGGTCGGGCTGGGCAGCGTCGGCGCGTGGGCGGTGTCGGCGCCACCGCCGGCGACCGTCGCGGCGTCGACCGACGCCACCGCGCCGCCGGGGCTGGTCAGCCCGGCGGCGTCGCGGGCCAGCCCGAAGTCGGCGACCCGCGGCCGGCCGTCGTCGCCGAGCAGCAGGTTGTCGGGCTTGATGTCGCGGTGGACCAGCCCGGCCGCGTGGGCCGCGGCCAGCCCGCGCCCCGCCGCGACGAACACGTCGAGGATCGCCCGCCACCCGCGCGGCGCCGCCGCCAGCCACGCGCGCACCGAGCCGCCGGTGCACAGCTCCATCGCGACGAAGCCGGCGCCGGCGTGCTCGCCGACCTCGTAGATCGTCACGACGTTGGGGTGCGCGAGGCGGGCCAGCGCGGTCGCCTCGCGCTGCACCCGCGCCAGGTCGGCGCCGCGCAGATCGAGCTTGAGCGCGACGCGTCGATCGAGCCGCCGATCGCGCGCGCGGTAGACCACGCCCATGCCGCCGCGGCCGAGCACGCCCTCGAGCTCGAAGTGCGCGCCGATCACCACGCCGGCCGGCAACGCGACGACCTCGGGCGCCGCCACCGCGCGCGCGGCGTCGGCCAGCGAGCCCAGCTCGGCGGCGATCGAGGTGCGGAGGGCGTCGGGGTCGGCCAACGGATCGAGCCTATCGCCAAACCCGCGGCCGGCGCCTGCGATGATTCACGTCCCCACGGTCGCGGCCAGCTGGCCGCACGCCGCGGCGATGTCGCTGCCGCCGGAGTAGCGGCGGTGGCTGGGCAGGCCGTGCTCGGACAGCACCGCCCGGAACCTGGCCAGCACCGCGTCGTCGGCCCGCGCGAACGGGTCGTCGGCGCCGATCGGGTTGTAGGCCAGCACCGACAGCCGCGGCCGGACGCCGGTGGCCGCCGCGAACGCCGCCGCGCGCTCGGCCAGCGCCCGCGCGTCGTCGTCGCCGTCGTTGACGCCGGCCAGCAGCGTCACCGCCCACATCGGCGCCAGCCGCGTCGCCCGCGCGTGATCGGCGGCGGCGGCCAGCACCTCGTCGAGATCGTGCGCGCGGTCGACCGGCATCAGCGACCGGCGGGTCGCCGGCCGCGCGCTGGCGATCGACACGCCCAGGCGCACGTTGGGCGCCTCGCGGGCCAGCCGGCGGATGCCGGCCGGGTTGCCCGACGTGCACACCGTGATGCCGCGGGCGTCGATGCCCTGGCCGCACGGATCGCTCAGCACCGCGATCGCCGCGAGCACGCGATCGAGGTTGGCCATCGGCTCGCCCATGCCCTGGAACACGACGCCGTGCACCCGCTGGCCGGGCGCCAGCTCGCGCCGGACCAGCCGGACCTGCTCGACGATCTCCCACGCCTCGAGGTTGCGGCGCAGCCCGAGCCGGCCGGTGGCGCAGAACGTACACGCCAGCGCGCAGCCGACCTGCGAGCTGACGCAGACGCTGACCCGCGCCGGGTGCTCGAGCGGGATGCGCACCGTCTCGACCCGCGCGCCGTCGGGCGCCTCGACCACCAGCTTGGTGAACGGATCGAGCGCCGACGCCGCGCGCTCGACGACGGTCAACGTCGGCACGTGGCCGACCGCGCGCACCGCCTCGGCCGCGACCCGCCGCACCGCGCTCGACGCGGCGACCGGCTCGTCGCGGTGGACCATCGCCACCAGCTTGCGCGCCTCGGCCAGCGTGATCGCCGGCACGGCGGCGGCCAGCGCGGCCGGCGTCACGGCTTGCAAGGCGAGCATCGCCGCAACCTATGCGGGGCTCGCCGGCCGCGCAACCCCGACGTGCGGTGCCGCGGCGGCGCCGCGCCTCCTGGCGCGCTCGGCGTCACTTCACCGTGAACGCGACCGACCCCAGCACCGTGCCGTCGGCGGCGACCACGTCGACCGAGTACGAGCCGGCCTTGAGCTGGCGCCGCGACGCGGTGGTCCACTTGTTGCCCTTGATCTTCAGGTTGGCGGCCCACACCTTGGCGCCGTCCTTCTTCCACACGTGCTGGACGGTGGTGTTGGCGGCGCCGGTGATGCGCGACCAGATCCACACCTTGGTGCCCGCGGTGAACTCCGAGGCGGTCCCCACCGACTCCTTGTTCTCGACGCCGGTGCCGGCCTTGACCTCGGCGGCGGCCGCGGTGGCGGCGGCGGCCGGCGGCGGTGCCGGCTGCGCGGGCTGGGCCAGCGCGACGCTGGCGGTGGCGGTGACGAGCGCGAACGCGAACAACGACGACCACAGACGCTTCATGTGATTGCTCTCCCGGCTGCGTGAGCCTCGGACAGTACAACGCTCGCGTCGCCCGGGGTGTTCCGGCGGCGATTGCATCGCGCCGGGCCTGGGCGTAGGGTCCGCGCCCTTATGGCCTACCCCGAGGTCGTCCGCGTGTTCGCGACCACGCAGGACCCCGATCACGACAGCCCCTGGCAGACCCGCTCGCCGTCGTCGTCGACCGGCTCGGGCGTGGTGATCGCGGGCGGCGCGATCCTCACCGGCGCCCACGTCGTCGCCAACGCGACGTTCCTGCAGGTGCAGAAGCCGTCGCACCCCGACAAGGCGATCGCCCGGGTGCGCGCGGTGTGCCACGACGCCGACCTCGCGCTGCTCGAGGTCGTCGAGCCCGCCGACTTCCTGGCCGACGTCACGCCGGCCGAGCTCGGGGAGATGCCGCGGCTGCGCGACGAGGTGGCGGTGGTCGGCTACCCGGTCGGCGGCGAGGAGATCTCGATCACCGAGGGCGTCGTCTCGCGCATCGAGGTCCAGCGCTACAGCCACTCGCAGCGCCACCTGCTGGCGGTCACCGTCGACGCGGCGATCAACGCCGGCAACAGCGGCGGCCCGGTGTTCGGCGGCGGCAAGGTCGTCGGCATCGCGTTCCAGAAGCTGACCGGCGTCGACAACATCGGCGAGATGGTCCCGCCGCCGGTGATCCGCACGTTCCTCGACGGCGTCGCCGCGGGGAAGCGGCCGCTGGTGCCGGCGATGGGCGTCGTCACCCAGAACCTCGAGAACCCGCTCCTGCGCAAGCAGCTCGGGCTGGCGACCGGGATCTCGGGCGTGATGGTCACGCAGATCGAGCACGGCAGCGGCGCCGACGCGGTGCTCAAGGTCCGCGACGTGATCACCGCGGTCGACGGCATGGCGGTCGCCAACAACGGCACCGTGCTCTACGACGGCCGCCACCGCACGCGGTTCGACGTCATGCTCGGCCGCCACTACATCGGCGACGTGGTCACGGTCGCGCTGGTGCGCGCCGGCCAGCCGCTGACCGTCGAGGTCACGCTCGGCGAGTGGCGGCCGCTGGTGCCGCGCACCCGCTACGACCAGGCGCCGCGCTACCTGGTGTTCGGCGGGCTCGTGTTCCAGGCGCTGACCCGCGACGTGCTGGCCACCTGGGACAAGTGGTGGAACAAGGCCCCCAAGGAGTTCCTCTACTACTACTATCTGGGCGCGCGCTCGGCCGAGCGCCGCGAGGTGGTGATCCTGTCGAAGATCCTGGCCGACGAGATCAACGTCGGCTACGGCCACCTGTACAACGAGGGCGTCGCCACGGTCGACGGCGTGACGCCGCGCGACCTCGACGACTTCGCGGCCCGGCTGGCCGCCGCCGAGGGCGTCGTCGAGATCACGACCACCTCGGGCGGCGTGATCATGCTCGACACCGCCGAGGTCGCGAAGGCCCAGACCCGCATCCTCGACCGCTACCGCATCCCGCGCGACCGCCACCTGCCGTAGCGCCGTCGTCGAGGTCGCCGGGCGTCGTCCCGGCGTGGCGAACCGGCCTGCCAGGTCGTGCCCCGCGGCGCCGCCGTCGTGACGCGTCGCTTGGTCCGGACGCGTCGCCGCGCCTCGGCATGGTTGGGGTTCTCGCGTAGGCTCTCTCGTCATGGACCTGCCGGCCACCCCCCGCAGCGACGCCGACGCGCGGATCCTCGCGATCCGCGACGGCGGCGATCTCGACGGCGCCACCGCGCTGGTGCTCGAGACCTACGGCGGCGAGCTGCTGGCGTTCCTGCACGCGATCGCGCGCGATCCGACGGTCGCCGACGACGCGTGGAGCGTGCTGGCGGCGGCGATCTGGCGCAGCCTGGGTGGCTTCGCCGGGCGATCGTCGCTGCGGACCTGGCTCTACGTGCTGGCGCGCCGCGCGCACCTGCGGGTGCTGCGGCGGCAGCGCCCCGACGAGGTGCCGCTGTCGCAGGCCTCGGCGGTGGGGCGGCTGGCCGCCGACCTGCGGCGCACGTCGCTGCCGCACCTGGCCCGGGTGCGCGAGCGGATGGCCGACCTGCGCGCCCAGCTCGATCCGGACGACCAGACGATCCTGATCCTGCGCGTCGATCGCGAGCTGTCCTGGCGCGAGGTCGCCGAGGTGCTGGCGGACGAGGGCGACGATCTGGATCGGCTGGCCGCGACGGTGCGCAAGCGGTTCGAGCGCATCAAGGCGCAGATCCGGGCGCTGGCGACCGCGGCGGGCCTGGTCGAGCAAGACTGAGTCGCTGGGGCTCGGCGGCGCGAGGCCCCCGACGCCGGCGGTGCTCGACCGAACCAGCGCGCGCGCTGCGCGGTGGGGCGCGAGATCGCGCGCCGGCGTCACATCGGGAGCGGGGCCGGGCACCACCGGGCATGCGGTACGGTCCCTTCGCTCTCCTCGCGCTCTCCTTCACGATCGCCGCCTGCGGCGCGGTCACGCCGGCCAGCCCCGACGGCGCCGGGCCACCCGGCCGCGGCCACGTCGCGTTCGGCGACGGCACGGCGGTGTTCCGGATCGCGGCCTCGCCGGGCGCGACGCCCGAGGACGTCTCGGCGCTGGTCGGCGCCGGCGGCGGCGCGCCCGAGCGGCGGCTCAACCTGTCGCCGGGTGGCACCACCTACGTCTTCGAGACCGGCGATCTGGGTTGCGCCACCGGCACCTGCGTCGCCGTGGCGCCGGTCGCCGATCCGGCCGCGGCCGCGCTGATCGCACCGGGCGGCGCCCCGGTCGATGGCGCCGAGGGGCGCTCGGCGGTCGACGACGCGGGGACGCTGGTGGTGTTCGCCGCCAGCGGCGGTCCGCACGACCGCGATCTGTTCGTGACCCGGCGCGCGGGGAGCGGGTGGGGCGCGCCGCTGCTGATCACCGCGGCGTCCCCGCACGCCTGGAACGACACGCCGAGCCTGTCGGCCGACGCGTCGCACCTGGTGTTCGACTGCGGGCCAACCGCGAACGCCGGCGCCGGCGGCAGCATCTGCGAGGTCGGCGTCGACGGGAGCGAGCTGGCGGTGGTGGTCGGCCCCGCCGACGCGCCGGCCGCGATCGCCAGCGCCGGGCCGGTCCACCACGCCGCCTACGCCGGCGACGAGCTGGTGTTCGAGGCCGACTGGGACGGCGAGCGCGTGTGGCGGCTGGGGGCGGGGGGGCCGCGCCCGGTCGGCGCGGTCGACAACGACAACAGCCCGTGCGCGCTGGCCGACGGCCGCGTCGCCAGCCTGTACCTGGGCCGGCCCGGCAACACCGACGGCTGGCACGAGCTCAAGCTGATGGCCGCCGACGGGCGCGAGCTGGCGATGCTGGTCGTCGGCCGCGATCTCGTCGACGAAGGGCTCGGCTGCGGCGGCTGACGTGGCGCGCTTGCTCGCCGCGCGCGGCGTCGGCTACTGTGCCGCGCTGATGTCGTCCCGGTCGACGCGCACCACGGTCGACAGCCTGCTGCGCGCCGTCGCGCGGACCGACTCGGTGGCGCCGGCGCCCCGCGGCGTTGCCGGGGCGCCGGTGGTGTTCGCCGCGCAGTTCGAGCTCGGCGCCGAGCTCGGGCGCGGCGGCATGGGCGTGGTGTACCAGGCCTACGATCGCCGGCTCGACCGCGACGTCGCGATCAAGGTGATGCACCCCGAGCGCTGGGCCCACGTGCCGCGCGCCGAGCTGGTGGCGGTGTTCGAGCGCGAGGCGCGGGCCACCGCGCGGCTCAGCCACCCGTCGATCGTCACGCTGCACCAGACCGGCGAGCACGACGGCACGCTGTACCTGGTGCTCGAGCTGCTGCGCGGCGCCAACCTCGGCGCGCTGGCGCGGCGGCCGATGGACCTCGGCGACGCGCTGGCGATCATGATCCAGGTCGCCGACGCGATCGCCTACGCCCACGGCCAGGGCGTGCTGCACCGCGATCTCAAGCCCCACAACGTCTTCATCGGCGACGGCGGCCGGGTGTGGGTGCTCGATTTCGGGCTGGCCTCGCTCGACGAGGTCGGCGCGCGCGACGGCGACCCCGGGCCGCGGTCGCGCGGCGGCACGCCCGGCTACATGGCGCCCGAGCAGCGCCGCGGCGAGCGGCAGGACGCGCGCACCGACGTCTGGGCGCTGGGGCTGTTGCTGTACCAGCTGGTCACCGCCTACGAGCCGCCGCCGCTGGCCAGCCCCGACGATCTCCGCGCGGCGACGTGGCGCGACGATCTCGCGCGGATGCCGGCGTCGATGGCGGCGCTGGTGGCGGCCGCGGTGGCGTGGGCGCCGGCCGATCGGCTGCCCACCGCCGCGGCCTTCGCCGCGCGGCTGCGCGCGATCTCGCCGACCGATCCCGAGCGCACCGCGCCGCGTCGCCGCGGCGCGCGGATCGCGGCGCCGATCGCGGCCGTGGCCGCGGTTGGCGCGCTGGGGGCCGGGGTGATCGCGCGGCCGCCGCGCACCAGCCGCGGGCCGTCGGTCGTGACGCCGGCCCCGGCGGTCGCGTTCTCGTTCGAGCTCGCGGGGGCGTCGGTCCCGACCATCCTCGACAACCAGGTCGTCGCCGTCGCTCCGGGCGGCGCCAGCCTCGCGGTGCTCGGGCCGCCCGCCGGCGGCGGCGCCGGGGCGACGCAGATCTACACCCGCCAGCTGGCCGACGACGCGCTGGTGCCGCTGGTCGACACCGTCGACGCCGAGGGCCTGGCGTTCTCACCCGACGGCCAGTGGCTCGCCTACACCCGCGACGCGAGCCTGTGGAAGCAGGCGCTGTCGGGCGGCGCGCCGATCGCGCTGGCGCCGGTGTCGGCGGGCACGCGCGGCGTGACCTGGCTCGCCGACGGGCGGGTGGTGGTCGCGCCGTCGTGGTTCGCCAGCCTGGTGATCGTGCCGGCCGCTGGCGGCGCGCCGGTCGCGTTGACGCAGCTGCGGCCCGGCGAGAAGAGCCACCGGTTCCCGCACGCGCTCCCCGACGGGCGCACGGTGCTGTTCGTCACCGGGACCTCGACCTTGGGCTCGTTCGACGACGCCACCATCGAGGCGGTCGACGTGGCCACCGGCGCGCGCAAGGCCATCACCACCGGTGGCGCGCCGCGGTTCTGGGCGCCCGGGACCCTGCTGGTGCCGCGCGCCGGCCAGCTGCTGGCGCTGCCGTTCGATCCGGTGCGGGTCGAGGTCACCGGGCCGCCGCGGGTCGTGATCGACGACCTGCTCACCGCGCCGGCGACCGGCGCGCCGCTGTTCGACGCCAGCGGTCCGACGCTGGCGTACGTCGTCGGCGATCCGCGCTCGTTCGAGCGGGTCGTCAGCCGGGTCGACCCCGCGGGGCGCGCGGCGGTCGTGCCGGGGCCGCCGCTGGCGGTGTCGTCGGTGCGGGCCCGCGCCGACGGGCGCTGGCTGGTCGTCCGCGCCGACGGCGCCAACGCCGCGCTGTGGGCGTTCGACCTGGAGCGCGGCACCCAGGCGCTGCTCACCCACGGCGGCGACTTCGACCACCCGGTGCTGGCGCCGGACGGGCGCACCGCCTACGCGGTCGAGACGCTCGGCGCCGAGGCCGCGATCGTCCAGCTCGCGCTCGATGGCTCGGGCCGGACGACGCCGCTGTACCGCGGCCGGAACCCGGCGAACCTGGAGCTGTCCGTCGACGGCACCCGGCTGATCTTCGACGAACGCGATCCCGGCACCGGCCTGGCCGACCTGTGGTGGTTCGAGCCGCACAGCGGCCGCGCGCCGGCGCGGTACCTGCCGACGCCGACCGAGCACGAGACCCAGCCGGCGCTGTCGCCCGACGGTCGCTGGCTGGCGTACGTGTCCAGCGACTCCGGCGTCGACCAGATCTACGTCCAGGCCTTCCCCGACCCCGGGGTGCGGGTCCAGGTCACCACCGCCGGCGGCACCTGGCCGCGCTGGCGCCCCGACGGTCGGGCGCTGGTGTTCCGCGGGACCGCCGACGAGGCGCTGTGGACCGCGCCGGTGGCCGCCACCGGCGCGGCGGTGACCGTCGGGCCGGCCACCCGCTGGCGCGCGGTCGAGGCGCCGGCCGACGCGGCCCGCCGGTCGTTCGATCTACTCGCCGACGGCAGCGTCGTCACCGCGGCCCGCCCCCCCGGCTGGCGACCGGCGTCGTCGGTCCGGGTGGTGCGCGACGGCGCCGGCGGGCGGTGATCGCGGCGGCGCGCCGCGGTCGCGGCCGGCGCCCATGGTAAGAGACGGCACCATGACTGCGTCGTCTCGCCCGGTCCGGGTCCGGATCGCACCGTCGCCGACCGGCGATCCCCACGTCGGCACCGCGTACATCGCGCTCTTCAACTACGTCTTCGCCAAGCAGCAGGGCGGCAAGTTCATCCTGCGCATCGAGGACACCGATCAGTCGCGGGCCCGCGCCGACAGCGAGCAGATGATCTTCGACGCGCTGCGCTGGGTCGGGCTGTCGTGGGACGAGGGCCCCGACGTCGGCGGGCCGTTCGGCCCGTACCGGCAGAGCGAGCGCAAGGCGATCTACGCCGAGCACGCGCAGCTGCTGATCGAGCGCGGCAAGGCCTACCGCTGCTTCTGCACCGGCGAGCGGCTGGCCGAGGTGCGCGCCGCCAAGATCGCGGCCAAGGACAGCTTCCTCGGCTACGACCGCCACTGCCGGGCGGTCGAGCGCGCCGAGTCCGACGCCCGGGCCGCCGCCGGCGAGGCCCACGTCGTCCGGCTGATCGTCCCCGACGGCCAGGTCGTCGTGCGCGATCGGCTGCGCGGCGAGGTCACGTTCGATCTGGCGCAGATCGACGACCAGGTGCTGCTCAAGAGCGACGGCATGCCGACCTACCACCTGGCCAACGTCGTCGACGATCACCTGATGGAGATCACCCACGTGATCCGCGCCGAGGAGTGGATCTCGTCGACGCCCAAGCACGTGCTCCTGTACCAGGCGTTCGGCTGGGACGAGCCGGCGTGGCACCACATGCCGCTGCTGCGCAACAACGACAAGTCGAAGATCTCGAAGCGCAAGAACCCGGTCTCGATCAACTACTACCGCGACGCCGGCATCCTGCCGCACGCGCTGCTGAACTTCCTCGGGCTGATGGGCTGGTCGTTCGGCGACGACCGCGAGAAGTTCACGCTGGCCGAGATGGTCGACGCCTTCACCTGGGATCGCATCTCGCTCGGCGGCCCGGTGTTCGCGCTCGACAAGCTGACCTGGCTCAACGAGAAGTACATCCACGAGCTGTCCAACGAGCAGCTGGCCGACGCGCTGATCGCCTGGCGGCTGCGCAAGGACTACCTGGCGCAGCTGGTGCCGCTGGTGCGCCAGCGGATCAAGCGCCTCGACGACTTCGTCCCGGCGACGACCTA
This sequence comes from Myxococcales bacterium, assembly GCA_016794525.1. Lineage (GTDB taxonomy): Bacteria > Myxococcota_A > Polyangia > Haliangiales > Haliangiaceae > UBA2376. The sequence goes on from JAEUJY010000146.1 coordinate 10,063, forward strand.
CTTCTTCGCCGGCGATCTCGACTACGCCGACGTCGCCGCCGAGCTGGCGGTCCCCGACGTGGCGCCGGCCGACGTCGCCAAGGGCCTGCTCGGCTACGTCGATCGCATCGAGGCCCGCGAGGGCTGGGACCACGCCGGCCTCGAGGCCGAGGCCCGGGCGTGGTGCGAGGCGCTGGGCTGGAAGGCCAAGCACGCGTTCATGCTGCTGCGCCTGGTGGTGACCGGCCGCAAGGCGTCGCCGCCGCTGTTCGAGACGATGGCGGTGCTGGGCAAGGAGCTGACCCGGCGGCGGCTGCGCCAGGCCGCGGAGCTGATCGGCAAGCGCGCCTGATGCTGGCGTTCCTGCTGCACGCGTTGCGGCTCGCCGCGATGATCGCCGCCGGCGTCGGCGCGCTGGTCGTGATCACGGCGTGGGACCGGCGGCGCAACGGGCCGTGGTGGCGGTTCGTCCGCTACCTGACCGTCAACCAGTGGGCGCAGATCGACGCCGACCCCGGCCCGGGCGCCAGCGACGGCCCGCGCCGCTTCGACCCCAAGGTGCTGGCGATCCTGCTGACCGTCTGCGTGTCGCTGACGCTGCAGGAGTACGTCGGGCAGCGCGACACCTACGAGCAGTGGTTCCCGTACGATCCCAAGCACCCCGACAAGTACTGGCACCTGAAGGGCTTCGTGTGGTGGACCGGCTGGCGCGTCTTCGGCTACCTGCTCCTGCCGATGGCGGTGGTGGCGCTCCTGCCCGGCGAGCGCCTGCGCGACTACCACTGGTCGCCGCGCGGCTTCTTCAAGCACCTGTGGATCTACGTCGGCATGTTCGCGTTCATCTTGCCGGCGGTCTACGTCGCGTCGGGCACCAAGATGTTCCTCCACACCTACCCGTTCTACCGCTACGCCAACCGCTCGGCGTTCGACCTGTGGGCGTGGGAGGCGCTGTACGCGCTGCAGTTCCTGTCGCTCGAGTTCTTCTTCCGCGGCTTCATGCTGCAGGGGCTGCGCCGCGCGTTCGGCTCCGGGGCGATCGTCGTGATGATGGTGCCGTACTGCATGATCCACTACGGCAAGCCGATGCCCGAGACCTTCGGCGCGATCTTCGCCGGCCTGATCCTCGGCACCGTCGCGATGCGGACGCGGTCGATCTGGGGCGGCGTGCTGATCCACGTCGGCGTGGCATGGTCGATGGACCTGTTCGCCGTCGGTCACTGCCCGGCCAAGGGGCCGTGTCGCTAGCGCGCCGCGGCGCGCCGCCCGCCGGTTCCCGGGCGGCGCCGCCCATGCGACCATCGCCGCGATCGTGACCGTGCTCGCCGCCATCGTGTGGGGGCTGTACCTGGCGGCGCTGGGTGGGCTGGCCGTGTTCGCGTTGCACCGGCTGTCGCTGGTGGTGCGGGCGCGGCGCCGCCTGCCGCCGGTCCCGCCGTGCGATCCGGCGGCGCTGCCGGTGGTCACGGTGCAGCTGCCGATCTTCAACGAGCAGGCGGTCGCGGCGCGGGTGATCGCCGCCGCGTGCGTGCTCGACTGGCCGCGCGACCGCCTCGAGATCCAGGTCCTCGACGACTCGACCGACGCCACCCGGGCGCTGTGCGCCGCCGAGGTCGCGGCCTGGCGCGCGCGCGGCGTCGACATCGTCCACCTGCACCGCGCCGATCGCCGCGGCTGGAAGGCCGGCGCGCTCGACGCCGGCCGCGCGGTGGCGCGCGGCACGCTGCACGCGGTGTTCGACGCCGACTTCGTGCCGCCGCCGGACTTCTTGCGGGCGACGATCGGCGGGTTCGCCGATCCGCGGGTCGGCATGGTGCAGGCCCGGTGGGCGCACCTCAACGGCGACGCCAGCCTGCTCACCCGGCTGCAGGCCATGCTGCTCGACGGTCACTTCGCGGTCGAGCAGCGCGGGCGGGCGGGGGCGGGCGCCTGCTTCAACTTCAACGGCACCGCCGGCGTGTGGCGCGCCGAGGCGATCGCCGCCGCCGGCGGCTGGCACGCCGACACGCTGACCGAGGATCTCGATCTGTCGTACCGCGCCGCGCTCGCCGGCTGGCGCTTCGTCTACGCCGCCGACGTCCGCGCGCCGGCCGAGCTGCCCGCCGACATCGCCGCGTTCAAGGCGCAGCAGTTCCGCTGGGCCAAGGGCTCGATCGAGTGCGCGCGCAAGCTCGCGGCGCCGGCCGCGCGCGCGCCGTGGCGCTGGCGCCATCGCCTCGAGGCGCTGTTCCACCTCGGCCACAACCTGCCGTACCTGCTCACGCTGATCGTGCTCGTCGCCGGCGGCGCCGCGATCGCGCTGGGCGCCGGGCCGAGCTGGGCCCCGGCGCTCCACGCCGCGTCCGCGGTCACGACCGCGCTGGTGCTCGCCGCGTTCGTGCTCACCAGCGATGGCCCGCGCCTGCGCACGCTGGCGCGGCTGCCCGCGCTGATCGCGCTCACCGCCGGGCTGGCGGTGTCGCAGTCGCGCGCCATCGTGCTGGGCGCGGTGGGCACCGTGACGCCGTTCGAGCGGACGCCCAAGGACGGCGCCATCGGCCGCGCGCGCGCGCGCCGCCGCTACCGCGCCGCCTCGACCGGCGTCGTCACCGCCGAGCTCACCCTGGCGGTGTACCTGACCGCGTGCGCCGGCCTGGCCATGGGGCGCGGCGCCATCACCCCCGCGCTGATCTGCGTCTGGCTCACGGCCGGCATCGGCGCCGTCGCCGTCGCCACGCTGCGCGCCACGCGCTGATCGGCGCCCGAGGTCCCGGCTGGCGGCCGCCGCTGCGGGGCGCCGCGCGCGTCCGGTCGCCACCGATTCGGCTACTGTCGGGCATGCGCCGCCGCTGCGGGATCCTGACGTTCACGTGGATCGCGCTCGTCGGGTGCATGGGCACCAAGGACCGCGGGGGCGGTGGCGCTGGCAGCGCCGCCGGTGGTGACCCCGCCGCGCGGCCCGCGCGCGACGGCCGGCCGCCTTCCCGGCCGCCCGGGCGTCCGGAAGGTCCGCCCGAGATCGTCGCGGTCTACGCCACGACCGTCGACGACCCGACCCCGCGGCCCCTGATGTGCCGCCACGTCGGCGGCATCGGCGGCACCCTCGACGCGCTGGCGCCCGCCGCGTGCCCGGCCACCGGCTTCCGCCCCGCCACCGTCAGCGTCCGGGCGCTGCTCGCGCCCGCGCTCACCCTGCACGTCGTCCTCGACGAGCTGCTCGGCGACGCCAACGGGCCGCCCTGCGCGAGCGCGCGCTGCCCGCTGTTCGAGCGTCGCGCCGGGCTGCTCTGCGGCGACGATGAACTCGCCCTGGCCGCCTCCACCGCGCCGGCCGCGAACCCCGTCGGCCGCGAGCTCCTCCTCGAGCCCCGCGGCGGCGTGACGCTCGCGGCCGGCACCCGCTGCACGCTGCACTTCGCGGCCGATCTGGTGGACGCCACGGGCGACCCGATCCCGACGGAGGGACGCTGGGTCCCCCTCACGCTCAGCGAGTGACCCGAAAAGTCGAAAGCCTCCGTGAGGAGGCTTTCGAGCAAAGATGAACCTGACTGGCTCGACCGTGGGCAGGTCTATCCCCTACCGGTGCGGTAGGTGGGCTCCACAGTATCCCTTCGGGCTTCCCGACGTGCGGGCATGCACGCCCAGGACAGAGGCAGATCCCTGGATAGCAGGTGTAGGAGACAGATTTTGCCCGTTTGTCGAATCGAACCGCCAGGTTCGAGAACCACCCTAGCGACCTCGATCACACGCGTCAACCCATATTCGTTCGACGCGCGGCGACAAGTTGTCGTCGAGGACTGCAAGTCGAGGCGACGCCTACGACTCCCGCGCGCAAAAAAAAATCGCGCGAGAGATCGCGCGATTCGTTCCGAATCGGCCGGCTGTCGATCAGCCGCGCTCGCGCCAGTTCGGGCCAACACCACCCTGCGTCGCGATCGACGTCGGGTTCTTGCCGTTCTCCTTCGACACCGCGATGAGCTTCTCCTTGGTCATCACCGCGTCGGCGCGCTCCTCGACCGGCTTGGCGTGCGTGCTGGAGTCCATCCGGATCGCGTCGCACGGGCAAGCCTCGACGCACAGCCCGCACACCACGCAGCGCAGCTCGTCGATCTCGAAGACCGCCGGGCGCTTCTCGATGCCGTTGTCGTCGCTCTGCTCGGGGATGATCGTGATGCAGTGCGCCGGGCACACGGTCGGGCAGCACATACACGCGACGCAGCGGACCTGGCCGTCGTCGCGCTGCATCAGGCGGTGCAGGCCGCGGAAGCGCTCCGGGTAGACCGCCTTCTCCTCGGGGTACTGGATCGTCTCGATGTCGTTGACCGGCGAGACCACCGACAGCGCCTTCTGGAAGGCGGTGGTCGGCACCGGATGCTCGCCCTTGTTGAGCTGGTCGACGGTGCGCCGGCGGCCGAACAGGTTCTTGGCGAAGTGCTTGAGCGTGATGCCCAGGCCGGCCTTGGTCGCGGCCAGGTAGCTGACCTGCTGCTCGCTCGGGCGCACCACCGCGATGGTGCGCACCTTGGGGCTCACCGTCGAGGTCGCCAGCACCTTGGGGCCGGTGGTCGTGGGCTCGTGATCGTCGTGGGCGTGGGAAGCCATCAGCTCGCTCCTACAGCCATCCGAGGTAGATGGCGCACAGCTTGAACAGGGCGGTCAGCATCGTCCAGCCGAGCGCGCACGGCAGCAGCACCTTCCAGCCCAGGTTCATGAGCTGGTCGGCGCGGAAGCGGGGCAGGGTCCAGCGGATCATCAGCTGGAACCAGGCCAGCAGGATCACCTTGAGGCCAAACGCGCCGAGCTGCAACGCGGTCACCGCCGCGTGCGGCAGCTTCAGCACCCAGCCGCCGGTGGACACCCACTGGTGGTTGATCTCGGTGACGTAGCCGCCGACGCGGAAGCCGTCGGCGTCCAGGAACGGGACCTGCCAGCCGCCGAAGAACACGGTGGCGATGACCGCCGAGATGAAGACGATCTCGATGAACTCGGCCAGGAAGAACAGGCCCCAGCGCATGCCCGAGTACTCGACGAAGTAGCCGATGATCTCGGGCTCGCCCTCGGGGATGTCGAACGGCGCGCGCTTGGTCTCGGCGATCGCCGCGGTCATGAACAGGATCAGCGCCGGGAACTGCCACAGCCACAGCCAGTTGAGCGGGTTCGCGCCCGACATCTGCGACGAAGCGCCGTTGGCGACGATGAAGCCGGGCTCGAGGCTGCCGACCAAGAGGAAGCAGCCCATCAGCGACAGGCCCATCGCGACCTCGTAGCTCATCATCTGCGACGAGCTGCGCAGGCCGCCGAGCAGCGCCCACTTGTTGTAGCTGGCCCAGCCGGCGACCACGCCGCCGTAGTTGGCGATCGACAGCACCGCGAAGTAGAAGAGCAGGCCGTAGTCGAACGACGCCACCTGCAGGCGGATCGAGTCGGCGAACGGCTTGGCGGCGGGGTCGGTGGCCAGCCCGAGCACGTCGAGCGTGCTGGTGTAGCTGTGCGGGTAGATCGTCGGGCCGAACGGGATGATCGCGAAGGCGATCAGCACCGGCGCGATCGCGAGGATCGGGGCCAGCGCGAACAGGCCGCGGTGCACGCTGCCGGGGATGAAGTCCTCCTTGGAGATCATCTTCACCGCGTCAGCGACGAAGTGCAGGATGCCCTTCAGCTTGATCGGGCCGATGTTGGCGCGGTTGGGACCGAGGCGGTCCTGCATCATCGCGCTCTGGCGCCGCTCGGCCCAGGTGAGCAGCGACGCCAGCGGCATCACCATCACCATGATCAGCAGCAGCCACTTGAGCGCCGGGTTGTCGAGGATCGCGTAGATGTTGTTGCTGAGCCAGTCCATGGCCTTAACCTCGTGATCCGGCGAAGCGGAGCGCCAGCGGGCGAACCTCGCGGCCCCACGGCGTGCCCGCCCACGGCTTGACCGCGGCGGTCATGTCCTTCCACACGTCGCGGGCGGTGGTCCACGCGACCTTGGCGCTGGTGGCCTGGGCCAGCCGCGCCACCGCCTCCCAGCCGGGCACCGCCTGGCCGGGGGCCGCGACCGCGGCGTGCATCCGCTGGATGCGGCCGTCGGCGTTGGTCACCGAGCCGTGGGTCTCCGTCCACGCGGCGATCGGCAGCGCGATGCCGGCGGCCTTGACCGGGCCGCGCTCGTGGGTGGCCAGCGCGACCACGCAGTCGAGCTCGCGCAGCCGGCGCAGCGCGGTCTCGCTGACCGGCAGGTCGTGGCCGAGGAACACCACCGCGCGCAGCGCGCCGGTGTTGACGCCGGCCTCGAGCGCGGCGAGGTCACCGGCGTCGGCGGCGATCGCCGCCACGCCCGCGCGGTTGGGGTTGACGTCGGCCACCCGCAGCTTGCCGTCGGCGCGATCGCCGCGGTCGGGACGGGCGGTGACGAACAGCTTGGCCTTCCACGCGGCGGCCAGCTTGGCCAGCGCGTAGTTGTCCTCGTTCGAGCCCTGGGCCGACAGCACCACCGCCACCGAGCCGGCGTCCTTGAGCGGCACCGCCAGCTTGTCGGCGGCGGCCTTGACCGCCTTGTCCCACGACGCCGGCAGCCCGCCGACGGTCGCCACCGCCAGCCGCTGCTCGCGCAGGTCGTGGTAGGTGAAGCGGCCCTCGTCGCACATCCAGTGACCGTTGACGTCGGGGTTGTGCCGCGGCACCAGCCGCCACACCCGGTCGTTCTTGTGGTGCAGCTCGACGTTGCAGCCGGTCGCGCAGCCCTGGCACACCGACGGCGTCGCGTCGAGCTCCCAGGCGCGCATCGTGAAGCGGAAGTCCTTCGACGTCAGCGCGCCCACCGGGCACACGTCGACGGTGTTGAGCGAGTACGGGTTGTCGAGCTTCTGGCCGGGCGCGGTCGTGATCTCTTCGTGATCGCCGCGCTGCTTCATCTCGAGCTGGTGCTGGCCGGCGACCTCGTCGCAGACCCGGATGCACCGCGTGCACAGGATGCAGCGCTCGGCGTCGAGGACGATGTGCGGGCCGAGGTCGACGACCTTGGGCTTCTCGACCTTGGGGGTGTCGATGCGCGACGCCGCGTTGTCGTGCTCGAAGTAGTGCTTCTGCAGCGTGCACTCGCCGGCCTTGTCACAGATCGGGCAGTCGATCGGGTGATTGACCAGCGTGAACTCGAGCATCTGCTTGCGGGCCGCGGTCGACTGCGCGTCGGTGGTGTGCACCACCATGCCGTCGCCGACGATCTGCTGGCAGCTCGGCTGCAGCTTGGGGTTCTTCTCGACCGCCACCAGGCACTGCCGGCAGCACGCCGCGATCGACAGGCCGGGGTGGTAGCAGAACGCCGAGATCTCGACGCCGACGGTCTTGGCGGCCTCGAGGACGTTGGTGCCCTTGGGCACGGTGGCGGTCTTGCCGTCGATGGTCAGCGTCACCGTGGTCGGTGGCGCGGCGGGAGCCTGCGTTGCGTCGCTCACTTGTCGCACTCCCCGCCGATCATGTTGATCATGCCGAAGATCGGCACGATGTCGGCGATGAGATGGTTCTTGAAGATCTTCTCGGCGGTCGACAGGTGCACGAACGACGGGCTGCGCACGTAGCACTTGTACGGGCGGCCGGTGCCGTCGCCCACGATGAAGAAGCCGAGCTCGCCGTTGCCACCCTCGACGAAGGTGTAGGCCTCGCCGGCCGGCACCTTGATGCCGTCGACGATGTGCTTGAAGTGGCGGATCATGCCCTCGATCGTGTTGTACGCCTCGGCCTTGGGCGGCAGCGCCACGTGGCCGTCGTCGATCATGACCGGGCCGTCGGGCAGCGCCGCCATCGCCTGGCGCAGGATCCGCATCGACTGCTTGATCTCCTCGACGCGGACCAGGTAGCGGTCGAGGCAGTCGCCGGTGGTGCCGAGCGGCACGTCGAACTCGAACTCGGGGTAGACCGAGTACGGGTGGTCCTTGCGGACGTCGTAGTCGATGCCCGCCGCGCGGCCGACCGGGCCGGTCTGGCCCCAGGCGATCGCGTCCTCGCGCGAGATCGCGCCGACGCCGGCCATGCGATCGCGGAAGATCTTGTTGAGGTTGAGCATCTGCTCGGCCTCGGCCAGCGCGGCCTCGGTCTCGGTCAGGCGCGCCGCCAGCTTGGGCAGCCAGCCGGCCGGCAGATCCTTGCCGACGCCGCCGACCCGGACGTAGCTGTGGGTCAGCCGCGCGCCCGAGACCTCCTCGAGCAGCGTGTACAGCCACTCGCGGGCCTTGAGCAGGAACAGGAACGGGCCGAACGCGCCCAGCTCCATCGCCGAGGCGCCGACGCACGTCATGTGGTCGGTGATGCGCGAGATCTCGCTGACGATCACCCGGATGAACTCGGCCCGGCGCGGGATGCGGTCGGTGATGCCGAGCAACTTCTCCACGGCCATCGCGTAGCCGCAGTTGTTGATCATCGGCGAGACGTAGTTCAGCCGATCGGTGTACGGGAAGATCTGGGTGTAGGTCGCGTGCTCCGCTTCCTTCTCGAAGCAGCGGTGCAGGTACCCGGGCTGGACGTCGCCCTTGACGATGCGCTCGCCGTCGACGGTCAGGACGATGCGCACGGTGCCGTGCATCGCCGGGTGCGACGGGCCCATGTTCACGGTCATGAGCTCGTGGGGCATCTCGGTCTCGGTGTCGAGATCCGCGATGTCCTTCTTGCCCAGGACGAGGGTCTTGAGGTCGGCCATGGTCAGTGATCTCCGACGAGGTCGGGACGGCGGACCAGCGGCTGGCGCTTGTCCTTGGGGTAGTCCTTGCGCAGCGGGTAGCCGACGAACTCGTCGTACAGGTAGATCCGGCGCAGGTCGGGGTGGCCGTCGAAGCGGATCCCGTACATGTCGAAGGTCTCGCGCTCCTGCCAGTTGAAGCCGGGCCACAGCGGGGTCAGGCTCGGCACCTTGGTGTCGGTCTCCTTGACCTGGACCTTCACCCGGATGCGGTGGCGGTGCTTGAGCGAGCGCAGCTGGTAGCAGACCTCGAACCGCAGCCCGTCGGACGCGTCCGCGTCGTAGGCCGGGCGGGTGCCCTCGTCGGGCGCGCCGCGGCGGCCCAGCGGCTGCCAGTGGGCGAGATCGATCGTCGTGACGAACACCGGCACCTCGAACGACATCGCCGGGTCGTCCTTGAGGAACGTGGCGATCGCGAGGAGCTTGTCGCGCTTGACGGTGATGACCTCGTCGCCGTGCTCCGACGACGTGGCGACGACGGCGTCGCCGAACTTGGCCTTGACGGCGTCTACGACCTTCTGCGCCATGGCTATTCCTCGGCGTTGGCGGCGGCGAGCATGATCTTCTCGCGCTTGAGGCGGATCTGGCTGTGGCCATCGCCGCGCTGGACCCGGTCCTGCAACATGATCAGCGCGTCGAGCACCTGCTCGGGGCGCGGCGGGCAGCCGGGGATGTAGACGTCGACGGGGACCACCTGATCGGCGCCCGGCATCGCGTGGTAGTTCTGGTAGAAGCCGCCGGTCGAGGCGCAGACGCCGAAGGCGATGACCCACTTGGGCTCCGCCATCTGCTCCCACACCCGACGCAGCGCCGGGCCCTGCTTCTCGGTGATCGTGCCGACGATCATCAGCAGGTCCGACTGCCGCGGCGAGAACCGCGGGAACTCCGCGCCGAACCGGGCGATGTCGTACTTGGGCGCGGCGACGGACATGAACTCCATGCCGCAGCACGCGGTGACGAACGGATACGAGAACAGCGAGAACTTGCGACCCCAGTTGGCCGCGTCCTCGAGCTTGGACGTGATGAGCTCAAGCATCGTTGGAACTCCTGACCGAGGAGATGCCGGCGGCGACGTCGTCGACGCGCGGCATCAGTCCCAGCCGATCGCCTTCTTGCGCCAGACGTAGGCTAGCGCCACCACGAGGATGGCGACGAACATCATCATCTCGGCGAAGCCGAAGAAGCTGACGGTGCCCGCGGCGCCCAGGGAGAGCCGGGTGAAGAGCTGCGCCCACGGGTACATGAACGCCGCCTCGATGTCGAACACCAGGAACAGGATGGCGACCTGGTAGAACTTGACCGAGTAGCGCCCGCGCGGGCTGCCGATCGGCTCGGAGCCGCACTCGAACGGCTTCAGCTTTTCGGGGTTGCTGGACTTGGGCCCGATCAAGACCGCGAGCGCCACGAAGAGCCCGCAGAACAAGAGCGTGCACAGGATCGCCAGTCCTGCTGGCGTATATGCCTGGAGCTGCAAAGCGGGGCGAATAGAGCACTTTCGGTCGCGGACAGTCAACCCGCCCAGCGCCCGCGATTGCCGACGGAGGATCCCGTGTCGCCCGCGCCCGTCACCGCCACCAGAACCGCCGCCGAACCCGCGGAGCCGGAGCCGGAGCCGGACCCGGAGCCGGAGCCGGAGCCGGACCCGGAGCCGGAGCCGGAGCCGGAGCCGGAGCCGGAACCGAAACCGGAGCCGGAGCCGGAGCCGGAGCCGAAACCGGACCCGGAGCCGGACCCGAATCCGGACCCCGTCACCATCACCGTAGCCGGGATCCCGCTCCGGTCCCCCGTCTCCGGACCGCGCTGAACGCTCCGGGCCGTTTTGGGAGGGGGCCCCGGCGAATGCCGGGGGAGGGTTTTTTCGAAAAACCCTCTAGAGATTCTGTACCGCGTTGCGGAGCGCGTCTTCGAACGTGTCGACCATCTCGGCGTCGGTGTCGACGAGGTAGATGGTCTCGGGGCAGGCGCGCTTGTGGGCGCGGATCTCCTCGACGATGGCGCGGGCGGCCTCTTCCATGGGCACGTCGCCCTGGTCGGTGCCCATGCCCGAGAAGGCGATCACCTTGAATTGCTTGACGTCGGCGGCGATCAGGGCGGCGCGGGCGGCGCGCCGGACGTTCTCGGCCGGAATCTTCTGGCCGGGCTCGTCCATGATCGGCGCGTGGATGATGAACTTGCAGGGCAGCGCGCCGGCGCCCGTGATGATCGCGGCGCCGACCGCGATCGGCGCGCGGGCCATCGCGTCCTGCTGGATCACGTCGCCGCCGATGCGGCGGATGTGCCCGCTGGTGCCGCCGCCCATGATCCCCATCGAGTTCCCCGGGTTGACGATGGCGTCCACCGGGACAGTGACCAGATCAGCCGTGGCTACGTGCACCTGCATTCGCGCGGTCGGACCCTAGCACAGCGGCGTTTGCGATATCAATGCAGTCCCGCACAGTTGGCGGGATAACTGCGAACTACGCGCAGGCGTTGTCGAGCTCTTCGCCGGCCTTGAGGTCGGTCCAGCGGCGGGCCAGGGCGACCTCCTTGACCATGAGGGTCTTGGCGGTCTCGAGCATGCGCCGCTCGCCGAACGACAGGTTCTTCGACGCGCGCAGCCGCATCAGGTCGCGGAAGACCTCGGCCACGTCGAACAGCGAGCCGGTCTTGATCTTCTCCATGAACCCGCGGTACCGGCGGTTCCAGGTCTGCTTGTCGATCATCACGTCGCCGTCGCGCAGCACCGCGAACACCTCGTCGACGTCGTTGGCGGTCGCGACCGCGCGCAGCCCGACCTGATCGGCCTTGTCCTTCGGCACCATGATCTGCATGCCGTTCTCGAGCACCTTGAGCACGTAGAAGGCGAACTGCCCGCCACCGATCTGCTTGGTGTCGATCCCCACCACCTCCACAACGCCGTGGGCCGGGTAGACGGCCATCTGTCCGATCTTGAAGGTCATGGCCCTGGGGTTCAGCAACAGTGGTGCCTCCGATCCGGGGATGATCGGCGGAGCAATGTCGGCGACCTGGATCGATACGACGTGTGACAGGGTGGCGCGCTGGCGCGCGGGGTAGCCAGTGGGGCCGTGTGCGCAGTCCGCCCCTGTGCCGCCTGCGCCAGCGAGCCAGAGTCACCGTGTTAGCGTGAGGTGTGTCCAACGCGTTTGGCCGCTGGTTGCTCGAGCTGGGCGCGCTGCCGGACGAGAACGCGCTGGACGACGTGCTGGCGCGGCAGAGCGAGCGCATGCCGACCGCGTCGGTCGCGTACGTGCTCGGCTACGCCGACGAGCGCTCGCTGGCCGGCGTGCTGGCGGCGGCGACCGGGCGACCGGCGATCGTGCTCGACGAGTCGGTCATCGATCTGACGCTGCTCGACGGGGTCGTGCCCGAGGCCTGGCTCGGTTCGCAGATGATGCCGGTGGCCGTCGACGGCGGCAACGTCTACGTCGCGGCGGCCCATCCCGACCAGCTCGACGCGCGCGTGCTGGCGCGGCTGGCGCTGCGCGGCACCGTGGTGATCGCGATCGCGCTGGCGGTGACGGTGGCGCGCACGGTGCGCGCCGGCCTGGCGGCGCGGCGGCGCGGCGACGAGGCGTGGGCCGGGCCGTCGGCCGATCCCGCCGACGCCGCCGGGCGCCCGCGCGCGGTGATGGTCGGCGTCGACGACGACGCCACCGTCGACGGCGCCGCCCCCGCCGATCCGGCGCTCGCGGCGCGCGCGGTCAAGGACGACAGCACCAAGGAGATCCACGTCCGCGAGCTGATCGATCGCGACGACGACTCGGCGATCGATCCCGAGCTGCCGAGCCAGGTGCCGATCCTGGCGCCGCGGGGCTCGGCGTGGCCGACCGACGGGCCGTGGTCGCGCGGCGGCTCGGGCTCGTCGGTGGACAGCGACCCCGGCCTCGACACCGAGGGCGCCGCCGAGGTCGACGGCGACGTCGCCGACCTGGTGCGCACGCTGAGCCCGGGGCCGGCCGCGACCGTCGACGGCACCGCGCGGGTGCTGATCGTCGACGACGACTACGCGACGCGGCAGCTGCTGGTGAAGGAGTTCGCGCCGCGCGGCTACCAGGTCGCGACCGCGGCGTCGGGCGACGACGCCGTGGCGGCGCTCGCCGACAGCGCGCCCGACGTCGTGATCGCCGACATCCTGTTGCCCGGCGTCGACGGCTTCCGGCTGTGCCGCGCGATCAAGCGCACCGCGCGGCTGCGCGACGTCGGCGTGATCTTGATGTCGGCGGTGATCGAGTCGGGGCGGGTCACCCCCGAGGTGCTCCTGCGCTACAGCGCCGACGGCTACGCCGCCAAGCCGCTCGACACGATCCGGCTGTTGCGGATCGTCCGCGAGCACCTCGGCCGTCGGCGCGAGGCGCTGCGCGCCGCCGGCGACGAGCAGCACCTGCGGCGCGCGCTCGACCGCTACGAGGCCGGCGACGGCGTCGGCGCGATCGCGGTGCTGCGCGGCCGCCTCGACGAGGTGCCGACGTCGGTGCGGGTGCGGTTCGCGCTGGCCAACATGCTGCAGCGGGCCCACCACCGCGACGACGCCGTCCAGGAGTACGAGGCGGTGGTCGGCCACGCGCCCGACTACTTCCCGGCGCTGACCCGGCTGGCCTACCTCTACTACGAGCGCGGCGAGACCCGGCGCGCGGTCGAGACCTGGCGCCGCGCGCTGCCGCACTGCCCCGATCGCGACCTGCGCAAGAACATCGAGCTGTTCGTGCGCTCGCTGGCCGAGTGACGTACGCTGCAGCGATGGATGACCGGTACGTGCAGCATCGCGCGGCGTTGACCGCCGCGATCCTCGAGCGCGACGGCGTCACCGCCGCCGCCGATCGCCAGGCGGCCTACGCCGGCACGCCGACCGACCCGGCGGTCGCGGCCTACGTCGCGACCGTGCGCAAGCACGCCTACCGCGTCAGCGACGCCGACGTCGCCGCGCTGCGCGCCGCCGGCCATGACGATCCGGCGATCTTCGAGCTGACGGTGGCCGCCGCGGTCGGCCAGGCGACCCGGCAGTACGACGCCGCGCTGGCGGTGCTGGCGGCGATCCCGGCGGAGGCGGGCTGATGCGGGTCCCCACGATCGAGCGCGGCGAGCACCTCGGCGATCGCGTCCTGTACAAGGTCGTGCGCGTCGTCAGCGGCCACCCGATGCCCGACGTCGTGCGCACGCTGCGCTTCCGCGCCGCGCAGTTCGGGACGCCGTTCAACGACATGATCCAGGAGGTCATGCGCGGCCCATCGGCGTGGTCGGTCGGCGAGCGCGAGCTGTTCGCCGCCTACGTGTCCAAGAAGAACGAGTGCGAGTTTTGAACGAACGCCCACGGCGCGGTCGCGTCGCAGGTGCTCGGACAAGATCTCGTCGACGTCGCCCTCACCGGCGCCGCCGACCCGCGGCTGTCGCCCGGCTGCCGGGCGGTGCTGCCGCTCCTGGCCAAGGTCACGCTCGACCCGGACGGGCTGAGCGCGGCCGACTTCGCGCCGGCGCTGGCCGCCGGCGTCAGCCGCGCCGCGATCGTCGAGGCGCTCAACGTCGGCTACCTGTTCAACACGATCACGCGGCTGGCCGACGCGTTCGAGTTCCACGTCGGCCCCCCGGCCGCGTTCGCGTCGGCGGCCAAGCGGCTGCTCGGCCGCGGCTACAAGTAGCCGGCGGCCACGCGCGCCGCCCGCGGCTCACGCCGCGAGCTTCTTGACCGCGGCGACCAGCAGGTCGGCCTTGAACGGCTTGACGATCCAGCCCTTGGCGCCGGCCTGCTTGGCCCGCGCGATCAGCCCGGGCTCGCCCTCGGTGGTCAGCATCAGGATCGGCATCGCCGGGCAGGTCGCCTGGCTCTTGAGCTTCTCGAGCAGCTCGAGGCCGTTCATCCGCGGCATGTTCACGTCGCACACCATCAGCGACGCGGGCGTCGCCAGCTTGGCCAGCGCGTCGACGCCGTCGACGGCCTCCTGGACGGTGAAGCCGGCCTGCGTCAGGGCCAGGCTGACCTGCTGGCGGATGGTCGGAGAATCATCGACGATGAGGATGCGCTTCATGGGAGGTCCTGGGGTTGAGGTCGACGCGGAGTGGTGGTGACCGGCCGGTCAGGCGAGGGCGCGCGGGCCCAGGTCGCCGCGGTCGACGATCACGTCGATCCGGCCGGTGGTCGGCGGGATGACCTTGGTGCTGCCGCGCCGCTCGCGGATCTGGAAGGTGCTGACCGCGTGATCGAGCCGGCGGGCGAGGTTGCCCAGCGACGCCGCGGTCGAGGTGGCGCGCTCGGCGACGCTGACGTTGTCGCGGATGGCCTGGTCGGCGGCCGAGACGTCGCGGGCGATGCTGTCGGCGGCGGTCGCGACCTCGGTGAGGTTGCGGCCGATGTCGCTGGTGACGGTGGCCTGCTCGGCGACCGCCGACGCGATCGACTGCTGGATGCCGTCGATCTGGCCGATCACCTCGCCGATCTGGCCGATGTCCTTGACCGCCTCGTCGGTGTCGCGCTGGATGCCGACGATCTTGGTGCGGATCTCCTCGGTCGCGCGGGCGGTCTGCTTGGCCAGCTCCTTGATCTCGTTGGCCACCACCGCGAAGCCGCGGCCCGAGGCGCCGGCGCGGGCCGCCTCGATCGTGGCGTTGAGCGCCAGCAGGTTGGTCTGCTCCGCGATCTGGGTGATGACGTCGACCACCGCGCCGATCTCGGTCGACGACGCGCCGAGGCGCGCCACCGAGGCGTTGGACCGCCGGGCGATCACGACGCCCGAGGCGGCGACCCGGGCGGCGTCCTGCGCGTTGCGGGCGACGTCGCGGATGGTCGCGGCGATCTCCTCGGTCGCGGCGGCGACGGTCTGGACGTTGCCGCTGGCCTGCGACGCGGCGCTCGACGCGTTGGTGGTGTCGTGGGAGGCGCGCTGGCTGTTGTTGCCGAGCTTGCTGGCGACCTGGTCGACCTCGGAGGCGGTGTCGAGCACGTCGCGCGACGCGCTGCGGATCGCGCTCAGCATGTCGGTCATCTGATCGAGGCTGCGGTTGAGCGAGCGCAGCATCGTGCCGATCTCGGAGCGGTCGGTGACGTCGACGCGGCTGCGCAGGTCGCCCTCGGCGACCGCGTGCAGCACGTCGCCCGCCTGCTTGATGCTGCTGGCGAGCCGGCGGCCGATGATGAGGCCGCCGCCGAGCGCCAGCGCGGTCGCGATCAGGCAGATCACGATCAGCTCGTTGCGGCCGCTCGAGGCCTGCGCGAGGATGTCGTCGACGTCGTCGCCGATAGCCTCGAGGTGATCGCCGAGCGTCTCGTTGGCGACCTCGAGGCTGCGGAACCGCTGGTCGAGCTCGGGCAGCATCGCCAGCGCCGCCGCGCGGTCGGTCGGGGTGGCGGCGATGAGCCGCTGCACCACCGCGGCGTAGGCCTCGAGGGCTGGCCCGATCGCCGCGAGCTCGTCCCGCAGCGCGCCGGCGAACGACGCGCTCCGGATCGTCTCGAATTCGCGCTGGAACCGCGCGGTGTGGTCGTCGGACTCGGCCTTGACCGCGACCAGCTCGGCGGGCGTGGTCGCCGCGAGCGCGCGCAGCGCATCGGCGCGCAGCGCGTCGTGCATCATGTCCATCGTGCCGTGGGCGCGCAGCACCTGGAGCTTCTTGTTCTCGAACCGCAGGTCGTCGGTGAGGTGGCCCAGCACCAACGTGGCGAGCACCGCGACGATCGCGAGCGCGGCGGTCGGGACGGCGGTGAGGAAGAGGATGCGAGCGCGGATCGAATGCATGGCGAGCTCCTTGGCGGGACCGGGGGTAGCGGCGGGCGTTCGCGCGTGGGATCGGGGCTTGGAGATCGGCGCCGCTGGGTCGGCGGCGCTTGAACTCGCGCCCGACCGGTCGAATCAGGGCGGTAAGCGATCTCGAAGAGGCCATCGAGGTCGGCAGCACCGACGAGGTGGTCGCGGCGGCCGCGGCGCTCGGGCGCGCCATCGGCGCTCGCCCCGACCTCGACCACGTGCGGCCGCGGCTGGGGCAGCTGCTGGCGCTCACCACCGCCGGCGCGGCGATGGACCGCGGTCAGGCCGCCAGCATGTGCGCCGAGGTGCGCGCCGCCGCCATGGTGCCCGCCACCCCGGCCGCGGCGGTGGCCGCCGCGCCCGAGCCGTCCCCCGCGGGCGGCGCCGGCTGGACCGTCGGCGCCGAGAGCGCCGACATGCTCGCCGACTTCGCGGTCGAGGCGCGCGGCCTGCTCGACGAGGCCGAGGGCGCCTGCCTGGCCCTGGACCGGGGCGTCACGCCCGCCGCGATCGCGATGGCGTTCCGGGCGTTCCACACGATCAAGGGCGTCGCGGGCTTCCTCGAGCTCACCGTGCTGGCGACGGTCGCGCACCGCATCGAGTCGGTGCTGGCCGAGGTCCGCGACGGCGCCCCGCCGCCCGACGGCTTCGTCGATCTGATCCTGCGCTCGATCGACGTGGTCCGCGCCGGGATCGCGGTCGCGACCCGCGGCGGAGCCGGCGAGCGGCCCGACGCCGACGGCCTGCTCCGCGAGATCGAGGCGGCGCTGGCGGGGCTGGCCCGGCGCCCGCTCGAGGCCCAGCCGACGACGCTGGTGCCGGTGATCCGCTCGGCCGCGGCGACCCAGGCGATCCGGGTCGACGACGTCTAGGTCGACATCGCCAAGATGGATCACATCATCGATCTGGTCGGCGAGCTGGCGATCGCGCAGGCCCAGGTGGCCGCGCACCCCGAGCTGGCGACGCTGGCCTCGCGCGAGCTGGGCCGGGCCATCAGCCTCCTGGGCCGGGTCGCCAAGGAGCTGCAGCACACGTCGCTGGCGATGCGGATGGTCGCGCTCAAGGGCACGTTCGATCGGATGGCCCGCATCGCGCGCGACACCGCGCGCGGCCTGGCCAAGCCGCTGACGTTCGTGGTCGACGGCGCCCACACCGAGCTCGACCGCACGATGGTCGAGGCCATCTACGACCCGCTGGTGCACCTGGTGCGCAACGCGATCGATCACGGCCTCGAAGGACCGATCGAGCGGGTGCGCCGGGGCAAGCCCGAGGCCGGGACGATGACCTTGCGCGCGTTCCACCAGGCGGGGCACATCGTCGTCGAGATCATCGACGACGGCGGCGGGCTGGATCGGCCGCGCATCCGCGCGCGCGCGGTCGAGCGGGGGCTGATCGGCGCCGACGAGGCGCTGACCGACGGCGAGATCGATCAGCTGATCTTCGCGCCCGGCTTCTCGACCGCGAAGGCGGTCACCAGCGTGTCGGGCCGCGGCGTCGGCATGGACGTGGTCAAGACCAAGATCGAGCAGGTGCGGGGCCGGGTCGAGGTCGCGTCGACGCCGGGCGCCGGCACGACCGTCCGCCTGCGGCTGCCGCTGACGCTGGCGATCATCGACGGGCTGCTGCTGCGGATCGCCGGCGAGCGGTACGTCATGCCGACGTCGTGGGCCAAGGATCTGTTCCGGCCGAGCGCCGACCAGCTGGTCAGCGTCCGCGGGCGGGGCCAGATGGTGAAGCTGCGCGGCGCGGTGGTGCCGATCGTCCACCTCGCCGAGCGGCTGGGCCTGGCCGGCGCGGCGGCGTCGCCGACCGAGGGCGTGCTGGTGCTGATCGAGGACGGCGGCCACGCGGTGTGCCTCGCGGTCGACGAGCTCCTCGGCAAGCAAGAAGTCGTGGTCAAGGGCCTGGGGCCCTCGCTGGCGGCCGTCGCGGGCCTGGCCGGCGCCACCATCCTCGGCGACGGGCGGGTGGCCCTCATCCTCGATATCCCCTCGGTGCTCGGCACCGGCGGCCGGCGCGCCGAGCGCGAGGTCGCGTAACCGCTCGCTGCGAAAGGAACCGGTATGCGCTTCGGAATCAAACGCCAACTCCTCGTGGTCTGCGTGATGACGGTCGTCGCGGTGGCCGCGGTCGGCCTGATGGGGCGCCACGCCGCCAAGAGCATCCGCCAGCGAGCGCGGGTCGGGTACGTCGACTACACCGTCGCGCTGCGCGACCTGGCGGCGGCCGGCGGCGAGTTCATGACCGTCAGCGAGCTGCTCGAGCGGGCGCACACGCCGGGCGTCGCCCAGCCGGCGCAGCACGCCGCGATCGACGAGGCGACCGTCGCGATCGACAAGCTGGTCGCGGCCTACGGCGCGACCGTCCTGCGCATCACCAAGGACGGGCGCAGCGAGCGCGCCGACCTCGACGGGTTTCTGGCCGCGTGGGGGCAGCTCAAGCAGCTCAACCAGCAGCTCGACGAGCCGTACCACCGCTCGCTCACCGATCCGGCGGCGGTGGCGACCCTCAAGCCGCTGCTCGAGCGCATCCCGCCCGCGCTGCAGGCGGTCGAGGTGAGCTACCGCCGGCTGATCGAGACCGTCGGCATGGTGGCCGCCGAGATCGACGCCCACTCGCAGGCCAGCTACAGCGACGACATGCAGACGCTGACGCTGCTCACCGCCCTGACGCTGGTGTTGGTGCTGGTGACCGGCGTGCTGCAGGCGATCCGGCTGAGCCGGCGCCTGGCCGAGGGCGTCGCGGTGCTGCAGGCCAACAGCAAGGACGTGACCCAGGCCGCCACCGAGGTGGCGACCGCCAGCCAGAACCTGGCCCAGGGCTCGGCGACCCAGGCGGCCTCGATCGAGGAGACCTCGGCGGCGCTCGAGGAGATCGCGACGATGACCAAGCGCAACGCGTCGAGCGCGGGGCAGTCGAGCGAGTTCACCGCCGACGCCCGCGGCACCGCCGAGCAGTCGGCGCAGCTGATGGGTGATCTGGTCAACGCGATGGACGCGATCAAGGCGAGCTCCGACGAGATCGGCAAGATCATCAAGGTCATCGACGAGATCGCGTTCCAGACCAACATGCTGGCGCTCAACGCCGCCGTCGAGGCGGCCCGGGCCGGCGAGGCCGGGATGGGCTTCGCGGTCGTGGCCGACGAGGTCCGCAACCTGGCCCAGCGCAGCGCCCAGGCCGCGCGCGACACCGCCGGCAAGATCGAGGAGTCGATCCGCCGCAGCAACAACGGCGTCGACATCACCCGCCGGGTCCACGGCTCGCTGTCGGAGATCGTCGGTCGGGTGCGCAAGATCGACGAGCTGTCGCGCGAGATCTCGAGCGCGTCGCAAGAGCAGGCGCGCGGGATCGCGCAGACCAACTCGGCCGTCGCGCAGATGGACCGCGTGACCCAGCAGAACGCGGCGCTGGCCGACGAGGTCTCGACCTCGGCCACCCAGCTGAGCGCCCAGGCCGGCGCGCTGTTGCAGGTCTCCGCGATGCTGGAGGCGGTGCTCCACGGGAGCGACGGCGGTGACGCCGACAAGGCGCCGTCCCCGCGGTCGTCGTCGCCGCGCCGCCCGGCCGCGCGCCCGGTGATGGTGCGGCGGAGCGCGGCGCCGATCGCCACCGAGGGCAGCATCCCGCTGCCTGGCGACGGGATGCCGACCAACGGCCACAACGGCCACAACGGCCACAACGGCCACAACGGCCACAACGGGTTCACCGCCTCCAGCGGCGACTTCATCGAGTTCTGACGTCGAGCTGTCCGACAGGAGCGTGCCATGGCCGAACGCGACGGAAAACACCTGACGTTCTTGCTCGGCAACGAGGAGTACGCCATCGCCGTGACCGAGGTCCGGGAGATCGTCGGCCCGTTGCCGGTGACCCCGGTCCCCGGCACCGCCAGCTACGTGCTCGGGGTGATCAACCTGCGCGGCAAGGTGATCCCGGTGATCGACCTGCGGCTGCGCCTGGGCCTGGTGGCCGGCGACATCGGGCCCCGATCCTGCGTGGTCGTGTGCCAGGCCCGCGGCGGGGCGCTGGTCGGGGCGCTGGTCGACACCGTGGTCGAGGTCATGAGCGTGCGCGCCGACGACACCGAGCCGGCGCCGGCGGTGGCGGGCGCCGAGGTCGCCGGGCTCGCCAAGATCAAGGACCGCGTCGTGATCATGCTCGACGTCGCGGTGGCGGTGGGCGACGTGGCGGTCGCGGCATGATCACGTCCGCCGCGACCACGCCGCCCGAGCGGCTGAGCGAGCGCGACCTGCAGCGGCTGATGGCGGTCGTGCACCGCCACGCCGGCATCGCGCTCGGCCCGGAGAAGCGGGTGATGATCGAGGCGCGGCTCGGCAAGCTCGCCCGGCGCACGACCCAGTCGCTCCACGATCTGATCGGCGCCGCCGAGGCCGAGCCCGACGGACCGGTCATGAACGACCTGCTCGACGTGCTGACGACGAACTACACGTCGTTCTTCCGCGAGCCCGCCCACTTCGCGTGGATGGCCGACACCTGGCTGCCGGCGATGGTGCGCCGCCGCCGCCCCATCCGGGTGTGGTGCGCCGCGGCGGCCACCGGCGAGGAGCCGTACTCGCTGGCGATCACGCTGCGCGAGGGGCTCGAGCAGGCCGGCGTCGACCTGCCGGTCGAGCTGTGGTGCACCGACGTGTCGCGCCGCGCGCTCGCGGTCGCGACGGCCGGCGTCTATCCGGCCAGCCACGTCCAGAACCTCGAGCCGATGCGGCGGCGGCGCTGGTTCCTGCGCGGCGTCGGGCAGTCCGAAGGGCGGGTGCGGGTCAACCCCGAGCTCGCGCGGATGACCACCTTCGCGCGCCACAACCTCCTCGATCCGCCGCCGTGGACGCAGGTCGATCTGATCTTCCTGCGCAACGTGATGATCTACTTCGACGACCCGACGCAGGCGAAGCTGCTGGCGACGCTGCACGGGGCGCTGGCCGACCACGGCTTCCTGGTGGTGGGCCACGCGGAGAACGTGCGGCGCCTGGTGCGCGGGTTCCGCATGCACGGCCACTCGATCCTGGAGAAGCAGCGGTGACGGCGGTCGCGCGCATCGGCGCGGGCGGGCCGATCGCCGTCGGCATCGGCGACGCGGCCCTGGCCCGCGGGCAAGGCCGGCTGTCGACGATCGGGCTCGGCTCGTGCGTCGCGGTGACGATCTACGATCCCACGGTCCGGGTCGGGGCCCTGCTGCACTTCCAGCTGGCGGACTCGACCACCGATCTCGAGCGCGCCCGCCGGCAGCCGTGGCTGTTCGGCGACGTCGCCGTCGCGATGCTGGCCGCCGCCGTGCAGGCCCAGGGGGCGCTGGTGCCGCGATCGCGGGTGACCGTGGTCGGCGGCGCCCAGCTGATGGCGAGCGTGGCCACGGCCCAGATCGGCAAGCGCAACGTCCTCGCGGCGCGCAAGGCGCTGTGGAAGGCCGGCTACCTGATCGAGCGCGAGCTCGTGGGCGGGAACCTCGGGCGCTCGGTGCTACTCGACGTCGCGACCGGCGACGTCACGATCCGTGAACATGGAGGAGCCACATGAGGTTGCTCGTGGTGGACGATTCTGCAGTGACCCGCGCGATGATCAAGCGCACCGTGGCGGCGGCCGGCTTGCCGGTGGCCGAGGTCGACGAGGCCAGCGATGGCCAGGCGGCGATCCGATCGCTGGCGATGCGCGGCGCCGACGTGCTGATCACCGATCTGAACATGCCCGGCATGGGCGGGGTCGATCTGGTGCGGGCCGTCCGCGCCGACCCGGTCCTCGCCACGATCGCGGTGGTGGTGGTCTCGACCGACGGCAGCCCCGCGCGGCGCGCGATGCTGTCGTCGCTCGGCGTCGCCGGCTACCTGGCCAAGCCGTTCCGCCCCGAGGAGCTGCGCCAGGTGCTGTCCGGCGTGCTGGCCGGGCTGGGAGGTGCGGCGTGACGCCCGCCGTCGCCGACGCGCTGGTCGCGGCCGTGGCCGAGGTGCTCGAGGTCGCGGCGTTCGAGCTGGCCGATCCGACCGACCCCGCGCCGCCGCCGGCGGACGCGGTCGCGACGTCGCTGCAGTTCCACGGGCCGCCGTCGGGCGCCGTCCGGATGTGGATCGACCCCGCGGAGGCGCGGGCGTTCGCGGTGGCGACGCTGGGGGACGACGACCCGGCGCCCGCCGTGATCGACGACGCGGTGCGCGAGCTCACCAACATGATCGCCGGCCACGTGCTGACGCGGGTGTGGCCGGAGGTGTGCATCGCGCTCGACGGCGCCGAGCTCGGTGCCGTGGGCCACGCCGAGGCCTACGCGGTGCACCTCACCGGCGAGCACGGGCGGATCGCGGTCGGGATGGAGGTGGCGCCGTGACGGTCCCGCCGATCCGCGTGGTGATCATCGACGACTCGGTCGTCGCGCGCCGCAGCATCCGTCGGGCGCTCGAGCGCGCCGGCATGGCGATCGTGGGCGAGGCGTCCGACGGCCGCGCCGGGCGCGATCTGATCGTCGCCCAGGCGCCCGACGTGGTCACGCTCGACCTCGAGATGCCCAACGTCGACGGGCTGACGCTGCTGCGGGCGATCACCCAGCACGCGCCGCGCCCGGTCGTCGTGCTGTCGGGGCGCCTCGATCCGGCGATGGAGATGAACGCGCTCCACGCCGGCGCCGCCTACGTCCTGGCCAAGCCGACCGACGCCGCCGAGGCGGCGTCGTTCGCGCCCGAGCTGGTCCGGCGGGTCCAGCAGGCGGCGCGGTCGAGCGCGCGCTTCGACAGCCCCACGCCGACGCCGCGGCCGGTGGTCGGGGAGCGGCTGCTGTTCCGGCCCGGGCAGCTGGTGGCGATCGGCGCCTCGACCGGCGGCCCGCAGGCGCTGCGGGTCGTGCTCGGCCAGCTGCCCGAGCGGATCCCGCCCATCGTGATCGCGCAACACACGCCGCCGGATCGACGGTCGCCCCTGGCCGAGCGCCTGGGCGCGGCGAGCCGGCTCGACGTCCGCGACGCGATCGACGGCGAGGAGCTGCGCGACGGGATGGTCCGCGTGGCGCCCCCGGATCGCCACGTGATCGTCGAGTGGAGCGGGGCGCGCTTCCGGACCCGCCTGACCTCGGGCCCGGCGGTCCACTTCCAGCGGCCCTCGGTCGACGTGCTGTTCCGGTCGGTCGCCGCGTGCGCCGGCCGCCACGCGGTCGCCGTGCTGCTGACCGGCATGGGCGAGGACGGCTCCGACGCGCTGGGCGTCGTGCGCAACGCCGGCGGGCGCACGATCGCCCAGGACGAGGCGACCTCGGCCGTGTTCGGGATGCCGCGGGTGGCGATCGAGCGCGGCTACGCTGGCACGATCGCGCCCCTCGATCGGATCGCCGCGACGATCGTCCGCGAGCTCGACCAGCGCGAGGGCGAGGCCCCGGCGTTCGCGGCGATCGCGCCCTGACGGCCCGATCCCGTCAACCCCGCCGCGGGCCGGCCGAACCACGTCGCATGGGCCCGCCGTCCGCTGTCACGCCCCCGCGTCGCCGCTTGCCCCGCGTCGTGGTGGCCGGATTCCTCGGGGCCTGGGTCGTCGCCACGGTGGCGCTCGGGGCGATCCTGCTGGCCCGCCACGAGCTGGCGATGCCGGTGCCGCCCCCGACCGATCCGGCGCTGACCGCGGCCGTGGCCGCCCGTGCGCGGCCCGACGCCTGGACCGCGATCCACGTCGTCTATCCGACCTGTCCGTGCGCCCGCCGCGTGATGGCCCACCTGCGCGAGCGGCCGCACCCCGACGGCGTGGTCGAACGGGTCGTGCTGGTCGCGGCGCGCCCCGACCCCGCGCTCGCCGAGGCGTTGACCGCCCGCGGCTTCGCGGTCGAGCACGTGACGCCGGCGGTGCTGGCCGCGGCGTGGCACGTCGAGGCCACGCCGATGCTGGTGCTGGCCGCGCCCGGCGGCGAGGTGCGCTACGTCGGCGGCTACGGCCGCCGCAAGCAGAGCCCGATCATCGAAGACCTCGCGATCATCGCGGAGGCGCGTCGCCGCGCCCCGCCTGCGGCGCTCCCGGTGTTCGGGTGCGCCACGACCCGTCGGCTCGCCCGCGCGGTCGACCCCCTCGGCTTCGCGCGCTGGCGTTGAGGAATCCATGAAGAACCTGTTGCGCTACCTGATCCTGCCGCCGGAGATCTCGACCTTCGAGCGCGCCTACCTCGCGCGCCTGAACCGGATCGCGCTGATCTTCTTCTGGTTGCACCTGCCGGCGTTCGTCGGCGTCGCGGCGCTGGCCGGGACCAGCATGGCGCTCGCCGGCGTGCTGACCGCCTTCGTGTTGATCGGCCCGACGGTCGCGTACCTGACGCTGCGCGACCCGCGGGCGATGGCGCTGGTGTCGGCGGTGGCCGCGATGATGATGGGCGGCGTGCTGGTCTACGTCGGGCAGGGCCCGATGCAGATCGAGATGCACTTCTACTTCTTCGTGCTGCTGGCGCTGCTCGCCGTCTTCGGCAACCCGCTGTCGGTCGTCGTCGCGGCGGTCACGGTCGCCGTCCACCACGCCGTGATGTGGGCGGTCTTCGTCCGCGGCGTCTTCAACTACGACGCCTCGATCTGGACGGTGGCGGTGCACGCGGCGTTCGTGGTGCTCGAGAGCGTCGCCGCGGTGTTCGTCGCCCGCAGCTTCTTCGACAACGTGATCGGGCTCGAGAAGATCGTCGCCGCGCGCACCGCGGAGCTGGACGCGCGCAACGCGGACCTGCGGCTCGTGCTCGACAGCGTCGGCCAGGGCTTCATCACGGTCGGCCTCGACGGCCGCGTCGTCGGCGCGCCGTCGCGGATCGTCGGCGAGTGGTTCGGCGGCGCCGCCGCCGGCGCGGCGATCTGGGAGATCGTCTGCCGCGACGACGCGACCGCGGCGGGCTGGATGCAGCTCGGGTGGGAGGCGCTGGGCGACGGCGTGCTGCCGCTGCCGCTGGCGCTCGACCAGCTGCCCCGCGCGCGCACCTACGGCGACCGCACGCTGCGCATCGAGTACCGGCCGGTCGGCGCCGACGATCCGCCGGCCAAGCTGGTCGTCATCATCACCGACGCCACCGCCGAGGTCGCGCGCGAGGCGGCCGAGCAGAGCCAGCGCGAGCTGTCGGCCGCGCTCGAGCGCTCGGCGCGGGATCGCCGCGGGTTCGTCGAGTTCATCGCCGAGGCCGACCGGCTGATCGCCGAGGTCGACGAGGACCGGCCGCTGCCCGACGTCCGCCGCACGATCCACACGATCAAGGGCAACACCTCGCTGTTCGGCGTCAGCTCGGTCAGCACCAAGTGCCACGCGATCGAGGCCGGGATCATCGACGAGGCCCGGCCGCCGTCGAGCGCCGATCGCAGCGAGCTCGACGCGCTGTGGCGGCGCTACCGCCAGCGGGTGTCGCCGCTGGTCGGCGAGCGCGTCGGGAAGGTGATCGAGGTCGATCGCGACGAGTTCGATGCGGCGCTGGCCCAGGCCAACGACAACGCGGCGCTGTCGGCGCGGCTGCGCAGCTGGCGCGACGAGCCGGCGCGGCCCCGGCTGGCGCGCTTCGGCGAGGCGGCGCAGGCGCTGGCGACCCGGCTGGGCAAGGCCGAGCTGGCGATCGAGATCGACGCCCAGGAGGTGATGTTCGACCCGGACCGCTGGGCGCCGTTCTGGGGCGCGATGATCCACGCCATCCGCAACGCGGTCGATCACGGCCTCGAGACCACCGCCGAGCGGATCGCCGCGGGCAAGCCGGCGGTCGGCCGCCTGGACCTGCGCTGCGCGCGCCGCGGCGACCGGATCGTGATCGAGGTCGCCGACGACGGTCGCGGCGTCGACTGGGGCGTGATCGCCGCGCGGGCCCAGGCCGCCGGCCTGCCGGCGGACGATCGGCGGGCGCTGTTCGCGGCGCTGTTCGCCGACGGCGTGTCGACCCGCGACGAGGTCAGCGAGGTCTCGGGCCGCGGCGTCGGCATGGGCGCGCTGCGCGCCGCCACCGAGGCGCTGGGCGGCACGATCGACGTCGCCAGCGCGCCCGGCCAGGGGACCCGCCTGACCTTCGCGATCCCCGAGCCGCAGCCGATCGCCGCGGCCGCGAGTCGGCCCCGCCGCGCCAGCCTGCGCGCCTGACCATCCCTTCGATCATCCCAACCCCCGGAGTCTTCGATGCAGCCCAACCTGAGCCTCCGCCTCTCGGCCCGCGGCTCCGCACAGCCCGCAGCGGCCCCGTCCCCGGCCGTCCGGTCGGTGGGGGCGTGACGATGTGGCCCTTCGCGCGGCCCCGGCCGCCCTCGGCGATCCCCGTCAGCGAGGTCTCGGTCGGCGACCTGCTCGGCGCGTTGCGGGGCCGGCTGGTGCGCCGCATCAAGGAGGTCAACGCGACCACCGAGCGCGAGACGCTGGCCGCCGGCGGCGCGCTGTCGCACCTGGTCGACGTCGGGCGCGGCCACGCGGCGGAGGTGCGGCGCGTGCTCGACCACGTCGTCAGCGGCGACGGCGCGACGCTCACCAAGGCGGTGCGCGAGCTGGCCCAGCGGATGCGCAGCGACCTCGATCGCGTCGCGGGCTCGCTGCAGCAGCACTGCAACGAGGTCGCGGCGGCCAGCAGCCACGCCGGCCAGATCGCGACCGCCGCCGGCGACATCGCCAGCCTGGCCAGCCAGGCGCGGACCCTGGCGCTCAACGCGCGCATCGAGGCGGCTCGGGTCGGCGACCACGGCTTCGCGGTGATCGCGCAGGAGATGAAGCGGCTGTCCGACGCGATCGCGGCGACCAACGCGACGATCAACCGGCTCGCGGGCTCGCTGGGCACCGAGCTGCCGGCGCTCCGGGCGCAGAGCGCGTCGCTGGGCGCCGAGACCAGCGCGCTGGCCGGCGACCTGCGCGCGGACCTGTCCAACGTCGAGCGCCAGCTCGAGTTGCTGCACGAGCAGGTGCGCGGCGCGCTCGACGCGACCGACCACACCGTCACGTCGAT
Organism: Myxococcales bacterium; assembly: GCA_016794525.1. GTDB lineage: Bacteria > Myxococcota_A > Polyangia > Haliangiales > Haliangiaceae > UBA2376. The sequence continues at coordinate 37,370 of JAEUJY010000146.1, forward strand.
GCTCGACGCCAGCCACACCGCGCTGTCGCACCTGCAGTTCCAGGACGTCTGCGCGCAGCAGCTGCTCGCCGTCGACGGCTGGGTGCACGAGGCGCAGACCGCGGTGACGCCCGACGGGCCCCGCGCCGCGATCGCGCCGCCGGTCCAGACCACGCTGGGCGCCGGCGCCGGACCGCCGGTCCAGCCCGCCGGCGAGGTCGCCCTGTTCTGACGGGGGAGGGCCGTTGTGAGAGGCCTCGCGAAGCCGCGCGCAGCGGATCTCGCGTTTCGGGTGGGGGCCCCACGTCTTGTGGGGGAGGGCCTTTGCGAAAGGCCCTCTCGAGAACACCGGGAGGGCCTTTGCGAAAGGCCCTCCTAGAATATGTCAGGCGGCGGCTGATCCTCGGTCGGCGTGGCCGGCGCCTCGTCCTCGGGCGCGGGCTGGATGTGGATGTCGTCGATCAGCCACTCGTCGTCTTCCTTGCGGATGACGATGCGGTAGCGCATGCCGGCCTCGTCCCAGCGCAGCTCGGCGCGGTCGGTGCCGATCTCCTCGATCGTGCCCTCGACCTTGCGCTCGAGGCCGGCGAGGAAGCCGTCGAGCTGGCGCATCAGGCCCTCGCGGCGGCGACGGGTCAGCGAGCGCAGGAACGCGTTGAGGTCGTGATCGCGGATCGCCTCGGCGAACATCCGCACCGCCTCGCGTGGGCGCGCGGCGTGGGTGCGCGACACCAGCGGCGCGGCCAGCCGCCACCGCGCCTGATCGCGGACCAGGTTGACCGCCTTGCCGTCGGCGAACGTGATCGTGGCACGCTCGCCGGCGTCGGGATCGGCGGCCAGCGCCTCGCGCAGCCGCGCCACCTGCCACGCCCGCTCGGCGGCGCTGGCCTGCCACTGCAGGCGGAACTCCTCGAAGCTGACCCGGGCCCGGGCGTCGCGCGACAGGAGCGCGTAGGCGGCGGCCGGATCGTCCCCGGCCAGCGCGCCGACGATCGCGCCGGCGCCGTGCTTGGCCGGCGTCGGGTTGCGCAGGCCACCGGTGCACGCGGTGGCGGCGAGCGCGAGCGCGAGCGCGGTGGCGGTGGCGGTGCCGCGCGAGCCGAAGACCGTGCCCATGTGCGTCGAAGATAGGCGATCGCGCGCGCGCGCGCACGGGCGCCGAAAAACAAACCGCCGAGGCGGAATGCCTCGGCGGCCCCTCGCAACGTTGTGGCCGTCCGTCAAGTAAACGCTGCGAGAGTACGGACGGGGGTATTGCGACCGCGGTGCCAGGTGTCGCGGCGGGGCGCGCCGGGGTTGCCTCGGATCCGCGGCACGCGGGTTCTGTAAGCAATTCCAGCGGGTTGCGTCGCGGAGGCGGCCGCCGACGCGGTCGATCCCGTGAACCCCCGTTGACGCTGGCGGGTGTGAAACCGGCCGCCGCGTGGCGCGCGCGCTACGCCGCGGGCCCGTTGGTCAGCTGCAGCTCGGTGTCGCGCACGACCTCGGCCTTGTGCGGGTAGTCGACCGTGTAGTGCAGCCCGCGCGACTCCTTGCGGCGGCGCGCGCTCTCGATGATCAGGTGCGCCACCAGCGCCAGGTTGCGCAGCTCGATCATGTCGCTGGTGATCTTGAAGTTCCAGTAGTACTCGCGCAGCTCGTCGCGCAGGAGCTCGATCCGGCGCCGCGCGCGATCGATGCGCTTGTCGGAGCGGACGATGCCGACGTAGCTCCACATGAACCGGCGGATCTCGTCCCAGTTGAGCGAGACGACGATCGCGTCGTTGGAGTCGGTCGCGTCGCCCGACTGCCACGGCGTGATGTGGCTCGGCCGCACCGCCACCGCGTCCTTGACGTGGGCCGCGGCGCGGCGCGCGTAGACCATGCCCTCGAGGAGCGAGTTCGACGCCAGCCGGCACGCGCCGTGGAGGCCGGTCCACGACACCTCGCCGATCGCGTAGAGGTTCTTGACCGTGGTCTGCCCGACCTCGTCGACCTTGACCCCGCCGCACATGTAGTGAGCCGCCGGCACCACCGGGATCGGCTGCTGGGTGATGTCGATGCCGAGCGCGAGGCAGCGCTCGGCGATGTTGGGGAACCGGCTCTTCACGAAGTCGGCCGGCAGGTGGGTCATGTCGAGGAACACCGAGTCGGCGCCCGACTTCTTGAGCTCGTTGTCGATCGCGCGGGCGACGACGTCGCGCGGGCCGAGCTCGGCCCGCTCGTGGTACGCGTCCATGAAGCGCTCGCCGGTGGCCAGCCGCAGCTTGCCGCCCTCGCCGCGCAGCGCCTCCGAGATCAGGAAGCTCTTGGCCATCGGGTGGTACAGCACCGTCGGGTGGAACTGCACGAACTCGAGGTTCGACACCACCGCGCCGATCCGGTACGCCATCGCCACGCCGTCGCCGGTCGCGACGTCGGGGTTGGAGGTGTAGACGTAGACCTTGCCGGCGCCGCCGGTGGCGAGGATCGTCGCGCGGGCGACGATCGTGTGGACCACGCCGGTGGCCTTCTCGAGCACGTAGGCGCCGAAGCACGCGGCGTCGCCGCCGTACTTGGCCATGCTCAGCAGGTCGACCGCGATGTGGTCCTCGAGCACGGTGATCCGCGGGTGGGCGGCGACCGCGGCCATCAACGCGCGCTGGATCTCGCGGCCGCTGACGTCCTCGTGGTGGACCACCCGGCGCCGGCTGTGGCCGCCCTCGCGGGTCAGGTCGAGCGCGCCGGCCGGCGTGCGATCGAGGTGGGTGCCGAGCGCGAGCAGCTTCTCGACCGCGGCCGGGCCCTCGGCGATGATGCCCTCGACGACCTTGCGGTCGCACAGCCCGTCGCCGACGGTGAGCGTGTCGGCGACGTGCTGCTCGAAGCTGTCGTCGTCGGCCAGCACCGCGGCGACGCCGCCCTGGGCCCAGTTGGTGTTGGTGTCGATCGCGCCGCGCTTGGTGACGATCGTGACCTGCCCGTGCGCGGCGGCGTCGATGGCGAACGCCAGGCCGGCGATGCCGGTGCCGAGGACGAGGTAGTCGGTCTCGAGCTGGGCCATGGGCGCGACCATACCCGGTTGGATGCGGGCGCTGGTGGCGTCGTCGCGGTTTTCACCGCGGCGCGACGTGGGAGACGAACTCCTCCAGCTTGCCGGCCGGGCCGCGGCCCAGCGTCGGCACCGCCTCGATCGTCACCGCGAACGGGTGGCCGAGCGCGCGGTGGAGCGCGGCGGTCAGCGCGCCGTGATCGGCGGCGGTCAGCGGCGGATCGGCGACGACGCGCAGCCGCAGCCGGTCGACGTCGTCCTGGACCAGCTGCAGCTCGCGGTACCGCGCGGCCTGCCGGCACGCGACCGTGAACACCGGCCAGGCGGCGCGGCCGTCGGGGTAGCGCAACAGGCCGCGGCGGCGCCCGACGATCCGCGTCAGCACCGGCAGGCCGCGGCCGCACGGGCAGGGCGGCCCGACGGTGGCCAGGTCGCCGAGGTCGTAGCGGATGACCGGCGTGGCGAGGTTGTGCAGGTCGGTCACGACGACGCGCCCGGTGGCGCCCGGCGGGCACGGCCGGCCGTCGTCGTCGAGGATCTCGACCCGCAGCCGCTCGGCGGCGACGTGGTAGTGGGCGTGGTCGGGGCACTGCAGCGCGACGTAGCCGACCTCCTGCGCCGAGTAGGTGTCGACGACCGGCACGCCGAGCAGCGCGGCGCACGCGGCGCGGGTGGCCGGCGTCAGCGCCTCGCTGATCGTGCGCACCTGCCGCAGCGCGGGCAGGCGTGCGCCGCGGGCCGCCAGCGCGTGGACCACCGCGTCGAGCGCGGTCGGGTAGATCAGCAGGTAGGTCGGGTCGGTGCGCACCAGCCAGTCGACCTGCTCGTCGATCGTCGCGGTGATCGACAAGAGCGACATCGGCGCGTCGGGCGCGATCGCCGCGGTGGCCGGGCCCCAGCCCCGCGCGCGCAGCCCGTCGGGCGGCGCCGCGCCGGCGGCGACGTGGCGGATCGCCGCGAGGTGGGCGTCGAGATCGCGGCGGTGCCAGGCGTGATCGCGCAGCGTCAGCGCGCGCCACCACGCGGCCATCAGGTCGGTGGCGCGCAGCCGCACCGGCGCGCCGGTGGTGCGCGAGGTCGTGACCTCGTGCGCCTGGCCGTGGGCCGCGGGGTAGGCGCGGCTGAGCAGGTCGTCGCCGGCGGCGATCAGCTCGTCGCGGGTGGTGATCGGCACCCGCGCCCAGGCGTCGTCGGCGACGCCGTCGGGGCGGTCGGTGGCGACGCCGGCGAGGCGCGCGCGGTAGAACGCCGTCGACGCGGCGGCGTGGCGCACCAGCGCCGCCAGTTGACGGCGCTGGCCGGCGGCGAGCCGCGCGGCCGGCCACCACTGGCTCTGCTCGAGCTGCCAGGCCAGCGCCAGCGCGGTGGCGTCGGCGCCGGTCGGCACCGGTGGCCACGCGATCCCCGGGAGCTGCCCGTGCGTCGCCACCGTCAGAAGGCGGTGATCAGCGAGACGTCGGTCGCGTCGGAGGTCTGATCGAGCGGCGGGCTGACCTTGCGCGGCGCGCCCGCGGTCGCGACCGACGCCAGGTACGCGTCGGAGAACGTCGGCTGATCGTGATCGGCGCGGTACAGCACCCGGACGCCGTCGCCGGCGAAGCGGTAGCCGGCGCCGATGCCCTCGTCGGCGACGTCGATCGCCGGGCTGAGCTGGGTCGGCGCGCCGATCGTGGCGCCCAGCGCGAGGTGGTAGAGCGTCGGCGCGAAGGCCCGCGGCGGCAGCGCGCCGGCGGTCTCGGGCTGGGCGATGCCGCCCTCGGCGCCGTCGGCGCCCGCGCGGTAGGCCAGCGCGCCGCCGCCGGGCGCGATCGCGAAGTCGGTGACCTCGTCGGCGGCGTCGGTGGCCAGCGGCGTCAGCGGCGTGGTGGTCAGCGGCGCGGCGACCGCCACGCGGTACAGCCGATCGTAGCCGCCGGCGGTCTGCCGGAAGTAGATCTGCCCGCCGTCGGCGCTGATCGCGAAGTCGGCGCGCACGGTGTCGCCGAGCGCGCCGTCGGCCAGCCGCGTCGCGTCGGCCGCCGGCGTCAGCGGCGCGCGCCACAGCGAGGTGCGGAGGAACGCGTTGCCGCCGGTGAAGACGACGGCGTCGCCGGCCGGGCTCAGCTGGTACTCCTCGACCTGGCCCTCGGCGCCGTCGGCGTAGGTGATCGGCGTCGCGGTCCCGGGGCTGGCGACGCTGACGAGGTTGAGCTGCAGGCGCCCGGTGGCGCTGTCGAAGGCGCGGTACACGACCCGCGCGCCGTCGCTGCTGAGCCGCAGATCCCACACCGCGTCGGTGGTGGTCGGGTTGAGCTTCGCGCTCGGCCCCGGCGTCGCCGCGGTCAGGTCGACGGCGTACGCCTCGTCGATCCCGTCGGTGTCCTGGTCGGCGACGTAGGCCGCGCGCCGGCCGTCGGCCGACAGCGCGAACACCCGCGAGACGTTGCCGCCGGTGACCAGCGTGCCGTTGACCTTGTGGGCCACGCCCGGGCTGGCGACCGCGACCACGAACAGCTCGGTGATGCCGACGTCGGTGTCGGTGGTGCGGTACAGGACGTGCGAGCCGTCGGCGCTCACCGCGAAGCCAGGCTCGACGTCGACGTCGGTGGCCAGCGGCGCCGACAGCCGGGTCCAGGCGCCGCCGCGCGGGCCGACCAGGAACAGCTCGAAGACGTCCGCGGTCTCGGCCGCGAGCAGGATCACCCGCCCGTCGGGCAGCACCGCGTGGTCGAGCACACGGCCGGTGACGAACGTCGTCGTGTTGAGCGCGCGCAGCGCGAACGTGACGTCGTCGAGGACGAACGCGTCGCGGCCGACCGTGCCGTCCATCAGCGAGGTCTGCAGCACCGCCAGCGGCTCGGCGCAGTCGCCGGCCACGCAGCTGGTGCCGGTCGAGCACGCGGTCGCGCAGTCGCCGCAGTGCGCCGGCGAGGTCTGCGGGTCGACGCAGGCGCCGCCGCAGTCGATCTCGGGCCCGGTGCACGCGGCCGTGCCCTGGCACGCGCCGGCGACGCAGGTCTCGCCGCTGTCGCAGCCGTGCCCGCACGCGCCGCAGTTGGCGGGGTCGATCATCAGGTCGACGCAGGTGGTGCCGCACACCATCTGCGTGCACGGCGGCGCGCTGTCCTCGCACGCCGGCAGCGCGGCCAGGAGCGTCGGCAAGAGGAGGCCGGTGGCGAAGGTGGTGCGGCTCATGGCGACGTCCTGGGGCGGCAGCATATCCTGGCGGCCGCGATGCGCGGCGCCGATCTGCCCGGGGACGATCACTGGCCGCGCCACGCGCGGCAGTGGGCGCTGGTCGGCCCACCCCTGCGCCCGGGCCCGGCCGACGTGGCGGCGGTGCGCGCGCAGGTCGCGCGGTGCGGGCCGGCGCCACGCGGGCTGGTGCTCGGCGTGACCCCCGAGCTGATCGCCGCGGGCTGGCCGGTCGCCGCGCGGCTGATCGCGATCGAGCGCTCGGCCGACGTGATCGCCGCGATCGGCCCGCGCGGCCCGCGCGGCCCGGCGACCGCGCTGCAGGCCGACTGGCGCGCGCTGCCGCTGGCGCCGCGGTCGATCGACCTCGCGGTCGGCGACGGCGCGCTGTCGAACCTGCGCTTCCCCGACGACTACCGCGCGCTGGCCGGCGAGCTGGCGCGGGTGCTGGCGCCGGGCGGCCGGGTCGCGCTGCGGCTGTTCGCGGCGCCGCCGACGGCCGAGCCGCTCGACGCGGTGGCGGCGGCGCTGGGCGCGGGCGCGATCGGCAGCTTCCACGCGCTCAAGTGGCGCGTCGCGATGGCGATCCAGCCGGCCGATCGCAACGTCGGCGTGGCCGCGATCGGCCGCGCGGTCGAGGCGCTGTGCGGCGACCGCGCCGCGCTGGCGGCGCGCACCGGCTGGCCGCGCGTGGTGATCGACGCGATCGACAGCTACCGCGGCTCGCGCCTCACCTACTCGTTCCCGACCCAGGCCGAGGTGATCGCGGCGCTCGGCGACGCGCTGGCGGTGGTCGACGAGGTGGTGCCGAGCTACGAGCTGGGCGCGCGCTGCCCGACCGTGACCTGGGCCCGGCGCTGACGGGCCCCGCGGTACGGGCGGTGCGCGCCGATTTGCGGTGGCGGCTGGGGTTGGCTACGATCACCGCCGATGCCCCGCCCGCGCGCCCGCCGTCGATCCGCGCGCCGCCGCTGGCCGCTCTACGCGGCGGTGGTGGCGGCGCTGGCGATCGGCACCGCCGCGGCCGACATCTACACGTACACCGACGACGAGGGCGTCGTGCACTTCACCAACCTCAAGCCCAAGGGCAAGAAGTGGTCGAAGCTGATCGACGCCACCCCCGACCGCGGCTCCAAGGCCGCCGCCGATCGCGGCGACTGCGCGCGCTGCGACGCGGTGCCGGCCCGCGACCACTCGCCCGAGCGGTTCCACCGCTACGACGAGCACATCTACGAAGCGGCGGCGCTGTACCGCCTGCCGGTGCCGCTGGTGCGCGCGATCATCAAGGTCGAGAGCGACTACGATCCCAGCGTCGTGTCGTCGGTCGGCGCCAAGGGCCTGATGCAGCTGATGCCGTCGGTCGAGGGCGACATGCGCGTCGGCAGCGTCTTCGAGCCCCGCGACAACATCATGGGCGGCACCCGGCTCTTGCGCATCCTCGCCAACAAGTTCGACGGCGACCTGGTGCTGACGATCGCCGCCTACCACGCCGGCGCCGGCGCGGTGGAGAAGTACGGCAACCAGGTCCCGCCGTACCCGCACACCCGCCAGTACGTCCGCATGGTCCTCGACCGCTACTACGAGTACAAGGCGCGCGACGGCGCGCCGCGGTGACCGCAACCGCGAGCGGCTACCACATCGGCTGGTCGACGTCCCACGGCGCGGCGAACGCGGCCTCGCTGGTCGACGGCGCCGCGAAGTCGGCCTGCGCCTTGGGCGCGGGCACCGTCTCCTTGCGCAGCCCGCTGACGTTCCACGACTGCGTGCAGTACGCCTTGCCCTGCAGGTAGTACTCCGCCACGAACACGACGTTGAGGACGCCGTCCTCGTTGACCGTGCCGGCGGTCGAGAACTTGCCGTCGAGGCCCTGGATCGAGGTCTTGCCGATCTTCGACGTGGCCTTGACCCGGCCACCCTTGGTGGCGGTGCCGCTCATCACCGGCATCCGCTCGATGTCGACGGTGATCGCGTTGGCGCGCTTCTTCTCGATCTGGATCCGGCCGCGGTTCAAGACGATGCCGGTGTTCTGGCAGTTCGAGGTGACCTCCTCGTACTTGACGTCGTAGCTGCCGGCGACCGCCGCGGCGTGGTCGTTGTCGGCGAGCGCCGTCGCCGGGGCGATCAAGGCTGCGAGAACGAGCAGGGTGCGCATGATTTCCTCTTCAGACGCACGACGGGGGAGCGTGATTCACCGCACCGTCGGCCCAGCCAGGATCGCCGAGATCGCCAGGAGAAGCGAGGCCCTGCGACGCCGGGCACGGTGTAGGTGCGGGACCGACCGCCGTCACGGCGCCAGGGCGGTGGCCGGCGCGTCGCGGTAGATCACCACGGTCTCGATCGCCTTCACCTCGGCGTTCTCGCGGGCCACGATCGTGATGACGTTGGAGCCCGGCCACAGCGGGATGTCGCCGGTCAGCGCCAGGTTGGTCGCCGAGGCCCCGCCGCGGTTGCTCTCGTAGACGACCTTGCGGGTCTCGATGTTGGCGCTGGCGTTGGCGACGAAGACGTAGGCGTCCTCGACGTGGGCGTCGTCGGTGATCGTCGCGGCGAGCGTGAGCTTGTCGGCGGTGGTCTCGGCGATCGGGGTCGTGATGCGGATCGCCGGCGGGGTCACCTGGTAGCGCAGCGCGATCGCGCCGCCCGGCTTGCCGCCCGACTTGCCGACGGCGCGGCTGGCGACGAAGCCCGGCACGCCGCCGTCGAGCTCGACCTTGGTCCACGGCCCGACGGTGCCGAGCACCTTCCACCGCGTGCCCTTGCCGGCGGTGGCGATCACCGTGGCGTCGGCCGACGCGCCCTCGCGGACCTCGGTGGTGGCGCCCTTGGTCTCGACCACGCCGGCCGCCGCGGTGACCGCGCTGCCGCTGGCCATGACCGGGAACTTCAGCTTCTCGGACGACTGCGCGCCGATGTCGGCGTCGTAGACCACCAGCTCGATGTTGGCGACGTCGGCCGCCAGATCGGGCTGCACCGTGAACGCGAACTCGACGGTCTTGACCGCGCCCGGGGCCAGCTCGCCCAGCTCCATGCGCGAGCTGTCGAGCTGCACGCCGTCGCCGCTGGTGTTGCGCAGCACCGCCGCCGCCTGCTTGGCGACGCCGGTGCCGGTGTTCTTGACCGTCAGCCGCATGCGGTGGCGCTCGCGGCGCTGCAACAGGCCGTCGCCGTTGCCCTCGTCGATCAGCTGGTGGGCGTAGGCGAACGCCGGCCGCGGCGCGGCCTCGATCGACAGCGCCAGCGGCGGCACCGCCGCGGTCACGCCGCGGGCCTCGCTGAGGTCGAAGCTCAGGCGGTCGATGCGGCGGATCGCGTCCTTGGGCACCTCGACCTTGCTGGTGAAGGTGCGGGTCTGGCCCGGCGCGACCTTGCCGATCACCAGCTCGTCGTCGTCGAACAGGCCGTCGTCGGCGTGGGCCCGCAGGTGGACCCGGTAGGCGGGGCCGGCGCCGGTGTTGGTCACCGTCGCGGTCAGCGTCACCACCGCGCCCGGGGCCAGCGGCCCGGCCTGATCGATCGCGACCGCGGCGGTCAGCTGGGCCGGCGGCTCGGCGGTGGCCGGCGGCGCGCTCCAGTCGACGCCGAGCTTGGCCAGCGCCGCGGCCAGCTTGCCGTCCTCGATCGTGCGGCGCTTCGCGACCAGCGCCTTGGCCGCCTTGATCAGCCCCGGGCGATCGTCGACCGCCGCGGTGACCAGCAGGTCCTTGGCCAGCGCGGTCTCGAAGTCGACGACGATGTCGTCGTCGGGGTCGTCGTCGTCCGACGGCGGCGGCGCGTCGGGGCTCTTGTCGGCCGGCTTCTCGTAGAGGAACGGCAGCTCGTAGGCCGGCTTGTCGGTGTCCTTGGCGAACGTCGAGGTGAGGTGGGCGTCGAGATCCTTCTCGCCCCACGACTTCGAGGGCGCCAGCAGGCGGAGGTAGTCGTCGGGGCTGTCGTTCTTGGCCGGCACGAACATCCGCACCAGCGCGACGTCGGGCACGATGCCGACCGACTGGATCGAGCGATCGCCGGGCGTCAGGTACTGCTCGACGGTCAGCTTGAGCATCGTGCCGTCCTCGTCGTTGCGGTACAGCTGCTGCACCGAGCCCTTGCCGAAGCTGCGGGTGCCGATGACGATCGCGCGGTCGAGGTTCTTGAGCGCCCCGGCGACGATCTCCGACGCCGACGCCGAGCCGCTGTTGACCAGCACGACCATCGGGAAGTTGGTCTCGCCGTCGTTGCGCTCGGCGCGGCGCGGCTTGCGCTGGCCGCCCTTGACCGTCGTGACCAGCGTGCCCTGATCGACGAACAGGTCGGCGGTCTTGACCGCCTGGTCGAGCAGGCCGCCGGGGTTGCCGCGCAGGTCGAGGACGATGCCGTTGGCGCCGCCGGCGCGCAGCTCGGTCAGCGCCGCCGCGGTCTCGGCGGCGGTGGTGCCCTGGAAGCCGGAGATCTTGATCAGGCCGATGCCGCCGTCGAGCAGCTTCGACCGCACCGACTCGCTGGTGATCTCGGCGCGCACCAGGTCGAAGCGCAGCGGCTGGTCGTTGCCCTTGCGCGCGATCCACAGCGTCACCGGGGTGTCGGCCTCGCCGCGCATCCGCGACACCGCCTCGTCGCTGGTCAGCACGTCGGTCGACTGGTTGTCGATCTTGACGATGTGATCGCCGGCCTTGATGCCGGCGCGCCACGCCGGGGTGTTCTTCATCGGCCGGATGACCATCAGCTTCTTGTCGATCATCCGGATGACGATGCCGAGGCCGCCGAACTTGCCGCTGGTCGAGGCGTCGAGCTCGCGCGCGGCCTCGGGATCCATCAGCACCGAGTGCGGGTCGAGGGTCTCGAGCATGCCGTTGACGGCCGCGTACTCGACCTCGGCCAGGTCGGCGCCCGGGTTGATGTTGGCCTCGATGAACGCGAAGATCCGCTTGAGGTCCTTGGCCAGGCGCCACGGCGAGTCGACGTCGGCGGTCGAGAAGGTCTCGCGCTTGTCGTTGACGACCACGGTGAGCTTGTCGCTGCCGGGATCGGACTCGACCAGCACCTCGGGGATGTTGAGCTGCACCGAGTTCAGCGCCTGGTACAGCATGCGCTTGGGATCGATGCGCGACGGGTCGACGTAGCTCTCCTTGACCCGCAGCAGCGTCAGGTTGAACGACTTGAGGTCGGTCAGCTTGTGGCGCGCGGCGGTGGTGGTGCCGGGGGCGGCCCACACCTGCTTGGGCGCGAACGCGACCCCGGGGATGCCCTCGTGGGTGCGCTTGCTCACCGTGAGGACCAGCGCCAGGACGGCGGCCGTGACGACCAGGACCACGTGGAGCGACAGGTGCCGGCGCATTGTTACGAGTATAAGCGGCAGCCCGCGCGGTGCCATTCCCGTCGCGCGACATCGCGGCCACGCGGTGCGGCGGATGTGCCGCTGTGTAGTATGGTGCGGCCATGGCACTCGGATCCGGAAGCCGGCGCCCGCCCGCGGCGGGGCGAAGCCGCAAGGCCAAGGCGCAGCCCGCCGCCGCCTCCGAGGACGAGCGCGACGAGGACGCCGCCGAGGCCGAGCCCAAGGACGACGCCGACGGCGACGGCGAGGCCGAGCCCAAGGACGAGGGCGACGCCGATCCCGACGACAAGTTCCTGGCCGAGGCCGGGGCGGTGATCGACGTCGGCGACGAGGAGGTCGGCGACGACGACGAGGTGTTCAAGGCGATCGAGGCCAAGCAGAAGGGCGACGACCGGGTGGCGCTGATCAAGCGCGACCCGATGCAGGCCTACATGCAGGAGGTCCGCCGCTATCCGCTGCTGACGCCCGACGAGGAGCACGCGCTGGCCACCCGGCTGGTCGAGCACGGCGACTCGACCGCCGCGCGCAAGCTGATCGAGGCCAACCTGCGGCTGGTCGTCAAGATCGCCTACGAGTACCGGCGCGCCCACAAGAACCTGCTCGACCTGGTGCAGGAGGGCAACATCGGCCTGATGCAGGCGGTGCGGAAGTACGACCCGTACCGCGGCGTCAAGCTGTCGTCGTACGCGGCGTTCTGGATCCGCGCCTACATCCTCAAGTTCATCCTCAACAACTGGCGGCTGGTGAAGATCGGCACCACCCAGGCGCAGCGCAAGCTGTTCTTCAACCTGCGCAAGGAGCGCGAGCGGCTCGAGCACCTCGGCTTCGAGCCGACGACCAAGCTGCTCGCCGAGAACCTGCAGGTGTCGGAGAAGGACGTCGACGAGATGGATCGCCGGCTGGCCGCCCCCGAGGCGTCCCTCGACGCGCCGATGCCGGGCGACGACGACGGCAGCCGCAGCCGGCTCGACTTCCTGCCCAGCGAGGACGCCCGCCCCGATCAGGCGGTGGCCCAGGGCGAGTTCGCGGCGCTGCTGCGCGGCAAGCTCGAGACCTTCGCCGCGACGCTCGAGGGCCGCGAGCAGACGATCTTCCGCGAGCGCTGGCTGACCGAGTCGCCGCTGACGCTGCAGGAGCTGGGCGAGCGCTACGGCGTGTCGCGCGAGCGCGCCCGGCAGCTCGAGAAGCGCATGCTGGGTCGGCTGCGCAAGTACCTCGAGGCCGAGTTCGGCACCGCGGTCGACATCGACGCGCTGTCGCGCGAGTGACGACGATGGTCGGCACGCTGTACGTGGTGGCGACGCCGATCGGCAACCTCGGCGATCTGTCGCCGCGGGCCGCCGAGGCGCTGCGCACCGCCGACGTGATCGCCGCCGAGGACACCCGCCGGGTGCAGATCCTGCTCGATCACCTCGGCGCCGGCGGCCGCCGCGACGTGCGCTCGACGTTCGACGGCAACGAGGCCGCGCGGGCCGAGGAGCTGGCCGCCGAGTTGACCGCCGGCAAGCAGGTGGCGCTGGTCAGCGACGCCGGCACGCCGGGGGTGTCCGACCCCGGCGCGCGGGTGGTGCGGGCGGCGATCGCGGCCGGCGCGCCGGTCGTCGTGATCCCCGGGCCGGTGGCGGCGATCGCGGCGCTGGTGGCCAGCGGCCTGGCGACCGATCGCTTCTTGTTCCTGGGCTTCCCGCCGCGCGACGCCGGGCCGCGGGCCGAGCTGGCCGGCGGGCTGGTCGACGAGCGCGCGACGATGCTGTTCTACGAGGCGCCCGATCGGGTCGGCGCGACGCTGGCCACGCTGGCCGCGGCGTGGGGCGACGACCGCGCGGCGTGCGTGTCGCGCGAGCTGACCAAGCGCTACGAGGAGCACGTCCGCGGCACGCTGGGCGAGCTGCGGGATCGCTTCGCCGACGCCGCGCCCCGCGGCGAGTGCGTGATCGTCGTCGCCGGGGCCAGCGAGGTGGCGCGGCCGGCGCTCGACGTCGAGGCCGAGGTGCGGGCGCTCCTGGCCACCGGCCTCGGCCCCAAGGACGTCGCGCAGCGGCTGGTGGTCAAGACCGGGCGGCCGCGGCGCGAGCTGTACCAGCTGGCGCTGGCGCTGGCGCGCGAGCCGGCGCCGTGACCGGGCCGATCAGCTGGCGCGACGGCCTGCCGGTGCTGGCGGTCGAGCGGTTCACGCTGCCGTGCGGGCTCGACGTGCTGGTCCACACCGATCGCGCGGTGCCGCTGGTCGCGGTGTGGATGGGCTACCGGGTGGGCAGCTCGGACGAGGGCGACGGCCAGAGCGGCTTCGCCCACCTGTTCGAGCACATGTTCAAGAACTCGCTGCACCTGGCCGGGCGCCACCACTACCAGGTGCTGCGCGAGGCCGGCGCCACCGACGCCAACGCTCAGACCGGCACCGACCGCACCGTCTACCACGAGGTCATGCCGCGGGCCGCGCTCGACACCGCGCTGTGGATCGAGGCCGACCGGATGGCGTTCTTCCTGCCCGGGCTCGACGAGGCCCGGCTGGCGAAGCAGATCGCGGTGGTCCAGAGCGAGCGGCGGCAGCGCTACGAGAACGCGCCCTACGGCCCCGAGCGGTTCGCGACCTCGCTGGCGCTGTACCCCGACGAGCATCCGCTGCGGCACCTGACGATCGGGCGCCACGAGGACATCGCCGCGGCGACGCTGGCCCGGGTCGAGGCGTTCTACCGGACCTGGTACGTGCCGGCCAACGCGACGCTGGTGCTGGCCGGCGACGTCGACGCCGACGAGGCCGCCGCGCTGTGCCAGCGGTGGTTCGGCGACTTCCCGCCGTCGACCCGGCCGCCGCGGCGCGCGTGGCCGGCGGTCGAGCGCCCGGCGCCGGCGCGGATCGTCGTCGACGATCGCCTGGCGGCGCTGGCCCGGGTGCGGCGGGCGTGGATCGGTCCGGCCAGCGACACCGACGACGAGGCCGCGCTCGAGGCGCTGGCGGTGGCGTGGGCGCTGCCCGGCGCCGGCCGGCTGTGGCGCACGCTGGTGCACGAGCGGCAGTGGGCCCAGCGGGTCGGGGTCGGCGTCAGCGCCGGGCGGCTGGGCGGCGAGGTGCACCTGACCGCCGACGTGCGCAGCGGCGTGGCCGCGGCCGACGTCGCGGCGGTGCTCGACGAGGAGCTGGCCCGGCTGGCGGCCGGCGAGCTCGATCCGCGGGCGCTGGCCCGGGCGGTCGAGCGCCGCGAGGCGGGCGTGCTGTGGCGCCTCGACGGCCTCGGCCGGCGCGCGTCGATGCTGCTGTCGGCGGAGCTGATCACCGGCTCGCCCGCCGGCGTGACCCGCGGGGTCGAGCGGGCCCGGGCCCTGACGGTCGAGCGGGTCGCGGCGGCGGCCCGGCGCTGGCTGGCGCCGGCGCGGGCGGTCGAGGTGGTGACCCGCCCGGGGCGCGGCGATCCGTCCACTTGACCGCCGTCACACCGGGCCTACCGTGAAAGACAACATGCAAGACTTCGCGATCAGCATCGAAGGCATGCACTGCATGGCGTGTGTGCGGCGCGTCAAGGCGGCGCTCGAGAAGACGCCGGGCGTGGTCGACGCGGTGGTCGAGGTCGGGAAGGCGCGGGGCCAGCTCGAGGGCGCCAGCGTCGCGGACGTGGTCCAGGCCGTCACCGGCGCCGGCTACGTCGCCAAGCAGGGCTGACGTGACCGCCCCGCCGGCGTTCGTGACCTTGCCGGTGGGCGGCATGACCTGCGCGGCCTGCCAGGGCCACGTCGAGCGCGCGCTGCGCGGCCGGCCTGGCGTGCTCGACGTCCACGTCAACCTGGTCACGCGGTCGGCGCGGGTCGGCATCGATCCGACGCTGGTCGACGTCCCCGGCCTGGTGGCCGCGGTCGACGACGCCGGCTACCAGGCCGAGCTGCCGCTCGCCGACGGCGACGTGCTCGAACGCCAGCGCGCCGACGACGCCGAGCGCCGCCGCGAGGTCCGCGGCTGGGCGATCCGCGCCGCGGTCAGCCTGGCGGCGATGCTGGTCGTGATGGTCGCCGCGGCGCCGCTGCCCCACGGCCACGATCGCGTCGCCCACCTGCTGGCCCCGCCGATGACCGCGGCGGCGAAGGCGATCGCGCCGTGGCTGTGGTCGGTGGCGCCGACGACGCTGGCGTGGGCGCTGGTCGGCGCGACGATCGCGATCGCCGGCGCCGCGGGCTGGCCGATCTGGCGCGCCGGGCTGCGCACGCTGGCGCACCGCGCGCCGGCGATGGACGCGCTGGTGACGCTGGGCGCCGCGGCGGCGCTCGGCATCTCGATCGCCTACGCCGCCGGCGCCGGGGGCGGGCTCTACGCCGAGGGCGTGCTGGCGATCCTCGGCTTCGTCGCGGCCGGCCGCGCGCTCGAGGCGGCGGCCCGGCGGCGCACCACCGGGGCGCTGTCGGCGCTGGCCGCGCTGGTGACGCCGACCGCGGTGATCATCGACGACGACGGCGTCGAGCGCGAGCTGCCGACCGCGGACCTGCGCCGCGGCGATCTGCTGCTGGTGCGGCCCGGGCAGCGGGTGCCGGCCGACGCGCTGATCGAGGACGGCACGACCGAGGTCGACGAGGCGCTGGTGACCGGCGAGGCGGTGCCGGTGGTGCGCGGCCCCGGCCAGCGGCTGCTGGCCGGCACCGTCAACGGCCCGGCCGCGGTGCGGGCGCGGGTCACCGCCGCCGCCGGGGCCAGCACCGTCGCGCGGATGGTCGCCGCGGTGCGCGACGCGCAAGGCACCCGCGCGCCGACGCAGCGGCTGGCCGATCGCGTCAGCGCGGTGTTCGTGCCGATCGCGATGGCGCTGGCGCTGGCCACCGGCGTCGGCTGGTGGCTGCTCGATCGCGATCTCGCGATGGCGATCGAGCGCGCCGCGACGGTGCTGGTGATCGCCTGCCCGTGCGCGATGGGGCTCGCGGTGCCGACCGCGGTGATGGTGGCGACCGGCCGGGCGGCGCGGCGCGGCGCGCTGATCAAGGGCGCCGACGTGCTCGAGCGGCTGGCCGCCGCCGAGCGGGTGATCTTCGACAAGACCGGCACGCTGACCGTGGGCCAGCCGGCGGTGACCGCGATCCGCGCGGTGGTCGGCACCGAGGCGGAGCTGCTGGCGGCGGCGGCGGCGGTCGAGCGCGACAGCGAGCACCCGCTGGCCCGCGCGGTGGTGGCGGCGGCCAAGGCGCGCGGCGTGGCGGTGCGCGGCGCGACCGAGGTGGCCGCGGTGCCGGGCGGCGGCGTGCGCGGGCAGGTCGCGGGGACGCCGGTCGCGGTCGGGACGCCGGCGCTGGTGGCGGCGGCCGGCGCCGACGCCGACGTCGCGGCGGCGCTGGCGAGCGAGCTGGCGGTCGGCGGCGCGACGCCGATGCTGGTGGTCCGCGGCGGGGTGCTGCTCGGCGGCCTGGCCGTGCGCGACCGGGTGCGCGACGACGCGGCGGCGACCGTCGCCGCGCTGCGCCGGCGCGGCCTGGCGGTGGCGCTGGTCTCGGGCGATCGCCCGGAGGCGGTGGCCGAGGTCGCGCGCGCGGTCGGCATCGACGACGTGGTCGCCGGCGTCGATCCGCCGGGCAAGCTGGCCCAGGTCCGGGCCCGGCCGCACACGCTGATGGTCGGCGACGGCTACAACGACGCGCCGGCGCTGGCCGCGGCCTCGGTCGGGATCGCGCTCGGCACCGGCACCGACGTGGCGGCCGCGGCGGCCGACGTCACGCTGATGCGGCCGTCGCTGGCGCTGGTCGACGAGCTGATCGGCATCGGCAAGGCTGGCGTCACCGCGATGCGCGGCAACCTGGCCTGGGCCTTCGCCTACAACCTGGTCACGCTGCCGCTGGCCGCCGGCCTGTTCACGCGCTGGCACCTCGACGTGTCGCCGATGCTGGCGTCGGTGCTGATGGCGCTGTCGTCGGTGTCGGTGGTGACGTCGAGCCTGATCGTCGCCGGCCGCCGGCGGTAGCGGGTCGCATGCGCCGCGCCGGCGGCGGTTCGCGGTCGCGCGGCGCTCAGCGCTGTCAGTTCTTTCGGTCGAGCACCGGTCGGTGCGCCGGGAGTCTCGCGTCGCGGGGGCTGACCATTCGTCACATCTCCACGGGGGGGGGGCGACCGTGGGGACGGCGCGGCGCCACCCGCGGCGACCGCGATGCCTCAGGCCAGCGGTCCCGGACGCTCCCACAGGCTGGGTGCCGGGCCGCCGCGCTTCCAGCCGCCCTGCATGAGCCAGGTCTGCGGCGCCGCGGTCGGCATCGGCTCGAAGTCCTTGGGCCACGCGAACGGCACGCCGTCGCGCTCGGCCCAGCCGGCGAAGGCGACGCCACTGGCGTAGCGATCGAGCGGCGCGCGGCGCTGCCCGACGCCGGCGTGATCTTCCCGGTGGCGGCGCCAGTTGTTGAGCACGTAGGCCAGCGCGTGGCGCGCCTGGCGCGGGCGGGTGAGCGACGTGGCGTGGTAGCGGTCGGTGAAGACCCGGCCGCGCCGCGGCGCGCCACGCTCGTCGGTGACGACCGCGTTGAGCCGCCGGGCCGCGGAGATGCACAGCGCGCGCACCCCGTTGGCCAGCGCGCGCCGATCGTCGGCCTCGCACAAGAGGTGGATGTGGTGGCGCTGGATCGACAGGTGGACGACGCGGAAGTCGGCGCGGCCGACCAGCGCGATCATCGCCGCGCGGACCGCCGCGTAGGCCTGGGGCCGGCGCAGCCGCCCGACCTGCCGGGTGACGCGCAGGACGACGTGGACCGGCAGGCGGCGTTCGTGGAACGGCCGCGCCCGGTGCTTGCCGCGGGGCCGGCCGCGCAGCGTCCGCTTGCGCCCGGCGCCGGCGCGCTTGCCGCCGTGGCCGGTGGGGTTGCCCGCGCGCCGCGGCGCGCCGTCGGTCCCCGGGAGTCCCAGCTGCTTCGCCCGCCGCGCCCTCGTCATGATTGGGCTAATATAACGGCGACGAGGATGGCGTCAAGGCCCGAGGGTGATTCATGGGCTCAGGTTGCGAGCGCGCCGCGGGCCGGCGATGGCAGGGGGAGGCGGCCCGCTCCAAGAGCGCTGTGGAGTTGCCGGCGGTGGTGGACAACCGCGCCAGGCGTCACACGGGCGGGCGGGCGTCGATTCCGTCGCGCGGTTGCCCACACCGCCTTGAAGAACGGCGCAGCAGGAGCTGCGACCTGGCCGCGATCATCGGGGCGCCGTTCTTCACAACCCACACAGCGCATGCCGCTGTCCGTGATCACTTCGTTCTTGATCCCAGAGCCAGAGGCCGCTGGGACTGGGCCCGATCCAGGCGGCCACCGGGTCGAGCTCGCGACGGTCGCCGGTGGGTCGCGACGATCGCGGCAACGGCGTTCTCGCTCTCAGTCCCAAACGAAGTGATCCGGGTCCAGTGGCACGCGCTGTGTGGGTTGTGAAGAACGGCGCCGCGGCGATCGCCGTCGGTTCGCGAACCCGATGCGCCGTTCTTCAAGGCGGTGTGGGCAACCGCGCGACGCCGGCGCCGCGGGCCCGCCTGCGCGCAGCCTGGCGCGGTTGTCCACCACCGCCGGCAACTCCACAGCGCTCCGGGCGTTGGCCGCCATCCCGCCCACGATCGCCAGCCCGCGCCTGTCGGTCGCGACGTCCGCGGTTGCCAGCGCGAGGGGCGCCGTGGAGGTGTGATGAATGATCAGGTCGCGGGGGAGGCTCGGCGGGGGCATGACCCCACCGAGGGGGCTCGGCGACGAGCCCCCTGGAAGTCAGCGGAACCGCGGCTCGATCGCGTCGGCGAACGGGTAGCTCGCGAAGCTCGGCCGGGCCTCGTCGAGCACCCGCGCGACCGAGGGGCGCGCCAGCAGGCGCTCGACGTACGCGCGCAGCCGCGCGGCGCCGGCGGGGAGCGGCTGGAGGGTCGCCGCGTAGAACAGCGCCGGCGCCGCCGCGCAGTCGGCGAAGCCGAACTCGTCCCCGACCAGCCAGCCGGTCGCTCCGAGCTCCTGTTCCAGCAGCGCGTAGACCGTCGTCAGCGTCGCGTAGGCGCGGGCCAGGTCGCCGTGGCCACCGCGCAACCGGTCGCCGACGATCGCCTGCACCGGGCCCTGGACGTCGTTGTCGAGCAGCCGGTCCCACCGGCGCGCCGCCAGCGCCTGGTCGGCGTCGACCGGCAGCAGCGGGCGCGGGCCGGGGTGGCGACGGTCGAGGTGCTCGACGATGATCGAGCTCTCGGCGACGACCTGGTCGCCGTCCTGCAGGACCGGGAACCGCCCCAGCGGCCACAGCGCCACCAGCTCGGCGCGCTGCGCCGGATCGCCGAGGTCGACGACGCGCCGCGCGAACGGCGTGCCGTGCTCGTACAGCGCGATCAGCACCTTCCAGCAGTAGCTGGCCAGCGGGTGGTAGTAGAGCGTCAGCGTCACGGGCACCCCGCGCGGGTCAGCCACCAGCGGTAGCCGTTGGGGCGGTGCGACAGGCCGAGCTCGCCGCACACCTCGGCGATCAGGTCGGGCGTGAAGAAGTAGTTGCGGAGCGCCGCGATGTGCGCGCCGTCGTCGACGACGCGGTTGATCGCGCGGACGTGCTCGCCGTCGTCGTGGGCGTACCACACGACGACGATCGCCTCGCCGCGGTGGAGCCGCGCCTCGGCGCGCGGCGGGGTCGGCCGGGCGCCGCGGACGAAGCGGGCCTCGATCCCGCCGGCGGTGGCGGCGGCGGCGAGGCGCTCGCTGCCGAACAGCATGCCGCGCAGCATCTGGCCGCGGGTCTCGTCGGCGCCGTACGACGCGGTCGCGCCGACGACCTCGACCGTCGCGGTGTCGAGCAGGAGCGCCGTCAGGCGCGCGACGTCGCGGGCGTTGAACGCCGCGCAGAACGCGTCGACCGCGCCGCGCGCCGGCACCCGATCCGGCTCCGCTTCCGGTTCGAGCAGCTTGCCGCGGCCGCGGTGCAGCGCCGCCTTCACCGCGCCGACGGTGGTCCCGATGATCGCCGCGACGTCCTCGAGCGAGAAGTCGAACGCGTCCTTCAGGACCACCGCCGCGCGCTCCTGCGGCGCCAGCTGGACCAGCAGCGCCCCGGCCGCGTCCCGGAGCTCGATCGGTGGGGGCGCCGGCGCGGGCGCGGGGTCGGGGGACGCGGGCGGTCGCCGCACCAGGTCGAGCCAGCGGTTCGAGGCGACCCGGAACAGCCACGCGCGCGGGTTGGGCGGCGCGGCGCCCATCCGGCCGAGCGTCGCGAACGCGCGCGCCATCGTGTCCTGCGCGAGGTCCTCGGCGTCCCACGGCGACCGCGTCAGGTGGCGGCAGTACCGATACAGCTCGCCGCGCAGCGGCTCGTAGGTGTCGGCGAAGCGATGCCACGAGGCTCGGACGAGCGCGGGCAGGTCGGGGTCGTCGGTGCTCATACGGTGAGAAACGGACGGGCCCGCGCCGGGGATACGTGCGGGCTGACGATTCTCGCGCCGCGGCTAACCGCGGCCGCGCCCACCGCCACCACCGCCACCACCGCCGCCACCGCCGCCACCACCGCCGCCGCCACGGCCGCGGCCGGGTCCGCCGCGCCGCGCCTCGAGGGCGGCCAGCAGCGCCGCGTCCTCGCCGTCGAGCGCGCCGCGCTGCGCCGCGAACAGCGCGTCCTCGCGCGCCGCGTGGTCGCGGTAACGGCGGGCGGTCGCGCCGGCCTCGGCGGCGAAGGCCTGGGCCGCGTCCGCCGCCGGCACCTGATCGTTCCAGGTGGCCGCCTGGCGCGCCAACTCGGCGAAGCCGGCCGACAGCGGCGCGTGCTCGGCGCTCAGCGCGGCCAGCGCCGCCGCCACGTCGGGCCGGGCCTTGGCCAGCGCCGGGAACACCACCTCGTCCTCGTCGCCGAAGTGGCGCGGCGTCGACCGCGCGAAGAACGCGACCGCGTCGAGGATCTCCTCGACGTCCATCATCCCACCGACGCCGCTGGCCAGGCGCTCGGCGGCGCCGGTCAGCGCCTCGAGCCGCTCGTGGTGGCGGTGGTGCGACATGTCGAGCTGGGCAAACGCGGTCACCGGTCGCACGCGATCCATGCCGCGATTGCACCACACCCGGCACGTCGGTCGCTACACTGCCGCCGCCATGGCTGACCCCGTCGTCGATCCCGTCGTCATCATCGGCAGCGGCCCCGCTGCCCACACCGCCGCCATCTACACCGCGCGCGCCAACCTGAACCCGGTCCTGTTCGAGGGCTGGATGGCGGGCGGCATCGCCGCCGGCGGCCAGCTCACCACCACCACCGACGTCGAGAACTTCCCGGGCTTCCCCGAGGGCATCGGCGGCCCCGAGCTGACCGATCGCTTCCGCGCGCAGTCGGTGCGGTTCGGCACGGTCATCCACACCGAGACCGTCACCAAGGTCGACCTGTCGCAGCGCCCGTTCCGCTACGCCACCGACGAGCGCGAGGGCCTGGCCGGGACGCTGATCATCGCCACCGGCGCCACCGCCAAGCGCGACGCGATCCCGGGCACGCTCGACGGCGAGCTGTGGCAGAAGGGCGTCTCGGCGTGCGCGGTGTGCGACGGCGCGCTGCCGATGTACCGCAACCAGCCGCTGTTCGTGATCGGCGGCGGCGACTCGGCGATGGAGGAGGCCCACTTCCTCACCAAGTTCGCGTCGAAGGTGTACCTGGTGCACCGCCGCGACGAGCTGCGCGCGTCGAAGATCATGCAGGAGCGCGCCCGCGGCAACGCCAAGATCGAGTTCCTGCTGTCGCACCAGGTGACCGCGGTGACCGGCGATCAGGTGATGCGCGCCGCCCGGGTCAAGGACCTCAAGACCGGCGCCGAGCGCGAGCTGGCCGCCGCCGGCCTGTTCTTCGCGATCGGCCACGTGCCCAACAGCGCCTTCCTCGGCGGCCAGGTCGCCACCGACGAGCAGGGCTACATCCTCACCACGCCCGGCTCGACGGTGACCAGCGTCCCCGGCGTGTTCGCCGCCGGCGACGTCCAGGACAAGAAGTTCCGGCAGGCGATCACCGCCGCCGGCTCGGGCTGCATGGCGGCGCTCGAGGCCGAGCACTTCCTGTCCTCGCATTGACGCTGGCTTGATCGCGGTCAAGTCGCGGGCGGGCGGGCTGGCTACGCTGACCTCAGGTTCAACCGCGAGGTCCACCATGGGCGCGACGATGATCGGAGTCCTGCTCGGTTTGATCGTGGGCGCGAGCACCTACGGCGAGGCGGGGGCGATCGGCGGGATGATGCTGGGCGGGCTGGTCGGCCTGGCGTTCCACGCCGGGTCCTGGATGTGGGCCAACTCGGGCGATCAGCCGGTCGTCGAGCGCCACCGCGTCATGTGCACGCCGTACGGCGCGTTCGCCGACATCGTCTTCGAGGGCGATCGCGGTCGCGGCCGCTGGACCGACGTCCGGCGCTGCTCGCTCTTGCCGGTCGTCACCGAGGTGTCGTGCGACAAGCGCTGCCTCAACCGCATCAACGACGCCGGGGTCCGGCCGGGGCAGGGCTGCGACTGCGGCGCCTGACGCACCCCGCGGCGCCGGCCGCCCGCGCTCGCGTCGGCCGCGCGACGTGTCATGATCGGACGCGATGGCCAGCCCCGACCTGCCTCCTCGCGCCGACGGCGATTCCTCGATCCTGACCAAGGTCCTGGCGGTGCTGCTGCTGGTGGTGGCGGCGGCGCTGGTGTTCACCGTGGTCAAGCTGCGCCGGCAGCAGCCGGAGATCGTCTACGAGTCGCGGCCGGTGACGATGCCGGCCGGGGACCTCGGCGCCGACGAGAAGAGCACGATCGCGGTGTTCAAGATGGTGTCGCCGTCGGTCGTGCACATCACCAACATCGCGCAGATGCGCAACGTCATCACCGCGTCGGTCGACGACGTCCCCCAGGGCACCGGCTCCGGCTTCATCTGGGACGAGGCCGGCCACATCGTCACGAACTACCACGTCATCGAGGGCGCGACGTCGACCGAGGTGACGCTGGCCGACGGCACGACCTACGAGGGCAAGATCGTCGGCACCGCCCGCGACAAGGACGTCGCGGTGATCAAGATCGACGCGCCGCCGTCGAAGCTGGCCAAGATCATGATCGGCACCTCGGGCGACCTGCAGGTCGGCCAGAAGGTGCTGGCGATCGGCAACCCGTTCGGCCTCGACCAGACGCTGACCACCGGCGTCATCAGCGGCCTCGGGCGCGAGATCACGTCGAAGAGCCAGCGCAAGATCTACGACGTCATCCAGACCGACGCGCCGATCAACCCGGGCAACTCGGGCGGCCCGCTGCTCGACGGCCAGGGCCGGCTGATCGGCATCAACACCGCGATCTACAGCCCGTCGGGAGCCAGCGCCGGCATCGGCTTCGCGGTGCCGGTCGACACCGTCAACCTCGTCGTGCCGCAGATCCTCAACCTCAAGGGCGAGGTGCGGCCGGTGCTGGGCGTGAACATCCTGTCCGACGGCGAGATGCGGCAGATCGGCGTGACCGGCGTCGGCATCCGCAACATCACCCGCGGCGGCCCCGCCGATCGCGCCGGCCTCACCGGCCTGGTCCAGGGCGCCCAGGGCCTCGAGCTGGGCGACGTCATCACCAAGATCGACGGCAACCCGGTGACCAAGACCGCCGACCTGTTCCGCGTCCTCGATCGCCGCCGCATCGGCGACACCGTCGAGCTCGAGGTGGTCCGCGGCGGCAGCCGCCGGACAGTCAAGCTGACCCTCGAAGTCGCCAGATAGGGCGCCGCGGCCCAGCGCGGCGGGAAGCGCGCGAGGAAGCCCGACGGCAAGGCGCCGCGAGAACCGGCGCGCAGCGTACGTCTGTACGCGAGCACCGGAAGCGCAGCGGCAACGCCGCCGCCGGGCTCCGCAGCCGCTTCCCCTGGCGCAGCGGCAACGCCGCCGCCCGCTCCGCAGCCGCTTCCCCCCGCTAACGCTCGATCAAGAGGCCGCCGGTGACGGCGAAGCCGGCCACCGGGCCGGTGAGCAGCGACGCGACCGCGCCGGCGTGCTCGCCCAGCGGGTGCTTGTGCTTCGCGAGGATCTCGGCGATCCGCTTGCGGAAGCGACCGCTCTCTTCCTCCGGGCGGAGGAACGCCGCCAGCAGCGGCTCGGCGGTCAGCGCCGGATCGGCGTCGGCGATCGCGTCGGCCGCGGCGACGCGGACGTTCTGATCGAAGTCCTTGAGGTACGGCACCAGGCGCTGCGCGGCGTCGGCGCCGCCGTCCTTCCACTCGCCGAGCCAGCGGATCAGGTCGAGCCGCCGCTCCGGGTCGCGGGTGTAGCCGGGGGTCTCGTCGGCGAGGATCGGGTCGACCAGCTCGAGCACCTGCGTCTTGTCGGCGACCGCGCCGACCACCGCCAGCGCGTACGACAGCTGGGTCGCGCTCTTCATGTAGCGGCCGATCGGCTTGAGCGCGACCACGCCCTTCGACGTCAGCACGTCGACCACCCACGCCTTCTCCTGCTGATCCTCGACCTGGTTGTTGCTGGTGATGCTCCAGCGCTTGCACAGGCCGTACAGCGCGTCGTCGGTGCCGTCCTCCCGCAGCTTCTCCAGCGCGCCCCAGCGATCGGCTTGCTGCGCGAGCTTGTTGGTGGCGCGCTCGATCGTGCGCTGCAGCGACTTCTCTTTGGAGAACAGGCCGAACACCATGGCGGCTTCCTATAGCACCGCCGGGGGCGGCCCACCAGCCGCCCGAACGGGCGGTTCGGGCCCCCGAGCGGGAAGCCGGCTCACTGGCCCGTGCCGGTCAGCTGCACCGCGACCGGGCCGCCGGGATCGCCGGTGACGGTCAGCGTGCCGGTGACCGCGCCGAGGGCCACCGGCGCGAACCGCACCGTGACGGTGCAGGTGCCGGCGGCCGCGACGGTGGTGCCGTTGCAGCCGTCGGTCTGGATCGCGAACTGCGCGTCGCCGGTGCGCGCGGTCGTCAGCGTGCCGGTGGTGGCGCCGCCGACGTTGGTGAACACCAGCGGCAGGTCGCTCATCCCGTTCACGGTGATGCCGCCGAACGCCAGCGGGCTGGGCGCGGTCAGCGCCGAGGTCCCGGCGCCGGTCAGGTTGATCGACGCCGCGCCGCCGGTGGTCGCGTTGACGCCGGCGACGCCGGTGAACGCCGCCACCGCGTCGGGGGCGAACCGCACGTTGAACGAGCAGGTCGCCATCGCCGCCAGCGTGGCGCCGGTGCAGGTGTCGGTGGCGTCGGCGACCCGGGTGAAGCCGGTGCCGGTCACGGTGACGGTCAGGGCCGAGGTCGCGGTGCCGCCGCTGTTGCGCACCATCACCGGCAAGGTCGCGGTGGTGGTGTCGACGACGTTGCCGAACGCCACCGGGTTGGCGGTGATGATCGTCAGCATCGCGTCGGCGGCGTCGGTCGGCGCGTCGGTCGGCGCGTCGGTCGGCGCGTCGATCGCGGCGTCGACGTCGGGCGCGTCGACGTCGGGCGCGTCGATCGCGGCGTCGACCACCGGCCCGTCGGCCACCGGCGCGTCGACCGTCACGGTCTCGCAGGCGAAGGTCGGGGCGACGTCGTCGCGCTTGCACCAGCCGTCGGCGGCGCAGGTGTAGCCGTCGGGGCACGCGGTGTTGCCGGTGCACAGGAACGCGCAGTTGGGGCGGGGGGCGTCGTAGCAGCCGGTGGCCAGCAGCGCCGCCAGCGCCAGCAAGATCGATCGGGTCGTCATCGTCAGAACTCCCACCCGACCGCGAGGCCACCGCCGTGGCGGTTGACGGTCGGGGCCAGCGTCGTCGCCGACGGCTCCTTGCCGCCGCTGCGATCCATCACGAACAAGGTGGTCGCGACCACCGCGGTCACGCCGGCGCCGATGAACGCGGCGGTCGCCAGCGTGTCGAAGCGCTTGC
Source organism: Myxococcales bacterium (assembly GCA_016794525.1). GTDB lineage: Bacteria > Myxococcota_A > Polyangia > Haliangiales > Haliangiaceae > UBA2376. The sequence continues at coordinate 63,604 of JAEUJY010000146.1, forward strand.
CGTCGGCGTCGAGGCTCTCGTACTGCGCGCGGACCTCCTCGTAGCGGACCGGACGGCCGCCGTTGCGGAAGTCGATCAGCGACTGCAGGTCTTCCTCGCTGCCCTCGGCCGACATCGCCAGCACGACGCCGGCGGCGGCGAGGCCGACCGTCAGGCCGGTCGCGACCCACGCGCCGGTGCGCTTCCACGAGGTCGGCTGGTCGATGAACGTCGGTCCGCCCGGCGTCCCGTCGCCGTCGGGCGGGGGCGTGCCGTCGGGCGGGGTGCCGTCGGGCGGGGTGCCGTCGGGCGGGGTGCCGTCGGGCGGGGGCGTGCCGTCGGGCGGGGGCGTGCCGTCGGGCGGGGTGCCGTCGGGCGGGGGCTTGGACCCGCCCGAGCACACGGCGATCCGCTCCTGCGTCAGCCGCTTGTACTCCTCGGACGGGTTGCCCTCCTTGAGGTAGCGGTTGTAGTAGGTCAGCGCCACCGGGCACTTGCCCGCCTTGTCGTTGGCCTGGCCGATCTTGTAGAAGAGGATCGGGTCGCGGGTGATGTCGTAGGCGACGCCGTACTCGAGCGCCGCCGCGCCGAAGTCGCCGCTCGCCATCGCCGCCTCGGCGGCCTTGTAGTGCTCGGCCGCGGCCTTGTAGTCAGGTTGAGCCCAGGCCAGGCCCGCGGTGGCGGCCACCGCGAGCGCAGCCCCCACCAGGATGCGCATCTTCATCGCCTCGGATCCTACCGCAGATCGCTCGCCGTGGCGCCAGGTTACGACGGCGGACGGGGCCGGTTCGCCCATGCTATAGAGCGCGCGCCATGGCCAAGATCGATCAGGTCCGCAACATCGGGGTCGTCGCGCACATCGACGCCGGCAAGACCACGGTGTCCGAGCGGTTCCTCTTCCACTCCGGCAAGATCCACAAGGCGGGCGAGGTCCACGACGGCGAGACCCAGATGGACTGGATGGAGCAGGAGCGCGAGCGCGGCATCACGATCACCGCCGCCGCGACGACCTTCGAGTGGGCCAAGCACGAGATCCACCTGATCGACACCCCCGGGCACGTCGACTTCACGATCGAGGTCGAGCGCTCGCTGCGCGTCCTCGACGGTGCGGTCGTCGTGTTCTGCGCGGTCGGCGGCGTCCAGCCGCAGTCGGAGACCGTCTGGCACCAGGCCGACAAGTTCCACGTGCCGCGGCTGGCGTTCGTCAACAAGCTCGACCGCGTCGGCGCCTCGTTCGACGGCGTCGTCGCCGAGATCAAGGAGCGGCTGGGCGCCAACCCGGTGCCGATCCAGCTGCCGATCGGCAGCGAGGACGCCTTCGAGGGCGTCGTCGATCTGCTGACCCAGCAGGCGCTGTACTTCTCGGGCGAGCTCGAGGACAAGCCCGAGGTGCGCCCGGTGCCGGCCGAGCTGGCCGGCGCGGTGGCCGAGGCCCGCGAGCGCCTGGTCGCGGCGATCGCCGACACCGACGACGGCATCGCCGAGAAGTACCTCGAGGGCGCCGAGCTGACGCTGCCCGAGCTGAAGGCGGCGCTGCGGCGCGCGGTGATCGCGGTCAAGATCGTCCCGGTCCTGGGCGGCACCGCGCTGCGCAACAAGGGCATCCACCCGCTGCTCGACGCGGTCATCGACTTCCTGCCGTCGCCGGCCGACGTGCCGCCGGTCACCGGCGTCGACCCGCGGAACACCAGCGAGAAGCTGCAGCGCCTGCCCAAGAACAACGAGCCGCTGGCGGCGCTGGCGTTCAAGATCGCGATGGACGAGGGCCGCAAGGTGGTCTTCCTGCGCGTCTTCTCGGGCACGTTCGCCCCCGGCGACGAGCTGCTCAACGTGCGCACCGGCAAGAAGGAGAAGGTGGCGCGCCTGTTCCGCATCCACGCCGACAAGCGCGAGAAGCTGGAGAAGGCGGTGGCCGGCGAGATCGTCGCCGCCGCCGGGCTCAAGGACGCCACCACCGGCGACACGATGTGCGATCCCAAGGCGCCGATCCTGCTCGAGCGGATCGACACCTACGAGCCGGTGATCTCGCAGGCGATCGAGGCCGAGAACAACGCCGCCAAGGAGCGGCTCGACTTCGCGCTGGCCAAGATGGTCGACGAGGATCCGACGTTCCGGGTCAAGGAGGACCCCGACACCGGCCAGACGATCATCTGGGGCATGGGCGAGCTGCACCTCGAGGTCATCGTCGACCGCATGCGGCGCGAGTACGGCGTCGCCGCCAACGTCGGCAAGCCGCAGGTCGTCTACCGCGAGACCGTGCTCGGCGAGGCCGACGGCCACGCGGTCTTCGAGCGCGAGCTCAAGGAGCAGCGGCTGTACGGCGAGGCCACCTGCCACGTGAAGTCGCTGCCGCGGGCCTCGGGCGTCAAGTTCGGCAAGCAGCTGAGCGGCGCGGTGGTGGTGCCCGACGCGATCGTCGAGGCGGCGCTCCAGGGCCTGCGCGACGCCGCGTCGTCGGGCGCCGACGGCTTCCCGCTCGAGGACGTCGAGGTGACGCTGACCCAGGTCGCGATCGCCGACGGCGCCGACGGCATGATCGGCTGTCGCGCGGCGGCGGCCGAGGCGTTCCGCCGCGCGGTGGCCGCGGCCAACCCGACCCGGCTCGAGCCGATCATGACCGTCGAGGTCACGACCGACGACGAGTTCCTGGGCGCGATCATCGGCGACCTCAACCAGCGCCGCGGCCAGATCCAGGACGTCACCGTGCGCGGCGTCAAGCAGGTCGTCAGCGCGCTGGTGCCGCTGCGCGCGATGTTCGGCTACTCGACCCGGATGCGGTCGCTGTCCGAGGGCCGCGCGACCTTCATGATGAAGTTCCACGCCTACGACACGCTGGCGGGGTAGGCGGGACCGAGATCGGGATCGGGAACGAGATCGAGACCGAGACCGAGACCGAGATCGAGACCGGATCGGGCACGGGCACGGGCACGGGCACGGGCACGGGGCAGGTTGACGTCGAACCGCCTCCGGCGGTTCTCGGCAACCTGCTAACGCAGGCGGGTGTGCAGCAGGTCGGCGAGCGCGGTCATGCCGTCGACGGTGGTGAAGATGCCGACCACCTTGTGGTTCTGCTCGATCACCACCGAGCCGGCCTTGCGCTCGGCCATCAGCGTCGCCACCTCGTCGAGCGGCGTGTCAGGCCCGACCGTGAGCACGTCGGAGGTCATCGCGTCCTCGACGGTGATCAGCGTCGGGTTGACGTCCTCGAGCGCGGTGATGATGGCGACGTCGCGGTCCGAGACCACGCCGACCAGGCGGTTGCCGTGCATCACCGGCAGGTGCCGGATGCCGTACTCACGCATGATCTCGTGCGCCTTCGCCAGCGGCTGGTCGTTGCCGACCGTGTGCGGCGCGGGGGTCATGTAGCGCTGGACCGGTGGGATCGCCTTCATGCCTGCAGCAGATTGCACGCGCGATGCCGGCCAGGTGCGCGGATCTGCGGGGTGGGCGCGCACGGATTGCGTCGGCGCGCAGGTGGGCGGCACGGCTTGCGCCGCCGCGGTCGTCAGTCGCCCTTGGCCAGGCGCGCCGCCAGCCGGGCCGCGCGGTCGGCGTCGAGCGGGCGCGGCGCCAGGCGCTCGCGCAGGCGGGCGACCAGGCCGCCGTAGGCGCCGCCGAAGGCCGCGCAGTTCGCGCACGCACCGACGTGCGCCTCGAGCGTGGCGCGGGCGTCGGCCGCCAGCGCGCCGTCCTGGTAGTCGCCGAGCTGGGCCAGCACCTCGCGGCAGCTGACGCCGGCGACGCGATCATCGAGCGACATGGTCACCTCCCTGGCGCAGCGACGCCGCCAGCGCCAGCCGCGCGCGGTGGAGGCGGCTCTTGACCGCCGCCACCGAGCAGCCCAGCACCTTCGCGGTGTCGTCGAACGTCTGATCGAGCACGTGGTGCAGCCACAGCGCGAGCCGATCGTCGTCGGGCAAGGTCGCCAGCGCCGCCTCGAGCTGCGCCCGATCCTCGCCGCGGGCGACGATCGCCAGCACGTCGGGCTGGCCCCAGCCGGCGGCCGCGCCCAGCGCCTCGAGGCTGCGGTCGTCGGTGGAGATCTGATCGGCGCGGCGGCCGTGGCGGTGCGCGGCGTGGCGGGCGATCGCGTACAGCCAGCTCGCGACCGCGCCGTCGCCGCGGTAGCTGGCCGCGGTGCGCCACGCGGCGAGGAAGGTGTCCTGGAGGACGTCCTCGGCGGTGGCGTCGTCGCGCACCAGCGCGCGCGCCAGGTGGAAGACCTGGCCGCCGTAGCGGTCGACGATCGCGGCGAACGCCGGCCGATCGCCGGCGGCGGCGCGGATCATCAGCTCGCGATCGTCGGCTTGGTCGGGCACGTCGAGATCCCGAACAGAGTGTACGCCGGGCAGCTGCCGATGAGGCCGGTGGCCAGCGGCACCAGCCCGAGCAAGCCCCACGGGGTCTTGGGGCCCACGACCACCAGCAGCAAGAGGGCGAGGCCGAGCACGACGCGGACGACGCGCTCGATGGAGTGTTCGTTGCGGGGCAGGATCGACATGCCCCCAGGAGCCGCGGCGCCGCCCGGTGATTCGCGCGCCCCGTGTGGCGCATCGTCGCAGCCGCCCGGTGGCGGGGCCGAGGCTGCGAGCCAACCGGGAGGCGCGGGAGCAACGACGGTCGCCGAGGAGGAGCTCGCGTTTCGGGTGGGGGCCCCACGTCTTGTGGGGGAGGGTCCTTGCGAAAGACCCTCCAAAGGTCTCAGCGCGGCCAGATGCCGAGGTCGCCGCGCTTGGCGGCCTCGGTGCGCTCGTCCTCGAGGCGCCGCACGAACAGCGCCGCCAGCTCGGGGTCGAACTGGGTGCCGGCGCAGCGATCGATCTCGCCGATCGCGACCTCGTGGGGCAGGGCGCGGCGGTAGGCGCGGTCCGAGGTCATCGCGTCGTAGGCGTCGGCGATCGCGACGATCCGGCCGACCAGCGGGATGTTGTGCCCCGACAGCCCGCGCGGGTAGCCGCCGCCGTCCCACCACTCGTGGTGGCACCAGCAGCCGTCGATCAGCCCGTGCAGGCACGGCACCGGCTCGAGGATCCGCTTGCCCTTCTCGGGGTGCTGGCGGAACACCCGCACCTCCTCGGCCGTCAGCTTGCCCGGCTTGTTGAGCATGTCGTAGCGCACGCCGAGCTTGCCGATGTCGTGCATGACGCCGGCCTGGACGATCCGATCGACCTCGTCGTCGGGCAAGGTCAGGCCCCGCGCCAGGAGCTCGGCGTAGGTCGCGACCCGCTCCGAGTGGCCGCGGGTGTAGAGGTCGGTCTCCTCGAGCGCCTGGGCGAAGCCGGCCACCGTCGAGCGGAAGGTGTCCTCGAGGGTCTGGTTGGCGGCGCGCAGCTCGGTGTTGCGCAGCCGCAGGTCCTCGTACAGCCGCGCGTTGTCGATCGCGGTGGCGGCCCGCGACGACAGCACCGTCAGCATCTTGCGGTGGCCCTCGTCGAACTTCTTGCCGCGGGTGAAGCTGTAGACGTTGACGACGCCCTGCACGTAGGCGCCGATCTGCACCGGCACCGACAGGAACGACACCAGCTCCTTGCCGTCGGCGCCGCCCAGCGCGCCGGCGAAGAACCGGCTGGCGCTCTCGCCGTGCGAGACGACGGTCTGGCCGCGATCGAAGCGCTCGGTGAGCAGGTCGAACGACGGCGTCGGCGCGCGCTGCACCGCGCTGGCGTTGCCGACCATCTTCAGCCGCTCCTCGTACTGCCCCGACTTGCCGTCGCGCAGGTGCAGCGTGGCGACGTCGGCGCCGGTCTCCTTGACCGCGGCCTTGAGGATCGTGTCGAGGATGTGGTCGAGGTCGAGCGAGGTCGCGAGCGCCTCGCTCACCTGGTAGATCGTCAGCGCCTCGCGCAGGCGGATGTTCTCGGCCTGCAGCTGCTGGCGGTACAGCCCGCGCTGGACGACGTGGATGACCTCCTCGACCTTGAACGGCTTGAGGACGTAGTCGTACGCGCCGCGCTTCATCGCCTCGATCGCGGTCTCGACCGTGCCGAAGCCGGTCATGATCACGGTCAGGACGTTGAGCCCCTCCTCGGCGATCTTCTCCAGGAGCTGCAGCCCGGACAGCCGCGGCATCTTGAGATCGGAGATGACCAGGTCGTAAGGACGCAGCCGGAGCTCGTCGAGGGCCTTCTGCCCGTCCTCGCAGGTCGCGACCTGGTACCCCTCGAGCTGCAGGAACTCGGCGAGGATCTCGCGGATCACCTTCTCGTCGTCGACGACGAGGATCCGGGCGGCGGCCGGTGGGCCGGAGCTGGGGGCCGACGCGTCCACGCGGGCCGGCCTACTGGCCCCCCTCGGGCTGCGGCTGCGGGGTCGGCTGGGCCGGGTCGTCGGCGGGCGGCGGCGCCTGGCCGTCGCCCGAGCCGCCGATCGTCATGCCGCCGGCGCCCACCGAGGGGTCGGTGCCCGGCGCCTTGTTGCCCATCGGATCCGGGAACTCGTTCTTCTTGCCCAGCACCTTGTCGGCCTCGCCCTGGATCGCCAGCCACTTCTGGCGGGCCTCGGTGGCCTTGCCCTTGGCCTCGTCGGCGCGGCCGCGGGCGTCGGCGCCGCGCTTGGCGCGGGTCGACTCCTGCTGGACGAAGTTGTCGTAGTTGAAGCCGGGCGGCGCGATCGACTTCTTCTGCGCCAGCCGCGCCATCGCCAGCTCGTACTGCGCCTCGCGCCAGTACGCGTTCTCGGTGGTGTAGCGGAGCAGCGACTTCAGCCAGTCGTGGTAGTTCTGGTAGTACTTGACGCGCTCGTCGGCGGCGTTGCGCGACAGCTGGGCCGCCTGCTGCGCCTTCTCGGCGTCCTTGATGCGGTTCTGATCGGCCGAGGCCTTGGCCGCCTCGTAGTTCTTGCGCGCCGAGTCCTCGTCGAGCTTGGCCGCCTTGGCCTCGTTCTTGGCGACGTCGAGCGTGTTCTTGGCCTCGCGCAGGTCGGCCTCGGCCTTGGCCTGCTCGCGCTTGGCGACGTCCCAGGCGCTGTTGGCCGCGACCACGTCGCCCTGCTCGTCGACCGACAGCTGCGCGATGTACGACTGCTGGAAGTGGGTCGACAGCGGCTTGGGCCCGCTGTCACCGCCCCCGCACGCGGCGGCGGCCGCGAGGGACAGGGCGAAGACCGCGGCGCGGAGGATGGCAAATGGACGAGGGCGCGTCATCGCCGTCCAGACTACTACGGGCCGGCGGTTCGGGGCTACCATGCGCCAGCAATGACGTGCCTCCTGGCTGTCGACGTCGGCAACACCAACACCGTGCTCGGCGTGTTCCGTGGCAGCGATCTGGTGAACCACTTCCGCATCGAGACCAACGCCGGCCGCACGTCGGACGAGCTGGCGGTGCTGGTGCGATCGCTGCTCGAGCTGCAGGGCTTCGCCTGGGGCAGCCTCGACGCGGGCATCGTGTCGTCGGTGGTGCCGCCGGCGGTGTTCCCGATCCAGCGCTTCTTCAAGCAGTACCTCGGCGCGCCGGCGCTGGTGGTCGGCCCCGGCATCAAGACCGGGATGCCGATCCTCTACGAGAACCCGCGCGAGGTCGGCGCCGATCGCATCGTCAACGCGGTGGCCGCGTTCGAGACCTACCACTGCGGCTGCATCATCGTCGACTTCGGCACCGCGACCACCTGGGACGTGGTCACCCCGCGGGGGGAGTACCTCGGCGGCGCGATCGCCCCGGGCATCCAGATCAGCGCCGAGGCGCTGTACTCCCACGCCGCCAAGCTGCCGCGCGTCGAGATCCATCGCCCGGGAAAGGTGATCGGCCGCAACACCGTCAGCTCGATGCAGTCGGGCCTGTTGTACGGCTACGCCGGCATGGTCGACGCGCTGGTCACGCGGATCCGCGCCGAGGTCGACTTCCCGGCGAAGTGCCTGGCCACCGGCGGCCTGGCCCGGCTGCTGGCGTCGGAGTCGTCGACGATCGAGACCACCGACGAGCTGCTGACGCTCAAGGGCCTGAAGATCCTCTACGACCGCAACGTCGGCGGAGGGCAGGCGTCGTGAGCGGGCCCGCGCCGCTCCCCGCCGCCGCGCTGGCCAGCCTGTCGCCGGCCGCCGCCAAGGCCCTGACCCCCGGGCCGGGCCGGATGATGGCCGCGCGCGGCATGCTGCCGCTGCCGCGGCCCGGCGAGGTCGCGACGGTGCTGTACCAGATCGCCGCCACCGACCCCGCGCTGGCCGCGACCGCGCAGGCCACCGTCGACGGGCTGCCCGACAAGGTGGTCGAGGGCGCGCTCGCCGACGCCGGCGTCGACGGCCAGGTCCTCGACTGGCTGGTGCCGCGGGTCAAGAAGAGCCCGGCCCTGGTCGAGCGGCTGATCCTGGCGCCGGCCGTCGCCGACGCGACGATCGTCGCGCTGGCCGAGCGCGCCACCGCGGCGCAGGTCGACGTGATCGTCGCCAACGAGCAGCGGCTCTTGCGCTGCCCCGACATCATCGCGGCGCTGTACGGCAACGCCAACGCGCGCATGTCGACGGTCGACCGCGCGGTCGAGCTGGCGGCGCGCGCCGGCGTGCGGGTCAACGGCATCTCGGCCTGGGACGAGCTGGCCCGGCTGGTGACCTCGGCGCCGGCCGGCGCGTCGAGCGGCGCCGACGACGCCGCGTTCGCCCAGGCGCTGGCCGGCGTGGCCACGGTCGCCGACGCCAGCGTCATCTCGCCCGACGATCGGGCCGGCGAGGAGGGCGTCGCGATCGCCGCCAGCGAGGACCAGGCGCCGGCGGTCGACGACAAGCAGGTGCCGATCGCCAAGCTGGGCATCCCGGCCAAGATCCGGCTGGCGACGCTGGGCAACGCCTTCGCCCGGGCGCTCCTGATCCGCGACCCGATGAAGCTGGTGGCGGTGGCGGCGATCAAGTCGCCGGGCGTGACCGATCTCGAGGCCGCGAAGTACGCCGGTAACCACGCGCTGTGTGACGACGTAATCCGCTTCATCGCGTCCCGGCGCGACTGGACCCGCCTGTACGGCGTGAAGAAGTCGCTCATCCTCAACCCCAAGACCCCCTTGACCGAGTCGACCAAGTTCCTCATCCACATGCGCGAGCGCGAGGTGCGGATGATCGCGCAGTCGAAGGGCATCCCGTCGGCGGTGGTGGCCCAGGCGCGCAAGCTCTTGCAGAGCCGCGGCAGCGGCAAGTGAGCGAGCCGGGCTTCTTCGATCGCTGGGGCGAGGCGCTGGTCGCGCCGCGGCGGGGGCTGGCCCGGGCCGACGCCGCCGAGCTCGGCGGGCGCCCCGGCATCGATCTGGCGCTGGCGGTGCTGGTCGCGGTGGTGGTCGCCCACACCCGCGCGGTGGTGGGCGCGGCGTGGATCGCGCTCGAGCTCGGGCCGCGGGCGGCGGTGGCGCCGGCGGTGACGACGCTGACCGCGGCGGCGACGGTGCCGCTGGTGGTGGTCGCGGTCGCGGCGCTGATCATCTGGGCCGCCGCCGGGCGCCGGCGCGACCTCGGGCGCGACGCCGACCTGGCCTGCGTGGTGGCGCTGCCGCCGATCCTGGTGGCGATGCTGGCCACCGCGGCGGCGGGCTTCGCGCGCGCGCCGAGCGGCGTGGTGTGGGCCGCCGTCGCGCTGGCGGCGGCCCGGCCGCTGATCGCGGCGATCGCGGTGGCCCGGCAGCGCGGCGGTGCCGCGTGAGGATGCGCTGGGCGATCGCGCCGGTGGTGGCGATGTGCGTCGCGCTCAACGCCGGCTGGATCGCGACCCACCTCGACTGGCTGCGGCCGCTGGTCGCGGGGCGGGCCGCGCCCGACTTCGCGCTGCCGCGGATCGATGGCGGTGCGCCGGTGGCGCTGCGCGACCTGCGCGGCCAGGTGGTGGTGGTCGAGTTCTGGGCCACCTGGTGCCGGCCGTGCCTGCAGGCGCTGCCGCACCTCGACGCCGCGACCCGGCGGTGGGGCCCGCGGGTCGCGGTGCTGGCGGTCAACGTCGACGATCGCGAGCGCGCGGCCGCGCTGTTCGCCGACGCCGGCTACGCGCCGACGCTCCTGGCCGACGATGGCGACACCGCGGATCGCTACGGCGTGCACAGCCTGCCGCACACCGTGGTGATCGACGCCGGCGGCGTGGTGCGCGCGGTGACCAACCGGCCAGCCGACGCCATCGCGGCGGTCGACCGGCTGCTCGCGCGTCCATAAGCGGATATCGAAGCAGCGCATCGGCGCGCGCGTTTGTGCTACCAAGGAGTCGTGGCTGCTCCGCTGGTCTGCGCGACGTGTCGGAAGGCGATCGCCGCCGGCGCGACCTACGTGCGGTGCAGCGTGGCGTCGTGCAACACCGGCCGGCAGAAGCTCGTGTTCTGCAACGCGAAATGCTGGCAGGCGCACGTGCCGACGGCGCGCCACCGCAAGGCCGCGTACGTCGAAGAGAACGGCGCGTAGGCCGGCGCGCGGGCCACGCCGCGACCCGCGCTGACCTCGGCCGCCGCGCGCGCGGGCCCGGCGCGACGCGCAGGTTTTTGCGGTCGCGCTTCCGCGCTTGATAGAATTTTTTTCGTGCGACTCGGTTCCTGCATCGCCGTCGAGGCGGTGGCGTTCGTGGTGGTCCTCGGCGGACTCGCCATCGGCGCCTCGTCGGTGATGGCCGAGCTGCGCGGGCCGGGCGCCGAGCCGCGCCGCGACGTGGCGGTGACGATGCGGGTCGTGCCGCCGCGGCCGGTCGCGCCGCCGCCGCCGGTGTCGCCGGTCGCGCCGCCGCCGGTGTCGCCGGTCGCGCCGCCGCCGGTGTCGCCGGTCGATCCGCTGGCGCCGGTGTGGGAGTTCGCCGGTCAGCCCGACGAGCCGCTGCTCGCGCCGCTGCGCGTCGGCACGCCCGTGAAGCTCAAGGTGAACCGCGGCGGCACCTCGCTGTCGATGCGCATCGACTTCGACAACGGCGCGCGCGCGGCGTTCAAGCCCGATCAGGTGTTCGGCCAGTCGAACCCGCGGCGCGAGGTCGCGGCGTACCGGATCGATCGCCTGCTCGGCATCGGCCACGTGCCGCCGGCGATCGCGGTGAGCTACCCGCTCGACACGCTGGTGGCCGCGGCGGAGCGCAACCCCGAGGCGCGGGCCCGGCTGCGCGACGACACGATCCCGCGGCAGGGGCGCCTGCGCGGCGAGCTGTCGTGGTGGATCCCGGTCCTGACCGACGGCTACATCGGCGCGGCACGGCTCGACTCCACCGACGGCATCGTCGTGTGGCGGCGCTGGCTCAAGGCCGGCGCGACGATCCCACCCGAGCGACTGGCGCTGTGCCAGCAGCTGTCGGCGATGGCGCTGTTCGACTTCGTCATCGACAACACCGATCGCTGGACCGGCAACAACGCCAAGATGTCCGAGGACGGCACCGTCCTCTACTTCATGGACAACACGCTGGCGTTCGGCAAGAACCCGGCCGGCCACCACAAGACGCTGCTCTACCTGCAGCGGTCGCAGACCTTCTCGCGCCGCCTGGTCGCGCGGCTGCGCGCGCTCGATCGCGCGCAGCTGGTCGCGGTGCTGTCGACCGACACCGGCGACTTCGACGCGCTGCTCACCGACGCGGAGATCGACGCGGTGCTGGGCCGGCGCGATCGCGCGCTGGCCTACGTCGACGGGCTGATCGCCACCCACGGCGAGGCCAAGGTGCTGGCCTTCCCATGAGCGCCGCCAGCTGTCCCGGGTGCGGCAAGGCGATCGACACCGTGCGCGCGCGCGTGGTGCGCGTCCGCGGTGGCGCGGTGATCGGGTATTGCAGCGTCGCGTGCGCGGATGGGAAGCCGGAGGCGGCGGTGGCGGTGGTGGCGGCGCCGGTGGCGGTGGTGGCGCCGGTGGCGGTGGTGGCGCCGGTGGCCGTGGCGCCGGTGGCGATCGCGACGCCGCTGGCGGCGCCGGCGCCGATCGCGGCGCCACTGGTTGCGCCGGCGGTGATCGCGACGGCGGCGGGATCGGGAGCGGGAACCGGAACCGGAACCGGATCGGGCACGGGCACGGGCACGGGCACGGGCACGGGCACGGGATCGGGAACCGGATCGGGCACGGGCACGGGCACGGGCACGGGCACGGTGGCGGGCGCGGGAGCCGAGCGGCCGGCGCGATCGGCGAGCGTCAGCGCGACGGTCGAGGAGACCGAGCGGCCGCTGACGCCGGCGGCGACGGCGGGGCGGCGGCCGTGGGCGCTGGTGGCGATCGGCGCGGTGGCGGTGGCGGGCGCGGTCGTGGTCATCGGCCGGCGCGGCGGCGAGACGCCGCGCGAGGCGCCGCCGGCGACGCCGCCCGCGGTGGTGGTGGTCGACGCCGGTCCGCCCGCCGCGATCGATCCGCGCGCGGTGCGCGCCCGGGCGCTGACGATCACGCGCGGGCTGCTGGCGTCGCCGTCGCAGCGGGTGCAGCGCAGCGCGGCGCTGGTGCTGGGCCGGACCTGCGCGGCCGACGGGCTCGAGGGCCTGGCCACGGCGCTGGCCGACGAGGTCAGCGCGATCGCGCGCATCGAGGTGGCCGAGGCGCTGGCCCGGTGTGGCGACGCGCGCGGCAAGGCGGCGCTGACCGCCGCCGTGGCCGACCCCGATCGCCGCGACGTCCGCGCCGACGCGGCGCGGGCGCTGGCCCGGGCTGGCGACCCGGGCGGCGACGCGTTCCTGCGCCAGCTGCTGGGCCTGTCGTCGCACCGGCTCGGCGCCGCCGAGGTGCTGGTCACGCGCGGCGACGCCGCCGCGGCCAAGCTGCTCGCCGCGATCGTCGCCGACGCCAAGGCCGACCCGGCCGATCGCACGCGCGCGACGATCGCGCTGGCCGCGACCGGCGCGCCCGAGGCGATGGCCGCGGCCCGGGCCGCGCTCGCCGATCCGCTGTTCCGCCCGGCGGCGGCGCAGGCGCTGGCGCGCGCCCACGACGACAGCGCCCGGCCGGCGCTGATCGCGATGCTCGACGTCGCCGCGCTGCGCGTCGACGCGGCGCTGGCGCTCGAGGTGCTGGCGCCGGGCCTCGATCCGGTGCCGCTGTTGCCGCCGCTGGTGGCGGCGCTCGACTCGCCGCGCGACGTCGATCAGCTCACCGCGTGCGAGGCCATCGTCGTGCTGACGGCGCCGGCCGCGGAGGTGCCCTGATGGCGCGCGACCTCCGGCTGTTCTACCTGTTCCGGCTGCTCGCGACCTCGTACCTGTGGGTCCCGATCTTCATCCCGTTCAAGCAGTCGCGGGGGCTGTCGTTCCTCGAGATCATGATCCTCGGCGGCATCTACAGCGCCGTCGTGATCGTCTGCGAGATCCCGACCGGCGCGTTCGCCGATCGCATCGGGCGCCGCACCTCGATGATGGCCGGCGCGCTGACGATGGCGCTGTCGTGCCTGATCGCCTACGGCTCGCACGGCATGGCCGGCTTCGCGGTCAGCGAGGCGCTGGCCGCGGTGTCGATGTCGCTGTGCTCGGGCGCCGACTCGGCCTACCTGTTCGACCTGCTCGACGGCCACGGCGTCGCCCACGAGTACGGGCGGCGCGAGAGCACCGCGTCGGCGTGGCACCAGGCCGGCAGCGCGCTGGCCTACGCCGCCGGCGGCGCGCTGGCCGAGCTCGACCTCGGGCTGCCGTACCTGGTCACCGCGCTGGTGGCGCTGGCGGCCTTCGCGACCGCGGCGACGATGGCCGACGATCGGCCGGTCGGCGCGCGGGTCGAGCGCGACCGCAGCGCCGGGCGGGCGTGGCGATCGTGGAGCGCGCACATGCGGCAGGCGCTGGCCGACGTCGCGAGCAGCGGCCGGCTGGCGTGGATGATCGGCTACTCGGCGGTGGTGTTCGTGCTGCTGCGCGCGACCGAGTACCTCTACCAGCCGCTGCTCAAGAGCCACCACCTGTCGTACGTCGAGATCGGGCTGGTGTTCGCCGCCGTCTACCTGGTCGCGGCGTTCGTCGCTCACCGCGGCTGGGCGCTGCGGCAGCGCCTCGGCGACGAGCCGCTCCTGTGGTGCATGCTCGGCGGGCTGGCGCTGTCGTTCGTGCTGCTGGCCGAGGTGCGCGGGCCGTGGGTGCTGATGCTGCTCGGCGTGCAGGCGATCGCCAACGGCCTGTACTCGCCGCTGGTCAAGCCGCTGATCAACCGCGAGATCCCCGACTCGGGGCGGCGCGCCACGGTGCTGTCGATCGAGTCGATCGTGCGTCGCGCGGCGATGGGCGTGTTCGCGCCGATCGCCGGGCTGTACGGCGCCCACAGCGCGATGCAGCTGTGCGGCGTGGTCGGGCTCGGCGGGATGGCGGTGCTGGCCGCGGTGACGCTGCGCCGGGTCACCTGGCGCGGCGCGCCGACGCCGTAGGACTCGCCGCGGCGGCGGCCCACCCGCGCAGCGCCGGCAGCTGCGCCGCCCGCGCGGCCGGCGGCGCCAGCGGATCGTACTCGTCGGCGCGCAGCCGGCGCCCGGCCAGCGCCTCGACCGCCAGCAGCATCCACATCCGGGTGTTGGCGCGCGGATCGTCGAGCGCCTCGATCAGCCGCGGCAGCGCGCCGCGATCGCCGGCGCGGGCGTAGGCGGCGGCCGCGGTCATGCGCACGTACGGCTCGCGGTGGGTCAGCCAGGCCGGCCCGACGGCGCCGTCGACGTCGCCGCCGTAGGCCGCGCGCCACGCCGCGGTCGGCCGCCGCCGCGCGCCCCAGCCCGCCAGCGCGCGCGCGGTCCACGCGATCGAGCGATCGAGGTGGCACAGGTTGCAGGCGTTGGGCGCGCCGGCGGCCAGCATGCGCGCGTCGGTCGGCGACGAGATGTGGTGCGAGCGCACGTAGGTGCCGATGCCCTGCACCAGCCGCGGCATGTGGCAGTCGAGGCACGACGCCGCCGCCGGATCGTGGCGAGCGTGGGCGCGGGCCGCGGCGGGATCGGCGAGGTCGGCGTGGCAGCGGGTGCACGCCGCGACGTGGGCCGGCTGATCGGGCGCCCCCGACGCCGGGCTGGGCGTGTGCGGCTCGTGGCAGTCGACGCAGCGGATCGCGCTCGCGCACGCGCCGGCGGCCAGCGCCAGCGCTTCGCTGGAGTTGCGCGCGGCGCTGCCGTCGGGGAACCGCGGCGACGGCGTCGAGTGGCACTGCGCGCAGATCGCCACCGTCGTGCGCGGGTCGTCGCGATCGGCGGGCGGCAGCGCGCTCCCGGGCGCGGCGACGACGGTCGGCCCGCGCGGCGCGAACACCGGCGGGGTGTCGTCGGGGTGCGCGGCGTGGGCGCGGCCGCCGAAGTGGCAGCTCTCGCAGCTGATGCCGACGGTGACCAGCCGCTCGATCGGCAGGTGGTTGTCGGTGATCAGCGGCGGCATCGGCGCCAGGTCGCGCTCGGGGCCGACGCCGACGTCGGGGCGCGCCGCGCGCAGCGCGAACGGGTAGGTGTTGTGGCACCACGCGCAGCGATCGGCCCAGGCCTCGGTCGGCGGCGCGAACGCGTCGAACCGCGGCGCGCCGGCGGCGTACTCGTCGTCGAACCACGAGTCGTAGTACGGCTGCGGGTACCAGCCGGCGCGCGCGCGCCACCAGCCGAACGGCAGCCGCACCTCGACCGCGGCGGGGTCGCCCTCGAGGACGCCGACGTACTCCTGCAGCGCGCGGCTGCCGATCGTCCGCGTCACCCGGAACCGCCGCGCCGCGCCGCCGGCGTCGACCATCTCCATCACCGGGTGATCGTCGCGCCACGCGAAGCGCACCTGGCCGCCGCCGTAGGCCAGCGTGCGGCCGTCGAACGCGCCACGAACGGCGGCCCGGGTCGCCGGCTGGGTCATCGTGACGTGCAGCCCGGCGCGCCAGCCGGCGGCCTGCTCCGCGTGGCACCGCGCGCAGGTCGCGGGGCCGACGTAGTCGGCGTCGGTGACGTTGCTCGGCGCGTCGGCGCCGGTGATCGGCGGCGCGGGTGGCGCCGGCGGTGCGGGCGGGGGCGCCGGCGCCTGCCACGCCGTCGGCGCCGCGCGGGTCGGCGTCCGGGCGCCGCGGACCGCCGCCACCGCGGCCACCGCCCCGACCGCCAGCGCCCCGATCGCCAGCGCGCCCCGGACCATCACGACCGCCGGCGCTCGAACACCAGCAGCTCGCCCAGGAACGGGTGCTCGCGCTGGCCGCACGGGCGCATGCCGCAGCGCTCGATCACCCGCAGCGACGCGGTGTGCCAGGGGAACGTGACCGCGGTGACCGCGACCACGCCGGGCTCGCCCAGCGCCCAGTCGACGCAGGCGCGGGTGCCCTCGGTGGCGAAGCCCTGGCGCTGCTCGGCGTCGTCGACGCCGTAGCCGACCTCGGCGATGCCGTCGGCCGGTCGGCCGTGGAACACGACGCTGCCGACCACGCGGCGGCGGCGATCGCGGGTGATCAGCAGCCGGTCGCCCCACAGCCGGGTGTCGGGATCGGCGCGGATCGCCTCGAGCGACGGCGTGAACGCGCGCGCCACCAGATCGGCCCCCGGCCACGCCTCGGGCAGCGGCGCGCCACACACCGTCTCGGCGGTCGCGCGATCGCCCGCCATCACCGCCTCGACGAACGGCAAGGTGATCGGCCACAGCTCGAGGCGTTCGGTGGTGAGCACCGGCACGGCGGCGATGGTACCCTGGCGCGCCCGCATGCACCTCTCGGTGTTCGACATCTTCAAGATCGGTATCGGCCCGTCCAGCTCGCACACGGTCGGCCCGATGCGCGCGGCGCGCCGGTTCGCCGAGCACCTCGACGCCGGCGGCCTGCTGGCCGCCACCGCCGCGGTCAAGATCGAGCTGTTCGGCAGCCTCGGCTTCACCGGCAAGGGCCACGGCTCCGACGTCGCGGTGATCCTCGGCCTCGAGGGCGAGGACCCCGAGACCGTCGACGTCGACGCGGTGCCGGCCCGGGTGGCGGCGGTCGCGCAGTCCGGCGAGCTCAAGCTCCTGGGCCGCCACACCGTCGAGCTCCTGCCGGCGTCGGCGATCCTGTTCCGGCGCCGCGAGACCCTGCCGCTGCACTCCAACGGCATGCGCTTCACCGCGCGCGCCGCCGACGGCGCGGTCGTCGCCGAGAAGATCTACTACTCGGTGGGCGGCGGCTTCGTGGTCGGCGCCGACGGCGTGCCCGACGGCGCGCCGCCCGAGGTCGCGGTGCCGCACCGGTTCGCCTCGGGCGAGGAGCTGCTGGCGATCGCCGACGAGCACGGCCTGTCGATCTCGACGATCATGCTGCGCAACGAGGCCGCGCGCCGGCCGGTCGCCGAGGTGCGGGCCCGGGTGCTGGCGATCTGGACCGCGATGGACGCGTCGATCCGGCGCGGCTGCGAGCGCGAGGGCATCCTGCCCGGCGGCCTCAAGGTCCGCCGCCGCGCCGCCGCGATCCACCGCCGGCTGCGCACCGCCGCCGGCGGCGTCGGCGATCCGCTGACGGTGATCGACTGGGTCAACCTGTTCGCGCTGGCGGTCAACGAGGAGAACGCCGCCGGCGGGCGCGTCGTCACCGCGCCGACCAACGGCGCCGCCGGCGTCATCCCCGCGGTGCTCGAGTACTACCGGCGGTTCATCCCCAACGCCGACGACGACGGCACCGTGCGGTTCCTGCTCACCGCCGCCGCGATCGCCGCGCTGTACAAGGAGAACGCCTCGATCTCCGGCGCCGAGGTCGGCTGCCAGGGCGAGGTCGGCGTCGCGTGCTCGATGGCCGCCGGCGCGCTGTGCGAGGTGCTCGGCGGCACGCCGGCCCAGGTCGAGAACGCCGCCGAGATCGGCATGGAGCACAACCTCGGCCTCACCTGCGATCCGATCGGCGGGCTGGTCCAGGTGCCGTGCATCGAGCGCAACGCGATGGGCGCGGTCAAGGCCATCAACGCCGCGCGGATCGCGCTGCAGGGCGACGGCAGCCACAAGGTCTCGCTCGACAAGGTCATCAAGACCATGCGCGACACCGGCGCCGACATGTCGAGCAAGTACAAGGAGACCGCCCGCGGCGGCCTCGCCGTGAACATCATCGAGTGCTGACCCCGCGGCGGAGGGGCGGTCGACGGACCGTCGCCGACGGTCAGAACACCACCTGCGCGCTCACGAGCTGGGTGTGCTCGGTGTCGACGCGGGTGGTGGCCTTGACCCGGCCGGCCCGGCGGCGGGCCTCGACGCCGACGCCGAGGCCGAGCGCGATCCCCGGCCGCAGCGTCCGCTCGTAGCTCAGCCAGGCGCGGCCCTCGGTGCGGGTGTCGATCAGGCCGTAGTCGTCGACGATGTCCTCCTGGTAGCGGTCGATGCCCTGGATCGAGCGCAGCCAGTTCTGCTGCAGCGCCGCGCCCAGCCGCAGCCCGCGGTAGGTGGCGACCACCTGCGCCCGCGCGGTGAGCCCGAGGGCGTGGTGGTAGTTGTCGCGCAGGATCGTCGAGCGCACCGGATCCTCGGGGTGCGCCGCGCGGTGGGCGTCGATCGCGTAGCTGCGGACCAGCCCGACGTCGCCGTAGCCGTCGACCTGCGCGCGCACCCGCAGCGGCCCGCGGTACAGCGTCAGGTCGAGGTTGCCGCCACCGATGTGACCCAGCGCGATCTGATCGCGGGTGCTGCGCGTGGCGCGCCCGGCGCCGACGTGCTGGCCGTACTCGTACGCGCTGCCGATGCCGACCAGCAGGTTGTAGCCGCAGCCGGCGTGGAGCGCCTTCTTGTGCCAGCTGGTGATGCCGACCCGCGCCAGGATGCGCAGGTCGGCCATCGTCGCGTCGGCGCGGCTGGCCTCGACCCGCAGCTCGCTGAACGTCGGCGCGGCGTACAGGCCGCGCGCGGTGCCGGGGCGATCGAAGTCGGGGATCAGGATCAGCTCGGTGGCGATCGACGCGCGCAGGAGCCCGCGCGCCTCGCCGCCGACCACCCAGCGGCCGCCGGTGACGCTGGCCTCGAAGCGGTGGACCACGTCGGCCGGCAGCCCGAGCGGGCCGACCCGGGGCCGGATCGGGCGGGTGCCGTCGAGCCAGTCGAGCACGCCCTTGCCGCCGGTCGCGGCGTTGCCGATCACCTGGTACGGCCAGCGGCGCTCGCCGCGCAGGAAGAACAGCCCGAGCTGCCACGCGGTCTCGCCGAGCACCGAGCCGGCGCGCGGCGTGAGCACGATGTCGTTCACGCTGACGTCCTCGCGGTACTCGCCGAGCAGCTCCCACACCGCCGACTGCGACAGCGACACCGCGTACGACTCGAGCGCCGAGAACCCGTTGCTGCGCGCGAACAGGTAGTTGACGCCGCCTTGCACCGGGTGGCGCCACGCGTTGGTCTCGTAGTGGTTGTCGTCGAGGTGCCACGCCTCGAGCGTGATCAGCCGGGCGCGCACGTTGGCCCAGTCGGCCTCGTACGCGAAGTCCACCGAGTTGGCCGCCTCGTCGCTCCAGTACACCGCCTGCATCGTCCCGAAGAACGCCCCGACCTCGACCAGCATGCGCCGCCAGTGGCGGTCGCGCGGCCCGGCGCCCAGCCAGTCGAGCATCGACGCCGCGGCCTCGGCCTCGCCGATCGGCGGCGCCAGGGTCGGGGGCGTCGGGGCCGGGGCCGGCGTCGGCGTCGGCTGCGCGCGCGCGGCGCCCGCCACCGCGACGATCACCGCGACCACCAGCGACGAACGACGGGGACCCACCGCGCTGGAGCATACCCACGATCGCGCGTAACGTCGGCGGCGATGAGGCCCGCGATCGTCGCCGTCGCCGCCGCGCTGACGCTGGCGCCGGTGGCGGCGCGCGCGCAGCCGCCCGACGACGAGGTCCACGGCCTGGTCTCGGTGAGCTTCGGCACCCGCGGCAACCAGGGCGGCCTGCTCGAGGGCGGCTTCCGGCTGATGATGGTGGCGGCGCTGCTGACGCCGATCGGGGACGTCGGGCTGTCGCTCGATCGCCAGATCGGGGCCGACAACCGCGTCGCCGACGCCGAGGGCGACGCCGCGCGCTGGTCCGAGTGGGTGGCCGCGCTGCGGGTCGGTCGCCGCCAGCCGCTGACCAAGGGCCTCCGCGCCCAGGCGGTGGCCGGCCTCGCGCTGGTCCACACCCGCGTCACCGGCCCGGTCGACGTGCCGGTCGCGCTGGTCGACGACGGGCTGAACCTCGCCGCCGACGCCGGGGCCGGCCTGACCTGGCACTCCGGCGCGCTGGTCGTGACGCTGGCGTTCGGCCTCACGCTGGTGCCGTCGGGGCAGACGCTGGTGGTCGACGACGCCGCCTACGGGCTGCCGGCCCGGATCGAGCCGTGGATGAGCTTGGGTTTCGGCTACATGCTGTGAGCGGCGGGCGCCCGGCGTTGTCGAGTTGACAGCCCCCGGTCCCGCCGACAGACTGCGCCGATCGTGACCGCGAGCCAGAACATCTACTTCGTGTCCCTGGGCTGTCCCAAGAACCAGGTCGACACCGAGATCATGCTCGGGCAGGTCACCGACGCCGGCCACGCGCTGGTCGACGCGCCCGAGGACGCCGACGTCATCGTCGTCAACACCTGCGCGTTCATCGACTCGGCCAAGGCCGAGAGCGTCAACACCATCCTCGAGATGGCCGAGTTCAAGAAGGGCCGGGCCGGCAAGCTGGTCGTGACCGGCTGCCTCGCGCAGCGCTACGCCGACGAGATCGCCAAGGAGATCCCCGAGATCGATCACATCCTCGGCTCGAGCGACTTCCCGTCGATCGCCAAGACCCTCGACGCCCCCGCGCCCAAGCCCACCCGCGGCAAGAAGAAGGCGCTGCCGGTGGTGCAGGTCACCGAGGCCCCGGCGTACATCTACGATCACGACGCGCCGCGGGTGCGGATCGGCGGCCGCCACACCGCCTACGTCAAGATCGCCGAGGGCTGCGATCGCCCGTGCGCGTTCTGCATCATCCCCAAGCTGCGCGGCGCGCAGCGCAGCCGGTCGATCGACGACATCGCCGCCGAGGTCACCGCGCTCGCCGCCGCCGGCACCAAGGAGATCTGCCTGATCGCGCAGGATCTCACCCGCTACGGCTGGGACCTCGCCGATCGCCCGACGCTCGCGCAGCTGCTGCACCGGCTGGCGCCGATCCCCGGCGTCCACTGGATCCGGCTGCACTACACGTTCCCGTCGGCGTTCACCGACGAGCTGATCGACGCGATCGCGACCTTGCCGACCGTGGCCAAGTACGTCGACGTGCCGCTGCAGCACATCGACGACGGCATGCTCAAGCTGATGCGGCGCGGCCATAGCAGCCGCGTCACCTACGAGCTGATCGAGCGGCTGCGCGCGAAGGTGCCGGGCATCGTCATCCGCTCGACGTTCATCAGCGGCCACCCCGGCGAGACCGACGCGATGCACGCGGCGCTGCGCGACTTCCTCACCGAGGCGCAGCTCGATCGGGTCGGCGTGTTCCCGTACTCGATCGAGCCCGGCACGGTCAGCGGCATGCTGCCCAACCGGGTGCCGGCCAAGGTCGCCGACGCCCGCGCCGCCGAGCTGATGGAGCTGCAGCGCGGCATCTCGCGGGCCAAGCTCGAGGCGATGGTCGGGCGCGAGCTCGAGGTGCTGGTCGACGGCCTGTCCGAGGAGACCGACCTCCTGCTCGAGGGCCGCTACTTCGGCCAGGCCCCCGGCATCGACGGCGTGGTCTACCTCGCCGACGGCACCGCGCCGATCGGCGCGCTGGTCCGGGCCCGGGTCACGCAGGCCGCCGATCACGACCTCGCGGCGTCGCTCGAGCTGGCCTGACTCGGTAGAGTCGCGGTGCTGCCCGGCACCGCATGAGCACCGAGCCTCCCGACATCCCCGACGGCCCGCTCCTGCCGCCGGTGCGCTGGCTGTTCGCGCCGGACCTGATCGCGTACGGCAAGAAGATCGCGCTGCACGCGTTCTACGGCGGCGAGCTCGATCCGCGCGACTGGATGCGGGTCGCCGACGGCCACGGCCACGTCGAGGACGCCAGCGCCGAGGCCGGCCGCGAGCGCGACCTGCGGGTCGCCGCCGTCGAGCCGCCGGCGTCGGGCGAGCTGTGGTTCGACTACCTGGCCGACACCGGCGACGGCGGCGCGGCGATGTTCACGACCGCGCTGTGCTGCGGCGGCGATCTCACGATCCCCGGCGTCGACGTCGCGGCGCGCCCCGGCGACGCGCTCGGCAAGCCGGCCCGGCTCACCGCCGCCGGCGATCCGGCGACGCTGCCGCGCGGCCAGTTCCTGTTCGTCGGCGGCGACACCGCCTACCACGTCGCCGACATCGACACGCTGGCGGCGCGGGTGCAGGTGCCGTTCGCCCGCGCCGCGCGCTCGCTCGCGGCGCGCCAGCCGCACCACGCGCCGCGCCGGCTGTACGGGCTCCCGGGCAACCACGACTACTACGCCGAGCTGGTCGGCTTCAACCGCATGTTCCGCGCCGGCGCCACCGGCGACGATCAGCCGGGGCCGGGCGGGCGCCGGCCGCCGCTGGCGATGCCCGGCTACACCCGCGCGCAGCAGGCGTCGTACGTCGCGATCCAGCTGCCGTGGGACTGGCAGCTGCTGGGCCTCGACGTCGACGACTGGCTCGACGCGCGGCAGGAGTGGTACCTGCGCTCGTTGCCGCCGGCGAAGAAGCGCATCGTCGCGACGCCGTCGCCGCCGATCGTCGCCGGCGCGGTCGTGTGCGACGCCGCGCACCAGGACGCGCTGGCGCGGCTGGGGCTGGCGCCGCTGTACGCCGGCGGCGCGCCCGAGCCCGGCAGCTGTCGGCTCGATCTGTCGGGCGACACCCACCACTACGCGCGCTACCACCCCGGCCAGGCCGCGGCGCCGGCGGCGGCGATCGGCGACGGCCAGCGCGCCGCCGGGCCGGTGGCGCCGGTCGCGTACGCCGGCGTGGTGGCGGGCGGCGGCGGCGCGTTCCACCACCCGAGCTTCGGGCCCACCGGGCCGATCGCGGCGCAGGCGCTGTACCCGCGCGCCGAGCTGTCGCGCCGCGCGGTGTCGCGGCGGCTGCTCAAGCCGTGGTCGATCTTCGACGGCGGGCTCGCGTGGATCATGCCGCTGGTGCTGACGCTCACCGGCGCGATCGGCGCCACCCGCAGCGCCGGCACCCGCTGGCTCGGCGATCACCTGCTGGCGTGGCTGGGGCTGCACCGCGAGCGCGCCGTCGGTGGCGCCGCGCGGCCGATGGCGGTGGGCGGCCCCGGCGATCTCGGCCCGTCGCTGGCGTTCCTCGGCTTCGGCGTCGGCGCGCTGGTGCTGGCGTACCTCGCGCTGCGGGTGCACGGCGTCACCTTCACGCCGGCGCAGCGCCGGCGACCGCTGGTGCGCGCGCTCGGGCCGATCGGCGCGCGCCGGCGCCGCTGGGTCGCGATGGCGATGGCTGGCGTCGCGCTGCTGTTGCCGTTCGCGTCGCCGTGGTTCATCGCCGCGCCGCTCGCCGACGACCTGTGGTTCGACGCGTGGTGGCTCCTCGCCGGCGTGCTGACGCTGGTGGCCGGCGTGGCGATCGGCGCCGTCGGCGGACGGCTGCTGCCGCGGCGCGGCCAGCTCGGCATGCTGGCGCTGGGGCTGGTCCACGGCCTCGCGCACCTGATCACGCCGTTCGCGATCGCCCGGATCGCGCTGGCGGTGTGGTGGATCGTGCCGGCGATGCTGGCGCTGATGGCGGCGGCGCTGGTGATCGGCCAGGCGCTGCTGCGGCGCGACGCGCCGTGGTGGGTGCTGCTGGCGCTGTGGCTCGGGCCGTGGCTGGCCGGCCTGGCCCTGGCGATCGGCGGCACCGACGGCGTCGCGCTGGCGCCCGCCGGCACCGCGCAGTGGCTCGGGGTGATCGCGGCCACCGCGGTCGCGGCGATCGCGATCGGCTGCGCGCACATGGGCTGGTACCTGACGGTGGCGGCGGCGCTCGGCGCCCACGGCAACGAGGTGGGCGGCGCGGCCCGCGTCGACGAGTTCCGCCAGTTCGTGCGCTTCCGCCTCACCGCCGACGCGCTGACCGGGTTCGTCGTCGCGATCGACGCGCCCAGCGCCGACCCGACGGCGATCCGCCCGTACGTCGTCGACGTGTTCCAGATCGCGCCCGAGGCGCCCGGTGGACCTGCCTGATCCGTGCGCGCGCTGCGGCGACGCGCCGGTCGACGCCGACGCCTGGCCCGATCGCGCGCCGCCGATCGCGCTGCGCGCCGCGCTCGTGGCGTGCGCGCGCTGCCTGACCCACGACGGCGTCACGATCGATCGCGCCCACGTCGAGGCGGCCCACCTGGCGTTCGGCGCGACCGCCGAGCCGCTCGAGCCGTGGCTGGCCGCGCGCGCGGTGGCGGCGCGCCCCGCGCTGGCCGGCGCGGCGCTGCTGGTGGCGCCGCCCGACGCGATCCTGGTCGCGGCCGCCGAGAACCACCAGCGGCGGCTCGATCGGCTGATCGAGCTGGCGGCGCCGGCGGTGATCGTCGAGCTGGCGCGCGCCGAGCTGGCCGACGCCCAGGGCCGGCCCGAGCGGCTGACCTGGGAGCAGGTCACGCCGTGGCCGGCGCCGGCCGCGTTCCCGGGCACGATCGCGTTCGGGGCGATCGCGCGCCACCTGGCGGAGCTCGCGTTGCCGGCGCTGGTCGCCGACGCCGCGCCGCTGCTGGCGCGGATCGCCGCCGCGGCCGACGCGCTGGTGCTCGATCCGGCCGCGCTGGCCGATCGCCACGCGCTGGCCGCGGCCAGCGCCGCCGCCGCCGATCCGGCCATGGCCCGGGGCCTCGAGCTGGCGGTGCGCTTCCTCGACGAGCTCGGCCACACCGGCCTGCGCGACAACCAGGACACGCTCGTCGACGACTGCTACTTCACGCTGCGCGCCGCCGGCCGCCCCGCCGTCGCCGACCGCGTCTACCGGGCGTGGCTCGACGAGGCGGTGCCGCTGGCCTGGCGCGCCGTGGCCGCCGCGATCGCGCCGGCGCCGCGTTGACGAGCTTGTGGCGACAGCGGCAAGATCGGTTAAAGGGGGGACTCGATGGACGACGCTGCGTACCTGGCGGAGAAGCGCGCCCGGATCAAGGCTGCCGTCGGCGACGCGCCGACGTTCGTGCTCAAGCCCGTCGGCTGGATGCTGTCGCCAGAGCTGGTGGCGAACCTGCGCTCGATCTTCCGCCGCGTGGTCAACCCCCGGCGCTGGATGTGGCTCGATCGCGGCCACGCCCACGTCGAGGACGGCCAGGCGCAGGGCCGCTGGGCGCTGGTGCGATCGCGCCGGCCGGCCGCCGCCGAGGGGCTCGCCGATCACGCCAGCACCGTCGAGGCCAGCGGCGACGGCGGCCACCGGCTGGCGCCGCCGGCGGTCCCGGCGGGCGGCGCGGTGTGGTTCGACTACGCCGCCGACCTCGGCGACGGCGTCGCCGCGATGTACACGACCGCGTTCGGGCTGCAGGCCGACCTGGCGATGGCCGACGGCGGGCCGCTGCCGACGCCGGCGCAGGTCGTCGCGGCGCGGTCCGCCGGCACGCGCCTCGGGTTGACGCTGTGCGCGCCGGGGCAGGGCGTCCTGCCGCGCGGCGAGTTCTTGTTCGTCGGCGGCGACACCGCGTACCACGTCGCCGATCACACCAGCATCGTCAACCGCGTGCAGGCGCCGTTCTTCTGGGCGGCGCTGGCGCTCGAGCGCGACGGCCAGTGGGATCCGCGCGAGCGCCGCCTCTACGGCATCCCCGGCAACCACGACTGGTACGACGAGCTCGACGGCTTCTCGCAGCTGTTCCGGCGCGCCGCGCCGCCGACGCTCGAGCAGCCGCCCAGCGACCTGCGCCGCGACCGCTACCAGGCGGCCCAGACCATCGATCTGCTGGGCTACCAGCGCGCGCAGCACGCCTCGTACGTCGCGCTGGCGCTGCCGTGGGGCTGGCAGCTGTGGGGGCTCGACATCGACAACCCGCTCGACGAGCGCCAGCGCCGCTACTTCCGCTCGCTGTGCGAGGTCGACGCCGCCGGCCGGGTGCTGCCGCCGGCGAAGCTGGTCGTGTGCACGCCGTCGCCGCCGGTGGTGTTCCACGCCGCCCACGCCAGCCCGAACCACAACGACGCGATCACCGCGCTGGGGCTGCCGCGGCTGTACCTGCTCGACGACGAGCCCAACCCGCTGCCGCCGGGCAGCTGCCGGCTCGATCTCTCCGGCGACGTCCACCACTACGCGCGCTACTCGGCGCCGTGGGATCCGGTCGAGGGCGATCGGGACGCGCGCGACACCTCGTACCAGTCGGTGGTGTCGGGGCTGGGCGGCGCGTTCTTGCACCCGACCGACACCGTGCTCGGCACCCGCCGGCCGGTCGCCGCGTCGGTGTTCCCGACCCCGGCGCTCGCGCGACGCGAGACCGCGCGCGGGACGCGCTTCCTGACGCTCTTGCTCGGCGGCTGGGTGCGCGTCGTGCCGCTGTTGCTGACGATGCTGTTCACCTGGGTCTGGCTGCAGGACGGCACCGCGCGGACGATCGGCGATCGCGTGCTGGCGCGGCTCGGCTTCACCGGCCAGCACGGCGTGATCGACCCCGGCACCTGGCAGCCGCTCGCCGAGTTCGTCGACGACGGCGCCGCCGCGTTCTGGTGGAAGGCGCTGACGATGGGCGTCGGCTGCGGGTTGCTCGTGGCGGCGTTCGCGTGGTGGCGGCGCGTCGCCGCGATCCACCTCCGCGAGCCGGCCCGCCGCCGCAACGCCGGCGAGTTCGCCGACGGCCGCGTCGCGCGCGCGCTGCTGCGGCCGGCGTTCTGGCGCCACGTCTTCGATCCGCACCGCAGCTACTGGGTGGTGACGCTGCTGGCGGCGCTCGGGCTGGGCGTGCTGGCGGTCGGCCCGGTCGCCGCGCCGCACTACCACCACGGCCTCACCGTCGACACGGTCGTCGTGCTGGCGCTGGCGCTGTTGCCGCCCGCCGCCGGCGTCGCCACCGCGGTGCTGCTCGGCGACGGCCTGCCGACCGGTCGGCGCGCGCTGGGCGGCGCGGTCGGTGCCCTCCACCTGGCGATCCAGCTGACGACGATGGTCATCCTGGCGCGGGTCGCGCTCGGCAGCGGCCCGCTCGGGCTGGGCGCGATCGCCGGGTTCCTGCTCGCGAACCACCTGCTCGCGCCGGCGCTGGTGCGCGCGATCGACAGCGCGCCGGGCCGCGCCGCGGTGCTCGCGCTGGCGTGGCTGGCGCTGGTGGCGGGGCTGTGGATCGCCATCCTCGTCGGCGCCGACCACGAGGCGGTCTACGGCGATGGCGCCGCCGAGCAGGTGCTGCTGATGGGCGGCTCGGCGCTCCTCGCGATGCTGCTCGGCTGCGCGCACTTCGGCTGGTACCTCGGGCTGATGTCGGCGCTCGGCTTCCACAACAACGAGCTGGGCGGCGCCGCGCGCGTCGATCGCTTCCGCCAGTTCATCCGGCTGCGGCTCACCGAGACCGGGCTGACCGCGTACGTGATCGCGATGGACAAGCTGGCCGATCCGCGCGACCCGAAGGCCCGGCCGCGTCCGTTCTTGATCGACGCCTTCGAGATCAAGCCGCGCGCGTGAGCCGCGTGCATAGACCGTCGGCGCGCTCACATCACCGCTGGCGGGTGAGCTAGCCAGGCCGGTTGACCATCCGGCGCCGGGCCAGCGCATCTGCGGCGTTACGCGCTGCGTCATCTGGAACGCCGGTTGCTGTGGCGACGGGGCCTATGACTCGCGCTTCGCTTCTGCTCCTGACCCTCACCCTCGCCGCGTGCGCCGAGACCGAGCTCACCGGCCCCGACGTCGCGGCCGAGCCCGGCGGCAAGGCCGACGGCGTCGCGGCCGGCCTCTCGCCGGTCGGCGACGCGGTGGTCGCCGCGCTCGACGCCACCGCGCCGGCCGATCGCGGCCGCACCTGGGCGGTCACCACCGACAACCGCCTCGACGCCGGCTGGCTGGTGCAATCGCCGCCGGCCGCGCACTGGGGCCAGCCCGCGGCGGCGCTGACCCTGCCCGCGCTGTGCACCACCGGCGCCAGCTGCGACGTCGACTTCGGGATCCTCGCGTGCAGCGTCGACGCCGACTGCGGCCCGCGCGGCCGCTGCGCGCCGCTGGCCGCCACCGCCAGGGCCCCCAGCCAGGCGCCGCAGCGCCGCTGCGTCGGTCACTCCGACGTCGCGCTGCTCGACGAGCTGCACGGCCTCATCACCAGCGCGCGCACCACCGTCGACCTCACCAGCCTGCAGCCGCCCGACGGCCGCTTCGAGGCGACCTTGCGCAACGCGATCACCTGGCTCGGCGCCAGCGGGCGCACCGTCTCGATCCGCCTGCTGTTCGGCGCGTTCCCGGTGCAGGGCGCGGTCGACGCCCGCGCGGTGCTGGCGCGGCTGACCCGCGATCTGCCGGCCACCGCCAAGGTCACGGTGTCGGTCGGCAACTACCGCTCGAGCAACCTGCCGCCGTCGTGGAACCACTCGAAGATCGTCGCGGTCGACGGTGCCACCGCGCTGGTCGGCGGCCACAACCTGTGGACCAAGCACTACCTCGACGGCGAGCCGGTCCACGATCTGTCGATGCGGGTCAGCGGCGCCGCCGCCCGCGACGGCCACCGCTTCGCCGATCTGCAGTGGCGCTGGACCTGCGCCAACCGCAGCTGGATCACCCGCATCACCGGCTCGGTCGCGGCGTTCACCTGGAGCCGCGGCGCGACGAGCGATCGCTGCCCCGGCGACAGCGTCCTGCCGACGCCCACCGTCGGCACCGGCGCCACCACCGTGATCGCCGCCGGCCGGCTGGCGCTGATCGATCCGCGCGACGCGTCCAATCCCGCCGACCTCGCGCAGGTGGCGATGGTCGAGGCCGCGGCGCGCACCGTCCGCATCTCGCAGCAGGACCTCGGCCCGGTGCAGGCGCCGGTGCTGGGCATCCCGCTCGGCGGCTGGAACCAGGAGCTGCTCGACGCGCTGGGCGCGGCGATCCTGCGCGGCGTCGACGTGAAGATCGTCGTGTCGAGCCCCGAGGCGCGGGTCGGCGGGCTGGGCCCGTCGCAGGCGCCCTACGCCAACGGCTGGTCGCTGGCCGAGGTCGCCGACGAGATCACCGCCGCGGTCGCGGCCCAGCCCGGCGCCCCGACCGGCGCGGCGCTGCAGGCGCTGGTGTGCGGCAAGCTGGCGGTCGCGCCGATCCGGTTCTCGGCCGACGACGCGTTCACCACCGGCGGCGTCCCCGGCAACCACGCCAAGCTGCTGTTCGTCGACGACGCGACGTTCTACATCGGCTCGCAGAACCTGTACCCGGCCGGCCTCACCGAGTTCGGCTACATCGTCGACAGCGCCGCCGCCGCCGCCGCGCTGCGCGACACCTACTGGGCGCCGCTGTGGCAGCAGTCGGCGCGGCTCGCGGTCTGCCGCTGAGCCCGCGCGCGGCGGCTACTCGATCCGGTCCATCCGCCGGATC
The DNA here is from genome assembly GCA_016794525.1 of Myxococcales bacterium. GTDB lineage: Bacteria > Myxococcota_A > Polyangia > Haliangiales > Haliangiaceae > UBA2376. The sequence goes on from JAEUJY010000146.1 coordinate 92,774, forward strand.
GCGATCGCCAGCCCGCCGGCGGTGATCACCGCCAGCGAGATCAGCGCGCTGGCCAGCGACGCCTCGCCGCCGAAGCCGGCGACGGTGCGGGCGCCGAACGACGCGGTGATGACGTGCAGGTTGAGATCGAGCGCGCCGACCGGCGCGTCGATCAACAGCAGCCAGCACACCGCGCCGGCCACCGCGAACCGCGGCATCACCGTCGCGATCATCGCGGCGATCGCCGACGCCGCGATCGTGCCCAGCGCCAGCCCGGCGACCGCGCGCTCGAGGTCGCTGACCGACGCCGCGGCCGAGCCCAGCACGGCGAAGCTGATCGCCACCGCCACGATCGGCGCGGCGATCGCGATCGGCACCAGGCCGAGGAACTTGCCCAGCACGATCGACCAGCGCGGCAGCGCCCGCGACCACAGGTAGGCCGAGGTCTTGTCGTCGATCTCGTCGGCGATCGACGACGCCACCAGGATCGGCGGGATCACCGTCAGCAACAGCGAGGTCATCATGACCGCGCCCTCCCAGCGGTCGGGGCTGACCCGATCGGCGGCCCGGAACGCGATCGCGTAGAGGGTCGGCACCAGCGACAGCGCCATCGTCACCCACAGCGCCTTGCCGCGGGCGGCGCGCTTGAGCGACAGGCGGGCGAGGGCGGCGGTGGCCTGCCACCCGGTGAGCGTCGTGGTCGTCATTCGCTTGCCCTCGCGCGGCCGCGGTCGCCGGTCAGGTACTCGAACACCGCGCCCAGGTTGTTGTCGGGAGACGTCATGCCGCGCAGCACGAAGTCGCTCTCGAGCATCGCGGTGGCGAGCTCGTCGTAGCAGCGATCGGGCTGCTCGGTCTCGATCACCACCGCCTTGCGCTCCATCGTGATCCGCCGGACGTGGTCGGCGCCGGCCAGCGCCGCCGCCAGCGCGCGCGGGCGATCGCACTCGACGCGGATCCGGTGCGGGTGGTGGTCGATCAGCCGCCGGATCTCGTAGAGGTTGCCCTCGGCCAGCACCTGGCCGCGGTAGATGACCGCGATGTCCTCGGTCAGCGCCTCGATCTCGTAGAGCACGTGGCTCGACACGACGATCGTCTTGCCGGCCTTGGCCAGCGACCGGATCTTGGTGATGATCTCGGCGCGGGCGATCGGGTCGACGCCGGTGAGCGGCTCGTCGAGGATCAGCAGGTCGGGATCGTGGGCCAGGGTGGCGGCCAGCTTGGTGCGCTGGCGCATGCCCTTGGAGTAGCCCTTGACCCGGCGGTCCATCGCGCTCTGCATGCCCATCACCTCGAGCGCCGCCACCGCCGCGGCCGGCGCCTGCGCGCGCGGCACGCCGGCCAGGTGGGCCAGCGCGGTCACCAGCTCGCGGCCGGTGAGCTCGTCGTAGGTGGTCTCGTGCTCGGGGCTGTAGCCGATGCGGCGGCGGACCAGCGGGTCGGCGAACGGGTCGCCGCCGTGGACCTTGATCGTGCCGCGGCTGGGGCGCAAGAGGCCGCTCATCAGCTTCATCAGCGTCGACTTGCCGGCGCCGTTGGGGCCGAGCAGGCCGATCACCCCGCCGCCCATGGTCCAGGTGATGTCGCTGATGCCGAGCACCGCGCCGTACCACTTCGAGCAGCGCTCGGCGACGACGATCGGGGCGCTCACGAGCTGGCTCCGACCGCGCCGGCCGCCTGGCGGCTGACCCGGTTGTAGAGGAGGCCCACCGCGAGGATGGACTGCGCGGCCAGGCTGATCGCCGCCGGCGCCACGCCGACCAGCGCGTTCTTGTCGCGGCCCGGCATGTCGATGTCCCACAGCCCGAACGCGAGCGACACCACCGCGTTGGCCGGGTCGATCGCGGCCAGCGGCTTCCACGTCAGCATGCCGACCACCGACAGCAGGCTGGTGCCCATGACGTAGTAGGCGGCCCACACCGCCAGCGAGATCGTCCGCTTGCCGACCAGCGCCGACAGCGCCAGCGGCAGCGTCGCGTAGGCCAGCGACGCCAGCACCCCGACGGTGAGCGCCCGCCCCAGCCACGGCAGGAGGTCGATCATCGTCTTGGTGTCGCCGGCCATGCCGATGCGGAACGCGGCCAGCAGCAGCGGCCCGGCCAGGAGGATCGTCCCCATCACCACCACCATCCCGGCCACCTTGCCGATCACGTAGTCGCGCGGCCGCACCGGCCGCGAGAAGTAGAACGCGAACGCGCCGGTCTCCTGGTCGCGCGCCACCACCGCGGCGCCGACGGTCATCGTCATCAGGAACGCGAACTTGTTGTAGAAGCCGAACGAGTAGGCCAGCGTGCCGTCGATGAACGCCAGCGGCCCGCCGGCGCGGGTGAGCCCGCTGATCCGGCTGGCGCTCGACACGTACATGATCACGCCGCACACGACGGTGGTGATCACCGCGCCGATGATGGCCGGCTTCCACCGCCACCAGGTCTTCCAGGCGTGGGCGATCTGGTGGCGCATGATCACGCGCCACAGCGTCGACGGCGCCCGCCGCTCGCCGGCGTAGCGCGCGTAGCCGATGTCGTGGATGACGCCCTTCTTGACCGGCGGCGCGGCCTCGGTTGCGTGGGTCACGCGGACTCTCCGGGGGTGGGGCGGTGGGCGGGGCCGATCGGCGCCGGCGAGCTCACGACCCGCAGGAACGCTTGCTCCATCGATTCGCGGTGCGGCTCGAGCGTGCGGATCTGGACGTTGGCCTTGCGCGCCAGCGCCAGCACGTCGTGGGCGGTCAGGTCCTCGGGCAAGGTCGCGGTCAGGCCGACCGGCGAGAACGCCGCGGCCACGGCGCCGCGCGCGGTCAGCGCGTCGTACAGATCGCCGATCCGCTCGCGGACCTCGATCACGTAGTCGCGGGCCCGGCCGGCGCTGGTGCGCAGCTGATCGATCGTGCCGGCGAACCGCACCTGGCCGAGGTGCATGATCAGCGCGCTGTCGCAGACCCGATCGACGTCGGTCAGGAGGTGGGTCGAGATCATGATCGTGCAGCCGCGCTTCTCGGGCAGCTCGGCGATCAGCTCGAGCATCTCGTCGCGCGAGCGCGGGTCGAGGCCGTTGGTCGGCTCGTCGAGGAACAGCAGCTCGGGGTCGTGGACCAGCGCCTGGGCCAGCTTGACCCGCTGCTTCTGCCCGGTCGAGTAGCCGTCGACGTTCTGGTAGCGCTTGTCCTCGAGGCCGGCGTAGTACAAGGACGCGTGGGCCCGCTGCAGCGCCTCGGTGCGCGGCAGCCCCGACAGCTCGGCGGCGTACGCGCACAGCTCGACCGCCGACATGCCGGCGAGGAAGACGTCGCTCTCGGGCATGTAGCCGACCCGGGCGCGGATCGCGGCGCCGTCGACGCGCGGGTCGTAGCCCAGCACCCGGGCGTGGCCGTCGAACGGGATCAGCCCCAGCATGCACTTCACCAGCGTCGACTTGCCGGCGCCGTTGGGGCCGAGCAGGCCGACCACCTTGGTCGCGCGCGCCACCTTGGCGTCGATGCCGCGCAGGGCGAACACCTGGCCGTAGCGCTTGGCCACGCCGCGCAGGTCGAGCAACGCGTCGGGGTCGGTCATGGACTCTCCAGGATCTCGATCGTCACGGCGGCGTGCCCTGCATCGATGATGCCGAGCTTCTTCGCCGCCGCCTCGGTCAGGTCGATGATGCGGGTCTTGTTGCCGAACGGGCCGCGATCGTTGATGCGCACCACCACCGAGCGGCCGGTGGCGTCGGCGGTGACCTTCACCTTGGTGCCGAACGGCAGCGTGCGGTGCGCGGCGGCCATCGCGTGCTTGTCGAAGCGCTCCCCCGAGGCCGTCATCCGCCCCGAGGCGTACCACACCGCCTGACCGCGCTCGACACCGGGGCGGGCGTCAGGTGCGACGGTCGCAGTGGTGTCCGGTGCGACGGGCACCGCGGGCGGTGTCGCAGGCTTGGCCGGTCGCGGCTTGGCCGGCCGCGGCTTGGTCGGCCGGTGGGTGGCGGTCGGCGCCGGCGCCGCGGTCGGGCGCGGGTGGCTGCACGCCACCAGCCCCAGCGCCAGCGTCAGCAGCGCCGCGGCGCGGATCACTTCGGGCACCCGGCGCCCAGCGTGGCGGCGGCCTTGGCCAGCCCGGCCTTGCGCAGCTCGTGGCCGGTCGGGCCGTCGCCGAGGATGGCGCGGGCCTTCTCGCCGTGGCCGGGGCCGATGACGTCGCGCAGGTAGGCGGTGCGATCGAAGGTGTCGGAGTGTTCGATCGTGTGGCACTCGGTGGCGCACAGGTCGGTGGCCGGCGCGAGCGTGATCGTCTTCTTGGCGTCGACGTCGTCGGCGTCGACGTGGATCGAGCCCGGCCCGTGGCAGGTCTCGCACTGCACGTCGCGCAGCGTCTCGTTGGCGGCCATCGTCGCGCCGCCCGGCTTGCCCCAGCCGGTGACGTGGCAGTTGATGCAGTCGAAGTCGAACTGCTTGTCGACCTCGACCAGCGTCTGCCACGCCTGGGCGTGGCGGGTCTGCTTCCAGAACGTCACCGCCTCGGCGTGGCAGTCGGCGCAGGCCTCGGTGCCGACGTAGGTCGCGGTGCCGTCGGGCGGCGGCGGCGGTGGCGGCGCGGCCTTGGCGGCGGCGACGTTGGCGACGCCGGCGGCGCGCGTGTACTCCTGCTTGGCCTTGACCACGTCGAGGTCGCAGGCCAGCGCCTTGGAGATGCGCAGCTGCGCCAGCTCGAAGTAGCTGCCGGTCGCCGGGACGCGGCGCGGGTTGGTGCCTAGCTCGTCCTTGGTCCGGGCCAGCTCGTCGCGCTCGCGGCGGTGGGCCGCGACGAACGCCTGGTCGGCCTCGGGGTCCTTCTCGAACCGGGCCAGCTCCTCGTCGAGGGTCGCGATGCGGTCGGCCAGCTCGCGCTGGCGATCGGCCGCCGCCGCCGGGCCGATCGCGTCGACCAGCGGGCCGCCGCCCGGGCGCAGCGTCAGATCGAGGCGGCTCACCACCTGGCCGCGGTTGGCCGGCACGACGACGATCGTGCTGCCCACCACCTCGGCCGAGGCGCGCACGTCCTTGGGCTCGGGCGCGGCGATCCCGGCGGCGATCACCACCAGGTCGATGCCGGCGACCTTGCGCACCAGCGTCACCGCGTCCTTCTTCGACATCGTCGCCAGCGCGAATACCCGGGTCGCGCCGTCGGCGCGCAGCTTGGCCACCGCCGCGGTGGCGGCGGCCAGCGGGTCGCTGGCGCCGAGCGCGGGCACCAGCGCCGGGTCGATCACGCCGAACACGCCGATCTTCTCGCTGCCGGCGGTGACCACGGTCGGCGGCGCCAGCGCCACGCCGGCGGTCGCCGGCAGGTTGGCCACCTGGCGCGGCAGCCGCACCTGATCGGGGCCGGCGGCCAGGTCGTTGGGGCCCAGGCCGACCGCGGCCACCGCCAGCTCGTCCTTGTAGACGCGGGCCAGGAGATCGGCCTTCAGGTCCTCCTGGGGCCGGGCCTGGGGATCGATCGTCGCCCGCGGGTAGAGCAGGGAGCCGGCGTCGATGACCACCACCGGGTGCTGGGCCCGGGCGGCGGTCACCAGCTCGGCCGTCCGCGCCAGGTCGCCCAGGGGATCGGTCGTGCAGCCGCACGGCTCGATCTGCCCGCGGACCTCGGCGAGGGCGAACACGGTGATGGTGGTCTCGGCCGGCGGGGACGGCGGGGCCTTGCTGGTGCGCCCGGAGCAGCCCAGCACCGCCAGGAGGGGTAGGATGAGGCCGACCCCGCGGCGCATCGATTGCGCGAACATGCGCGAGTCCTATAGCACGCTTGACAGCGCCGGACCCGGCCCGTAGATTCCGCCGCTCTCACGCCACCCCGTTCGAGGAATCCATGGTCGTCCTCCGCATGTCTCGTCAGGGCTCGAAGAAGCGCCCGTTCTACCGCATCGTCGCCGCCGACAAGCGTCGCGCCCGCGACGGTCGGTTCATCGATCTGATCGGCACGTTCGATCCGCGCACGAAGGCCTTCGCCTACGACGCCGAGCGCTACGAGCACTGGGTCAAGGTCGGCGCCCAGCCGTCCGAGACCCTGGCCAGCCTGGTCCGTCGCTTCAAGGCCGGCGCCGCCGCTCCGGCCAAGACCGCCAAGGCCTGATCGTGACCCGCACCGACGACGGCGCGGCCCTCGACATCGCGGACCTGGTCCGCTACATCGCCAAGGGTCTGGTCGACAAGCCCGACGAGGTCCACGTGGCCCTCGTCGAGGAGCGCCAGGCCTCGGTGTACGAGCTCGAGGTCGCCGAGAGCGATCTCGGGAAGATCATCGGCCGCGGCGGCAAGACCGCTCGCGCGCTCCGCACGCTGGTCACCCAGGTCGCGCCGCGCTCCAAGAAGCGCATCCTGGTCGAGATCCTCGAATAAGAGCCTGATCCGTGCGCACGCCTGGCGAGCCGGCCCCCGAGGCCGCCGACGGTGACGCCGCGACCGATCGGGTCGAGGTCGCCACCATCGCCAAGGCCCACGGCATCCGCGGCGAGGTGCTCGCGGTGTCGATCGATCCGTCGTCCGAGACCCTGGGCGCGGTCGATCACGTGTGGATCGGCGACCGCCGCTACGCGGTGGCCGGCGCCCGCCCGGTCGGCGGCGCCTACCTGCTGGCCCTCGACGGGCTGACCGATCGCGACGCCGCCGCGGCGCTGCGCGGCCAGGTGGTCGCGGTCGCCCGCGATCAGCTCGAGCTCGACGACGACGACGTCCTGTACGCCGACCTGGTCGGCTGCCGCTGCCAGCTCGCCGACGGTCGCCCCTGGGGCACGATCGTCGCGATCGAGCTGGGCCCGCAGGATCGCCTGGTCATCCACGACGACCAGCACGAGGACGGCAGCCCGGGCGCGGTCGAACGCCTGCTGCCGCTGGTCGACGCGTTCATCGCCGACGTCGATCGCGACCGGCGGATCGTCGTGGTCACGCCGCCCGACGGGATCCCCGAGGAGCCGCGGTGACCCGCTTCACCGTCGTCTCGATCTTGCCGGAGATCGTCGACGGGGCGCTCGCGGTGGGGGTGGTCGGCCGCGCGCGCGCCGCCGGCGGCCTGCCCCTGGCGTTCGTCAACCCGCGCGACTTCACCCACGATCGCCACCGCTCCGTCGACGACACCCCCTACGGCGGCGGCCCCGGCATGGTCATGCGCTGCGAGCCGCTGGCCGCCGCGATCGACGCCGCCGGCCCCGGCCACCGCGTCTTCCTCGGCCCTGGCGGCGCGCCGCTGACCCAGGCCACGGTGCGGCGGCTGGCGACGCTCGACCACGTCGTGCTGGTGTGCGGCCGCTACGAGGGCGTCGACCAGCGCGTCCTCGACGCCTGCATCGACGAGGAGATCTCGCTCGGCGACTTCGTGCTCACCGGCGGCGAGCTCGGCGCCGCGTGCGTGATCGACGCGGTCGCGCGGTTCCTGCCCGGCGTGCTCGGCGACGCCGCGTCGGCCGACGACGAGTCGTTCGCCGCGGGCCTGCTCGAGTACCCGCAGTACACCCGGCCCGCGGTGTTCCGCGATCGCCCGATCCCCGAGATCCTCGCCGGCGGCAACCACGAGGCGATCCGCCGCTGGCGCCGCGGCGAGTCGCTGCGCCGCACCGCCCGCCGCCGCCCCGAGCTCTACGCGCGCCACCGCCTCGACAAGCTCGATCGCAAGCTCGCCGAGGCCGCCGGCCTCGACGTCGCCGGCCGCACCAGCATCGCGCTGGTCCACCACCCGGTCCACGATCGCACCGGCGCCGTCGTCACCAGCGCCGTCACCAACCTCGACATCCACGATCTCGCTCGCACCGCCCGCACCTTCGGCCTGGCCGGCTACCACGTCGTCACGCCCGTCGAGAGCCAGCGGTCCAAGGCCGAGCACATCGCCGCCGCGTGGCAGGAGCTGGCCGCCGACACCGGGCCCCGAGGCCCCGGCGGCGGGCACGACGGCCGCGCCTCGGCGCTGCGCATCGTCCACACGGCCCCGTCGGTGGCCGACGTGATCGCCGCGATCACCGCCCAGCACGGCCAGGCGCCGCGGGTGGTCGCGACGTCGGCCGATCCCGCGCGGTTCCCGGGGGCACGGCGGTTGACCGGCCCGGCCCTGCTGGGCGAGCTGATCGACGCCCCGGGGCAGCCGATGTTGCTGTTGTTCGGCACCGGCTGGGGCCTGGCGGACGCCGAGCTGCCCCAGGTGACCGATCTCCTGCCCCCGATCGAGAGCCGAACCGGCTGGAATCACCTGTCCGTGCGTTCCGCGGCCGCGATCGTCGTCGCCGACCTGTTCGGCGTGCGGTCGCCCGCTCCCACCGCTTGACGCCCCCCCGCCTTTCTGGCATCAACACGCGTCCGCGCGCAGACCTTTTCTGCGTGTCCGCCTCCTGAGGCTCCCATGAGCGCCCATCGCATCCTCGAATCCATCGACAAGCAGAACCGCCGCCAGGGTGACTTGCCCGAGTTCCGTCCCGGAGACTCGGTCAAGGTCTGGGCCAAGATCCGCGAGGGCGAGAAGACGCGCCTTCAGGCCTTCGAAGGCGTCTGCATCCGCCGCGTGCGCAAGGGCGCCCGCTCCACCTTCACCGTGCGGAAGATCTCCTACGGCGTCGGCGTCGAGCGCGTGTTCCCCGACAACTCGCCGAACATCGACAAGGTCGAGGTGTTGGCGCGCGGTCGCGTCAACCAGGCTCGCCTGTTCTACCTCCGCGAGCTGTCGGGCAAGGCCGCCCGCATCAAGGAGCGCGCCGCCGCGATCCAGGTCGAGACCGCCGAGGCCGCGCCCGTCGAGGGTGCCGAGCCCGCCGCGCCCAAGGAGAAGTTCACGGGCCGCGGCAAGCGCCAGAAGAAGAAGGAAGCCAAGGCTGCCGCCGGTGCGTGATTGACGCCGGTCGTGGGGAGGGATGGATGGGGGAGGGGAGGCCGGATCGGACACGGGCGGGGAGTGCTGCGGAGCGTCGCGCCGAGTCGGCGCTGATCGCCCGTGGCTATCGCGTCGTCGAGCGCAACTACCGCGCGCGCGTCGGCGAGCTCGACCTCGTCGCCTACGACGGCGACGTGCTGGTCTTCGTCGAGGTGCGGTCGCGCGCCGACGGCCGCTTCGGCGGCGGCCTCGCCGCCGTCCCCCACGCCAAGCAGCGCCAGGTCGCGCGCATGGCCGCGCAGTACCTCGCGCACCGCCGGCCCCGCTTCCGCACCTGCCGCTTCGACGTCGTCGCCATCACTGGCGACTCCCTCGTCGTCGTCCCCGGCGCCTTCCACATCACCTGGTGACGTCACCGCGATCGCGATCGCGTATAGCGGCCGTCGATCTCGATCCCTCGCTACGCCACCAACCTTCGTTCATCCCACCATCGTCTGCGGCCACGCTCCGGGCCGTTTCGGGTGGGGGCCCCGGCGAATGCCGGGGGAGGGTCTTTGCGAAAGACCCTCTACGTATCTCAGCCCGGGCAGTTCGGGTACGTCGGGTTGCCGACGCGACCCTCGAGGTTGCAGCAGATGTTCGTCGGGTTGGTCGCGTCGCACGCCTCCTTCTCGGGCAGCTGACCCGAGTCGGGGAGGACGACGTAGTCCTTGCAGATGCAGAACTTCTGGCAGCAGAACGGGCCCACCGTCAGCGCGACGCCGCAGGTGAAGCCGGTGACGCACGGCGACTCGGGGACCTTGTCGCAGTCGTCGTCGCTCTCGCAGGTGGCGGTGCACATGCCCTTGTTGGCCGACAGCGCCTGGAAGTCGTCGGGCGGGACCTTGTTGATGTCCATCGGCACCTTCAAGCAGGTGCGCGTCGGGCAGTCGAGCGAGGGCGAGCCCACCACGGCCTGGTTGAGGCCGGGATCGTCGAGGCCGAGGTCGCAGATGCGGCCCACCGGGTTGTCGCTGCAGCCCGCCGCGAGGGCGGCCACGGCGACGGCGATCCACATGGGGCGATGCGAACGAGCGGTGGTGTTCATCGGGTTCCCTGGCTCCGTTGGCAGACGTTGGGCACAAGCTCGCCCGCGTCGAGCGGCGATAATAGAAGTCGAGGTGGCGAAGTCAAGGCGGGGCGCGATGTTCGATGGGTGCAGCGGGCTCGTCGATCCGTCACCGAAACACGATCGTGGCGAGATGCCACGGTGCCGTGCAACCGCGCCCGGCACGAGGTGTCCGGGTAGTGATGCTGGGTCTGTCGTCGCGACGGCGCGATCATCGCCGAACCACCGCGCGCGTGGTCCAAGGTCGCACGGGTGCCTTGACAATTCCGCGCGCGCACGTCGATGATTCCGCCGCCCGAGAGGCCCGCGAAAGCGTTGGCGATGTCCCCCGCGCGGGGCGCCGCGTTGCTCGCTGTGCCGACTGCTCGGGCGCCCGTCTGGAGGAACCCTGATGCGCCGTCTGTCCGCTCTGTCCACTGCCATCCTCGGTGTCGCCGTCGGCACCGTCATGCTCGCGGCCGACGCCCGCACCGTCCGCGCCCAGGCCGATGACGACGACGCCGCCGCGGCGACCCCGGCGTCGAAGACGTTCGAGCGCGCGATCGATCTCTACAAGAAGAAGGACTACTACAGCTCGACGATCGAGCTGAAGAAGGTCCTCGACGGCGACACCACCGACGACGCCGCCAACAAGCAGCGCGCCGAGTTCTACATGGGCAAGACGCTGTACCAGATGGGGTACTACGCGAGCGCCCAGAGCTGGTTCGAGAAGATCGTCACCGTCGGCCCCGACCACGGCTACTACCCGGCGACGCTCAAGTGGCTCGCCGCGCTGTCGCGCGTGCTGCCCGAGACCTCGGGCATCCTCGACCTGATCGGCAAGTACGATCCGTCGTCGCTCGACGAGCCGATCATGGATCAGGTCCGCGACGAGCTGTACTTCCTGCTCGGCCGCCACTTCTACAACCACGCCGAGTTCGACAAGGCGATCGAGCTGTTCGGCAAGGTCGGCGAGTCGAGCGACTTCTACGTCAAGGCCAAGTTCTTCGAGGGCGTCACCTACGTCCGCAAGTACGAGGGCCGCCCCGCCGGTGAGGCGTTCAAGCGCGTCCTCGAGGTCGCGCGCGAGCGGCCCAAGCAGTACAAGGCCGGCGATCTCGATCGCTACGAGGAGCTGGCCATGCTGCAGATGGCCCGCGTCTTCTACTCGACCAAGGACTTCGACAAGGCGATCCGCTACTACGAGAAGCTGCCGCAGAACTCGGGCGAGTGGGCCGAGTCGCTGTTCGAGGCGTCGTGGGCGTACTTCATGAAGACGTCCAACCCGAAGGCCCTCGGCAACATCCACACGCTCAACGCGCCGTACTTCGAGAACCAGTTCTTCCCGGAGTCGATCCTCCTGAAGAGCGTCATCTACTACAAGTACTGCCTCTACGACCGCGCGCTCGAGGCGGTCAGCGAGTTCAACACCAAGTTCAAGCCGCTGCGCGAGAACCTGCAGGGCGTCGTCGCCAAGTACGAGGACAACGCCGAGTTCTACGAGTACGTGAAGAAGATCATGGCCGGCAAGGCCGGGCTCGACGACGTCACCCAGCGCCTGACGATGTCGGTGCTCGGCGACAAGACGCTGGGCAAGACCTTCGCGTGGGTCGACGAGCTCGACCACGAGCTGACGATGCTGGGCAAGGCCGACAAGGCCTGGCAGACCACCGCGGTCGCCGGCGACATCAACGCCGACCTCGAGCTGGTCAAGTCGGTGGCCGCCGCCGACGCCGGCCGCCTCGCCAAGGAGCGCCTCAACCGCCTGGTCAAGGAGCTCCAGGATCTCGGCCGCGACGGCATCAAGATCCGCATCGAGGTGCTCGACGCCCAGGCCGGCAAGATCAGCGCCGAGCGCACCGGCGACAAGATCTCGAAGACCCACCGCGAGGACCCGATCGTCGTCGACGACGAGCACTTCGTGTGGCGCTTCAACGGCGAGTACTGGAAGGACGAGCTCGGCTACTACCGCTTCAAGGTCCGTAGCCAGTGCCCTAAGTAGGAGAGGGTTTTTCGCAAAAACCCTCCCCCGGCATTCGCCGGGGCCCCCACCCGAAACGGCCCTGAGCTTCTATCTGACTGTCTCCACCGTTTCATCGCTGACAAGTTGACGTCGACGCGATCGACGCTGAAACGACCCACCGAGGTACACCCGATGGCCCGTTCGCTCCGCCCCTACTCCACGTCGCTCCTCGCGCTCGCCGCGTACGGCCTCCTCGCCGGCCCGGTCGGCGCCGAGGAGACCAAGTACAAGCGCCAGAACTCGGTCAAGGTCGACGTCAAGATCAGCGACCGCGTCCGGCCGTCGACGCCGAAGAACGACGACAAGCCGAAGGGCCCGTCGATCAGCGCCGACGACGTCCTCGAGATCCAGGGCGCGGTCGGCGACATCCGCCGCGAGCAGATCCAGCTGCTCGAGGGCCTGATCGAGGAGACCTCGGACTCGGACGCCACCGAGAAGGCGGACCTGTACTTCCGCCTCGCCGAGATGCACTCGCAGCTCAACCGCTTCCACCGCCTGAAGGCGACCGAGGCGGCGATCAAGGCCGACACCGGCAAGCCCGCTGACAAGGCCAAGTGGCAGCAGGCGGTCAAGGACAACACCGCCAAGTCCGAGGCCGCGCTCAAGAACGCGGTCAAGGTCTACAAGACGCTGACCGACAACGACAAGTTCAAGAACTACCCGCGGATGGATCAGGCGCTGTTCGCCTTCGCGTACTCGCTCCAGCAGGGCAAGTACATGAAGGAGGCGCGGCAGATCTACCACCGCCTGCTCGAGGACTACCCGCAGTCGAAGTACGTCCCCGAGGCGTACCTGGCGTTCGCCGACTACTACTTCGGCGCCAACGAGCTGGCCAACGCCGAGGCCTTCTACCAGAAGGTGCTGCAGTTCCCGAAGTCGTCGGTCTACGACTACTCGAACTACATGCTCGGCTGGGTCTACCTCAACCTCGCCCGCCACGAGGACGCCGGCAAGCAGTTCCTGCAGGTCATCCGCGACACGACGGGTGAGAAGAAGCAGGAGACGCTGAACAAGGCGGCCAAGAAGGACTTCGTCCGCGCCTACGCCGACTTCGGCCAGGTGCAGAAGGCCTGGGCGACGTTCCAGAAGATCGACGGCGACTACGCGTCGACGATGTACACGATCCTCGCGGACCTCTACCTCGAGCAGGGCAAGAACGACAAGGCGATCTTCGCGTTCCGCCAGCTGATGAAGGAGGAGCCGAAGGACAAGAACGTGTGCCTCTGGCAGTACAACATCGCCCACGCGATGCTGTCGACGCCGGGCGCCAACAACGCCGACAAGGTCGCCGAGATCGAGCGCCTGACCAAGCTGTACGGCGTGCTGCGCGACAACAAGGCGCTGCCGCAGGCCGAGGCCGGCGAGTGCCACGACAACGCCGCCGCGATGTCGGGCGAGATGGCCCGCGCGTGGCACAACGAGTCGATCAAGACCAAGAACCCCGAGACGCTGGCCTACGCCGACAAGCTCTACAACGTCTACCTGTCGGTCTTCACCGACGCCGAGGACTACGGCGAGACCCAGTACTACTACTCGGAGCTCCTGTGGTCGCGGGCCGACAACGAGCCCAACGCCCGCCTCAAGACCGAGCTGTGGGAGAACGCGGCCGTGTCCTTCACCAACGTGGTGAAGAACGGCAAGGTCGACCAGAAGCTGCTCAAGGAGTCGGCCTACGCCGCCGTGCTCGGCTGGAAGAACGCGCTGGCCGTCGACCCGCGGGTCAAGGTCGACCCGATCACGGTCGGCGAGGAGGGGGACAAGATCCCCGAGGCCAAGCCCATCCCGGACCGCGAGCAGAAGATGCTCGAGGCCTTCGACGTCTACATCAAGTACGTCAAGGACCCGAAGGACGACGAGCTCGTCGGGATGAAGTTCCTCAAGGCGAACATGTATCGCCGCTACAACCACTTCGACGAGGCGATCCCGCTCTTCGAAGACATCATCAAGAACAACCCGAGCCACGAGACCGCGTACTACTCGGCCAACATCATCCTCGACAGCCTCATCCTCACGCACAAGTACGATGAGATGCTGAAGTGGGTCGAGTACTTCGCGGCCAACCCGAAGTTCCTGACCGCCAAGGAAGACCAGGACCGCTCGGACCTCGGCGATCGCGTCGCCGACATCCAGGCCAAGGCCAAGCGCAAGATCGCCGAGCAGCTCGAGAAGGACGCCAAGGCGTCGGGCGACTTCGCCAAGTACGTCCTCTGCGGCAAGACCTACCTCGACATCTTCAACTCGAACCCCGAGGCGCCGAAGTCGGACGAGATCCTCTACAACGCCGGCGTCTGCTTCGAGGACGGCCGCTCGCTGTCGACGGCGATCGAGGCCTACACCGAGCTGCGCAGCCGCTTCCCGAAGAGCAACCAGGCCGCCAAGGCGCTGGCCCGCCTCGGTGGCGTCTACGGCCGCGTCGCCTACTACGACCGCGCCGCCGGCATGTTCGAGGAGTACGCCAAGAAGTACGCCGGCGAGAAGGACGCCTACGACCTGATGAACGACGCGGTGTTCTACCGCAAGGGCATCGGCGACGACGACAAGGCGATCGAGAACACCAACTACTTCATCTCGAAGTTCGCCAAGAGCAAGCCGGCCGACGCGGCCGCGGCGTACTTCAGCCTCGCCAGCATCTACGAGAAGCGCGGCGACCTCGACACCGTCGTCGACCACTACCGCAACTACCTGAAGCGCTACAACGAGAAGGGCGGCGCCGACAAGGTCATCGTCGCGTACGGTCGCATCGGCCAGATCCTGTGGGAGCAGAGCTGCCCGGTGAAGACCGTCGACGGCTCGTGCATCAAGGTCGTCCGTGAGCGCGCCGTCTCGCTGCGCGGCAAGAGCAAGCGCCGCAAGGGCGACTCGCGCACGCAGTGCGGCCCCGAGTCGAAGATCAAGCTGACCGTCGTGGCCCGCGACCCGGCCAAGGTCAAGCAGGCGATGGCGGCCTTCGGCGCCGCGATCTCCGAGTTCGAGAAGAAGGGCGGCAAGTTCCCGAACGGCGACCAGCGCTTCGCGAACTACTACTACGCGCTCGCCAAGTTCCACCAGGCCGAGGTGGACTACGAGAAGTTCCTGACCATCAAGTTCCCCGAGGGCCTGAACTTCGGCGACGGCACCGACAAGACCAAGGCCGAGGCCGCCAAGTCGCTCAAGCGCTTCGAGACCTGGTTCGCCGAGAAACAGAAGCTGGCCGCGAAGGCGTCGGGCGAGTACCAGGACCTGGTCTTCAAGATCAAGGAGCCCGCCAACGCCATCGCCGGCGCCGCGCGCTTCGGTCAGATCTCGCAGAACTTCTCGGACGCGCTGTTCACCGCCGAGATCCCGTCGAACATCCGCGCCTACGAGGAGGCGGTCGACGTCTACTGCGACGCGCTCACCGAGAAGGCCGAGCCGCTCGAGGCCGCCTCGCTGCAGGGCTTCGGCGCCTGCCTCAAGGCGTCGACCGACTTCGGCTGGTTCTCGAGCTGGTCGAAGCTGTGCGAGCGCGAGCTCGGCCAGATCAAGCCGGAAGAGTTCCCGACCGCCGCCGAGCTGCGCGCCGACCCCGACGCCGAGTCGGCCGTGTCCGACGTCGAGCCGCCGGTCTCGAAGCTGGAGTAAGCGGCGCCCCCGCTCACGCCTCATCCTCGAGCCTTCTTCTCCGATTCCGCATCTCGCAAAGGCACGCACCATGCGCCTCACCCACGTTCTCGGAACCACGCTCCTCCTCGCCGCCGTCGCCTGCGGCGGCGGCCAGAAGCCGTCGTCGGGCCTGTCGAAGGGCACCACCGACGTCCCGCCGCCGCCCGACGTCGGCACCGTCAAGCCCGAGCACACCGACGCTCCGCGCGAGGTGTCGACCGACGCCAAGGCCGACTACGCCAGCGCGCTCGACTTCTACAACAAGTCGGCCGCCTCGGGCTGGAACGAGTCGAGCTGCCGCTCGGCCGCCGACCAGTTCGCCGCGGTCGCCCGCGCCCACAGCAACATCGTCGAGGCCCAGTACATGGTGGGCCGCAGCTACCACAACTGCGGCCTGGCCAAGGAGGCCGAGGACGCCTACCAGGCCGCGCTGAAGGTGAAGCCCAACCACGGCGCGTCGATCTCCAACCTCGGCGAGCTGTACTTCGCCGCCGGCAAGGTCGACGGCGCCCGCAAGTACTGGGAGAGCGCCATCAAGGCCAACCCCAAGCTGACCGCCGCCTACGTCAACCTGGCGTCGCTCAACCTGGCCGAGATGCGCAAGACCAAGGACCAGGCGGCGTGGGCCAAGCTCGAGGAGGACGCGCGCAAGAAGCTGTCGAACGCGCTCGCCGTCGACAACGAGAACGTCCGCGCCTACACGGTCTACGGCCTGGTCTACATGGAGGGCCGGCAGAAGAACCGCAACCGCCTCGACCTCGCCAAGCTCCTCCTCGAGGAGGGCGAGAAGAAGAACGCCAAGTACGCGCCGCTGCAGCACGCGCTCGGCCTCCTGTCGCTGGCCAAGAACAACCTGACCGACGCGCTGGCGCGGTTCCAGGCCGCCGCCGAGCTCGACCCGAAGCTGAGCGAGGCGCACATGAACGTGGGCCTGATCCAGCTGGGCACCCGCCGCTACGACGTGGCCAAGGCCGCGTTCGAGAAGGTGCTGTCGCAGCAGCCGAAGAACTACGACGCGGTGATCGGCCTGGGCATCGCCCAGCGCGGTCTCGGCGATCTCGACGGGGCCGAGGCCTCGTACAAGAAGGCCAAGGACATCGACCCGAAGCGGGGCGAGGCCTACTTCAACCTCGGCGTGCTCTACAAGGACTTCCGCGCCAACAAGGAGAACGACCTGAAGGCGATGCAGAACACCTCCAAGGTGGCGCGTCAGTTCTTCCAGGACTTCATGGGCAAGGACGGCTCCCAGGGCGACAAGGACGAGGCCCAGGAGAACATCAAGGCGATCGACAAGCTGGTGAAGCAGCTCGACGAGGCGATGAAGATGGCGGCGTCGCAGCCGCCGCCGCCGCCGCCGACCCCGGCGCCCGCCCCGGGCGGCGGCCAGTAGTTTCGCTGAGATAGAATTCGGTTCCAGCCCGTCCGATCCCCGCTACACTTTTCCTACCGTCGCGAAAAGAAAAACGGAACCGAGTCGAACCCCGTGTGTCAGACGCCCCAGATGCTGGCGCGCCGGACCCCCGCTTCGACTCGAGCTCCTCGAGCAGAAAGGGACGTCATGTTCGCTCGCATCTTCGCCGCCGCCACGATTCTCGCGCTCGCCGCGGTTCCTGCCTTGGCTCAGCCCAAGGACAAGGAGCCGAAGGCGAAGGTCAAGGTCTACGACTTCTCGGGGGACACGATCGAGGGCGACCTCATCAAGCCCGAGGGCACGAACATCGACGTCGGCGGCTTCGCCAAGCACTCCAGCCTCATCCGTATCCGCCAGGACTTCATCGCAGAGATCCTCAAGTCGGCCGAAGACTTGTGATCGCGCGCGCAGGCTCCCTGCGCGTCGCGTGACCACGCCCCGGCCCTCCCGTTCGACAGCCCAGCGCAGCTGGGCTCCATGGAGACAGCAACATGGCCGGTGGCAAAGTTCCTCTGACGTTCCGACTCTACAAGGGCGACGAGTTCCTCCGCGAGGAGAAGCTCACCCTCCCGGTCATCAAGGTCGGCAAGCTGTCGTCGTCGCACCTGCGGCTCGACGACAAGAACGTCAGCCGGATGCACGCCCTCATCGAGGTGACGGGCCCCGGCGACGTCAGCATCATCGACCTGTCGTCGACCACCGGCACCTTCGTCAATGGCCAGAAGGTCAACAAGGCGAAGCTGCAGTCCGGTGACTCGGTCGTCATCGGCGAGACCCGCATCGAGGTCACGATCGGTGGCGCCGAGGAGGACGACGACATCCCGACCCGCGTCCAGCCGCAGATCAGCGAGGCGGCGGAGGCGGTGATCGCGTCGACCCCGCGCCCGTCCGCGCCGCCGCCCCCGGCCGCCGCGATGGCCGCCCCGATGGCGCCGCCCCCGACGCCGGTCGCGCCGCCGCCGATGGCGGCGCGCGCCCCGGTGCCGCCGCCGATGGCCGCCAGCGCGGTGCCGGCGCCGTTCGGCATGTACAACGCCCCGGCCCAGGCCGCGCCGACCTTCGGCGCCAGCGGCTTCATGGCCGACCAGATCGACGTCCCGGGCTCGCGCTCGGTCGAGGTCGCGGCGATGCTCGGCAGCTCGGTGGTGTCGGTCAAGCACGCCATCAACCCGCGCGGCGGCAAGGTGTCGCCGACGACGTGGGCCTTCGTCGGGCTCGCCGGCCTGTTCCTGGTGGTCGGCCTGATCGGCTTCGGCCGCGGCTACTCGAACGCGTCGTTCAACGCCGGCAAGCGGCACCAGTGGGTCGAGGTCGAGAAGCGTCCGTCGTGGGCGTTCCGGCCGCGCAAGCTGGGCATCGAGAACGACATCATGATGTTCCTCGGCCTGCCGCTGGGCCTCGGCTTCGCGATCGCCGGCCTGATGCGCATGCGCGACGAGAAGCAGTCGAACCCGTTCTTCCGCATCGGGCAGGACCCGACCTGCGAGTACCCGACCAGCGACGCGCCGGCCGGCTCGTTCGCCCTGGTCGCCCCGTCGTCGAACCCGTCCGAGGACTTCGTCTTCAACTTCCTGCCCGGCATGGAGGGTGAGGTCGCGTCCGACGGGCAGTCGATGAGCCTGGCCGAGCTGCAGTCGCAGGGCCGCGCGCGGCCGTCGTCGACGGCGCCGGGCGGCCTCGAGATGACGATCCCGCAGAAGGCGCGCATCCGGGTCAAGGCCGGGCAGACCACCTACCTGGTCACCTCGGTGCCGCAGCCCAAGCGCCAGCCGGTGCCGGTGCTGGCCGGCCTCGAGAGCCAGGTGCTGCTGTTCTTCCTCGGCTCGGCGGTCGCGCACATCGGCTTCTGGTTCATCCTGAAGAACGTCGACCCCGGCCAGGGCGGTGCGCCCACGGACATGTCGATGTCGGAGCAGTCGTCGTCGTCGGCCAAGACCGAGTCGATCGATGATCCGCCCCCGCCGGAGCCCGAGGAGACCGAGGAGGACGGCGAGGAGGAGTCGGGCGGCACCGGCACCGCGATGGCCCTCGAGGAGGGCAAGATGGGCAAGAAGGACTCGGACCGCGCCGAGGGCCAGTACAAGATGAAGAAGAACGCCGACCAGGAGCAGCTCGCCCGCACCCAGGCGATCGAGCAGGCCCGCACGGCCGGCGTCCTCGGTTCGCAGGTCTTCGCCCAGGGCGGCACGTTCGCGTCGATCACCGGCACCGGTGACATCTCGAGCGGCTTCGACGACATGGACATCCAGGGCGGCCTCCTCGGCAACGAGGCG
The DNA here is from genome assembly GCA_016794525.1 of Myxococcales bacterium. Classification (GTDB taxonomy): domain Bacteria; phylum Myxococcota_A; class Polyangia; order Haliangiales; family Haliangiaceae; genus UBA2376. The sequence continues at coordinate 111,966 of JAEUJY010000146.1, forward strand.
GGCGAGATGAACGGCGGCTTCGGCTTCGGCCGGTCGGGCTTCGGCCCGGGCGGCGGCGGCACCGGCTGGGGCACCATCGGCACCGGTCGCTACGGCACCATCGGCCACGGCTCGGGCACCGGCTCGGGCTACGGCGTGGGCAACGGCCGCGGCGGCATGCGCGGTCGTCAGTCGGCGGTCCCGTCGGTCCGCATCGGCCAGCCGCAGTCGGTCGGCGACCTCGACAAGGCCATCATCCGCCGCTACATCAAGCGCAACATCCAGAAGATCTCGTACTGCTACGAGAAGCAGCTGCTCGCCTCGCCGAGCCTCGAGGGTACGGTCAACACCCAGTTCTTCATCAGCCCGAACGGCACCGTGACCACCGCCAACGCCTCGGGCGTCAACGGCGACGTCTCGAGCTGCGTGGCTGGCGTCATCAAGGGCATCGAGTTCCCGAAGCCGAAGGGCGGCGGCGGCGTGCAGGTCAACTACCCGTTCAACTTCCGCCCGACCGGCGGTTGATCGGGAGCGAGGGCGCGAGACCTGAGAGGGTCTTTCACAAAGACCCTCCCCCGGCATTCGCCGGGGCCCCCCCCCGAAACGACCCGGAGCGTGGCCACCATCGCGGGGGGCCACACGGCGTTTCGGGGGATGGTTGCGGGGCCGGATGCGGGGACGGGATCGGGATCGGGATCGGGATCGGGATCGGGATCGGGATCGGGATCGGGATCGGGATCGGGATCGGGATCCGAAACCGGATCGGGCACGGGCACGGGCACGGGCGTCCGGAGACGTCAGGAGATTTTCGTGAGCCGTGCTTTACCTCACGGGTCGCTCGGTCTACGGTTCGGCCCACGTCGTCGTCGGTGCGCACGCCGCACCTGGAGGCACTCGATGCGTTCGTTCTTCCGCACTCTGGCTCCGTTTGCGCTGGTGCTCGCCATCGGTTGTGGCGACGCGGGTCGCAAGGAATCGATCCAGCGCACCAACGCCGGCCACAAGGCCCTTGGCGCCAAGCAGTACGACTCGGCGATCAACGAGTACAAGGACGCGATCGCCGCGTACCGCGACAACCACGCGGCCCACTACTACATGGGCGAGGCGTACCGCGGGAAGAAGATGTTCGACAAGGCCGCCGAGGGCTACGCCGAGGCGGTGCGCATCAAGCCCGACAACGTCATGTACCAGATGATGTACGGCGTCGCGCTCTACGAAGAGGCCGTGCAGAAGGCCCGCGAGGACGCGGCGCGGCTGCAGAACAAGAAGCCGGCCGAGGTCGACGTCGACTACTCGCTCATCAACTTCGATCAGGCCGAGCAGCACCTGCAGGCCGCGGTCAAGCTCAACGCCGACCTGTTCCTCGAGCACGCGTACCTCGGCCGCATCTACCGTGCGACCGGCCGGCCGCGCGAGGCCGCCGAGGAGTTCTCGAAGGCCATCGTCGCCAACCCGCGCGAGTGGGCGCCGTACGTCGCGCTCAGCGAGCTGTACCGCAAGTGGGACTACCCCAGCGAGGCGATCCAGGTGCTGATCCAGGGCGTCGAGCACGTGCCCGGCCAGGTCGACAAGGCCGAGCTGCACTACCAGCTCGGCATGGCCTACACCGAGAAGCAGGACGACGCGAAGGCGATCGAGTCCTTCACCGCCGCGATCGACGCGTCGAAGGACAAGCACATCGCCAAGTTCATGCGCGGCCAGGCGTACCTGCGCAAGGGCGACCTCAAGGCGGCCGACAAGGACCTCGAGGCGTTCGCCAAGGCCGCCGGCCCGGCCGACGCCACCAACAAGTCGATCGCCCAGAAGATGCGCTTCTCGATCGCCGCGAAGCTGCAAGGCGGCTGAGACCCGAGCGATCGCGCGCTGGTGTGACTGGACGCCCCGCTCGATGCGGGGCGTTCGAGGTTTCGGGGGACGGGATCGGGGAGGGGGACGGGGACGGGATCGGGATCCGGATCCGGATCCGGGCACGGGCACGGGCACGGGCACGGGCACGGACCGTCGAGGCGAGGAAAAATCGACGGGGCTGGTGCTTCGCGGCCCGAGGGGGTAGAAGTTTCCCTGCAAGTGCGGGAGGATGCGCGCAGATGGATACGCGCACGCTGCTGAGGGAGCGCCTGCGCCGCGCCCGCGATTGGGCTGCGGCAATCGATGAGCTGGAGAAGGAGCTGGAGGCGTCCGGTGCAAAGCCGGATCAATCCGAGCGCCTCTTCGAGCTCGCCCGCTTGGTCGAGGACGTGATCCCGGAACGGGAACGCGCGCTCGGCCTCTACCAGCGAGCGTGGAAGCTCCATCCGGACAACCTCAAGGCGCTGTCGCGCGCGCGCGAGGTCTACGGCGAGCTCGGCCGCCACGAGATGGTCGCGAAGCTCGGCGAGATGGAGCTGAAGAGCCCCGCCGCGTCGGCGGAGCTGCCCGGCATCGTCGGCGAGGCGCTGCTCGACAGCGGCCAGCGCGAGAAGGCCACCGCGGTCCTCGAGCGCGCCGTCGAGCGCACGCCCGAGTCGACGCGCGTCAAGGACGCGATCGCGGCGCTGCAGTACGATCCCGAGTTCTGGATCGACGAGGTCGAGCGCCTCACCAGCGAGTCGACCAAGTTCGACGACGCCACCGCGACCCGCATGTTGCTGCGCGCGGCGCGCATCCTGCGGCTCGAGGCCGCCGACGATCCGTCGTTCGAGAAGACGCTGCGCGCGATCCTCGCGAAGGACATCCAGGAGCCGTCGGCCAACGTGATGCTCGAGGCGCTCCTCGCCGCGGCGCAGCGGTGGGACGACATCGAGGCTCACCACGAGGCGCGCGCCCAGGCGTCGGCGAACAGCGGCGAGCGCGCCGATCGCTACCGCATGTTCGCGCTGGTGTGGCTGCAGCGGTTCAAGGACCGCGAGCGCGCCGCGCGCTTCGCCGAGAAGGCGCTGGCCGCGGTCGCGCAGAACGGCGCGCAGACGACGCGCTCGGTGGTCGCGCCCTACGCGATGCTGGCGGCGCACCTCGGCGAGCGCGGCGACTGGCAGCGCGTCGTCGCGGTGGCCGAGGCCGGCCTCGCCCACGTGCGCGGCGAGGATCGCCTGTACATGGCGATCACCGCCGGTCGCGCGCAGTGGAAGCACCTCGGCGACGTCGAGGCGGCGCGCCGGTTCTTCCGCGAGGCGGCGGCGATCGAGGCGACCGCGCCCGACGTGGTCGACTTCGCCCAGGCCCACGGTCTCGAGGCCGCCACGCCGGCCGCCGAGGCGCCGGCCCCTGCGCCAGCTCCCGTCGCCGAGGCGCCGGCCCCTGCGCCAGCTCCCGTCGCCGTCGTCGAGGCCCCGGCGCCCGCGCCGGTCGTCGAGGCCGCCCCCGCGCCGGCCCCGGTCGTCGAGGCCGCGCCTGCGCCGACCCCGGCGCCCGCGCCCGCGCCCGCGCCGGTCGTCGAGGCCGCCGCGCCGGCCCCTGCGCCAGCTCCCGCGCCTGCGCCAGCTCCCGCGCCGGCCCCCGCGCCCGCGCCCGTCGCCTCGGGCGACGCCGCCGGGGCGATGGACGCCGCCCGCGCCGCCGAGGGCGGCGCCGACAAGGGCGTCGCCGCGTGGAAGGACGTCGTCGCCAAGCACCCCAAGGAGCTGGCCGCCCGCCGCGAGTACGCGCGCGTGCTCAAGGCCGCCGGCGCCTGGCAGCCGCTCGTCGACGCCGCCAAGGACGAAGAGGCCAAGGTCGCGACGACGCCGCACGACAAGGCCGTCGCGATGCGCGACGTGGCCTTCGCCTACGGCAAGCTCGGCAACGAGAACCAGGTGATCACCGCGCTCGCCGCGGCGCTGCACCACGCGCCCGACGACGAGGCCTACGATCAGCTGGCCGCGATCTACGAGAACAAGAAGCGCTGGCCCGATCTGGTCAAGGTGCTCGGCGAGCGCGCCGATCGCGCCGACGACCCGGCGCGCAAGGTCGCGCTCAACCTGCAGATCGCCAACCTCTACCTCGAGCGGTTCTCCAACCAGGCCGAGGCGATCAAGGCGTTCGAGAAGGTCCTCGAGCTCGATCCCACTGACACACTGGGAGGGGGCCACGAGGCCGCCACCCACCTGCTCGCGGTCTACGAGAAGCGCCGCGACTGGGAGAAGCTGATCAAGCTCAAGGAGGCGGAGATCGCGCGGGCGCCCGAGGGCCAGCGCGCGGAGCTGACGATCGAGGTCGCGCGGATGGCGCAGACCAAGGTCAAGAAGCCCGAGATCTGCATGTACTGGTGGGAGAAGGTCGTCGAGGTCGAGCCGACCCACGACGAGGCCCTCACCGAGCTGGCCAAGCTCTACGAGCGCAACAAGGACTGGGCCAAGCTGGCCGAGGTCTGCTCGCGCCAGGCCGACAACGCGCCCGACGACAAGGTCCGCGCCGACGCGCTGCAGCGCCTCGGCTTGCTCTACACCGAGAAGCTCGAGGACACCTCGGCCGCGATCACCGCGTGGCAGCGGCTGCTCACCGTCGACGATCAGAACCGCCGCGCCCAGGACGCGCTGAAGAAGCTGTTCGTCACCGACGCCCGCTGGGACGACCTCGAGGAGTTCTACCGCACCCGCGGCAAGCTCGACGAGTACGTCCGCGTGCTCGAGCGCGAGGTCGAGGCCGGCCCCGAGCAGCACCGGCTGGTGCTGGCCGGCAAGATCGCCGTGCTGTACCGCGACGAGCTGGCCAAGCCCGACCGCGCGATGCGCGCCTTCGAGAAGGTGCTGTCGCTCGACGAGAAGAACCTGGCCGCCGCCGAGGCGCTGATCCCGCTCTACGAGGCGGGCCGCGATCCCAAGAAGCTGGTCGGCGTGCTGGAGATCCAGCTGGCCGCCACCGAGGATCACCACCTGCGGCAGGAGCGCCTCAAGCGCCTCGCCGAGTACAACGAGGAGAAGCTGCGCGACAAGGGCGCGGCGTTCGGCTGGTGGCTCAAGGCCCACGCCGAGGATCACGAGGCGGAGTGGATCCGCACCGAGCTCGAGCGGCTGGCCAAGGACACCGGCGCCTGGCAGGAGCTGGTCGCCGCGTACCAGGCGTCGCTGCCCAAGTTCGGCAACGTCGTCGACGCGCTGCCGCTGATGAGCGTGATGGCGCAGGCGCTCGAGAAGGAGCTGGGCGGCAGCGATCGCGCGCTCGAGCTCAACCGCCAGATCGTCGACGCCGATCCGTCCAACCAGGACGCGCTCGACGCGCTCGAGCGGCTGTACCTCGGCAAGGGCCAGTTCCAGGCCCTGCTCGACGTCTACGCCAAGAAGCTGGAGCTGACCCACGACGTCGACGAGCGCGTCGACATCCAGGCCAAGATCGGCCAGCTCTACGAGGACGAGGTCAAGGACGACGCCAAGGCGATCGCCGCCTACCAGGGCATCCTCGACGCCGTCGGCGACGAGCCCAAGGCGCTGTCGGCGCTCGACCGCGTCTTCCTGCGCAACAGCAAGTGGCCCGAGCTGGCCGACGTGCTGTCGCGGCAGATCACGATCGTCGGCCCCGACGACGACAAGCCGCGGCACCTCGAGCTGAAGTTCCGCCTCGGCCAGCTGCGCGAGCAGCACCTCGGCGACGCCGCGGGGGCCATCGAGGTCTACCGCGACATCCTCGACATCGATCCCGGCCACGCCGGCGCCCGGACCCGCCTCGAGGCGCGGCTGGGCGACGCCGAGCACAAGCTGGCGGCGGCGGCGATCCTCGAACCGATCTACGAGCAGCTCGGCGAGTGGCGCCCGCTGGTCGGCGTGCACGAGATCCAGGTGGCCGCCGCCGGCGGCGACCAGCTGCGCAAGGTCGGCCTGTTGCTGCGCATCGGCGAGCTCGAGCGCGGCAAGCTGGGCGACGTCGAGAAGGCGTTCGGCGCCTACGGCCGCGCGTTCCAGGAAGATCCCGCGACCGAGAGCGCCAAGAAGGAGCTGGTCGAGCTGGCGGCGCTGGCCGACGACGGCTGGGCCCGCCTGACCGCGCTGTTCGAGGCGGCCACCGGCCGCGCCGACCTGCCGCGGGCGCTGGCCCACGAGCTGTGCTCGGAGGTCGCGCGCAACTACGAGGAGCGCCTCGGCAAGAGCGATCGCGCCGTGGCCTTCTACAAGAAGGCGCTCGAGCTCGAGCCCGACGATCGCGACGCGCTGGCGGCCCTCGAGGTCATCTTCGCCCGCGACGAGAAGTACACCGACCTGCTCGAGGTCTACCGCAAGAAGGCCGAGATCGCCGAGGCGCCGGACGAGCGCCTCCAGATCCTGTTCCGGATCGCGTCGATCCACGAGGAGATGCTGAGCCAGCCGACCGAGGCGATCCGCGCCTACGGCGACGTGCTGGCCCAGGACGCCGACAACCTGGCGGCGCTGCGCGCGCTCGACCGGCTCTACGTCGGCGGCCAGCACTGGCAGGACCTCGGCGACAACCTGACCCGGCAGCTGACGCTGTGCGACGACGATCGCGAGCGGGTGCCGCTGCTCAACCGCCTGGCCAGCCTGCGCGAGACCCACCTCGGCGAGCCGGCCGCGGCGATCGAGACCTACCGCCAGGTGCTCGAGCTCGACCCGCAGAACCGCGAGGCCACCGCCGCGCTCGAGCGCCTGCTCGGTTCGGCCGGCGGCGAGCACGAGCTGACGATCGCGACGATCCTCGAGCCGATCTACAAGCAGTCGGGCGCGTGGCAGAAGCAGGTCGGCGTCTACGAGATCATGGCGCGCCACGCCTTCGATCCCGCGCGCAAGATCGAGCTGCTCCACCAGATCGCCGAGCTGCACGAGATCGGCGGCGACGACGGCGCCAAGGCGTTCGACACCCACGCCCGCGCGCTCAAGGACGACCCGCGCCACGAGCCGACCTCGCAACAGCTCGAGCGCCTGGCCCGGGTCCAGGGCCGGTGGAAGGACCTGGTCGCGCTGTACGACGGCGTCGCCAAGGACTCCAGCGAGGAGGACCTCAAGGTCGCGCTGCTGTTCAAGCAGGCCCACATCCACGAGCACGAGCTCGGCGACGACAAGGCCGCGGTGGCCACCTACGAGCGGGTGCTGGCGGTGGCGCCGGGCTCGGTCGAGGCGGCGTCGGCGATCCAGGCGATCCACGAGCGCAACGGCGACTGGCCGGCGCTGGTCGGCGCGCTCAAGAAGAAGAGCGACATCCTCCTCGATCTCAACGAGCGCAAGCAGCTGCTGTACCGCGCCGCGCAGATCCAGGAGGAGGTGCTGTCCGACAACGAGGCGGCGGTCGCGACGTTCCGCGGCGTGCTGGCGATCGACGACGTCGACCTGCCGGCGATGGACGCCCTCGAGCGCCTGTACATCCGCCTCGAGCGGTGGGAGCCGCTCAAGGACATCTACGCCAAGAAGGCCGACCTCGCCGAGGACCCGTCCGACAAGACCCAGATGCTGTACGTGCTGGGCCAGGTCTACGACCGCGAGCTCAAGGACGTCGGCAAGGCGATCGAGACCTACCAGGCGATCCTCGACCTCGACGCCGACGAGATGCCGGCGATCCAGGCCCTCGACCGGCTCTACGGCCAGGCCGAGCGCTGGTACGACCTGCTCGCCAACCTGGAGCGCCAGGTCGAGCTGTCGGACATGGCCGGCGAGATCGTCGGCCTGAAGTACCGCATCGGCCAGCTGTGGCAGCTGCGCCTGGGCGATCAGGCCCGGGCGATCGAGAGCTACCGCGAGGCGCTGGCGATGGAGCCGAGCCACGCCGAGACGCTGGCCGCGCTCGACGGCATGATCCGCAAGAAGGACGGCGAGCCGGTCGCGGCCGCCCGCGTCCTCGAGCCGATCTACGAGGCGTCGGGCGAGTACGCCAAGCTGGTCGAGGTGCTGGAGGTGATCATCGCCCACACCGAGGATCCGCTGGCCCGGGTGGAGCTGCTCCACCGCGTCACCGCGATCCACGAGCAGCAGCTCGAGCAGCCCAAGGCGGCGTTCGCGTCGCTGGCGCGCGCGCTCAAGGACGACAACGCCAACGAGCTGACGCTGGGCCACCTCGAGCGCTTCGCCGAGATGACCGGGCAGTGGGGCGAGCTCGCCGCGCTGTACGGCACCGAGGCCGACAAGTCGCTCGACGTGCCGCGCCAGGTCGACCTGCTGGCCCGGCTGGCCCGGGTCTACGAGCAGGAGCTGGGCAGCGACCCGGCCCACGTCGACAAGGCGATCGGCACCTACCGCCGCATCCTCGAGGTCGAGTTCGACAACAAGCCCGCGGTGCTGTCGCTCGATCGCCTGTACACCGCCACCGGGCGGTGGAAGGAGCTCACCGAGGTCCTGCGCCGCGAGATCCAGCTGGCCGAGTCGGACGAGGAGGTCGTCAGCCTCCAGTTCCGCCTGGGCCAGACCCTCGAGGACGCGCTCGACGACAAGAAGGGCGCGATCGAGGTCTACCGCGAGATCCTCACCGCCAACCCGGCCCACGCCCCGACCCACGCGGCGCTCGAAGGCCTGTTCTTCGAGGGCCACCACCAGACCGAGATCGCCGGCATCCTCGAGCCGCTCTACGAGACCGCCGGCGAGTTCGAGAAGCTGCACCGCATCTACGAGGTGCAGCTGGGCAAGCTGACGGTGCAGGCCGATCGCGCCGCGATGCACGCCCGCCTGGCCGAGCTGGCCGAGGGCCGGCTCTACGACCCGGCGCGCGCGTTCGCGTGGTGGGGCCAGGCCGTCGTCGAGGATCCGCGGAGCGACCGCGCCGTCGACGAGGCCGAGCGCCTGGCCAAGGACACCGCGGCCTGGGACGAGCTGGTCGCGGTCTACACCCGCGCGCTCGAGCGCCACGCCGACAAGGAGGTCCGCCGCCACACGCTGCTCAAGCTCGCGCGCGTGCACGAGTTCGAGCTGCGCGACGCCCACGGCGCGGTGACGACGCACCTGCGGGTGCTCGAGATCGAGCCCAAGGACCCCGACGCGCTGGCCGCGCTGGATCGCCTGTACCTGGGCGCCGGCATGTACGACGAGCTGGTCGAGGTGCTGCGCCGCCGGATCGAGATCACGACCGATCCCGACGAGCAGATCGAGCTGCAGTTCCGCCGCGGCGCGATCTTCTCCGACGCGCTGGGCGACCTCGACGCGTCCTTGGCCTGCTACCAGGCCGTCCTCGAGCAGGAGAGCCGCAACCGCCGCGCCCTGGAGTGCTGCGAGGCGATCTACTTCCGCCGCGAGGAGTGGGCCCACCTGTACGCGACCTACGAGAAGCTGGTCGACGTCGCCGACGGCGACGACGAGCTGGCCGACACCTACGCCCGGATGGCGCGGCTGTCGTCGGAGGCGCTCGACCAGGACGAGCGCGCGGTCGACCTGTGGGGTCGCGTGCTCGACATCCGCAACGAGGACACCGTCGCGCTGGCCGCGATGGCCGATCTCCACCAGCGCCGCGGCAAGTACGAGGAGCTGGTCGAGGTGCTCGAGCGGCAGGTCGCGGTGGCGCCGTCCGACGCCGACCAGATCGCGCTGTACAAGCGCCTCGGGCGGGTGTGGGCCGACCACCTCGGCCGCGACACCAGCGCGCTCGACGCGTGGCTGTGCGCCGACCGCCTGGACGGCAACGACTTCGAGACGCTGACCGCGCTGGCGGGGCTGTACCGCACGACCCAGAGCTGGGACGAGCTGTCGCAGACGCTGCGGCGGATCATCGACGTCGGCCAGGATCAGCAGAAGCTGACCGAGGACCAGGTCATCGAGCTGTACGCCGAGCTGGGGCGCCTCGAGGGCGACGTGCTGGGCCGGGTCGACGAGGCGGTCGCCGCGTGGCGGGCGGTGCTGGCGATCGACGCCGGCGACTTCCGCGCGCTGGCGGCCCTCGAGGGCCTGTTCACGCGCGAGGCGCGCTGGGAGGACGCGATCGACGTCCTCGAGAAGCGCGCGCTGGTGCAGGAGGAGGCCAACGAGCGGATCGACACGCTCTTGCAAGCCGGCGCCACCTGGGAGGAGAAGGTCGAGAACCTCGACGCCGCCGCCGAGGTCTACGAGCGCGTCCGCGCGATGGACAACAACAACCACGTCGCGTCGGAGCGCCTCGAGGCGATCTACCGCGCCCAGTACAAGTGGGCGCAGCTGACCGAGATCCTGCTCGAGCGCGCCGGCCACCGCGACGACGTCCGCGAGCAGATCTCGCTGCTCGGCCAGGTCGCCAAGATCTACGAGCAGGAGCTCGGCGATCAGGACAACGCCTACGTCGTCCTCGAGGAGGCGTTCAAGCGCGACTTCTCGAACGAGGAGGTCGCCGGCGAGCTCGAGCGCCTGGCCACCGCGACCAACCGCTGGCAGGAGCTGCTGGGCGAGTACACCAACCAGGTCCGCGATCTGGAGTCGACCAACCGCAGCCAGGCCGCGGACCTGTGGGTCAAGATCGGCCGCTGGTACGGCGAGCACCTGGCCCACATCGACTACGCGATCCACTCGGTGCAGCAGGCGCTGCGCATCGACCCGGCCCACGTCGGCGCGCTCGCGGCGCTGTCGGAGCTGCAGCGCAAGCGCGGCTCGTGGAGCGAGCTGGTCGAGACCCTGTCGCGCCAGGCCGCGGCGGAGAAGGACCCGGTCAAGCGCGCCGAGGTCAACCTGGCGCTCGGCGAGCTGCTCGAGAACCAGGTCATGGACCAGGGCCAGGCGATCGCCGCTTACCAGGCGGCGATGGTCAGCGACCCGACGTCGGTCCCGGTGCTGTCGTCGCTGGAGCGCCTGTACCGCTTCCACCAGATGTGGGAGCCGCTGATCGACGTGCTGAGCCGCAAGGCGGCGCTGGAGCAGGACGAGCGCGAGGTCACCCGCCTCCGCCTCGAGATCGGCCAGATCCACGATCTGCGCCTGCACGACGCCGGCCGCGCGATCGCCAGCTACCAGCTGGTGCTCGAGGCCGACCCGTCGAACCTGCCGGCGCTGCGCGCGCTCGAGCAGCTCTACGAGAAGTCCAACCAGCCCGAGAAGTACCTCGAGGTGCTCGAGGCCCAGCTCGACGCGTCGCCCACCGACGCCGAGCGGGTGTCGCTGTACGAGCGCATGGCCGCGGCCTGGGAGGAGCGGTTCGGCAAGCTCGACCGCGCCGCCGAGGCGCTGGAGAAGATCGTCGCCCTCGACGGTCGCAACTACGGCGCGTACCGCGAGCTGTCGCGCCTGTACCACCAGGCCGGCCGCTGGGAGGCGCTGGTCGAGACGTACCGCAACCACATCCTCAACACCGGCGACGTCGCCACCCGCGTCGATCTGTACTGCGCGATGGGCGTGGTCTACGAGCGCGAGCTGCAGGACTTCGATCGCGCGATCGAGGCGTACACCGACGTGCTCGGGTTCGACGCCGACGAGCCGCGCGCGCTCGACGCGCTCGGCCGGCTGTACGAGAAGATCAGCTCGTGGGATCGCGCGATCGACGCGATGTCGCAGCTGGTCACGATCACCGAGGACGGCAAGAAGCAGGTGGACCTGTACCACCGCATCGGCCGGATCCAGTACGGCCAGCTCGGCGACACCGCCGAGGCCGAGGCCAACTTCGTGCGCGGCCTGGCGGTCGACCCCGGCCACGTCGCGTCGATGGAGGCGTTGACCCGCCTCTACTCGGATCGCGGCGACTGGCTGAAGGCCGCCCAGATGATGGAGCGCGCCGAGGCCCACACGCCGGTGGTGCTCGACAAGGTGCGGCTGCTCAACGAGGCGGCGCGCATCTACAACGACCGCCTGCACAACCCCGAGCGCGCCAAGCCGCTGTTCGCCGCGGTGATCGCGCTCGATCCCGAGCACGTCGAGGCCGGCCGCCCGCTGGCCGAGACCTACTTCGCCAACAAGGAGTGGTCGGCGCTGCAGCCGGTCATCGAGATGCTCGTGCGCAAGGTCGGCCAGAGCCGCCCCGATCCGCGCGAGCTCAACGAGCTGTACTACCGGGCGGCGCGGACCGCCGACGAGCTGGGCGACTACGACCGCGCGCTGCGCCACTACGAGTCGGCCTACAACATCGACTCGACCTACCTGCCGACGCTGATCGGCCGGGCCGACCTGCTGTTCAAGATGCAGGACTGGGACGGGGCCGGGAAGATCTACCAGACCATCCTGGTGCAGCACCGCGACTCGCAGCCCGAGGGCGAGGTGGTGCGCATCTACAACCGGATGGGCATGGTTCGGCAGAACCTGGGTGAGCGCAAGAAGGCGCTCAACATGTTCGAGAAGGCGCTCGAGATCGATCCGACCCACCGCGAGACGCTGCAGGCGGTGGTGGCGCTGCAGACCCAGCAGAACGACTGGGAGGCCGTGGTCCACGCCAAGCGCGGCCTGATGGCGACCGCCGACGACAACGAGAAGGTGGCGCTGCTCGACGAGATCGGCGGCATCTACCAGAAGAACCTGGCCAACCCCGGCAAGGCGGTGGCGGCGTACCTCGAGGCCATCGAGGTCGCGACCGACGACCACTCGCTCCTGCAGAAGGTGTTGGACATCTACACCGAGACCAAGCAGTGGAAGAAGGTCGTCGAGACCATCCAGCGCTTCATCGATCTCGAGACCGACGCCGTGCGCCGCGGTTCGTACTACCTGGCGGCCGGCACGATCGCCCGTGACGAGCTCAAGGCCTCGGACGAGGCGATCGACTACTACAACCTCGCCCTCGACAACTTCTTCGGCGACCCGGTCAAGCTGCCGAAGAGCTACATGCCGCGCGCGCTGAAGGCGTTCGCCGACATCGACAAGATCCTGACCACCAAGAAGGACTGGAAGGCGCAGGAGCGCGCCTACCGGCAGATGATCAAGCGCCTGCCGCAGCCGCAGGGGGCCGACGAGGTCTACCACAAGCTGCGCGTCGACCTGCTGCACGCCCTCGGCGAGATCTACCGGTCGCGCCTCGGGCACTTCCAGAGCGCGATCAGCGCGTTCGAGGTCGCGCAGGAGCTCGACGCCGGCAACAAGGAGCGCGCCGAGATCCTGGCCGAGCTGTACGTCCGCGCCGGCGCCGACTACGCCGACAAGGCGGTCGCCGTGCACATGAAGATGCTGCGCGACGAGCCGTTCAAGTACGACTCGTACAAGGCGCTCGACAGCATCTACCGGGACGCCCACCAGTACGACAAGCGCTGGTGCATGTGCGCGACGCTGGCCTTCCTCAAGAAGGCCGACCAGGAGCAGCTGCAGTTCTACGAGCAGTACAAGCCGCGCGGCCTGGTGAAGGCCAAGAGCCTGATGACCGGCGAGTCGTGGGGCAAGCTGATCCACGCCGACGAGAACCGCTACATCTCGGCCATCATGGGCGCGGTGTGGAGCGGCGTCGCGGCGATGAAGGCCTACCCGCACAAGGAGCTGGGCATCAAGCGCAAGGACAAGCGCCAGCTCGCCACCGACCAGCTGATGTTCTCGAAGCTGTTCTATTACGTGGCGCAGGTGCTGTCGGTGCCGATCCCCGAGGTGTTCGTCATCGAGGACGGCAAGCCGGCCGACATCCAGCTCGCCAACTTCGCCGAGAAGACCGAGCTGTGCCCGGCGTTCGTGGTGCGGCCGCACCTGCTGTCGGGCAAGACCGAGCGGGAGATCGCGTTCCTGTCGGCCCGCCGCCTGACGTTCATGCGGCCCGAGTACTACCTGAAGCTGCTGCTGCCGACGAACACCGAGCTCAAGGTCGCGCTGATGTCGGCGATCGCGCTGGTCCGCCGCGACTTCCCGGTGCCGCCGGATCTGGTCCCGCTGGTCCAGCAGTACACCCCCGAGATCCAGAAGCGCCTGAACCCGGCGATCTACGAGCAGCTCGCGGTGGTCGTGAACCGCTTCATCCAGGCCGCGCCGTCGGTCGACCTGGCGAAGTGGGGCCACGCCGTCGACGCCGCCTCGCACCGCGCCGGCTTCGTGGTGTGCGGCGATCTCGAGGTCGCGGCCCGGATGGTCTCGGCCGAGCCGGTGACGGTCGGCGGTCCGCAGGTGAAGGACAAGATCAAGGAGCTGGTGCTGTACTCGATCAGCGAGGAGTACTTCGCGGTTCGCCAGCAACTCGGCGTGACGATCGGGTAGGGCCAGGTCGGGGATCGGGGACGGGGTCGGGATCGGGGTCGGGGTCGGGGTCGGGATCGGGGTCGGGGACGGGATCGGGATCGGGATCCGATGCGCCGGGCCGTTGGGCCCGGCGCGAGGCGGGCTAGCGGCGCGGGTGGCGTAGGCGCCAGAGCATGGCGCCGAGGCGATCGGCGAGGGCGAGCGGGGCGGTGCTGGCGGCGGTGGGCACGTAGCCCCAGTCGACGGCGACCTGGACGGCGGTGGCGGCCTCGGCGCACTCGCCGGCGGCGATGCGGAAGCGGGCGGCGCGATCGCGGCCGTCGCGGCGGTTGCCCTCGGCGGTGTTGAGCGCGGTGCTGGTCGCCGCGCGGCGCAGCTGATCGGCGAGGTTGCGATCGCGCAGCTCGATCTGTTCGACGAGCGGG
>JAEUJY010000024.1 GCA_016794525.1 Myxococcales bacterium
AGCGTGCCGAGCTGCGCCTCGAGCTGCGCCGTCAGCTCGGTGATCATCGCCTGCGGCTTGGTCTTGAAGTCCTCGAGGAACGCGTTCGCCGCGGTGAACTGCGCCTTGGCCTTGGTGCAGCTCTCCTTCAGGGCGTCCGAGCCACCCTGCATCTTCGCGATGGCGCACGCGCCGATCACGATGTCGGAGACGTCCTCGAGCTCCTGCTCGAGCGGCAAGACCACCTGCTGCAGCGTCGCGACGACCTCCTTGCTCACGCCGTCGACCACCTCGCGCACCTGCGTGGTGACCTGCGCGCGCACGTCCGCGAGCTGCTTCGCCGCGCCGGTGTCCTTCATGAGCGCGTCGAGCTCGCCCTCGAGGTTGCCGAGTCGGACGGCGCCATCCCGCAGGCTCTTCTGGAGCGCGTGCAGCTGCTTGACGGCGTCACCGAGGACCGCGATGACCTCGTCGACCGCCTTGAGCTTGTCGCCGCCGGTCGCCGCCAGCACCTTCCACTCGTCGAGCTGACGCATGGCCGTGAGCAGCTCGAGCGGCGCGGCGACGACCTCGGCCTGGTCGAGCAGCGTCGCCAGTTCGTCGAGCCGCGTCTGTTGCTGGCCGATCGCCGCGACCGTGTCGGCGGTGATCACCGGCGTGCACGTGTCGGCCTCGAGCAGGTTGCCCGGTGGGCACTTCGGTCCGGCGGCGACGGGCGCCGATCCGGACCCGGACCCGACCACGGCGCTGCCGGTGCCGGTGCCGGGACCGGCGTCCTTCTTCTTGTTGCAGCCCGCGAGCGCGAGCAAGCCCAGCAGCAGAACCGTCGCAAGGCGTCTCATGCCCGGACCGTAGCACTCGATCCGCGCGCACGACGGGCGCGCAGGGGCGCCCCGGAATCGAGCCCACCGACGCCAGGCAACGGGCCGCCGTCCATCGGAGCGATCAGGCCCACGCGCGCTGGGCGGCGACGTAGCGATCGAGCGCGATGATCGTGGGCGCGCTGAGCAGGTGCCAGACGGCGTGGAGCTGCACCGGGCCGTGGGCGTCGCAGATCGTGCGGGTCGCGTCGAGGGTCCACGCGACCATGGCGCCGCCGAACGCGACGAGCGCGATCACCAGCCAGCGATCGCCGGCGCCGCGGGTGCGGCGGCGGGTCGCGAGCACGAGCGCGATGGCGGCGGCGGCGATGGCCAGGAACGCGGGCTTGCGGAGGGCCGGCACCAGCCACGAGGCGAGCGCGGGCGCCGCGGCGAGCCCGCCGTACAGGCCCGCGAAGCCCCGCCCCCCGCCCCCGAGCGCCCGCGCGCACCACCACGTGATCGGGAAGCCCGCGAGCAGGTAGAGGGCGACGCCGTCGAGCCACTCGCCGGGCCAGGTGAGGGTCGCGTGGTAGTAGAAGCTGAAGAGCGCGATCGCGCACGCGGCGAGCCCGAGCAGGACGCCCGGCGCGCGCGATCGCGCGATCGGCGATCGCCCGGTCGTCGGGCGGCGCCGGGCCGACGCGAGGCACGCCGCGCCGGCGAGCGCCGGCGCCAGGCTCGACCACGCGTCGATCGGTTGACGGACGCCGGTCGCGGCGATCGCCTCGCAGTAGCACCGCGCCGGGAGGCAGGTCGCGGGTGCGTGTGTCGCGGCCTCGTGGTCGGCGCGCCGCGCGACGACGACGCAGCCGATGATCACGGCGAGGACGGCGGCGAACGGGAGCGCGTGGCGGATGCGGTCGGGCATTTGAGCGGTCTCGCGCGATCGGGTCGCGCGTGGGCGCCAATGTGTCGTGCGAACGCGCCAGCCGGTCGCTACAGCTTCGTCAGGACGAACAGATCGCCGCGCGTCGTGAGCAGCCGCAGCTCGGTCACCGAGGCGGTGTACTCCATCACCGCCGAGCCGCCCGGCGTGGTGCTGCAGGTCGAGACCAGCGACAGGGTCCGATCCGCGGTCGCGTAGGTCGCGGCGCCGCGCTGCTCCTGCGCCGGGGCCAGCACCGCGGTGACCTGGGTGAAGGTGCCGTGGTCGAAGCGCACGGTCTGGCGGAGCGAGAACGGGCCGGGACCGCTGCCGCCGCCGCCGCCGGTGTAGGTCGTCCACGCCGTGAGTTGGTAGGTGCCGTCGATCAGCGCCCCGCCCGTCATCGCGGGCGGCGCCGCGGGGAGCTGGATGTCGTCGACCCACGCGCCGGCGACCGCGAGCTGGTTGCACCGCGTCGGCGCCGCGTCGGGTGGCGGCGGGGCGTCGCCCGGCGCGTCGAGCGGCTGCGCGTCGGGCGGCTGCGCGTCGGGCGGCTGCGCGTCGGGCGCTGGCGCGCCATCGGTGGCGGCCGCGTCGGCGCCGGGCGGCGCGGGCGTCGCGTCGCACGCCGCCAGGATCAGCGCCGCGGCGAGGAGCGACACGCCGCGCCGCGCGCATCGAAGAGAGGAGGGCTGGAGTGAGTCATGCGTCATGCCCGCCCTGTAGCGCGCGCGTCAGGTGCGCCCGCGCCATCGTGCATCGGCGATGCGCCAGCGGCCGCGGTGGCGCGTTCGCACGACGACCTGGCGCGAACCCGATGCCCGGACCGACTACGCCTCCGGCATGTCGTCACCACGCCTGCTGCTCGCGCTCGTCGCCGCGTGCAATGTGTCTCCCCCGGCCGCGCCGCCGCCGGCCGCGCCGCCACCACCTGCGCCGCGCGCGCCGTCCGCCACCGCGACCGGCGCGCCGGTCACGCCGCACCCCGCGATGTCTCCGGCGTACCCGGTGATCGCCGCCACCTCGTGCGACGGGCGGGGGGCCGCGGTCGCCGCGGCGCGGATCGCGCTGACGACCGACGCCGCCGGGCGCGCGGTGACCCAGACGCCGTGGGGCTGCGGCTGCCCCACCGGCCCGGTGTTCACGCTCGCGTACGTCCCGCGAACCTCGCCGCTCGAGATCCGGCTGTGCCTCGATCCCAGCAAGGACACCTGCGAGCGAGGGTGCGGCATGCCGGTCGCGTGGGACCTGGCGGGCCCGATGCGCGAGGCCGGCGCCACGGCGGTCAGGATCGCGCCATGAGCGGGCGCGTCGCTGGTTCGGTCGTCGCGACGCTCGCGCTGTGCGCCGGGGGCGCCGCTGGGTGCGGTGGCGGCCCGCGCTCGCCGGGCCCCGCGGCGACTCCGATCGTGTCGATCGTCGGCGGGTGGGGGCCGGACGACGGCTGGCCGACGCTGCAGCTCGAGCCGCACGTCCGGTGCGACGGCGGGGCGGTGCTGGTACCGCTCGAGCAGGTCTACGGGGGCGAGCGCGTCCCGGTGAGCGCCGCGATCCTCGATCGCCGCGGGGCGGTCATCACCACCCTCGACCTCGACGCGATCACCGATGGCTTCGATGGCCGCGACCCGGCGGCGGTGCGGCGCAAGGTGGCCGCCGCCAACGCCGCGCTCGCGGGGCAGTGCTGGCGGCCGTTGGCGCTCGCGGACGAGGGAGAGGCGGCGACGTGGGCGCCGCCGACGTTGACGCTCGCGCGCCCGGCGGGCGTGGTCGCGGTCCGGCGCGACGATCTGGTCAGGGTGCCGATTCCCGACGACGACTGCGCCTTGACGGAGCAGGTCGACGCGATCTGGAGCGACCCGGGGGCGGCGCTCGCGCTGGTGCGGATCGCGCGCGTGGCGCACGACAACTGCGGGAGCACCCCGCCGGCGTGGGTGGCCGCGCCGCTCGATGGCCCGCCGGCCGCGCCGTTCGTCTGCGAGCTGTCGACGCCGGCGGACTTCGAGCATGCGCTCGCGCGGGTGCGCGCCGGAGATGAGCACGTCGACCACGCGATCGGGACGTGCTTCGCGCGCCGCGACGGCGAGCGCCTCGTCGTGCGCGCCGGCGCCGCGATCATCTACACGGACAAGGACGGCGGCGCGGCGTGGGCGTACGACGCGCGCTTCGTCGTCGACGGCGTGCGGCCGGGTGGGGACGCCGGGCTGGCCGCGGCGGACGCGCGGCGGCGCGGCGCGACGCGCCTGCGCTGCGCGGGCATCGGTGACGACGGCGAGGTCGACGAGTGTTCGTTCCAGGCGCCCGCCGCAGCGCCGTGCGGCGACGGGACGTACATCCTGCTCGACCACGACCCGGCGGCGCCGCCCGCGGACACGGCCGAGGCGTTGCGCGGGCGGCGGATCGTCGCGGTGGCGCTGACGATGCCGTGCTGAGCGGCCCACGCCGTTGGTAGGCTAGCGCCATGCTTCGGCTGGTCGCGTCGTTCGACGAGCTGGCGGCGAGCCCGGTCGGGTGCGCGCTGGCCGGCGCCTCGTTCGTGGCCTGGTGTGCCACGCCGCGCCTGACCGGGACCGTCCACTTCGGCCGCCGCGACACCCGCGACGCGGACACGCTGACCCGGCTCTACGGCCTCGCGGCGCACCGCTCGCTCCGGCGTCCGTTGCGCCGGGTCGTCGACGGGCGCGACCTCCACAACGTCGATGACGACGCGTGGGCCCAGATGTCGGCGACGCTGCTCGCGCAGGGCCGGCCGCGCGAGGGCCTGTTCGAGCGCCAGGCCGTGATCGTCGCGCCGACGGTCGAGGGGGTGCGGACGTCGGCGCTGCTGCCCGCGTTTGGCCCCAACGACGCCTACCGGGTGTTCGTCGACGCCGCGGAGGCCTACGCGTGGGCGGATCCCATGGACGGGCCCGCCGCGCACCACGCCGTCGAGGCGCTGCGGGCGGAGGTCGGCGTGACCGGCACGCTGGTCGTGAAGGCGCGCGCGTGGATCGCGGCCCACCTGCGCCAGGCGCGGATCGAGCCGTGCGCCGCCGCGCTCGGCGTGTCGCCGCGCAGCCTGCAGCGCGGCTTCACGTCGGCCGGGCAGACCTTCCGCGGCGTCGTCACGGCCGAGCGCGTCGCCGCGGCGCGGGCGCAGCTGCTCGAGGGCGACGCCAAGATCGAGTCGATCGCGCGCGCGGTCGGCTGCTCGTCGCAGCTCGGCGTGCTGATGCGGCGCGCCGGCCTGGGCCCGCCGTCCCGCGTCCGCGCCGCCCGGACCACCCGCGGCCGGGGCGGCGCGGCGTGAAGCGTCCGCGTCGGTGCCCGCCGCCGCGCGCCAGCGGTGGTACGCACGGGGCATGCAGCGCGCCGAGCTCGAGCACCTCCGTCACCACGTCTTGCACTTGCACAAGGCGCTGATCGACGACGCGCGCATCCAGGTCGAGCGGCTCGAGGGTCGGCTGACCGCGCACCAGTTCTTCGAGCGCCTGACCAGCGACCCCGCGCTGGCCTGGCTGGCGCCGCTGACCCAGGTGATCGTGGCGATGGACGAGTGGCTCGACGACGCCGAGGCCACCGCGGCGGCGGCGGTCGAGCTGGCGGCCGAGGTCGCGCGGTTGCTGGTGCCGGCCGACGACGGCGATCGGTTCCAGCAGCAGTACGCCGTGCTGATGCAGCGCGAGCCGGCGGTGGTGCTGGCCCACGCGGCGGTCGGTCGGGCGCTGCCGCGGCGGGATCCCGCCTGACGCGGGGCCGCGCGTGAGGCGTGTCGCGCGCGCGGGTCGCGCTGGTGCGCCCGCGGCCGGCGGGCGATAACCCGGGGGCCATGTTCAGCTCGCTGCACAAGATCGACATCGTCGCGACCAGCCCGGCTGGCGGCGACGCGACGCTGCTGGTGCAGACCGACCACCGGACGCCGGCGGAGGTGGGGGCCGACCAGGGGCTGTCGATGATCTTCGCGCTGACGCGGATGCTGGTGCCGCGCACCGGCGAGTACGCGGCGGCGACGGTGCGGTACACGTGCGTCGAGGCGGTGCACCCGCTGCTCGAGACCGCGGCGGCGGCGTGCGGCGCCGAGCTCGAAGGCGAGCGGCGGGCGCGCGACCTGACGGCGGTGGCGCGGCAGGATCCGGCGGACCTCGCCGACGCCGCGTTCGCGACGGTCGGCCGGCGGGTGATGGCCGAGCGCGGGCTGGCGGTCGACGAGGAGGGCCTGACGACGCTGGTGGAGGCGATGGCGCAGCCGCCCGCGCTCGACGACGACGAGCTGGGGCACTACACCGCGTTGGTGGAGCTGGCGGCGGCGACCGGCGAGGTGCTGCGCGCGCGGTTCGGCGGGCGGTGGATGCGCGACCTCGCCCAGCACAGCGTCGTGCCGTTCGTCTTCCAGCTCGCGGTCGGCGACGACATGCGCGCCAACGTCGTCGGCAAGGTCGAGAAGTACTTCCGCTTCGGCGCGATCGACAGCCCGGTGCTCTTGCTGCGCGGCGGCGAGGACGCGACGGCCGACGAGGGGCCGCTGTTGTTCACGCTCAAGCCCGCGGGCTGGGAGCCGGCGGCCAAGCTGGTCGCCGAGCCGATCGCGCCGGGCCTCGAGGCGGCCGGGGCGAGCGTGCCGCTGATGGTGTACGGCCACGATCGCCCGAACACCTTCGCGATGCTGGGCAAGGACAAGGCCGACCTGCCGCCGCTGGCGACGTTGCGGGCCCAGGCGCTGCGCACGCTGGCCGAGCTCGAGGTCGAGACCGAGCGGCTCGACGTGCACGGCACCGAGATCGTCGTGGTCCACGGCAGCTACTTCGCGGCCGAGAAGATCCTCGACGCGGCGTTCCTGCGCCGGCTGCACGACGAGCTCGGCTGCGAGCTCCTGGCCGCGGCGGTGCCGGAGAAGGCGCGGCTGCTGGTGACGCGGGGCATCGCCGCGCCGGCCGCGCTGGCCGGGTTCATGGCGGTGGCCAAGGGCATCCACGACGCCGACGAGGGCGGGCGGCAGCTGTCGCCGACGGTGTTCGCGATCCAGGACGGCGCGATCGTCGGTGTGCTGACCGCCGACGGCACGTCGCGCCGGCCGGCGGAGGCGGCGGGCGACCCGCCCAAGAAGCGGAGCTTCTGGCGGCGGCTGTTCGGCAAGGGCTGATCCGGCGCGGCCGGGGGAGTCGGTGATACCGTCGTCGGATGGGGAAGCCGCGCTACATCGCGCATGGTGACAAGCCACGGGACGGCAAGCTGCAGGTCCTGTTCATCCTGTTCCGCTTCATGCTGTACGCGACGCTCGGCATCGCGCTCGAGGTGGCGCTGTACAGCATCGCGCGCGCCGGCCGCGAGGTGCCGCTCCTGCGCTTGTTCTTCCAGTTCCAGTGGTCGGTCGATCCGCGGCTCGGCCTCGACGGGCCGTGGCACACGCCGCTGAAGGTGCTGTTCGGGCAGTCGTCGTTGTGGATGATCCCGGTCTACGCGCTGCCGTCGTTGACGATCGAGCAGTGCTTCCGGCGCGGCATGTTCAAGTGGCCGTGGTGGCTGCGCGCGCCGATCTACGGCTTCATCATCATGTTCTTCGAGTGGTGGACCGGCCTCGCGCTCAAGGCCATCACCGGCTACGCGATCTGGATGTACACCGACGCCGGCAACGTCATGGAGATGACGTCGTTCTACATCTGGCCGATCTGGATGCTGGCCGGCATGACGATCGAGCGCATCTACCGCGAGCTGATGGATCCCGGCCTCCGCGCGGCGCTGCAGCACGAGCTGGAGAACCCGCCGCCGCCGCCGCTGTAGCGGCGCACGCGCCGTCGGTGCGCCGCCGTCAGCCGCGCCGTCACCCCCGGAACCCGGGCACCAGCATCGCCGACATGCGCTCGGGGTTGCGCACGCCGTGGGCCGTCATCCAGGCCTCGGCCTCGGCGATCAGCTCGGCCCCGGCGGCGCCGCCGCGCACCTGGCCGAGCCGGCGGCGCGCGGCCGCGGCGTAGAGCGCCATCTGGTTGGTGTCGAGCTGCGCGATCGCCTGCTCGAGCAGCGCCATCGCGGGCTCGGCCTCGGCCTTGACCCCGGCGACGCCGGCGCGCAGCAGCAGCGCGAGCGGCTGCGACCACGCCATGCGCTCCTTGTCGATCTTGCCGGCGGCGCGGGTGGCCTCGGCGAGCAGCGCGCGCGGCTGCGTCTCGGCCAGCGCGGCGGCCAGCGCGGCGGCGCCGCGGACGTGCCACGACTCGAGCCGCTGGTGCTGGTTGTGCAACATGCCGGCGGCCTCGGCGCGGGCGGCCTGCTCGAGGCTGGCGGTGCGCGCGCGGACGCCGTCCTGCGCGTACAGCCGGACCCGCGCCAGCTGCAGCGGCCCGGCGCAGTCGCGGATGTAGCCGCCGTTGGGCCAGCGGCGGATCGCCGCGACCAGCGAGGCGTCGACGTCGTCGGGCCGATCGTCGGCCAGCTCGGCGATCGACAGGCCCTGGACGCGCACCGTGTCGGCCTGGAACAGATCGCCGCGCTCGTCGGCCTCGACCACCGCGCGCAGGCCGCGGGCGCCGAGCGCGCGCAGGTCGCCGAGGTAGAACAGATCGATCGCCGCGAACAGCTCGCACATCGCGCGCTCCCACGGCGTCCCGGGGCAGCCGTCGCGGAAGATCGCGTCGGCCGCGTCCATCAGCTCGAGCGACTCGCGCCAGCGGCCGCTGTGCTGCGCGACGATGCCGGCGGCGCCGGTGGCCATCGCCAGCGCGTGCGGGTGGCCGAGGCGCTCGGCCATCTCGCGGGCCCGCGCCAGCACCTGCGAGCCGAACGGCCGCCGCCCGGGCGCGAGCGCGTAGAGGTAGCCGGCCTCGAGCGACAGCGCCCGCGACACCCGGTACGGCTCGCCGGCGGCCAGCGCCAGCTCGAGGTGGCGGCCCTGCAGCGCCGCGCCGAGCAGCGGATCGACCACCGCGAAGCCGCCGGCCGCGCCCCAGCAGGCGTCGATCTGGCGCAGCCGCTCGGGCGACAGCTGGCTGGCGTCGCGCTCCTTGAAGCCCATGCCGCGCAGGCGCAGGCGCGTGCGGGTGAGCAGGAACGCGATCAGCGCGCGCCGCGGCGTCGTCGGGTACGCGATGCCGACCTGATCGAGCACGTCGCGCAGCGTCGCGACGCCCTCGTCGACGTGGCCGGCCTTGAGCAGCTGCTCGGCGGCCTTGCGCCGCAGGTCGAGCATCTCCGACGGCGACGCCGTCGCGGCGGCGGCGAGGTAGGCCTCGGCGCCGTCCTTGCCGCGGCCGGCGTTGACCAGCGCGTCGGCCAGCCGCACGGTCAGCGCCTGGCGCTCGCCGTGGCGCGCCGGCAACAGCTCGAGCGCGTGGCGGTACAGGCGCACCGCGCGATCGAAGGCCAGCGCCTGATCGGCGGCCTGCGCCGCGCGCACCGTCCAGGTGGCGGCGCGCTCGGTCTCGCCGGCGCCGAGCCAGTGGCCGGCCAGCACCTCGGGGTCGGGCGGGTAGTCGCTGCCCTCGAGCGCGATCGCCAGCGCGTGCTGGTGGCCGCGGCGGGTGTCGGCCGGCAGCTGGTCGGTGACCGCCTCGCGGATGCGGTCGTGGTACGGCTCGACGGTGTCGGCGCCGCGCACGCCGCTGGTGCGGATCAGTCGCTCGGCGCGCAGCATCGCCAGCGCCGCGGCGAACTCGGCGGCGCCGAGCGACGCGGCCCGCGCGGCCGAGGTCTGGCGCAGCGGGCCGCCGGCCACCGCCGCCACCTCGATCAGCGTGCGGGCGTCGGGCGGCAGCGCGCCGACCCGCGTCACCAGCGCCTCGTCGAGCCGCAGCCCGGTGGCGTGCTCGCCGGGGGCGCCGCCCGACCGCGCGAACCGCACCAGCTCGTCGATGAACAGCGGGTGGCCGTTGGCCTCGCGGGCGATGTCGGCGGCGCGGCTGGGGCTGACCGTCGAGCGCGCCAGCAGCTGCCGGGCCAGCGCCTGGGCCTCGTCGGCCTCGAGCGGCGCCACCTGGACCCGGCGGATGCGCCCGGGGTCGATCGTCGCCGCGGTGTCGGCGCCCTCGGGGCGGACCGTCGCGATCAGCAGGAGCGGCGGCGCGTCGGGCGCGCGCAGCACCTCGGCCAGGAGCGCGCGGCTGTCCTGATCGGCCCACTGCATGTCGTCGATCGCCAGCACCAGCGGGCCGCGGGCGCTGAGCCGGGTGAGCAGCTCGCGGATCGCCGCGAACAGCTGCGCGCGCAGCCCCTGGGGATCGGGGCGCGCGTCGGTGGCCTCGGCCATCGTGAACGCCTTGAGCTGGCGGAGCACCGGGAACACTTGCGCGACCAGCCCGGCCTGGCGCGGCAGCAGCGCCTCGGTGGCGGCGTCGTCGAGCCGCAGCAGGTAGCGGCTGAGCGCGTCGACGACGCCGTCGAACGCCTTGTACGGCACGCTCTCGCGCTCGTAGCAGCGCCCGGCCAGCACGATCACGCCGCGCTCGGTGGCGGCCAGCGCGTCGAGGAACCGCCGCACCAGCGCGCTCTTGCCGACGCCGGACTCGCCCTCGACCAGCACCGCCACCGGCGCGCCGTCCTGGGCGTCCTCGAACGCGGCGTCGAGCAGCTCGAGCTCGCGGCGGCGGCCGACGAACGGCGGCTGGTGCGACGACGACGACGACGTCAGAGTGATCTCGCCGGCCTCGCCGGCCCCGAGCCGGGCCAGCACCTCGCGGCCGCTGGGCCGGGCCCGCGGATCGATCGTCAAGAGCGCCATGCACAGCGCGTCGAGGTCGCGCGGGATCGCGCGGGTGCGCGCCCGCGGCCGCGGCGGCAGGAACATCTGCTTGTCCATGATGACCTGCAGCCACGAGCCGACGTACGGCAGCCGGCCGGTCAGCGCCTCGTACAGGAGCACGCCCACCGCGTACCAGTCGGCCTCGGGACCGACCCGCTCCGACGCCGCCTGCTCGGGCGCCATGTACGACGCGGTGCCGACGATGTTGTCGTCCTTGCCGCGATCGTCGACGGCGACGTCGGACACCAGCCCGAAGTCGAGCAGGACGACGTGGCCCTCGGGGGTGACGCGGATGTTGGCCGGCTTGATGTCGCGGTGGACCTTGCCGGCGTTGTGCAGCACGCACAGCCCGCGCGCCAGCTGCACCAGCGCCGAGCGCAGCCGCACCTCGTCGAACGCGTGGGGCGGGCCGGCGTCCTCGGCCGGGACCTCGCGGGTCCACGGCTTGGTCAGCGCGGCGCCGCGCATCGTGATCGCCGAGCCGGTCGCGGGGCCGAGGCTGTTGCTCGAGGTGTTGCCGGCGGCGCCGCTGCGATCGCAGACGTAGGTCATGAAGTCGACGCCGGGGACGTACTCCATCGTGAAGAACCACGCGCCGCGGTCCTCGAGCAGCTCGCCGAGCGCCACCAGGTTGGGGTGGCTGAGATCGGCCAGCGCGCGGAACTCGTTCTTGAACCGCAGCAGCGCCTGGCCGTCGAGGTTGGCCAGCGTCTTCAGCGCGACCCGGCGCCCCGACTCGCCGTCCTGGACCTCGTAGACCACGCCCATGCCGCCGGCGCCGATGCGGCCGAGCACCGCGAAGCGGTCGGTCCCCTGGAAGTCGCCGTCGGAGTCCTCGGCCACGCGGCCTCGAGGATACCAGGAAGGCCGCGATCCGCGCCGACGCCCGGGCCCGCGGATCGGGACGGTCGTGGATCGGCGCGCGCCGCGGCCGCGTATATATTGCGCCGAATGCACGCCAACGAGCTGCTGGACGTGGTGTTCCGCTGGGCGCACCTGATCGCCGGGATCATGTGGATCGGCAACTCGATGCTGTTCAACTGGCTCGACCGCAACCTGATCGCGCCGGGGCCCGGGGCCAGCAAGCTGTCCCAGGGCAAGATCTACATGGTCCACTCGGGGGCGTTCTACGAGGTCGAGAAGAAGCTGCTCGAGCCCGGCGAGCTGCCCGATCAGCTGCACTGGTTCAAGTGGCAGAACTTCACGACCTGGGCCACCGGCATCTGCCTGTTGGTCGTCGTCTACTACATGAACGGCGCGGCGTTCCTGGTCGACCCGTCGGTGCGGGCGATGGGGCAGGGCGAGGCGATCGCGTGGTCGGCGGGGTCGCTGATCGCCGCGTGGGCGATCTACGACGCGATCTGGATGACGATCGGCAAGCGGGCGCCCGGCGTCGCCACCGCGCTGGCGTTCGTGCTGCTGTTCGCCGCCGCCTACGGCTTCACGCTCGTGTTCAGCGGCCGCGCCGCGTACATCCAGACCGGCGTGATGATCGGCACGGTGATGACGGGCAACGTGTGGATGCGCATCCTGCCGTCGCAGCGGTCGCTGATCGCCGCGACCAAGGCCGGCCAGGCGCAGGACGAGACGCTGTCGCTGCGCGCCAAGCAGCGCTCGATCCACAACAACTACCTGACGTTTCCGCTCCTGTTCATCATGATCTCGAACCACTTCCCGTCGACGTACGGCCACCACCTGCGCTTCTACGTGCTGGCGATGGTGATGGTCGGCGGCGCCGGCGTGCGCCACTTCATGAACGTGCGCTACGCCGGCCGGATGTGGATGGGCCCGGCGCTGGGCATGGCCGGCTTCGCGATCGCGGGGCTGATGATCCTGACGCGGATCCGCGAGGCGCCGGCGGTCACGGTCACCGATCAGGTGTCGTTCGCGCGGGTGCAAGAGATCATCCAGGCGCGCTGCGTGCAGTGCCACAGCGCCAAGCCCACCGACGACCAGTTCGTCGTCGCGCCCAACAACGTCATGTTCGACACCGCCGAGCGCATCCAGGCGATGGCCGCGCGGATCAAGGACCGCGTGTACACCAACCAGACGATGCCGTTCCTCAACAAGACGCAGATCACCCCGCAGGAGCGCGCCGAGCTCGGCGCCTGGGTCGATCAAGGAGCCAAGCTCAAGTGACGCGCATCGATCGCGTGGTCCGCTCGCAGCGGGTCGTGGCCGGCGGGCAGATCGCCCCGGCCGCGATCCACATCGCCGCTGGTCGCATCGCCGCGGTGGCGCCGTGGGGCGACGTCCCGGCCGGCGCCGCCCTCGACGACGTCGACGATCTGGCCGTGCTGCCGGGCGTCGTCGACACCCACGTCCACCTGAACGAGCCGGGGCGCACCGAGTGGGAGGGCTTCGCCACCGCGACCCGGGCCGCCGCCGCCGGCGGCGCGACGACGCTGGTCGACATGCCGCTCAACTCGATCCCGCCGACGACGACGCGGGCGGCGCTGGCGGCCAAGCGGGCCGCGGCCCGCGGCCAGTGCGCGGTCGACGTGGGGTTCTGGGGCGGCGTCGTGCCGGGCAACCTCGGCGAGCTGGCCGGCATGGTCGCCGACGGGATCCGCGGCTTCAAGTGCTTCCTCGTCGACAGCGGCGTCGAGGAGTTCGGCTGGGTCGACGAGGCGGCGCTGGCGCCGGCGATGGGCGCGCTGGCGCGGCTGGCGTCGCCGCTGTTGGTCCACGCCGAGGTGGCGGGGCCGATCGACGCCGCGGCGGCGGGGCTGCGTGACGCCGATCCGCGCGCCTACGCGACGTACCTCGCGAGCCGGCCGCCGGCCGCCGAGGAGGAGGCGATCGCGCTGGTGGTCCGCCTGTGCCGCGACACGCGCGCCCGCACCCACGTCGTCCACCACTCGGCGGCGACCGCGCTGCCGCTGTTGCGCGGCGCCCGCGCCGAGGGGCTGCCGCTCACCGCCGAGACGTGTCCGCACTACCTGACGTTCGCGGCCGAGGACATCGCCGACGGCGCGACGCCGTGGAAGTGCGCGCCGCCGATCCGCGAGCGCGCCAACCGCGAGCTGTTGTGGCAGGCGCTGGCCGACGGCACGCTGGCGCTGGTCGCGTCCGATCACTCGCCGTGCACGCCGGCGCTCAAGCGGATGGAGGCCGGCGACTTCGTGGCGGCGTGGGGCGGCATCGCCGGGCTGCAGCTCGCCTTGCCCGCGGTGTGGACCGCGGCGCGGGCCCGCGGCCACACGCTGGTCGACGTCGTCCGCTGGATGTGCGAGGCGCCGGCGCGGCTGGCCGGGCTGAGCGGCCGGAAGGGCGCCATCGCCGTCGGCGCCGACGCCGACCTGTGCGTGCTGGCCGACGACGAGGCCTACTGCGTCGAGCCGAGCGCGATCCGCCACCGCCACCAGGTGACGCCGTACGCCGGCGCGCGGCTGGTCGGCCGGATCCACGCGACCTACCTGCGCGGCCAGCGCATCTACGACGGCGCCGCGGTCGACGGCGTCGCCGGCCAGCTGATCTAGCGCGATCTCGCGCGGCGCGCGCGCCGCTAGCGCTGGCGCGTGACCAGCTCGAGGCGATGGCCGCAGTGCTCGCAGGTCACGCGGCGGGCTCCGGCGACGATCTCGAGGCTCGCCCCGCACTGGTGGCACGGCAGCCGCGTGCGTTTGCCGGGCGGCGCGGCGTCGAACGACGCGGTGAGGCCGAGGCGCGCGAGCGTCGCCTGCGCGGTGGCCTCGTCGAGCATCGGCAGCCACGGCTGCACGAACAGCGAGCGCTCGAGGTGGCGCCACATCGCGGGCGTGAGTCGATCGGGGTGGCCGGCGAGCAGGCCGAGCTCGGCGCACAGCGCGGTGGCGCGCTCGCCGCGGGCCAGGAACGCGTCGATCACCGGTGGGAACGACGCCGGCACGACGCGCGGCTGCTGCTTGACCTCGATCAGCACGACCGCCGCGCAGCAGGCCTGGTACGCGGCCTCGAGGCGCTGCGCCTCGTCGTCGAACATGAACGCCGTGACCGAGTCGGCCATGAACGCGACCCACGCGTCGCGGTACGCGGGATCGGCGATGCGCGGCGAGGTCAGCCCGGGCACCGTCGCGAGCTGGGCGTATTGCTGGGCCTGGAGGCGGCGGTAGGTCGCGCGGTCGCCGGCGGCGCGGGCCCGCGCCAGGCGGCGCTCGAGCTCGTCGCGCCCTGGCAGCTCCGCCGGCCCCGACGCCGCCTGGGCCCGCTCGAAGTCGAAGTCGCACAGCTCGCCGCAGAAGTCGCAGTAGACGTAGGCGGTCTGGGACGGCAGCTCCTTGATGCCGCCGCAGTGCGGGCACCGCGACCGGCGGTAGCGGGCGCGCGCCTTGGGGCCGGCGACCTGCAGATCGAGCCCCCACGCGACCGTCGGTAGCGCCCGGTCGGCCGCGGCGCGCGCGTGGCCACCGGCGAGCACCGCGCGCCCGAGGTCGTACGCCGCGGCGTACTCGGCCCACGACCGGTAGGTGCGTTGCAGCGCGTGGCCGAGCATCCGCAAGCGGTGCCACGTCGCGTCGGGGTCGCCATGTCCCGCGCGCAACCCGGCCAGCGCCGCCGAGGTGAAGCGGGCGGCGTCGTAGGCGGCGAGCCCGGCGCGCGTCAGCTCGGTGCGGTGCTTGCGGACCGCCGCGTGGCGCGCGCTGTCGGCGCCGGGATCGCCGGGCAGCGACGCCAGCGCGTCCTCGACGAACCGCGTGCCCTCGCGCGCGAGCTTGTCGAGCAGGCGGGCCTGGCGCTCGGGCGAGTCCGCCGGGGCCACCGGCTTCGCCAGCACGAAGGTCAGCGCCTCGATCCAGCTGTGCGCGTCGGCCACCATCGCGCGATCATGCCCGGGAGCGGCGCGGGGCGCTCACGGCGCGTGCGCGGCGATCGCCCGGACCGGCCGCGCCGGGTCGCCGGTGGCCTCGACGTCGACGACGAACTCCGCGCCGGCCCCGTCGCGGGCCAGCACGTCGGCGCAGACTTCGGCGGTGCAGGCCACCGGCACGCCGAGCAGCTTCAGCTGGTCGCCGTCGGCGGCGAACCAGGCCCAGCTCGACGACAGGCGCCAGACCGCGGGCGCCCCGGCCGGGACGGCGCGGGTGGCGACGACCTGATCGATCACGTAGGCGCCGACCGCGTCGGGGCCGCCCGACGCGTCCTCGATGGTGTAGCGGACCTCGGCCTCGACGCCCCAGGTCGGCGTGTAGCCCTCGATCGGGTTGTAGAACGCCGTCGAGGTGCCGGTCTCGTCGGTCATCACCGTGCACAACGTCGCGGTGACCGTCGCGCACGGCGTGCGGTACCAGGCGATCGTGCCGGTGTGTTGCTGATCGCCGCAGCCGATGAGCAGCGCGGTCGTCGCGACCGCGGACCAGATCGTGCCTCGCATGGCTTCACTCTCGCCGCGCCGGTCGCGCCCGGCAAGCGGGTTGCCGCTGCGTGCCAGCCGCCGCGTGGCCGCCGTCACGGCGCGGGGCGCACCGCGATCGCGCGCAGCGGCATCGCCGCGTCGCCGGTGTACTCGACGTCGACCAGGCGGCCCGCGGTGGCGTCGACCGTCGTGAGCTCGGCGCACAGCGTCGGCTCGCAGGCCACCGGCTCGCCGAGCACGGCGACGTGATCGCCGACGGCCGTGAACCAGGTCTCGCCGATGCCGACACCCCAGGTGACCGCGGCCCCCGGCGTCACCGTCCGCTCGGCGAGCACCGCGTCGACCACCCAGTCGTCGCCGGCGTCCTCGGCGTCGGGGCCGGGCTCGACGTGGTAGCGGACGTCGGCCTCGACGCCCCACGTCAGCTCGTAGCCCGTGATGGCGTCGTAGACGAACTGCAGCTCGCCGGTCGCGTCGCGATCGGCCGGGCACAGCCGCGGGAACGGCCCGTGGCACGGCACGCGATACCACTGCAGCGTCGTGACGTGCTGGTCGTCGCCGCACCCCATCGCCGCCAGCAGCCCGCACGCCGCGATCAACCCACCGTTGAATCCAAGCTTGATCATGCCTCGATCCTGGCGACCGCCACTGGCCCCGTCAACGAACGCGCGGCGGCGCTGCGACCGCCGTCACGCTGGCCGCGCGGCGGTCGGTCGCGGTAGCGTGGGCCGCGCATGACCACCGACCCGAGCTTCCTCGACCTCCCCGACCTCGCGCTCGACGAGGTCGGCGGCGCCGCGCTCTCGTGCAACGACGAGTTCTTCGCCGAGAAGGAGAACCTGCTCAAGCCCCACGCGGCGGAGTGGAAGGACCACGTCTACACCGATCGCGGCAAGTGGATGGACGGCTGGGAGACGCGGCGCCGGCGCGAGCCGGGCTACGACTGGTGCGTCGTGCGGCTGGGCATGCCCGGCGTGATCCACGGCGTCGTGATCGACACCGCCTGGTTCCGCGGCAACTACCCGGCCGAGGCGTCGCTCGAGGGCTGCGAGCTCGACGACCCGCTCGATCTGCGCGCGCTGGCCACCGCGACCTGGACCGAGCTCCTGCCGAAGAGCGCGCTGGCCGGCGACAGCAAGAACCGCTTCGCGATCGCCCACCGCGGC
This sequence comes from Myxococcales bacterium, assembly GCA_016794525.1. GTDB lineage: Bacteria > Myxococcota_A > Polyangia > Haliangiales > Haliangiaceae > UBA2376. Next base: position 16,916 of record JAEUJY010000024.1, read on the forward strand.
CGGATCACCCACCTGCGCCTCAACATCTTCCCGGACGGCGGCGTCGCGCGGCTGCGGGTCCACGGCGTCGTGACGCCGAGGCCGGCGCAGCTCGCGGGCACGATCGACCTGGCGGCGCTGGAGAACGGCGGCTGGGTCGAGTCGTGCAGCGACATGTTCTTCGGCTCGCGCAACAACCTGATCAAGCCGGACCGCTCGCGCACGATGGCCGACGGCTGGGAGACCCGGCGGCGCCGCGGCCCCGGCCACGACTGGGCGCTGGTGCGGCTGGCCGGCGCCGGCGTGGTCGAGCGGCTCGAGATCGACACCTCGCACTTCAAGGGCAACGCCCCGGGCCGCTGCCTGGTCGAGGGCCGCGCCGCGGGCCAGCCCGATCAGCCCGACGCGTGGCGCACCATCCTGGCCACGCCGCTGCAGCCCCACACCCGCCACCGCTTCGCCGACGAGCTGCGCCGGGTCGGGCCGGTCAGCCACCTGCGGCTGAGCGTGTTCCCCGACGGCGGCGTCGCGCGGATGCGCGCCTGGGGTGAGCTGGTCGCCGCCCGCCCCGCCGGCCTGGCCGCGCTCGACGGGCTCGACGCCGCGGCGGCCGAGGCCGCGCTCGCGCGTTGCTGCGGCGCGACCGCGTGGGCCCGCGTGGTCGCCGCGGCGCGGCCGTTCGAGGACGCCGCGGCGCTCGAGCGGATCGCCGAGCGCGCGTGGTGGTCGCTGGGCGAGGCCGACTGGCGCGAGGCGTTCGCGGCGCACCCGCAGATCGGCGCGCGGCCGGCCGCGGGCCACGGCACCTGGGCGGCCGGCGAGCAGCGCGGCACCGCGGAGGCCGCCGACGCCACCCGCGCGGCGCTGGCCGAGGCCAACGCGGCGTACGCGGCCAAGCACGGCTTCATCTACATCGTCTGCGCCACCGGTCGCAGCGCCGACGAGATGCTGGCCGATCTGCGCGCGCGCCTCGACCGCGACATCGCCAGCGAGCTGCGCACCGCCGCCGAGGAGCAGGCCAAGATCACCCGGCTGCGGCTGCGCAAGCTGGTGGCCGAAGGCTGAGCGCGATCCTGGTACGCTGGGCGCGCCGATGATCACCACCCACGTCCTCGACACCGCCCTCGGTCGCCCCGCCCGCGGCGTGCCGGTCCGCCTCGAGCTGCTCGACGGCGGCGCCTGGCGCGAGCTGGGCGCGGGTGCGACCGACGACGACGGCCGGCTGCGCACGCTGACTCCGCCGGGCCCGGTCGCCCCCGGCCGCTACCGCATCGGCTTCGACACCGGCGCGTACTTCGCGGCGTGCGGCACGCCGGGGTTCTTCCCGGTCGCCGAGATCCAGTTCGAGATCGTCGACGGCGCCGCCCACTACCACGTGCCCCTCTTGCTCAGCCCGTACGGCTACTCGACCTACCGCGGCAGCTGAGCGGTTGACGGTCGCGGTGGCTTCGCGTGCAATGGCGCGCATGCGAACCACGATGATGATCGCGCTGGCGGTGGCCGTGCTCGGCTGCGGCGGCAAGAAGTCCGAGAGCGGCGGTGGCGGGGGCGGCAAGGCCAAGGACGCCGACCCGGCGGCGGCCAACGCGGCGGTGCCGGCCGAGCTCAAGGGCAAGCTCGAGTTCGACACCGCGAAGGACGACCAGGACCACGTCGCCTGGGTGAAGCCCAAGGGCTGGAAGGAGGGCGCGATCCCCGGCATGGTCAAGCCGCCCGACGACGCCAACCTGGGCTTCATGACCAAGTACGCGGTCGGCACCAACTGCGACGGCACGTGCACCTCCAAGGACTGGCCGGCGGTCGCCGACAAGGTCGAGTTCGCGCCGCTCGCCAGCGCGGGCACGGTGGAGCGCGACGAGACCACGCCCGGCGGTCGGACGATGGTGGTCGCGAGCGGCGATCGCAAGGACCTGGCGATGGTGTGGTGGAAGAAGGGCGCCGAGCACTACGTGGTGTGCCGCGCCTCGCTCGAGAAGGAGGTCGTGCCGGCGCTGGCCGCGTTCGAGGCCGCCTGCAAGGCGACCGTCACCGGCCTGTAGGCGCCGGGGCGCGGTCCTACTGCGCGGCGGCGGCGGCGGCGCGGGCCTTGCGGCCCTCGAGGATCTTCACGAACGAGCGGCCGCGGATCTCCTCGAGGGTGAGCCCGGTGGCCAGCGCCTCCTCCTCGGTGACCGCGCCGCACGAGATGCCGCGCAGGAAGTAGTTGAGCAGGCCCTGGCCGGTGGCGGCGTCGTCGAAGACGTCGCCGACCAGCGTCGCCTGCGCGGCCTTGTCGACGAAGTTCTTGAGCCGCAGCGACGCGGCGGCGGCGCCCTCGAGGAAGAAGCCGTAGACCGTGCCGTAGCGGGTCGGCAGCTGCGCCGGGTGCAGGTCCCAGCCCTGGTAGAAGCCGGTCTCGAGCGAGTGGCGCACGTCGGCGGCGTGCAGCCGCCACGCCGCGTGGACCGCGTCGAGGTTGGCGCGCTGCTGCGCGTCGGTGAGCGCGCCGCCCGCCGGCGCGCGGTGCGGCGCCACTGGCATGATCACGGTCGCGCCGTCGGACAGCGCCACGCCGGTCTGCGCGAACGACACCTTCATCATGTGCTTGGCGAAGTCGCACGCCGACGCGCCCATCTTCTGGTGGGCGGCGGTGATGTCGCAGTTCGCGGTGTAGTCGTAGGTCCCGAAGTGCGCGCCGGTCATGCGCCCGGCGGCGGCGTCGAGCAGCCGCGGCAGCATCGACCGCCCCTTGGGGTCCATGATGCAGTGGGTGGTCTCGACCATGATCTCGAGCTTGAGCGAGCCGGCCGCGAGGTCGAGCTTCTCCTCGAGCTCGCCGAACAGCCACACCAGCGTCTCGACGTCCTCGACGCTGGTGATCTTGGGCAGCGTGACGACGAAGTTGGGCGGCAGCGCGCCGCCGGTGGCGCCGACCAGCTCGGTCAGGAACACGTCGAGCGTGCGGATCGAGCGCGGCGCCAGCTCGCGGGAGTACGGCTTGACCCGGATGCCGATGAACGGCGGCAGGCTGCCGGCGGCGAGGCCCTTGGCGACCTCCTGGGCCGCGGCGACGGCGTGGCCGTCCTCCTCGGCGTCGGGGCGGATGCCGTAGCCGTCCTCGAAGTCGATCCGGAAGTCCTCGACCGCCTCGCGGGCCAGCTTGGCGGTGACCCGCTCGTGGACCGTCTTGGCCAGGTGGACCGGCGCGCCGACGACGCTGGCGAACTGCTCGGCGTCGGCGCCGTAGGTCTCGAGCGCGCGGCGCGCGAGCTGCCCGAGCTTGCCGGCGGTGTCGGCGGTGAACAGGTGCGCGCCGCCGTAAACCGTGTGCACCGGCTGGCGCGCCCCGGAGTCGCCGAGGTAGCGAGCCGCGACCTGATCCTGGGCGGCGTGGATGCGAGCGAGCGCCTTGGCCAGGCGCTTGGACGACAAGGACGTGCGCGGCGTGGTCATCGGCCGCTGTATATCACGGCCCGACGCTCGGTCACCGACGGGCCCCTCGGTGACCGAGGTTCGGCGTCAGGGCGCGGCGTTGTAGAGGGTCGCCATGCACGTGCCGTAGGCCTCGGCGATCTTGGTGGCTTCCTTGATCTGCGTCTCGGTGGCCTTGGTGTCCTTGTACTTCTCGCCCATCGCCGCGAACGTCTCCGCGACCTGATCGGCGCACGCCCGGTCCTTGCACGCGCACATCTGGTCGCGCAGCGCCGCCATCTCGACGATGGCCTGCGCGGCGTCCGCCACCTTGGGCGTCGCCGCCTTCGCGCCGCACTCGGTGAACGCGGCGTTGGCGGCGTCGCGGGCGCGCTGCTGCTCCGCCGACAGGGTCGCGCTGCCGTAGCTCGCGGCCAGCCACGCCTCGCGCGACTCGCGGACGCCGTCGGCGCACGCCTTGTCCTCGCAGGCGCACACCTGGGCGCGGAAGCCCTCGAGTTTCTCGACCGCGGCGCGGCTGGCCGGGTCCTGGTTGGGGTCCATCGGTTTTGGCGCTTGCTTGCTGCAGGCGCCCAGGACCACGGCGAACGCGACCACCCCGAGCTGCTTCATTGGCCCGACGATATCAGATCACGGCTGCGGCAACATCGGCGCGATCATCGCGGTCACCGCCTCGAGCTGCGCGTTGGAGATGCGCGCCACCACCCGCAGGCCGTCCTTGGTCTTGCCGAGCCGCACCGACTTCATCGCGTCCTTGAGCGGCTGCATCGACGGCGGCAGGCGGCCCAGCTCGCTGCGGGCGCGCTTCCAGCCGCTGACGACCTGGTCGGCGCCGCCGTCGGCGCGGACGTCGACCGTGACGTCGAACGCGATGCCATCGCTGATGTCCATGCCGCCGTAGATCAGCCCCACCTGATCGCCCCACGGCGTGCCCTCGCCCGAGCCGACGAAGAAGAACGTGCGCGAGCGATCGACCTTGGCCAGCCACGCGCTCATCCGCGGATCGTTGGCCAGGTTGGCGGTCGCCAGCGACGCCTGCTCGCGCTCGAGGTCGGCGCGCCCGAGGTCGACCGCCACCGGCGTGATCGTGCCGGGGTCGAGGCGCAGGCTCACGACCGTGTAGACGCCGCCCGGCACCGCCAGGTACGGCATCGCCAGGGTCAGGCCGCCGCGGTTCTCGAGCGTGACGGTCATGAACTTGCCGTCGGGATCGCTGGTCACCGGCAGGCCGGCGTCGCTCGAGCACTTGCTGAACCCGGCGAGGTCGATGCCCTTCATGTACATCGCCATCCGCAGCGCGCCGTCGCGGAAGCCGCCGGCGCCGGCCATCGTGAAGTTGGAGCGCGCGAGGCACGCGTTCCACTTGGCCGAGATCGGATCGATCTGCTTGGACATGCGCCCGAGCGGCGAGTTGGCCGTCCAGTCCTGCAGGCCGAAGTAGTTGCCGCCGAAGACGATGTCGCCGCCGGCCGGCAGGTGGGCGAGCAGCTCGGCCTCGCTGGCGCTCAGCGCGCCGGAGCCCTTGGCCGCGGGCATGCCGCGGTCCTTCTCGCAGCCGCTGGCGGCCAGCGCGACACCGACGATCAACCAGGTAGCCTTCATCGCCGTGGTCGTAACACGCCAGGGAAGGTCGGCGGCGGCGGTTTCGTAGATCCGGACGAGCCCCTGCGACGCGGTGACGCGATCCACGATTTCAGGCACTTGAGCACTGTCGAAGCACGTAGCGCTTGACGGAATTGCCTTTGAAAGGCATTTTCAAATTCGAAAGCGCTGGTCGAAACCCGAAGCCGGCCGAACCCACGATCATGATCGTCTGCCTCTGCCACGCCGTCCGCGACCGCGACCTCGACGCCGCCATCGCCGAGGGTGCGTCCACGGTGGAGGAGGTCGGCCGGGCCTGTGGCGCCGGCACCGGCTGCGGGGCGTGCATCCCCGACGTGGAAGATCGCCTCGCGCACGGTAACGGCTGCGGCGATTGCCCCCGCTCCCTCGCCTCGGTAAGGTCGCGCACCACCGAAGCGAGGGAGGCCGCGCCATGAAGGGTCACGCCGAGGTCATCGACCTCCTGAACGAGTTGCTCACCAACGAGCTCACCGCGATCAACCAGTACTTCATCCACGCCAAGCTGTGCGGCCACTGGGGCTACAAGAAGCTGGCGGCGAAGGTGCGGGCCGAGTCGATCGACGAGATGAAGCACGCCGATCAGGTGATCGAGCGGATCCTGTTCCTCGACGGCGTCCCCAACCTGCAGCGGCTCGGCCGGCTGCGGGTCGGCGAGACCGTGCCCGAGCAGTTCGAGGCCGACCTGGCGCTCGAGCACACCGCGATCGGCAAGCTCAACGAGTGGATCGCGACCTGCCGCCGGCTGGGCGACAACGGCACCGAGGACCTGCTCACCAAGATCCTCGTCGGCGAGGAAGAGCACACCGACTGGCTCGAGACGCAGGTCGAGACGATCAAGCAGATCGGCCTCGCGAACTACCTCGCGCAGCAGCTGTGATCGGTCACATCGCGTAGCTGACGTAGAACTGGCCCTGCGCGGCGGCCTCGGGGCTGACCTCGAGGTGGTTGGTGGTGGGATCCCAGGTGTCGCGGTTGGCCTGGTAGACGGCGCTGTAGTTGCCCATGACGTGGGCGCGCAGGCTGGCGCCGAAGCTGGTCTGGCCGAGCCGCAGCTCGCCGCCGATGCCGACGAAGCCGAGCGGCAGCGCGCGGCTGTCCTCCATGGTGTCCATGCCGCTCGAGAAGCGGAACGACGTCATCTCGAGGCCGGCGCCGAGCTGCGCGTAGCCGATGAACCGCCGGGTCTCGACGATGTTGGCGCCGGCGGCGACGGTCATCAGGCCCGACAGCCGGCTGCGCGACTCGCCCTCGGGCACGTCGGCCGCGCCGGTGGGGAAGCCCTCGGTGAAGTACACGTCGGCGCCGCCCTCGGCGAAGAACCGGCCGAGCGGCCGGCGGGCGAACACGCCGAGGCCGTTCATCCGGCACGCGTCCCAGGCGACGTGGCCGGTGGCGTCGACCGAGTCGGGGTTGCGGAAGCCGTAGCCGCCGACCCGCGCCCCGACGGTGATCGGGCCGTGATCGGCGGCGGCGGGGGCCGCGGCGGCGGCGAGGGCGAGGGCGGCGAGGACGCTGTGGCGCATGGGCGAGGGGAGAGCAACGCCCGGGCCGCCGCGATCGTCAGCGCGGGTTGGCGGCGGCGTGAACCCGAGGTCACGACGGCCGGCGGAATTCGCGACGACCGTGGCCAGATCCGGCGCTGCCACAATGGCGCGCGCGCCGGGCGGCCTCGTGCCGGGCAGGCGCGGCGCGGCGGCGGGGGCGTGTGGCGTCGCGCGGTTCGGCGGTCGCGTGGGCTGGCCGCGTTGTTGAATCGCTGGTCGCCATGACCGACGTCGTGTGGAAGAGCCTGATGCTGGGGCTGGCGGCGGCGGCGGTGTTGCTGCTGGCCACCGGGCGCCGCGAGGTGCCGGCGCCGCCGGGGCCGCCCGGGGTGGTCGTCGTCGACGTGGCGCGCGCCGCGGCCGGCGACCACCTGCTCGACGTGCTGGGGCTGGTGCCCGGCGAGCGGGTGACGGCGATCGACGATCGCCCGGCCTCGACCGAGGACGTGATCGCGGCGTGGCGGCTGACGACGGCGGGCGACTACCTCGACCTGACGGTGGCCGGCGCCGGCGGGGCGATGCGGCGGGTGCTGGTGCTGGCGCATCGGTGATCGGCGTCGCACCGGCGGGCGAACCGGCGTGGCGGCGCTGGCCCCGGCCGCGCCTGCCCGCGATAGTCGCGGTGTGGTCCGCCGCGCGTCGCTGTCCTCGGTGCTCTCGCTGCTCTCGCTGCTGCTGGCGGCGTGCGGTCAGGCTGGCACCGACGCGGTGGTCGACGCGCGCCGCGACGGGCCGGTCGACGCCGACGACGGCGACGGCGGTGACGGCGGCGATCCCTTCGCGTGCGTGCCGGCGATCGGCGATCTGCAGGCGGCGCCCGAGCTGATCGCGATCCGCAGCGGCGATCCCGACGGCGTGGAGCTCACCGACGGCGCGGTGGTGCCGATGATGGCGCCGCCGCAGGGCGGGATCATCCTGCTGGTCGGGGTGCGGGCCAAGAACGTCGACGGCTGCGCGCTGCAGCTCACCGCGGCGCTGCGCGACCCCGGCACCAACCAGGTCATCGCGATCGAGTCGCGCCCGGCCCAGCTCCGCCTCGGCGGTGGCGGCTGGGGCGTGCCGGTCGAGTCGCAGTTCTTCTCGATGGCCAACCTGGCCGTGTGCCCGGCCGCGGCGGCCACCCGCGACGTGTTCGATCAGCCGTGGCGGCTGGAGCTGACGATCGACGATCGCGGTCGCACCGCGACCACCGCGGTGACGATCGCGCCGAGCTGCGCCGGCGTCGAGCCGATCTGGGACTGCCCGTGCCAGTGCGCCGCCGACTACCAGCCGGGGGTGTGCACCAACCCGCCCGGCGGCGGCTGAACGATGCGAGCCCGACGACCAGCCCCCTGAATTGACAGCGCGCGCGCCGCGGGCGATGACCCCCGCATGCTCGGAATCGATCTCACTGGCAAGCGCGCCCTGGTCGCCGGCGTCGCCGACGACGGCGGCTTCGGCTTCGCGATCGCCAAGGCCCTGGCCGAGGCCGGCGCCACCGTCGCCGTCGGCACCTGGCCGCCGGCGCTCACGATCTTCCAGACCATGCTCAACCGCGGCAAGTTCGACGCGTCGATGACGCTGTCGACCGGCGCCAAGATGAGCTTCGCCAAGGTCTACCCGCTCGACGCCGAGTACGATCGGCTCGACGAGGTGCCGGCCGAGGTCAAGGACTCGCGGCGCTACCGCGAGTGCGGCGACTTCACGATCCACGGCGTCGCGGCGCAGATGAAGGCCGACTTCGGCGGGGTCGACATCGTCATCCACTCGCTGGCCAACGGCCCCGAGGTCAAGAAGCCGCTGACCGAGACCAGCCGCAAGGGCTACCTCGCGGCGCTGTCGGCCTCGGCCTACTCGTTCGTCTCGATGGTGCAGGCGTTCGGCCCGATCATGCCGGCCGGCGGCTCGTTCCTGTCGCTGTCGTACATGGCCAGCCAGCGCGTCGTGCCCGGTTATGGCGGCGGCATGTCGTCGGCCAAGGCCGCGCTCGAGAGCGACACCCGCACGCTGGCCTTCGAGGCCGGCCGGGCCTGGGGTCACCGGGTCAACGTGATCTCGGCGGGGCCGTTCGCGTCGCGCGCCGCGTCGGCGATCGGCTTCATCGATCAGATGGTCGACTACGCCCAGCGCAACGCGCCGATCGCCAAGCCGATCACCGCCGAGGACGTCGGTGGCACCGCCGCGTTCCTGGCGTCGCCGCTGGCCGCCGGCATCACCGGCACGACGGTCTACGTCGACATGGGCTTCCACAGCATGGGCCTCGCCGTCGACCGCGAGGGCGCCAAGCCGGCGTAGGCCGGCCTCGTTCGCGACGCCGCGCGGGCGGCGCGGGCTACTTGCCCTTGCCGGCGGCGCGCTGCGCGAGGATCGCGCGCTGCTCGGGCGACAGCTGCGCGTCGCAGGCGTAGAACGCCTGCTGATCGGCGGCGGCGGCGAAGCACGCCCGGGCCGCGGCGGTCCAGTGATCCTCGGTGCACGCGCGCACCATGCTGTCGCGCATCGGCGCCAGCAGGCCGCGCACGCCGGTGCGCTCGGCCGGGGTCAGCTCGGTCGACTTCTCGACCTCGGCGTGGCCGAGCTCGTAGAAGCGGTGGCCGACCTCGCCGCAGGTGCGCTCCCCGGCCGGGTGGCGCTTGCACGCGGTGACGAGGCACAGCGCGGCGAGGACGAGGGTGGTGCGCACGGGTCGGTTATCGAAGCCGCGGGGCCGCGAGTCAAGAAATCACGGGTCGGGGACCAGCGCCGGCAGCGTCGTGGCGATGGTGAAGTTCTGGTCGGCCGGCGCCGGCGTGACCTTGACCATCTTGCACTTCACCGGCAGGTCGGCGGCGTGGTTGGTGAAGTACTGCATGCCCTGCTGCGGACCAGCGAGGCCGGCCGGCAGCACCGCCACGCACAGGCTGTAGTCGCCCGGGCGCACGTTCGCGAAGGTCGCGGGGCGACCGCCGAACAGGATGCTGAAGGTCGAGGACCCGGTGGTCTGCAGCGCCGAGGCGAGGCCCAGCTCGTCGGCGTTGGCGGCGGTGATCGTGCCGGTGAGCAGCCAGGCCGCGCCGCCGGAGATGTCGCCGTTGTCGGCGGTGACCGTGGCCGAGACGGTGATCGCGCCCTTGTCGACGGTCAGCTCGACCGTCGCCGGGGCGGTGGTGTCGACCTTCACCTGCTTGGAGTAGAAGGTCATGCCGCGCATCGGGGTGCCCAGCATCGCCGACACCTTGTAGGTGTCGGGCGCGAGCTTGTCGAAGCGGAAGGTGCCGTCGGCGCCGCTGACCACCGAGTAGGTCGCGTTGGGCGCGTTGACCGACTGCGCGCTGATGATCGTGTCGGCGGCGGGGCCGGCGTCGTCGCTGACCTTGCCGGTCAAGACGCCCCAGCCCGCGACCACCAGCTCGAGCGTCAGCTCGTTGGGCGCGCCGCGCACCACGCGCATCGCCGCCGAGCGGCCGAAGTCCGGGTGCTCGGCGACCACCGCCAGCGGCGCGGGCCCCAGGCCGGTCAGCCGGAACTTGCCCTCCTCGTCGGTGACCGCCTCCTTGTTGCCGGCGCGGCCGGGCGGCCCGCCGAACGCCGCGGTGTTGGAGCTGCCGGTGCCGAAGATCTGGCCGCCGGCGTAGACCGTGGCGCCGACCACCGGCTGGCCCTTGAGCGTGACCCGCCCGGCGATGGCCCGGCCCTTCTTCACGACGATGTCGCCGGCGTCGACGATCTTGCCCTCCTCGACGACGACCTCGACGGTCTTGGGATCGAACTCGGGGCCGCGGATCGTCAGCGAGTACTTCATCGGCGCCAGATCGCGCAGCTCGAAGCGGCCGTCCTTGGACGCCACCGGGTCGCTGGTGAAGCCGACGCCCACCGAGAACGGCGTCGGCACGGTGCCGTCGGCGAACGCCACCTTGCCCTTGATGCCGCCGTCGGCGGGCAGGACGATCCGCAAGTTGGTGGTGCCGGTCTGCGCCTTCTCGCCGTCCATGCCGAACATCCGGCCGCGGTTGCCGACGCTGCGGCTGGCGCGGACGTTGTACGTGCCGGGCGCGAGGCCGACGATCTTGAACTCGCCGCCGGCGTTGGTCAGCTCCTGCGGCATGCCGCGCAGCCGGAACTGCATCGGGTCGCCGCCGGTGCCCGAGCGGAAGTCGGGGAAGGCCGAGACCTGCACGCCCTCGAGCGGCTCGCCGGTCTTGTCGACGACGACGCCGGCGATCGTGCCGGTCTGATCGATCGTGATGACGACGTCCTTGACGTCGCCGCGCGAGGCGTCGACCGCGACGTTCTTCGACGAGCCGGTCTCGGCGATCGCCACCGCGTCGAGCGGCTTCTTGGGCAGCCCGCGCACGACGAACGTGCCGTCGTCGTCGGAGAACACCTGGCGCGGCTCGGCGCCCACCATGCCGCGGCTGGCCACGGCGATGCGCACCCGGGCGCTGGGCACCGCCGCGCCGGCGCCATCGACGACCTTGCCGGCGACGGTGGCGCCGGCGGTGAGCTTGATCTCGACGCCGTCGACCGCGTGGCTGCCGTCGAGCGTGACGATCGCGCTCGAACCCGGCGCGAAGCTCTCGTGGCGGGCGACGAACCGGAAGCTGCCGGCGGGCAACGCCGGGAAGGCGAACCGGCCGGCGGTGTCGGTCAGGACGCCGTCCTTGCGCTCGTCGGCCTGGACGTTCCAGTCCGACGCGCCGGAGTAGACGACGCGCGCGCCCGGCACCGGCTTGCCGGCCTCGTCGACGACGCGGCCCGCGACCGCGGCGCCGGCGACCAGCGCGAGGGTCAGCTCGGTGGGGCCGGCGCCGACCTGCGTGAACTGCCGGCTGGGGGCGAAGCCGGGCGCCGCGGCGACGACCTCGTAGCCGCCGGGCACGACCACCGCGAACTCGACGGTGCCATCGCCGCCGGTCTGGGCGGTCTGGCTGTCGAGGCCGCGCAGCTCGACGGTGGCGCCGCTGATCGGCTGGTCCGCGCCGGCCTTGCCGGCCTTGTCGAGGGTCGTCACCTTCACCGAGCCGGCCGGGCGCAGCTTGAGCACGACCGGGTCGCTGGTGGCGGTGAGCTTGGCCGTGACCGGGCCGCCGACGCCGCTCGGCGCGCGCGCGACCAGCGTGTACGGGCGCCCGACCAGCTTGTCGAAGCCGAAGCTGCCGTCGGCGTCGGTGGTGGTCTGCCGCGACGGGTTGGTCGACACCACGACGGTGGCGCCCTCGACGGGCTTGTCGTCGGCGCCGAGCACCAGGCCCTCGAGGCGCAGCTCGCCGGCCGGATCGTCGTCGATGAGGATCTGCGCCTCGCCGCCCTCGGGGCCGGGGCGCGGGCCGCGATCGGGGCCGGGGCGGGCCGGCCCGGTGCCCGCCCCGCTGCCGGCGCTGACGTCGGTGGTCGGCTTGGGCTTCGGCGTGTCGCTGGACTTGCGCAGCGCGAGGAACCACACGGCGGCCATCGCGACGACGACGGCCGCGAGGGCGGCGAGCAGGCGGGGCTTCATCGCCGCGCACTATGACAGACGCCGCGCAGGTGTGGCGTCGGTGAGGTTCCGATGGCGCGCGGGGAAAGCCTCCGTAAGGCCACGCCTCGACGCGGCGCTTCCATGGGCTCGGTCACGATCCCACCACGGCCGGCCTGTTGTTCTTGTGCCCGACTCGCGCCCGCGATAGAACTGCCGGAACTTTCACCGCAGATCTACGGGGAGAATCTCGATGAGACTAGTCAATCGCTCTACGGTCCTGTTCCTGGGTTCGATCGTCTCGACCGGCCTCGTCGCCTGTGGTGGTGACGACGGCGGCGGCGACGACGTGATCGAGGGGACCGACAACCTCTACGTCGTGTCCAAGGTCCAGCTGCCGGCGTCGGCCAACGAGGCCACCACGCTCGGCCTCGACATCGATGGCGTGTCGGGCGATTCGAACGGTGGCATCGACAACCAGCTCGGCACGTTCCTCGGCTCGCTCCGCGGCATCGCCCCGGGCCTGAACCTGCAGATGTCGCTCGACGAGTCGGTCGATCAGGGCTCGCTCGCGCTGCTCGCGAACGTCAAGGCGACCGCGCTCGACAACGCCGCCAACGCCGGCATGTGGGTCTACATCGGCGACACCGCCGACGGCACGATCACCCCGGCGCCGTGCACCGACATGAACGACACGGTCTGCCGCCACCACCTGGACGGCACCGGCATGTTCGCGGTCAAGGCCGGCACGGCCACCGACACCAAGCTGGCTGGCACCGTGATGGGCGGCACCTTCAAGGGTGGCCCCGGCACGATCAACCTGCAGCTGTCGCTGAACGCCGGCAGCCCGCCGCTCGACCTCCCCCTGCAGAAGGCGCGCGCCGAGATCAAGGTCTCGGCCACCGGCTTCACCAGCGGCTCGAAGCTCGGCGGCGGCATCAAGCAGTCGGACATCGAGGGCAAGATCCACCCGGCGATCGAGGCGATCGTCGACGACCTCGTCGTGCGCGACTGCGGCGCGGCCCCGCGCACGCCCCCGACCTGCGGCTGCATGTCGGGCTCGACCGGCGCCAGCGTGCTGTCGTTCCTCGACACCGCGATGCCCAAGGACTGCGACGTGTCGCTGGCCGAGGTCACCTCGACCCTCAACAGCCTGCTGACCACCGACATGGACCTCCTCGACGGCTCGGGCAACCCGGGCACCGACGGCGTCAACGACTCCGTCTCGCTCGGCATCGGCGTCCAGGCCGTCAAGGGCCCGTACACCCTCCCCGCGCAGTGATAGAGAGAGGGTCTTTCGAAAAGACCCTCCCCCCGCAGTCGCCGGGGGCCCCACCCCAAAAGGCCCCGAGCGTTCAGCGAAGGGGCGCGGAGACGCCAGACGCCCCGCCCAGTGCGGGGCGGGGAC
>JAEUJY010000150.1 GCA_016794525.1 Myxococcales bacterium
ATCGGCGGCTATACGGGCAAGTCCTCAGGGGGGCCACCCGGTGTCCGCATCATCACGCGCGGCCTTGAGCGCGTCGCGGCGGCGGCCGCCGCCGTCACCGCCCTCCGTCTTGGGAACGGGGACTTGTAGCCAATGGTCAGCATCTGGGTGGGGCGAGGCTAGCAGCAGGCGCGCGGGCCGGCGCGCGTGGTGCGGCACGCCGCCGATGACATCGAGCTGATATCGGGCGATCGCCGGCGCGGCGCTACGCCTTGCGTATGGAACGCGCCCACGATCGTCCGATGGATGCCAGCGCAGCGCTGATCGAGCCGCGGCCCGCGCCGGGCAAGCGAGCGCTGACCGATCGCGTCGCGGTACAGCGGCGGGATGCACCGGCGCCGCCGTCGAGCGACGCTCGGATCGCCGCCAGGGCGGTCGCGACCGACGACGCCTACTTCTTCGCAGCGCCGGTGCAGGCGCGTGACGGCGCGCTCGCCGGGGACGCGATCGCGGCCCACGCGTCGGCCGGGGTCGCCGGCGCCACCGCGCCGCTGCCGTTTGGCGAGCAGATCCAGGCGTCGTTCGGGCACCACGACATCGGCGCGATCCGCGCACAGGTGGGCGGCCCGGCGTCCACCGCGGGCGCGGCGATCGGCGCCGTGGCCTACGCCACCGGTGACCGCGTCGGCTTCGCCCGCGATCCGGATCTGCACACCGCGGCCCACGAAGCGGCCCACGTCGTGCAACAACGCGCCGGCGTGCACCTGAAGGGTGGCGTCGGCGAGGCCGGCGATCGCTACGAGCAGCACGCCGACGCGGTCGCCGATCGGGTGGTGCGCGGCGAGTCGGCCGTGGACCTGCTCGACGAGATGAGCGCCCCGTCCGCGACGGGCGGCCGCACCGGAGTGCAGCGCCGGATGGGGATGGAGGTCGAGGTCGGGCGACGGATCACCACCGCCAACGGCCAGCACCTCCAGGGCGACACCAACCTCATCGACCACCCGTACTTCACGCTGGTGTCCGACAAGCGCATCGAGCGCCGCGGTCAGCAGGCGACCGTCTACTCGAACCTCGAGTTCGTGATGAAGGTGTTCGATCAACTGGCGGGTGACGATCAGCAGGCCCAGCAAGCGCTGACCACTCGACTCGACGCGATGCGGACGCTCTACGATCGCCTGTACGCCGACGACAACACGAAGCGCCTCGACGCGCTCCCGGGCGTCGGTCAGGGCGCGCTCGATCCCTATCACCCGATGCCGCAGGACCCGCAGCAGCCGGGCGGCGCCGACTGGGGCGAGGCGCGCATCGCGCCCACGTTCGGCAACCCGGCCGCGCTGCCCGCCGACGACGCGGCCGGTCGGCGTGGCGAGGTCTTCTGTCACTTCTCGATCGGCTACCCGATCCAGAAGATGTACGAAGTGATGCAGTGGTTCGGCGGTGAAGACCAGGCGCCGGCGCCCCCGCAGGGGCAGGCCCAGCCGCCGCCGGTGCCGCGCGTCTACCACGCGCGCCAGCGGGCTCTCGACGGAGTGGCGGTGGCCGACGCCGTGGTGGGGACCGGGTGGGGACAGCAGCTCACCGCGGCCGAGCAGGACGAGCTGAAGGGTGCGGTGGCGCTGCTGACGACCCAGGTCGCCGCGTTCATGATCCAGGCCCGCGGCGGCCCGCAGGGCGCGCCGCTCCAGGGGCAGATCAAGAACAACACGCCGATCCTGTCGCGGGTCACGCTGCACGAGATCTACGCCAGCCTCACGCAGCCGGTGCGCACGGCGCTGCGCGACCACCACGACGACGTCATCCAGGCGATCGCCGACCAGCTCGACGGCGTCGCGGACTACAACGGTCCTGACCAGCGCCAGGTCGATCAGCTGCCCGCGATCAGCCTGACCCGGTACACCAACTCTGGGCTCGGTCGAAACGCCGAGGTCTCGCAGCAACGCGTCTTCGGCGGCATGGCCGAGCTCAACCTCGACCAGAGCCACGGGATGAACCTGATCCCCGTCGAGATCCGCACGTTCCGACAACAGTTCATGTCGTTCGACGAGATGCGCGTCGCCGCAGCCGACCTGGTCCGACAGTCACGCGCGATGCTGCTGCCGCAACAGGCGCAGGCGCAGGCGCAGGGCCAGGGCGGGCAAGGGCAAGGGCAAGGGCAAGGGCAAGGGCAAGGGCAAGCGCAGGGTGGACAGGCGCAGGCGCAGGGTGGACAGGCGCCGGCGCAAGGTGGACAGGCGCCGGCGCAAGGTGGACAGGCGCAGGCGCAGGGTGGACAGGCGCAGGGTGGACAGGCGCCGGCGCAGGGTCAGGCGCAGGCGGTGCCGATGGTCATTCAACAGATCAACCAGATCCTGGGCCCGCCGCCAAACGTCGTTCCCATGGCCGTCGTGCCGCAACCGCAGGTCGCGCCCGCGCGCGTCGGTCCGCCCCAGCACGTCGTGCCAGAGCACAACCCGAACAAGCGGCAGCGGACCTGAGCCCTCGCCGCACCGCCTGCCGACGCCAGCGAGCCGCCCCCGACGGCTTGCGCTGCGACGCTCCGCGGGGCTTCGCCCCTGGCCGTCAGTCCGCGGCGATCGCGGTGAGCGAGCGCGCGACGCCGCGGGCGAGGCCGACCGTCACGGTGGTGCCGGCGGGCACCTGGAGCAGGTCCAGGCCGAGCTCGACGCGCAGGCCCTTCACGTCGTGGCCGTCGACGGTGACGATGGTGTCGCCCGCGACCAGGCCGGCGGTCGCGGCGGGGCCGGGCCGCACCGCGCTGATCGTGAGCGCGCGCGTGCGGGGATCGGCGTCGGGCGCGGGCTCCGCGAACGACCAGCCGAAGTCGCCCGGCGGAGCGTCGCCCTGGCGCGCGACCATGGGCACGTCACCGACGTCGTGCACGCCGTCGCCGGAGAGCTCGACGATCCAGCGGACGAAGGGCCACCGCGCGGCGCGCTCGGTGTTGAGGCCGACGACGTACACCAGGCCCCCGGGCGCGTCGCCCACGGTGAAACGGCCGCGGGCGTCGCTCAACGCGGCGCCGTCGCCCCCCATCGCGATGGACGGGAGGCCGGCGCCGGCGCCGACGGTCGGGGTGACGGTCGCGCGGACGCCAGGCACGGGCGCGCCTGTCGCGAGGTCGACGAACCGGCCGGTCACGGTGTGCTTCGACGCCAGGACGAGCGCGACGCCGGTCCGATCCTCGTCGGCGGCGAGCGGCACCGTCGCCTGCACGCGGCCGGCGGCGCTCTCGGCGACGACGACGTAGGTACCGGCCGGCAGATCGCGCAGGACGAACGCGCCGCCGGTGTGAGCGAAGCGCTCGCGCCGCTCGAAGCCGGTCTGCGCGTCGGAGACGGCGAGCTCGAACGCCTCGGCCGCGCCGCCGGTCGCGACCGCGACGGTGCCGGCGATCGACCCGGTGCCCGGGATCGTGAGCGTCGTGGCGCTGCCGGTCGCGACGTGCTCGGCCGCGGTCTCGCCGCCGCCGCGCCGGTACGCGCGCACGGTGTAGCGCCCCGCGGCGAGGCCGCCGACGGTGAAGCGGCCATCGCTGCCGGTGAGCACCGGCCGATCGGTGCGGCCCCAGGTCCAGCGCGTCTGGCGCACGCCGGCGCCTGCCGCGCCGCCCGGCGCATCCGGCTCGCGCGCGGCGACGATCCACGCGTCGCCGACCGGTTCGCCACCCGCGTCCTTCACGACCCCGGTGATCGCGCCGTCCTGTGACTCGACCACGAGCCGCACGGTCGCGGTCTGTCCCGCGACGACCGTGACCGGCTCGCCGCGATCGTCGCCCTCGGCCCCGCCGGGGCGCGGCACGGGCTCGAACCTGCCGCGCCACACGGTCACGCGGTGCGGGCCCGGCTCGACGCCGTCGAGGCGGAACCTGCCATCGTCGCCGGTCGTGGCCCGGTCGTCCGGGCTCCGGCTCCCGGCCGAAACCTGCACGCCGGGCACCGGCTGCCCCGCCGGATCGACGACGACGCCGGCGACGACGCCGCTCGCCGGAAAGACGACGTCGGCGGTGGCGACGCCGCCCGGCGCGACGGTCACCGCCGGGAGCGCCGATGGCGCGGCGTGACCGTCCGCGTGAGCCTCGAGCTCGTAGGTGCCCGCGCGCAGGCCGGTCAGGCGATAGACGCCGTCGTCGCCCGAGCGCGCGAACGCGCCGGGGAAGAACTCCCCCGCGTCGGTGGCCCGCGCCGACACCCACGCACCGACGACCGGCGCCCCGACGGCAGTCCGGGCCGAGCCGGTGATGACCGCGCCCGGCGTCACCGCCAAGATCACGCCTTCGACGTCGGCGCCGGCGGCGACCTCGATGGGCGGGTACGTCTGCTGAGCGGCCTGGTCGTTGCACCGGACCCGCACCTGGTAGCGCCCCGGCACGAGCGACAGGATCGCGAACGCCCCGTCGCGTTCGACCGAGGCGCGCCCGCGTGCACGGGACGCCGGATCGGCCAGCACGACGGCGCCGCGCGGACACGGCTCGACCTTGCCCCCACCGCGATCGATCACGACGGTGCCGCGCACGCGGCTCGCCGGGTGCACGACGATCACGACGCCGTCGACGTGCTGACCCAGGCCGAGCAGCGCGCTCTCGCCCGCTTCGCCGCGGTAGCCGTCACCCGACGCCTCCGGCTTGTAGCGCCCGGGGACGAGCCGCGTCAGCCGGAAGCGGCCCTGCGCGTCGCTGCGCGCGCTCACCTCCGGCTCGCCGTCGTCGCCGGCGACGGCGACGATCGCGTCGGCGACCGGCCGCGCGTCCCCCGCCGTGACGACCGTGCCTGACAGGCTCGACTCCGGCGTCAGCAGGAGCTGCGCGCGCGCGGTCGGCGCCGACACGTCCCCGGCGCCCGGGGCATACCCGTCCGCGTGCGCGCGGAGGCGGGCCGGCCCCGGCGCGCTCCACACGGTGAAGCGTCCCTGCGCGTCGGTGCGGGTGGTCGCGGCGACGTTCTCCAGGGCGCCTGCCGAGATCGCCACCAGCGCGCCGACGATCGCCCCGCCGCTCACGTCCTCGACCGTGCCGCTCACCTCCACGCCGCCGGGCGGCAGCGCGAAGTCCACGCCGGTGCGCACCTCGCCGGGCGCGAGGCGGAAGCTGTCGATCTCCCCCCGCGCGTTCTGCCACGACCGCGGCTGGTGCGCGGGGGCGCTCGCGGCGAGCGCGTGCCGCACCGGCAGGAGGTCGTCGAGCGCGTACGCGCCGGCGGCGTCGGTCGTCGCGCACGGCGGCGTGCGCAACTCGTCGGAGGCGAGGCCATCGGTCGCGAAGCGCGAGCACACCTGCGCGCCGGCGATCGGCCCGCCGCCCGCCGTGCGCACCGTGCCGCGGATCGCGGCGCGCGGCTGCGTGCGGGGATCGTCCGGCGCGATCTTGTCGGGTGCGCCACGCGCGCGACCTCCCGCGACCTCGGCGCCGGCCGCGCCGCGCGGCGTCGGCGCGCGAGCGCGATCGCGCCGCCACCACAGCGCGACCAGGACGACGATGACCGCGACCACGACCGCGACGGTCCGCTTCACCGATCGAACCTAACGCGGTTCGCATCTGCGCCAGTCCGCGAAGGCGCCGACGGCGGGTGAGACCGTGGATCGGTCACATCCGCTTCGGTCTGCCCGCGGAAGACTCGCCGTCGCTCGGGCGTTGGCAATGGACGCCCATGTGGGAAACTGAGCCGATGACTCGCCTTGCACTGGCCCTGCTGCTGGGGGCGCTGGCCTGCGGCGGCGGCCAGCGTGGCCCCGCCGTCGGTGTCGACCGCGCCGCCCCACCGACCGGCGAGGCGGCGACGGCGCGCCCGCCCGAGGCGGCGTCGCCGGCGGCGCCTGCGCCCGCGGAGGCCACCACGCCGGCGGCCCCCGACGCGCCGCCGAGCCCGCCCGCGCCGCCGGCCCCGCCCTCGCCCAGCGCGGCCACGCTCGCGAAGCTCGAGTGGCCGGCGACCACGCGCTCGTTCGCGCTGCGCCGCGACGCCCACGCCTACGCCAGCCCGGATCTCGCCTCCGACGTGCTGGGCAAGATCGTCGCGGGCACGCGCCTGCCGGTCGGCGACGCGGTCGATGGCGACAAGCGCTGCGAGGTGTGGCTGGCCGCCGCGCCGCGCGGCTGGGTGTGCGCGCGCCACGCCCGGCCGAGCGCCGACGAGCCGCTGGCCACCGCCTTGCCGGTCGTCCCCGCCGGGCGGCTGGTCCCGCAGGACTACTACAGCGTCGCCAAGGGCGCCCCGCGCTACGCCGACGAGGCGGCGGTGCGCGCCGGCACGCCGCTGCCCGATCCCAAGCACACGTCGAGCTACATGGTCACGCGCGACGAGGACCCGACGGTCGAGGTCGACGGCACCGACTACGTGAAGACCAGCGTCGGCTGGGTGGCGGCCTCCGACGTGACGAAGTTCCGCCCCTCGACGTTCGCCGGCATCGACCTCGTCGCCACGCCGCCGCCGTCGTGGCCGTTCGCGTGGGTCTACGCCGCCGATCGCAAGAAGGTGGTGGCGCGCACCGACGCCGCGAAGAAGGCGCCGAAGGGCGCGACGTTCGAGCACCGCGCCATCGTGCCGGTGCTCGAGGAGCAGGGCGGCTTCGTCCGGGTCGCCGACGGCCAGTGGATCGATCGCACGAGCCTGCGCGTCGCTCGCACCCGGCCGCGCCCCGCGATCGCCGACGCCCACGCCAAGTGGATCGACCTCGACCGCGACGAGCAGGTGATGATCGCGTACGACGGCGACACGCCGGTCTTCGCGACGCTGTTCTCGTCGGGGCGACGCAAGGACTACACGCCGCCCGCGATCTACCGGATCCGCTCCAAGTCGGCGCTCACCAAGATGTCGGCCGAGGAGCAGGAGAGCTCGTTCTACGAGGTGTCGGAGGTGCCGTGGGCGACGCGCTTCCGTTCGGGCCTCTACTTCCACGCCGCGTACTGGCACGATCGCTTCGGCCACGTGAACAGCCACGGATGCGTCAACCTGTCGGCGCACGACGCGAAGTGGGTCTACGACTGGACCGACCCGGTGATGCCCGCGGGCTGGAGCGAGGTCGAGGTGCCCATGGCGGGCGCGATGGTCGTCCGCGTCTACGACGCCAAGCACGTCGACCCGCCGGTCTTCGACTACGACAAGGAGCGCGAGGAGCGGGTCAAGATCCGCAAGCGCGAGGAGCGCCTGAAGCGGAAGCGCCTGGCCGACGAGGCCGCCGCCGCCGCTGCCGCCGCCACCACGCCGCCACCCGCGGCCCCTGTCGCGCCGTAGCGGGTCGCCGCGGTCGCCTCCGATCGGCGCGGGCCGCGCGTCACAGCGTCTGCAGCAGCGTCTCGGTGACCGCGTACAGCCGCTCGGCGAGCGCCGGGTCGCGGCCGAGCGCCGAGGAGGTGGCGACGTTGCAGTCGGCGAAGTACTCGCCGTTGCGCGTCGCGACGCTCGGGTGCACGGCGACGTAGCACTGCGTGGCGGCGCCCTGGTGGACGCTCTTGAGCGCGATCGCGCTCGCCACCGGGCCGATCACGCGCGCCGCCAACCCCATGTGGCGGCCGAGGTTGGTGAAGATGACGCCGGGGTGGACCGCGTTGGCGGTCCGCCGCGTGCCGGCGAAGCGGCGGGCGAGCGCCCGGGCGAACAGCAGGTTCGCCAGCTTCGACTGGCCGTAGGCGCCCCACGGGGTGTAGCCGCGCTCGAGCGACAGGTCGTCGAACGCGATCCCGCGCCGGGGGGCCCGGCGGTGGGCGCTGCTCGACAAGATGACCACGCGCGCGTCGTCGGCGAGCAGGTCGCGACCGACCGCGCCGAGCACCAGGATGGCGTGGCCGAGGTGGTTGGTCAGGAACTGCAGCTCGTGACCGTGCCGGACCTCGCGGCGCGGCAGCGCCATGATGCCGGCGTTGGCGATCAGGCCGTGGAGGCGGTCGCCGCGCTGCGCCAGCGCGTCGACGCACGCGCGCACCGACGCCGGCTCGGCGAGCTCGCACGCCAGCGGGACGTGACCCTCGCCGAGCGGTGCCAGCGCGGCCGCCGCGCGCCCCTGATCGCGCGCACACCCGAAGATGCGCGCGCCCCGACGGGCCAGCACCCGCGCCGTCTCCAGCCCGAGGCCCGAGGTGACGCCGGTGACGAGCAGGTTGCGGCCGGTCAGATCGAGGCCGGCGGTGACCTCCATGGCGGTGGACGCGTAGCCGAAGCCGCTGGCACCGCGGCGGCCCTTGACCAACGAGACGAGTGACATCGGCCAGAGCGTAGCGGACAAGTCGCGGTCGGTCCGCGTACCGGGGATCACCGCGGGAGCGGGCCAACGACGTCGAAGCGATCGAACCGTCGCGGCCACCGGCACCGGCAAGACCGTCATCGCCGCGTTCGACTACGCACGCCAGGCGCCCGCGGCGCCGCCGCGGCTCCTGTACCTGGCGCACCGAGTGGAGACCGTCGAGCAGGCGCGCGACACGTTCCGCGAGGTCATGCTCGATGGCGGGTTCGGCGAGCTGATCGCCGGCGGCGCGACGGTCGCCCGCGGCGACCACGTGTTCGCGACCATCCAGAGCGTCGCCGCCACCCGGCGCGAGTCCTCCGGGAAGATCCGCGGCGCGGCGCGTTTCTGGGCCATGACGAGATCACCCCGACCCGATCGCGGAGCCTGGACGTGACCGAGCTGGCCGGGATCCTCGACGTTGCCCACGGCGAGGCCACGCGCGATGCCAGCCCGCGGGCGGGTACTCCCGGACGGTCGACGCTCACCGGGCGGATGGCACCGTCGGCGCGCGCGATCGCCCGAGCGGTCGTCGACCAGATGGCGACGCCGGCCGAGCCGGCCGCGCACTTCGATGCGGCGACCCAGGGCGCTGGCGCGCCCGTGCCGTTCTGTGACGAGATGGAGCAGATCTTCGGGCACGACTTCGGTGACGTGCGCGCCTTCGTCGGGGTGGCCGCTCCGCTGGCGGCGCTGGGCGCCGAGGCCGCGACCGACGGCAACGCCATCGCGTTCGCGACCAGCGCGCCGTCGCGGGCACTCGTCGCGCACGAGCTCACCCACGTCGTCCAGGCGCGCGAGAGCGGCGCCGCGGCGCTCGCCTACCGGGGCGAGCTGTCGGACCCCGCCAGTGGCGCGGAGCGAGAAGCCGAGCAGGTGGCGGCCCAGGTAGCCGCGGGCGCGCGCTCGGTGACGGTGTCCGCCCGCTCAGGCCCCGGCCTGTCGCTATCCCGGGAGACGGACAGCAACCG
Source organism: Myxococcales bacterium (assembly GCA_016794525.1). GTDB lineage: Bacteria > Myxococcota_A > Polyangia > Haliangiales > Haliangiaceae > UBA2376. The sequence goes on from JAEUJY010000150.1 coordinate 9,162, forward strand.
CGACTTCGTGCGCGCCCGGATCCAGCTTGCCCAGACCAACGGCAATGCGCGGGAGCTGAGCGCGCTGGTCGCGGAGTTGCAACGCGCCGTCGCGACGCTGCCGGGCCGAGGGGGCCAGGTGACGGTCCGGATCGTGCTCGGCCGGGTCGAGCAAGCGCAAGCGCCCGTCCAACAGATCACCCGCGACTTCGCGCTCACGCGGGCCGACGCCCTCGCGCTCCACGGCGAAGCCAACCAGGCCTTGACCGCGGTCGGCGCGAGCAGCGCCAACGTCGAGCGGGACCGCCTGCGGGCCCGGATCGAAGCGCTGCAGGCCAACCGTGACGATCAGTCCCTGCGCACGATCATGACGGCGCTGCAGACCGCGCTGGCGACGCCCGCGGCGCGCGGGCCCGGCGCCGATCTGGTCGCCGTGCACGTCCCGGCGACCGCGCGCGCGACATCGTCCGAATACAGCGTCCAGCGCGCCGACGCGGCCACGCTCCACAGCACGGCGGCGCAGGCGGTCGCGAGCACGTCGACCGCGTCGCCAGCCGAGCACTCGGTCGCGACCACCGACCAGCGCACGACGTCGATCGCCGTGCGGGACTCGAACTGGGTCGACGAGCACCTGGCCAACGTGCACATGACGATGCGCGTCGGCGCGACGCCGAGCGGGCAGGTCTACGCGATCGATGTGCGCTGGCGCGACGAGGCCGGGGCCGGCGGTGCGCAGCTCGGGTTCGCGTGCGACGCGAGCAGCGTTTCGGTCAACAACGACGGGGCCCACACGGTCGACATCCGCTACCAGTTCCGGATGACGGGCTCCCAGGCCACCACCACCCATGGCGTCGGCCTCGGCGCCTCGGTCGAGCTGGGGCGAGGCCCCCAGGAGGCGTCGACGACGGTGGGTTTCAACGGCACCTACCAGTGGAGCCGCGCCGACTCCGCCACGGCCGGGGTCACCTTCGGACGCGCCTACCGCGTCCAGCTCGACGGCCGCGGGTTCACGTGGAGCCGCACCTCGGCCGACAACGCCAACGAGGCCCCGCTGACCCGCCGTGGCGCCACCGATGTCTCGGTTTCAACCTCCGACCGCACCGACCTGTGAGGACCTCGTGCCCGACCAGCCTGTCCCCTTCGCGCCCCACCCGCAGCACGTCGATCTCGCCCGGGTGTTCGTGGGGCGCAACGCATTCACGGTGGACTTCGGACTCGAGTCGACACAGGTCGGCGTCGCTCGGCTGGCGCTCTCACCCGAGTTCGCCGCCGAGCTGATCGGCCTCCTGGCCGGCGCGCTCGAGCTGCGCGCGACCGGTCGCCATGGCGCCACGCTCGCGATCGCCGGCGCGCTGCCGGCGGCGCCACCGTGACCAACCCGACCGGCAAGCGCGGCTTCCCTGTGGCGCACATCGCCCGCCCCGCCGCAGGCCGTACGATCTCGCGGACTTCGCCGACCGGGGAAGATCGGGCCGCGACTCCGTCGACCTGGACATGGACCACTTCGCACTGCGCGCGGCGGCGATCGATGTCGATGATCTGAGCTGGCTGGCGCCGCGCCCGACGCCGGGCAAGGTCAGCCTCACCGACCGCATGCTGGCGCGTCCCCACGCGGCGGTCGGGAGCGCGACGGCGGCGCCGGTGCAGCGCAAGGCCGCCAGCGGCGACGACCCGTTCGCCATCCACCTCCCGATCCAGGCCCACGCCAGCGGGCAGCTCGGCACGGTCGCGCTGCGCGCGGCGAGCGGCGGCACGGCGTTGCCCGAGCACGTGCGCGTGAAGATGGAGCGCGCGATGGGGGCCGATTTCGGCGCGGTCCGCGTCCACCTCGACGGACAGGCCGAGGAGCTGGGCGCCAACGCGTTCGCTCACGGCGACGACCTGCACTTCGCGAGCGGCACCTACGCGCCCGAGACCGAGCGCGGCCAGGCGCTGATCGGCCACGAGCTCGCGCACGTGTTGCAACAGCGCGAAGGTCGCGTCAGCGGCGGCGGCGGCGATGGCGCGGCGGTGGTGCAGGACGCCGGCCTCGAGGCCGAGGCCGACCGCCGCGGCCTGGAGGCCGCGCAGTTCCAGATGGCCGACGGCGACGTGGTCGGTGACGCGGCGCTCGAGGCCGAGGCCGACCGGCGCGGCGCCGCGGCCGCCAGCCCGCGCGGCGCGATCCAGGGGCACGGCATCGTCCAGATGAACCCGGTCCTCGCGCTCGACGCCGCGGCCATGGCGTACTTCGGCACCAGCGCGGCCGACGCCGCGGCCGTCGGCGGCACGCTGCTCTCGGCGGTCACCACGGCGGCCCAGGCCGGCGGCGCCATCGCGCCCGGCGCCAGCGGCGTCCAGGAGCTGACGCTGGGCTCGCGGACGTCGGCGCGCGACGAGGCCGAGCTGCAGAAGATCATCCAGATCCGGCTGATCAACGCCTACGTGGCGGCCTGGCAGCGCGCCCACCCCGACGTCACCAGCGGCACGAGCGCGGTGTCGCCCACCACGACCACGACGGTGACCACCACGTCGCCGACCCGTCGGACCCGCAGCGGCGGCACCGAGCGCACCACCACCACCACCACCATGACCGAGGAGGGGCCCGAGGCGGGCGGCGCGATCGACGAGGTCGTGCGCCAGGCGGTGCGGACCCAGGTCGAGCAGGACGTCCAGGGGCTCCTCGATAGCCACCGCGTCGAGGTCGAGTCGCCCGAGTACATCTGGTCGGACAGCGGTGCCTCGACGGCCGACACGCTGGGGACCGTCGGCGCCATCCAGCTCACCGAGGTGCGCGGCGCCGGCATCGAGTACGCGGCGAACCTCGAGGGCGAGGCCGCCAACATCACGAGCCTGCGCGCGCTGCCGTTCCTCGGCCAGACCCTGCGGGTGCGGCAGTACCGCGGCGGCTACCTGCGCCAGGGCCTGTCGTGGTCGGTCGGGCTCAACGACGCGCTGGCGGTCAACGTCGCCGGCGGGACCGACGCGTTCGACCCCGCCGCCGAGTCAGGCCACGGCGAGGTCACCATCAACACCACCTGGAACTGGGACGGCGGCGTCACGCGCATGCGCCTGCGCTACCACGTCGCCCCGGACGGCACCCCGACGTTCTCCACCGAGCACCGCGAGGGCAACCCCGACGACTGGAACCTGTGGTGAGCGCGATCCTCCACGCGTGGACCGTGGCGTGCCGGCGCAGCCTGGTCGACGGCGACACCGGCGACACCGCCCTCGAGGTGCTCGACGCGATCGACGTCCCCGCCGCCGTCGCCACTGTCGCCGCGACGCTGGCGATCCCGCACCGGCTCGACGTGGTGTCGCTGTGGTGGCGCGACGACGCGACCGCACCGGCGATCGATCAAGCGCGGCTGGCGTGGCACGACCCGCGCGGTGCCCGGCTGGCCGAGGCGCGGCTGGTGGTCGGGTTCGCGAGCGGGCAACGCCGGCTGCGCACGCGCCACATCTTCGAGACCATCGGCGTCGCGGGGGTCGGCACCCACGAGCTGATCGTCCGCCTCGGCGAGGCCGGTGGCGTGGTCGCGCGGATCCCGGTCGAGGTCCGCGCGCCCGGCCGCGACGCCATGGCGCCCGCGGAGCGGGGCGCGACCGATCCGCGCGCGCGCCCGGGGTGAGGGCGGAGGTGCGTCGAGGCAAGCTCGGGCCACCACGCGGCGGCCGCGATGACGAGCGCCGGGCGCCGTCAGGGGGCGGGCGCGGCGCCGCAGTCGTCGGCGCCCGCCGCGTGGGCAAAGCACGCGTTGTCGTAGCGTTGCCCGTCGCTGCCGATCACCGGAGCGTAGTTCTCGGGGCACGCCGATGGGCGCGTCCGACACACGCCGCCGCCGTCCGCGATGCCGCAGGCGTGCTCGACCGGGTAGTCGCAGAACTCGTCGCTGGGACAGCTTCGGCCGCTGATGCCACCGCACAGCTGCCCGCTGCCGCTGTCACCATCGCCGCCGTCGTCCTCGCCGTACAACGCGCACGCGCCGTTGGCGAGCAGCGTCACCAGCACCAGGATTCGAGTCCTCATGGACGGCCCTTCAAGCACGCGCCGTGCCGACCGTCGGGCAACGGCCTTGTAGCCACTTGCCACCGGCGCGCCTCAGAAATCCGCGGCCGGGGCGTGAACGACGTCACCTCATTCCGCGGCGCCCGCGATCACGGCACCCGGAACAGCCCCACGCTATCGAACAGCGCCGCGGTGACCGGGCCGCGGTAGACGACGGTCGCGCCGTCGACGCGGACCTCGCCGAGCGTGCTCGCCAGGGCGACGGCGTCGCGCAGCGTCTCGCGGTCGATCGAGCCACCGGGCGCGGTCGCGGTCGCCAGCGCGCGCTGCGCGTCGGCGGCGCTGGCGAAGAAGACCGTGACGGTCACCGGTCCGGCGGGCGGACCGAGATCGGGGGACGGCGTGAACTCGGCGCGCGCGCCCAGCGCGGGGACCCCGAGCCACGCGCTGGTCCCGTCGCCCGCGAGCGCGCGCCAGCCCGGCGTCGCGGCCCCGCCGACCACGTCGGCGAGCCGGTTGGCGGTGGAGGGGGCGGCGGCGGCCAGCGCTTCGGCCACCGCGAGGATCGGGGCGAGCTCGCCGTCGATCATCAACAGCCAGCCGTGGCCCAGGTCGGCGAACACGACCGGGAAGAAGCCGGCGTCGGACGCCACCAGGACGCGCGGGTGCGTCGCCCCGCGGTGCCGCGGCGACGACACGCGACACCTCCGCAGCGCGTCGAGGCCGATCGAGCCGTGGATCAGGTGCGGATGGAACACCGCGCGCTCGGGCGCACCGCGCAGGTCGATCGCGTAGTAGCCGTCGATGGTGGCGGCGAGCGAGCGCCAGCACGCCGCGGCGAACACCGGCGCCCGCGCGGTGACGAGCTGATCGTCGAGCCACCCGATCGGCGTCGGCTCGGCCGCGACGATCGCCGTCGGCAGCTGCGCGAACGCCTCGGCCAGCGGCGAGCGTGGCGCCGCGGTGACGGCCTCGAGAGCCGGCGGCGAGGGTCGGGGCGCGGTCCCCGCCGGCCCGCGCGCGGGCTCGCGCGCGCGCTCGCCACCACACGCCATCACGAAGATCGCCGCCAGGACCAAGTACGACCGCGTGCGTTCGCCCACGCGCCGGGTCTACCACGGCGCCGCGACGCGGTGGCAGCGCGACCGCGCTTCACCGTCGCCGCTGGTTCGCCGCCCCCGCGGAGCCCGTCGCGACCGCGCCCTGGCCGGCGCGCTATCCTGCGCAGGATGGAGCGCGATCCCGAAGCGTACGTGGCGTTCGTCGAGGCGATGCGCAGCGAGGAGGGGGCGCTGCTCGCCGCGGCGCTCGACGGCGGCGACGGACGCGCGCGCTACGCCGCGTGGCTGCGCGCGCGCGGCGACCGGCGCGGCGACGCCCTCGCGCTGGCGCTCGAGCTCGAGCTCGACGCGCAGGACGCCCCGGATCCCCGGCGACAAGACGCGTTGCGCGCGCTGGTGGCGCAGATCCCGGCCGGCTGGTGGCGCCTGGTGCGGAGCCGCCGCGTGCAGCTCAACTGCGGCGCGGCGGGCGCCGTGGCGCCGACGGTGCGGTTCGGGTTCATCTGCCCCCGGAGCTGGGAGGAGCTCGCGACGACCGAGCGCGCCGGCGTCCGGGCGTGCGACGCCTGCCGTCAACCGGTCTACCGCTGCGACACCGCCGCGGAAGCCGACGCGCGCGCCCGGCGCGGCGACTGCGTCTCGGTGCCGGCGCGCCTGGTCGAGCTCCACGCCGACACCCGCACGATGATCGTGGGGCGGCCCGAGCCGGCGCTCGCGCGCTGGGCGCGCGCGCTGTTCGGTGAGCCCACCGAGCGGTGAGCGGCCGCGCCGACGGCCGCGGGCGCCGACGGGCGACCGTCCTCCATCAGCGCGTCGGGCGCGGCGCGCGGGCCCGGCGCGCGGGCGCGGCGGGTCGCGTCGCTCCCGCCTGGCCGGTGGCGCGCAGGATGATCTCGGCGAGCGCCGCGATCAGCTCGTCGGGGGCGTGCGCGGCAGGCGGGCGCAGCACGGCCTCCAGCACCGCGGCGCCGGTCATCGTGGCGAGCAGGTAGAGGGTGGCGTCGGACAGCGGCGGCGCGCGGCGGGCCCGGGCGTCGAGGTCGCGCGTCGACCGCGCGAGCGCGAGCAAGAGCGTGCGCGCCTGATCGACGGCGGGGATGGCCCACAGGAACGGCACCTCCTGCACGATCACCCTGACGACGGCGCGACGCTTCGCGACCGCGGCGTACATCGCCCCGAGCCACGCCGTCATCGCGTCCTCGGGCGGCGCGCTGGTGATGAGCTGCGTGCTCGCGCCGAGATCGGCGAGCAAGCCGTCGAGCACGTGGCGCACGATCTCGGCGGTCAGCGCGTGCTTGTTGGGGAAGTACTCGTACAGCGACGCGATGCCGACGCCGGCCAGGTCGGCGACGTGGTTGGTGGTCAGCGCCTCGTAGCCGTGGCGCTCCAGGATCCGAGCGCCGGCCTCGACGATCGCGCGGTAGGTCCGCTGCGCCCGCGCCTGCGTGGGCAACTTCCGAGGAGCCAGCACCGGGAGCGCGCGTCTGGTGGCCATGGTCCGAACCCGAGTAGAACCGAGCTTTTGCTCGGATTATGGTTGTAGCATGCATCCGGCCCCGGCCGCCGCGTCCCGCCCCACCCTGCTCGGCCCCTGCGCGCCATCGCGCCGCCACCGCGGCGAGGGCGCGCGATGACCCCGCCGATGCCGCCATCGGTCGCCGCGGCGATCGCCGCGCTCGACCGCGTCGGCGACCACCGCCGGCCGACGCTGCGCACGCACCGCCGGCTGTTCCGCTGGGTCGTCGGCTCCGACCCGCACCCGACCGACGCCCAGGTCGAGGCGCTGAAGGGCTACCTGGTCATGGGCGACCCGCTGGCCGACGCGGTGGTCGCGCAGCTCCGCGCCGACGGCCAGGGCCGCGCGCTGCTCGATCAGGCGCTGGCGCACGGCATCGCGACCGTCGCCGACGCGCCGCCGCCGCTGGTCGCGCTGTTCGCGCAGCTCGATCACGAGCCGATCTGGCTCGACCGCGACAAGCTGGCGCTCGCGTGCGAGGTGTCGCGTCGCGTCGGCCCGTGGGGCGAGCTCGCGCTGCGCAACCTGTCGCTGATGGGCGGCTACCTCGGCGCCGCGGCCGCCAAGCCGCTGGTCTTCACCGGCCAGCTCGAGCGCGTGACGCCGCGGCGCCTCGTCGAGACCGGCAAGTTCTGGCTGGACGTGACGACGCCCGGCGGCCTCGAGCGTTTCGGCGAGGGCTGGAAGAGCGCGGTGCGCGTGCGCATCATGCACGCGCAGGTGCGCGCGATGCTCTTGCGGTCGGGCAAGTGGGATCCCGCGTGGGGCCACCCGCTCAACCAGGCCGACTCGATGGCGACCATCCTCGAGTTCTCGTCGATCTACCTGTTCGGCCTGCGCGCGCTCGGCTTCCTCTTCACGCGGCGCGAGCGCGAGGCCGTCGTGCACCTGTGGCGCTACGCCGGCTACCTGCTGGGCGTCGACGAGCGCATCCTGCCCACGTGCGAGGACGACGCCAACCGCGCCATGTACCTGATGGCCGCGACGATCCCGCCCGCCGACGACGACACCCGCGCGCTGGGCCAGGCGCTGGCCGACGTGCCGCTGCAACGCGCCGGCGACGGCTGGCTGCGGCAGCGCGGGGCCCGGCTCGAGCGCACGCTGCGCATCGGCTACACCCGCTACGTCCTCGGCGACCGCGCCGGCGACGCGCTCGGCCTGCCGCGCACGGCCGCCAAGTACCTGTGGCCCGCCCAGGTGCCGCTGCGCCTCGGCCTCGAGGCGGTGCGCGCCACCGTGCCGCTCGTGAACCGCCTCTACGTCCGGTGGGGCGAGCACCTCGCCGCGACGCAGTTCCCGCAGGCCATCCGCCAGACCGGCGCCGACACCACGTTCACGCCGGTGCGCGACCTGGCCCGCTAGCAGGCCTGGCCGCTACGACGGCAGCTTGCCGACGCAGGTGGCCACGCGCTCCTGCGCCACGGCCATGCGCGCGACCACGCCCTCGGGGATGTCACCGCTCGGCTTCGACGTGGCCTTGAGCGCGTCCTCGAGCGCGGTCCAGCGCGCCTTCGCGCCGTCGGCGCACGCGACGTCGCGACACCGGCACACCTCCGCGGCGAGCGCGTCGACCTCGGCGAGCACCTTGGTCGTCGCCGCGGTCAGCGGAGGATTCGCGCCGCCGATCCGCGTGGTGCAGGCCTCGATCCGATGCTGGATCGCATCGACCTCGGCCTTCACCGCGACCGGGATCGTCGACTCGGTCTCGTACATCGTGTCGAGGCGGCGATCGAAGGGTGCGCCGGCGGCGATCGCCTGCTCGACGCACGCGCGATCCGGGCACGCGCACACCGTGACCTGCACGCTGGTCAGGTCGGCGAGGAGCGCGGTCTGCGCCGGGGTGGCGGTCGTCGCGGGCGCGGCGGTCGTCGCGGGTGCGGCGGTCGTCGGCGGTACGGCGGTGGTCGCCGGTGGCGCGGTGGTCGCTGCGGGCCCGCTCGGACGACCGCCCGTCACCGCAGGCACACCGTCGGCCGGGGCGGCGGGCGGCGCGACCGCCAGCTTGTCCTTGGACTCGCCGCAGGCAGCGACGCCGACGACGCCGAACAGCGCAAAGGAAACGAGGATCGAGAGCTTCATCTGGGGTCTTTCTGGAGAGAGCGCCGCAGGCCGCGCACCGGACGCCACCGAGACGTTCGGGCGCTCGGCCGCGGCGACCGTGGCCGCGGACGCTCAGTGCAAGCCTGGGGCCCGCGGGCGTCGACGCCGGTCCGCCCGCAGCGGCCGGATCGACGGCGGGCGCGGCCGCCTGGCGAGCGCCAGCGCCCCCCGCGCGCACGGACGTGCGGTCGCGCACACCGGCTCGACGAGGTCGCGGCGCCGCTCGCCGCGCCGTCGTCGATCGTCGGTCGCCCTGCCGGACCGTGCCGCCCGCACGCGACACCGACCTCGCGGGAGGCGTGCTATTTCGGCGGCATGTTCCGAGGCTCGCTCTTCATCGCGACCCTGACGCTCGTCTCGGCGTGCCGGTCCTCGACGCCCGCACCGCGCTCGGCGCCCACGGCGCCGACGCCTGAGGCGAAGGCCGAGGCGCCCGAGGCGCCCGCGCCATCCGCCCCGCCGACCCCGGAGCCGCCGCCGCCGCAGCAGCCACCGATCGCGACCGCCCCGCCGCCGGCCGCGGCGGGCACGCCCGCGGCGCACGTCGCCGCCGCGCTGCGCGTGCTCCCGGCGAGCGCCGACGTGCTCGTCGGGCTGAGCATCCCGCGCCTGGGCGCCTCGGTGCTGGGCGAGAAGTTCACGGCGATGTTGTTCGCGGCCCGCGACAACCTGCCGGCCGCGTGTCAGACGCTCGCCGCCACGGACTACGGCGACGTCACGGTCGCGTTCGGCGGCGGCGCCATCGTCGGCGTCAGCACGGGCAAGCTGACCGAGAAGCGCATGGCCACCTGCCTCCAGGCGATCTTGAAGGCGAAGGGCGGCGACATCGCCAGCAAGAAGATCGCCGGCCGCAAGGTCTACTACGCGGTCGGCTCAGCCGAGGACAACGGCTGGGTGGCGTGGACCAAGCAGGGCGTGCCGCTGCTGGCCAACAGCGAGGCCGGCATCACCGCGGCGCTCGATCCACGGTCGCCCAAGGTCGACGCCGACCTCGTCGCGCTCGCCAACCGGGCGGACCACTCGCACGCGGCCTGGTTCGCCGGCCGCGTCTCCGCCAGCAAGCTCGCCGAGCTCGGCGTGCCACCGGGCGTGGTCAGCGGCGACGTCCGGTTCTACGGGTGGCTCGATCACGCGGCCGACCTCCAGCTCGACGCGGTCGTCACGCTCGCCACCCCGGCCGACGCGACGAAGCTGGAGGCCCAGCTGCGCCAGCTGCTCGAACCCGTGCGCCAGCTGCCCGACGCCGCGACGATGCTGCGCGGCCTCGGGATCGGTGCGCACGGCAACGACGTCCACGTCGTCCTCGCGCTCGACGCGGCGACGACCGCGGCGTTGCTGGCGCAGCTGAAGTTCACGCCGTCCTGACCGACCGCGGGGCGCCCCGGGCGGCGACGCGGCCGGAGTCGACGCAGCGGATCCGACGCAACCCGCGCGCGGGCCGGCCGATACTGGCATCGATGGAGATGGCGACGATGAGCGACTACCCCGCGGGCCCGGCTGAGGTGCCATCCGATCTGACCCGGCCCGGGCCAGCCTACCGCCGCCACGCGTACCTGGCGGTGGCCGGCCTCGCGCTGTTCATCGCGGCGTACCTGGGGCTCACCGCGTGGTTCGCGTGGGCGGCCGTGCGGATGTGGCACCAGATGAACGTCGCCGTCACCGGCAACGGCTGGTGGGCCCTCGGCAGCGCCGGCACCGCGTTCCTCGCGCTGTTCATGCTGAAGGCGCTGGTGTTCGTGCGCCGCGGCAAGCCGGGCGCGATGGTCGAGCTGACGCGCGCCGACCACCCGCGGCTCTTCGCGTTCCTCGATCGGGTGGCGGCCGACGCGCGCGCGCCACGGCCGCACCGGGTGTTCGTCTCGCCCGAGGTCAACGCCGCCGTGTTCTACGACCTGACCGTGCTGAACCTGCTGTGGCCGTCGCGCAAGAACCTGGTGATCGGGCTGGGCGTCGTGAACACGCTCAACCTCAGCGAGCTGAAGGCGGTCCTGGCGCACGAGTTCGGGCACTTCGCGCAGCGCTCGATGGCGGTGGGGCGCTGGGTCTACACCGCGCAGCAGATCGCCGCGCACATCGTCGTGCGCCGCGACATCCTCGATCGCTTCCTGCGCGGGCTGTCGAACATCGACCTGCGGCTCGCGTGGATCGGGTGGCTGCTGCGCGCGATCGTCTGGGCCATCCGGGCGCTGGTCGACACGGTGTTCTCGGTCGTGATCCTCGCCGAGCGGGCGCTGTCACGCGAGATGGAGCTGCAGGCCGACCTGGTGGCCGTGTCGCTGACCGGCAGCGAGCCGCTGATCCACGCGCTGCATCGGCTGGGCGCCGCCGACGACGCGCTCGATCGGGCCCTCGCCTTCACCGCCGACGAGGCCGGCGCCGGCCGCCGCGTCGCCGACCTGTTCGCGCTGCAGACCGAGATGGTCGCCCGCAAGCGCCAGATCCGCGCCGATCCGACCTGGGGTGAGGTGCCGGCGCCGCGCGGCGACGCGGCCGCGTTCCGGCTGTTCAAGGCCCAGCTCGCCAGCCCGCCGCGGATGTGGTCGACGCACCCGCCCAACGACGTCCGCGAGGACAACGCCAAGCGCCGGTTCGTGACGGCGCCGATCGATCCGCGCAGCGCCTGGACGCTGTTCGACGATCCGGACCGGATGCGCCGCGAGGTCACGGCGTGGCTCTACCGCGACGAGCCCAAGCCGACGCAGCCGACGCCGATGGCCGAGACGCTGGCGACGCTCGATCGGGCGCTGGCCCGCCGCGCCCTCGACCCCGCGTACCGCGGCGCCTACCTCGGCCGCTCGGTGACCCGCGCCGCGCACCGCCCGGCGCAGCTGGTCGACGCTCCCGGCGTGCCGACCGATCGCGCCGGCGTGCTGGCCGCGCTGGCCGCGCTGTATCCGCCGACCCTGACGGCCGCGATCGAAGAGGTCGACGAGCTCGAGACCGAGGCGGCGATGCTGCGGGCGATCCAGCGCGGCGCGGCCGAGGCGCCGGGCGGCCTCCTGCGCTACCGCGGCGAGGAGCATCGCCGCCGCGACCTGCCGGCGCTCCTGGCGCGCGTCGAGGCGGCGCTGGCCGCCGCGCGGCGCGTCGTGACCGACCACGATCGGCAGGTGCGCGCGACCCACCTGACGGCCGCCGGCCTGGTCGGCGCGGGCTGGGACCAGCGCCTGCGCGGCCAGCTCGCGGTGGTGCACTACGCCGACCACACCGCCGCCGATCTCGAGGACGCGATGGCGGTGCTGCAGCACGAGCTGGCGATCGCCTTCGCCGACCGCTCGCTGTCGTCGGCCGAGATCGACCGCCTCGTCGTGACCGCCGGCCACGTCCACGCGGCGCTCGCGACGGTCTTCGCCCACGCGCCCGAGCTCGAGCTGTCGCCCGAGATCCTGGCGCGCTTCGAGGCCACGCGGTGGGCGGCGGTGCTGGGCGAGTTCGCGCTGGCAGCCCCGCACCGCGCCAACATCGGGCCGTGGCTCGACGCGATCGACGCGTGGGTGCGCGTGACGGGCGGCGCGCTCGAGGCGCTGCGCGACCACGCGCTCGAGGAGCTGCTGGCCACCGAAGAGGAGGTGGCGGCGGCGCTGGCCGCCGAGCGCCGGCTGCCCGACGCGCCTCCGCCGATGCGCGCGCCGCGCCACTACGCGACGATGGTGATCGGCGCCGAGCGGCCCCGGCAGACCCTGGGCTGGTGGGATCGGTTCCAGATCGCCGACGGCCTCGGGCCGACGCTGCTGCGGCTGGTGGTCGCCGGCGGCATCGTCGGCGCCGTGATCTGGGCGTCGCCGTGACGACCGCGCCTCCGCGCGAGCAGTCGACCTTGGTCGGGACGTAGCGGATCGCGGCCCGACGCGCTGGGCAAACGCCGGCCGAGCGACGAGAGTACCGGCATGCGCAGCACCGGACGTGTGAAGTGGTTCAACGACACCAAGGGTTTCGGGTTCATCACGCCGGAGGACGGCTCGAAGGATTGCTTCGTGCATCACTCGGCGATCCAGGGCTCGGGCTTCAAGAGCCTGGCCGAGGGTGATCGGGTCGAGTACGACGTCGTCGCCGGCGCCAAGGGGCCGGCGGCCGAGAACGTCACCAAGCTCGCCTGACCCACGGGCGCGCCGCGGCGGCGCTAGCCCGGCGTCGCGTACGGCATCTTGCCCCAGTAGGCGTAGAAGCCGTCGTCGGCCTTCTTCCAGCCGGCCGCGACCGCGGGCATGTGCTCCTGGATCCACCGCACGAAGTGCGGCCGGGAGCCGTCGGCGTCGTCGACGCCGTACTCGTCGGCGAGATCCCACGACGCGTAGACGCGGCCGTTCCGAGCGGCGACCGCGGGATCGGCGGCCAGCGCGGCGACGCACCGCCCGACGAACAGCGGGGTCTCCGACGCGATGAACTCCGGGACCTTGGTCGCGGCGTCGCGCCAGGTGGCCTCGGTCACGCCGAAGTGATCGAGCATCCACTCCGATCGCAGGAAGCCGGGCGTCACCGCCAGCGCGGTGACGTCGCGCCCCTGCAGCTCCTGCGACAGCGCGAACGCCATGCGGATGACCGTCGTCTTCACGAGGTCGTAGAAGAAGTGGCCGCGGTAGAAGTACGCGTCGCCGTCGGTGATCTCGAAGACGACGCCGCCGCGCCGGAGCCGCGGCAGCCCGTGGTAGCTGGTGATGACGTGGGTCTTGATCGCGCGATCGATCAGCGTGAGCCCGTCGTCGAGCTTGGTCTCCCACAGCCGCTTGCCCCACTCGACCAGCTCGTCGCCGCCCCAGATGTCGTTCACCAGGATGTCGAACTCGCCGACCCGCTCGAACAGGCTGGCGACCTCGGCCGGCACGGTGTGATCGACGCGCACGGCGATGCCGTGGCCGCCGCGCGCGGTGACGATCGCCGCGGTCTCGTCGATGGTCTCGGGGCGGTTCGTCATGCCGGGCGCGCCGGCGACGCTGCGGCCGGTGCAATAGACCGTCGCGCCCGCCTCACCGAGCGCGGTGGCGATGCCCCGCCCCGCCCCGCGCGTGGCGCCGGCGACGACGGCGATCTTCCCTGCCAGCGGCTTGGCCATGCCCGAGGATATCGCGTGGCGCGGGAGATCGGCGCGGCGCGGCAGCGGAGTCGCGTCCTGCGGCGCGACGCCAACCGCAACGATCTCCGCGTGTTGCGCGCAGGCCACGGGGAGTAGAGCGGCGCGAAGCCGAGGGCTACAGTGCCACGCGGTAGCAGGCCCTGCGAGGCCGCTTCTCGTGATGATCGCCGCGCCCGTCCGTCAGCCAACGCCCCGGTCCTCGCGGCCCCCGCCGCCGGCGGACGCGCGCCCGGGACCGCCAGCCCGCGTCGTGCGCGCCTGCACGCTGGTTGTCGCCGCGGGGCTCGCGGCGGGGTGCAACCAGGCGTTCGGGCTCGATCCGGTCGCGCTGCACGGCGACGCGTCGGTCGATCCGACCGACGGTGCGGCGACGTGCGAGCCCATCGTCGCCGCCGAGGTCGCCGGCAGCGCGGCGATCGACGGCGTGTTCGCGCGGGGCGTGGCTGGGGCGGCCAGGTTCGGGAGCCGCGTGTTCCTGGTCGGCACGCACGACAGCCGCGGCACCGACGGCGCGCTCGCGGCGATCGCGTTGCCCGCCGCCAGCGGCGCGACCTGGGCGACGCGCTCCATCGGCGGCGACGCGAACGATCAGCTGTGGGCGGTCGCGAGCACCGGCACGGAGCTCCTGGCCGGCGGCGTGACCCGGTCGTTCCAGACCTCGGGCTTCGACGAGGGCCTGCTGCTCCGCATCGACCCGGCCGGCGCGATGACCAGCCGCCGGTTGCGCGCGGGGCTCGCGATCCAGATCCGCGCGGTCGCCGTCGCGACCGCCGGTGAGTGGTGGCTCGCGGGGACGGCGGGCGACGTCGACGGCCTGCTCGTGCGGCTCGCCCCGGCCGCGACCAACCTGACCGGGCACGGCTTCACGATCGATGGGGGCCGGCCGTTGCCCCGGCGCGTCGTCGATTCGCCGGGCGACAGCTTCGCGCCGTTCGTGGTGGGCCAGGTCGGCGGTGGCACCGAGACCGCCTTCGTCGCGCGGATCGACAGCGCGCCCGGGGACGGCGACGCGAGCTGGGCGGTGACGGTGCCGATGGAAGTGTTCGACGCGGCGTGGTTCGACGAGAGCCTGTGGGTGGCCGGCAACGCCGGCGCCGACGGCGTCTTGCTCCGCTTCGACAGCGTCGGCCAGCTCCACGCGTCGTGGCGCGTGCCGCTCCGGCCGCTCCACCGCGTCGACCGTCGCGGCGCGACCACCTGGCTCGCCGGCGCGACCGGCACCGGCGTGTTCGTCGCGACCCTCGCCGGCGACTGCGTCACCGGCACCGACCTCGCCGGGCTCACGCCGTCGCAGCCGTTGCGCGCGCCGCTGCCGCTCGGACTCGGCGACGCGGTGCCGTACCTGGTCGGCCGCGTGGGCACCAGCGCGCGCGCGATCCCGCTCGGCGAGGACGCCACCGCGACCTGTGGCGTGCCATTCACGGTGGCGCGAGCGCCCGCCACGATGGCCGCGACCGCGGCCACCCTGACCCGCGCGCAGATCGCGCTGTTCCACGAAGCCGTCACCGCGATCGGCGCGGTCGCCAACGTCGGCGATCAGGCCACGAGCTGTCCCCCGCCGCCGTAGCGCAGCGCGACGACGCGGCGCGCGACGACGCGGCGCGCGCGCCCGCCATGATAGCGTCGGGCGTTGGCTCGCTCGTTGATCAAGCGCCCGCCGGCGCCGGCGCCCCGGCGATCCGACTCGCAGCAGATCGTGTCGGCGGTGATCGCCGCGGCGATCGAGCTCGGCCCCGACACGCCGCTGGCGGCGATCGCCGAGCGCGCCGGCGTCGGCGTCGCGTCGCTGCACCGCTACTTCCCGACGTCGGCGGCGCTGTTCGCCGAGGTCTCGCGCGAGATGTACCGGACGCTGTTGCGGCAGGTCCGCGAGATCACCAGCCGGCCGAACCTGCCGGTGGCCGACGCCACGATCGAGATCTGCCGCGTCGTGCTCACCGAGCCCCGGCTGCCGATCGCGCATCGCCGCCGGCTCACCTTCGACGTGCCGCTCGAGTGGTCGCGCGACGTCGCCGAGGCCGCCTACCGCGAGATCCTGAGCGAGGTCGTCAGCTACCTCGAGCGCAGCCTGCCGGTCCGCCCGCCCGATCTCGAAGAGCGCGTCTACGTCGCGTTCGCGGCGGTGCGCGGCGCCGTGCTGGTGTCGCTGCTGTTCCCCGATCTCGGGCCGCCCGAGGACCGCCTGATCGCGCAGGTGTCCCGCTGCGTCGTTCAGACCCTCGGCATCGGCACCGACGCGTAGCGACGCCGACGCGGTCGCGCTGGACGTCGCTCAGGTCGGCGGCGGCTGGAACGACATCGACTGGCGCGCGGCGTTGTCGTCGAGGATCGGCGAATCGTAGCCGGCCATGACCGCGCGCGCGCCGCCGGCCGACTGGAGCCCGAAGGTCGCGGAGCCGCCGCGGATGTTCAGGCAGCCGGAGAAGCCCTGGTAGGTGACGTTCACGACGTTCGAGGTCTCGTGGATCTGGATCATCACCTGCACGGCGTCGCTGCCGCACACCGACGAGAACAGGCGGTTGCGGAAGTACAGGTTGAAGACGCGGCCCCCCGGCGAACCGAAGGTCGCGTACTCGAAGTACTCGCCGCTGCCGGAGTCGCGCAGGTCGTCCCAGAAGAACGCGAGCAACGGGTCGGTCGAGATGCCCGTCGGCAGCGCGGTGTTGCTGAAGCTCGACGGACAGCTGGTGCCGAAGGTGAGCGTGCCGTTGCTGGACACGCCGATCACCGAGGTGCTGGCGCCGAAGCCGGTGAACGTGAAGCCCAGCGGGATCGCCGGGAAGCAGGTGTCGTCAGCCAGGTTCTCGACGTGGGTCCAGGCCGATCGATCGTCGACGCTGAAGCTCATGTCGAACGACGCGACGATGGTGTTGCTGAGGCCGGCCGGGCCCTGCGGGCCCTGGGGCCCCTGCGGACCGGCGGGGCCCTGAGGACCGGTGGCGCCGGTCGCGCCCGGCGCGCCTTGCGGGCCCGTCGCACCGGTTGCCCCCGTCGCGCCCGTCGCCCCCGTGGGCCCAGGCACACCCTGCGGGCCGGGGAAGCCTTGCGGCCCCTGCGGCCCCGTCGCGCCGGTCGCGCCTTGCGGACCTTGCGGGCCGGTCGCGCCGGTCGCGCCGGTGTCACCCGTGGGGCCCGTCGCGCCGGTCTCGCCTTGCGGGCCCTGCGGACCGATCGGCCCGATCTCGCCCTGCGGACCTTGCGGGCCCGTCGCGCCGGTCTCGCCTTGCGGGCCCTGCGGACCGATCGGCCCGGTCGCACCGGTGGCCCCCGTCGCGCCGGTCTCGCCCTGCGGCCCTTGCGGGCCCGCCGCGCCGGTGTCGCCTTGCGGCCCTTGCGGCCCGGTCGCGCCGGTGGGCCCGGCCGGTCCTTGCGGCCCAGGCGCACCGGCAGGCCCTGCGGGCCCCGCCGGGCCTTGCTCACCGAGGCAGTCGGCGGCATCGCACGAGCCCGAGCCGTCGACGTCCTCGGCACCGTCGCAGCGGTGATCGCCGTCGAGATCCCAGCAGTCGACGCCGTCGCTGCACGCGCAGCCGTGGCCGTGCCCGTGGCCGCGATCGTCGCAGTCGTCGTCGTCGTCGTCGTCGTCGTGGCGACGCGCGTTGGCGGCCGCCGCGCCATCATCGTCGTCGACGATCGCGCCGTCGTCGGTGGCCACGCGCGACGGATCGCCCGGGTCACGTTCATCGCCACACCCGGCGATCACCAGACACACCACCAGCGACAACCGACGCAGCGGAAGCATCCCCATGCGCGTGATGGCATCACGGCGTGCGACACCGGTCAATCGCGCACTGCCACGCGCCCGCGACATTCGCGCGGCGCACCCGGTCGCGCTCGTCCGAAAAGCGGACGTTCGCGGGACCGCGACGGCGCCCCCATCACCCCGGACGGGTGAGCGGCCACCGCCGCCCCGTTCGCGTGACTCGACCGCCGCGCGACGGCGTGGTCAGGTACCGCGATGCGCATCGTGGAGCTGCGATCGGGCGGCACGCCCGTCGTCATCGACGACGGCTTCGTCGCCGTGCTGGGCGACGGCGCGCGCGTGGTCGACGTCCGCGGCACGCCCAGCGTGACGCTCGAGGTGCCCGGGGTCGTCGCCGCCGCCGCGTCCCGCCGCGGGCTGGTGACGATCGACGCGGCGGGCGTCGTGGCGCGCTGGGCCCATGGCGACGGTCGCTGGCGCTGCGCGGCGCGCGTCGCGCTGCCGGCGGCGCCCGAGGATCCCGAACTCGCCGCCTCGCCGTCGGGTCGGTGCGCGTTCGTCGACGGCGCGTGCGGCCAGCTGATCGACCTCGACGCCGGCAGCGTCACCGCCGAGCTCGACGCCGCCTACGGCACGGCGCGGCCGTGCTTCGACGTGCTCCCCGACGGACGCGAGGCGCTGTTCGTCGCGGCGCCCGGCTACATGAGCGTGCGCATGCTCGACGCCGCGCGCGGCGACGTGCTCGGCGCCTTCGACGAGCAGACCTCGACCGACGTCTGCCACGTCGACTTCCGGCTGGCGCTCGACGGCGCGCGGCTGGTGACGTTCGGCTGTGTCTGGGCGTGGCCCTACGAGGTGCGCATCTACGACGCGACGCCGTGGACCGGGGCCGGCGCCTCGCCGGGGCCGAGGCCGCCGCCGCCGGGCTTTCCGCTGCCGCTGGTCCGCGCCATCGAGCCGCTCGCCTCCAACATGCTGCTGGCGGCGCACGTCGACGCGGCCACGGGCGATCTGACGAGCGCGTGCCTCGAGCAGCGCGCGGCGCTGACGGCCGAGGGCGCCAGCCACGCGCTCGCGCACCTGCGCGCGGCAGAGCCCCCGCTGGCGGCGCAGCTCGCGGCGGTGACCGGCGACGCGCCGCTCGTGCTGATCGCGCGGCGGCTCGACCCGCGCGACGGCCGCACCGTCAGCGCCGCCGTCCACGCGGTCCCGGCCATCGACGAGCGCCGGGTCCACTACGCGCCGGGCCATCGCGTCGTGCTGGCCGGCCCGCGCCTGCTGGTGTGCGACGCCAGCGCCGACCGGCTCGACGACTTCGGCGAGCTCCGCCTCGCGCCCGACGCGCGCACCGCCGTGACCGCCGACGGCGCCACGCTGATCATCGTCGGTCCGTGACGCCGCGCGCCTACCGTTGCCGATAGACGAACTGGACGATCGAGCACGCCGCGGCGAGCTGGCCATCGATGACGAACGGGCGGTAGCGCCACTGCCGGACCTCGCGCTCGAGGCGGGCGTCGTACGCGGGGAAGCCGGACGCCTTGAGCACGGTGACCGCCGCGACGGCGCCGGCGCGGTCGACGCAGACCTTCAGCGGGACGATCAGCTGGGGCTGCCCCACCCGGCGGATCTCGATCTTGGTCGCGTCGTCGGGGACGATGGCCTTGCTGCCCGCGAGGCGGTGTTGCTCGAACGCGGACGGCGGCACGATCTGCGGCGGCGCGATCGGCGGCGCCGGCGCGACCGCGCCACCGACGCGCGGCGGCGACACGCCGGGCGGCGGCGACGACACGCCGGGCGGCGGCGACGACACGCCGGGCGGCGGCGAGATCACCGGGGGGCGCGCGGAGGTCCGCGGGGCGCTCGACTGTGACGGGACGAGGTAGGCCGTCGCTGCGGCGGCCAGCCCGACCGCGACCACGGCCGCCGCGACCACCGCGGTGCGCGGCCGGCGCGCCGGTGGCTCGTGCGGCAGCGCGACGGGATGCGCCGGGTGCGCCGCCACGGCCGCGTGCACGCTGGCGCGCACGCGTTCGCGCTCGGCAGGCGACAGCGGGCGGACCGGACCGCGCGCGAGAGGGATGAGCGCGTCGACAGGATCGGGGTGGGTCACGGCGAGGTCCTTTCACGCAGGCGGAGTTCGAGCTGACGACGCGCGGCGAGGGCACGCTGCTTCACGGCGTCGGGCGAGGCGCCGACGAGCGCGGCGGCCTCGCGCATCGAGAGCCCCTCGATGGCGGTGAGCACGAACGCGACGCGCTTGTCCACGTCGACGTCGGCGAGCGCGGTGAACAACGCCAGCAGGCCGCGCCGCGCCGCCGCGCGGGCCTCGGGCGTCGCCCCCGGCTCGATCAGATCGTCCATCGCGGCGGGATCGGTCACCACCATCCGCCGCCCGCGCCCGCGCAGGTGATCGATGGCGACGTGGACCGCGATGCGACGGACGAACGTCGCGACCGAGGACTCGCCGCGAAACCGGGGCAGCGCGAGGTAGACCTGCAAGAAGGCCTGCTGCAGGACGTCCTCCCGATCGGGGCTGGGCCCGAGCAGGCGGGTCACGAGCGCGAACACCCCATCGGCGTGCGACTCGTACAGCTCCGCGAACGCCGGCGGCTCGAGGCGCGGCACCGGTTCGGGCGCGCCGCGCGTGGGCGGTGGGCGGGCGTCATCGACGATAGCGAGCAGTGCCATACCACCCTAGTCGGAGCGAGCCGCGCGGCGGGAAGCGGCAATCGCACCGGACGGCGTATGACCGCGCTGCCGGGGCGGCATCTCGGCCTTGACATTATTTAACGAACGCGTTAAATGATATGAAGACACTGGAAATTCAGGCGATGCAATCCGACCCCACGCTCGACCGCACGTTCGCGGCGCTCGCCGACCCGACCCGCCGCGCGATCGTCGCGCGCCTGGCCCGCGGCGACGCGTCGGTGATGGAGCTCGCGGCGCCGTTCGCGATGAGCTTGCCGGCGATCTCGCGGCACCTGAAGGTGCTCGAGCGCGCGGGCCTGATCACCCGCAGCCGGGACGCCAAGAAGCGGCCGTGCGCGCTGCGCGCCGCGGCGCTCGACGACGTGACCCGCTGGGCCGAGCACACCCGCCGCACGTGGGACGAGCGCCTCGATCGCCTGGCCGACTACCTCAAGGAGACCGCCGATGACGACGAATGAAGCGAGCTGGGACATCGAGCGCGAGGTCGTGCTGTCGCGCGTGCTGGACGCGCCGCGCGAGCGCGTCTTCCGCGCCTGGACCGAGGCCGAGCGGATCGGCGCGTGGTTCGCGCCGCGCGACTTCGCGTGCCGGATCCGCCACGCCGACATCCGCGTCGGCGGCGCGCTGCGGTTCGACTTCGTCGGCACCAACGGCGTCGTGTACGACAACCGGATCACGTTCCTCGAGATCACCGCGCCGTCGCGGCTGGTGTTCGACCACGGCGCCGACCGCGACGACGCGCCCGACGTCTTCCGCGTGACGATCACGTTCGACGCGCAGAGCAACGGCAAGACCGTGCTGACGCTGCGCCAGCTGCACCCGACCAAGGCCCGGCGCGACGCCGTGATCGGCTTCGGCGCGGTCGAGATCGGCAACGGCACGATGGACAAGCTCGCCGAGTACCTCGCCGGCGAGGCCGCGCGCTGACAGCGCCCCACCGGCGAATAGCTGAGCCGGCATCGCCACTTCGGCGATCGCCCCGGAGGCCGCCGCCGCTGATGATCGCGGGCTCGCGAAAATCGGCAGCCCGCCGCGTCACGTTTCTGCCAGGCGATCCTCTACCCGAGCATGACCATCATCGCGAAGCGCGCCCTGGCCGCCGGGGCTCTCCTGATCTCTCTGACCACCGGTTGCAGCATGCTCGGCAAGAAGGCGAGCACGGGCGGCGGCGGCGGCGGTGCCGCGTCGGGCATCGGCGACACCATGGCCGACGCGCCGGTCTACCACCGCGGCGACTCGTTCAAGTTCACCGCGCCGTGCCGCGCCAGCGGCTACGCCAAGTTCGACATCCCCACCGACGAGCCGGTCAAGATCACCCTCACCGGCACCGGCCCCGAGGGCGCCGGTATCAACCCCGCCTACCTGAAGGCCAGCGGCGGCGCGGTCGACGGCCAGATGAAGGGCGACATCGAGGTCGCCGGCGGCCCGATCGTGTTCGACGTCACCGGCCAGGAGGGCGGCTCGTTCCTGCAGATCACCGAGACCGTCCCGTGCAAGGGCGTCGAGGTGAGCGTCACGGTCGAGTAGCCGACCCGCGCGCTGGCCGCGCGGCGCGATCACCAGGCGGTGCGATCGCGCCGCCCCCTACCCGACGCGTACCCGGCGACCTCCGCTAGGATGGGGGTGATGTCGTCGTCACGAACGCTGCTGCCCGCGCTGGCGATCACCGCGCTCAGCGGCTGCGCCATCGGGTACCACGGCCGGATCGACAGCCGCGATCAGACGCCCCACAGCGTCAGCGCGCAGTTCTTGTACCTGGGCCGTGTGCTGGCCGGCGTCACCGTCGCCAGCGCCGCCGTGCGCGAGAGCGTCACGAGCGAAGGGCGCTCCGAGACGCGCTACGGGATCCCGGTGGGCTACCGGGTCCTCGACACCAGCCCCGACGGCGTCGACCCGCGGTGGGAGCTGTGGCCGTTCGCCGGCGGCGTGCTCGACGGCGGCGCGCCGGGCTTCGACGCCGGGCTGCACGTGCGCTACGAGCGCCTGGGCTACCTGGAGATCGGCGTCGAGCGGACCTTCGGCGCGCACGGCGATGGCCAGGCGTTCGTCGGCGGCGGATTCGACCTCGGCCGGATGAACACCTGCGGCTGCATGCCGTGGGACTGACGCGGCCCTGACCGGCGTCGCCCGCGCGACGCAGCTCAGCGGGCGCACGGCGCGACCGCGCCCAGCGCCTGACGCACCAGCCG
Source organism: Myxococcales bacterium (assembly GCA_016794525.1). Taxonomy (GTDB): domain Bacteria; phylum Myxococcota_A; class Polyangia; order Haliangiales; family Haliangiaceae; genus UBA2376. Next base: position 31,478 of record JAEUJY010000150.1, read on the forward strand.
GGCGTCGGCGCGCCCCGCGCGGCGCGGCCGGTAGCCCGGCCCGAGCGCCATCGGCGTCACCCGCACGGCGGCGCACGGCTCACCGGGCGTCAGGCCGATCGTCAGCACCGCGGTGCGCGACTGGCGCGGGGCGCGGTTGTCGAAGACGAAGTTGCCCAGCGAGTAGGCGATCACGCCGTCGCGGTAGCGCTCGATCGGCTGCAGCACGTGCGGGTGGCTGCCGATCACGAGGTCGGCGCCGGCGTCGACCAGCGCGTGCGCTGCCTGGCGCTGCCACGCCGCGGGGTGGTGGCGGCCCTCGGTGCCCCAGTGCACCAGCACGATCACCCGGTGGTGCTGCGGCCGCGCGTGCGCGATCACCGGCCCGGCGACGGCCGCCAGGTCGGCCGGCGCCAGGTACGGCAGTTCGAGCGCGCCCGGGCGCTGGCTGCGGTTGCGGACGGTCGTGACCGCGACGATCGCCAGGCGCCACCCCTTCGCGTCCAGGGTCTCGACCCGGACCGCCGGCGGCGTCGCGACGGCGCTGCCGAGCGCGGCGATGCCATGCCGGGCGAGGATCGCGACGGTGGCGGCGGCGCCCGCGTCGTCCATGTCGTCGGCGTGGTTGTTGGCCAGGCTGACCGCGTCGATGCCGGCGGCCGCCAGCAGCGCGACGTGGGCGGCGCTGCCGACGAAGCGCCGGCGCTCGCTTGGCCCGCGGCGCGGCGGCGTCTCGACGATCGGCGTCTCGAGGTTGGCGATGGCCAGGTCGGCGGCGCGCAGCGGGCCGTGCGCCGCGGCCAGGAGCCGCGGGCTCGCCGGGATCGGTTGCAGCGTGCGCGCGACGTAGCGGCCGAACATGACGTCGCCGACGAACGCGAGCTGGATCGGCGCGGGCGGCGGCGGCAGCGGTGGGGCCGCGGGCGCCGGGGCGGGCTCGTCGGCGGGCCGCGCGCCCGGGGGCACGGCGGCCGCGCGCGGCGCGAGCTCGTCGGCCCGCGACGGCGTGGTCGTCGGCGCGCGCGTCGCGACCGCCAGCGCCAGGCACGCCATCCACACGCGTCGTCGTGCCACGCCGGTCAGGTCCATGCGATTCCCTGCGGCGAGTATGCTCGCTGCGGAGGTCCTCGTGCTCGATGATCGCACCGTCCACCGTCTGCGCGGGCTGCGCGTCCTGGTCGGCAACACGCCGCTGCTGGCGATCGAGTACCGCCTCGACGGCGGCCCGCCGCGGGCGGTCTACGCCAAGGCCGAACACCTGAACCTCACCGGCTCGATCAAGGACCGGATGGCGCTGCACATCCTGCGGCGCGCCTGCGAGACCGGCGCGCTGCGGCCGGGCGGGCTCATCATCGAGGCCACCAGCGGCAACACCGGCATCTCGTTCGCCGCGATCGGCCGCGCGCTCGGTCACCCGGTGGCGATCTTCATGCCGGACTGGATGAGCGAAGAGCGCAAGGCGCTCATCCGCTCGTTCGGCGCGGCGATCCACCTGGTGTCGAAGGACGACGGTGGCTTCCTCGGCTCGATCCGCCTGGCCGAGGAGCTGGCCGCGCAGACGCCGGGGGCGTTCCTGCCCCGCCAGTTCGCCAACGACGAGAACCCGGTCGCCCACGCCACCTCGACCGGCCCCGAGCTCCTGGCCCAGCTCCGCTCGCAGGGACTCGCCCCGACCGCGTTCACCGCCGGCGTCGGCACCGGCGGCACGATCATGGGCGTCGGTCGCTACCTGCAGCGCGAGGTGCCCGGGATCAAGGTGCACCCCGTCGAACCGGCCAACTCGCCGACGCTGTCGACCGGCCACAAGGTCGGCCGCCACCGGATCCAGGGCATCTCCGACGAGTTCATCCCGCCGATCGTCCAGCTCGACGCCCTCGACGCCATCATCGCCGTCGACGACGGCGACGCGATCCGCATGGCGCAGGCGCTCGCCCACCAGGGGCTCGGCGTCGGCATCTCGTCGGGCGCCAACTTCCTCGCCGCGGTCCGCCTCCGCGAGCAGCTCGGCGACGCCGCGGTGGTGGTGACGGTGTTCCCCGACTCGAACAAGAAGTACCTGACCACCGATCTGCTGCGCGACGAGCCGCCCCACCCCGACCACCTCGCGCCGCGCATCGAGCTCGACGGGTTCCGCGGCGTGAACCGCGTGTGCGACGTGTGCTTCGACGCCAGCGACCCAGCGTCTGCGCCGGCGCTGGCCACGCTGACCGGCCGCCGCCCCTGAGGCGCGCGACCGTGCGGTCAGCCCGCGACCCGGCGCCTGGAGCGAGGGCCGCCGCGCACGCGGTACGGCGCGGCCGCGCTACGCCCTGCGCGCGCCCAGGTAGTCCTCCGGGTTGAGGAGGTGGTTGGTCGTCCCGCTCATGCGCGTGTCGGGGAACCGCTCGGGAAGCTGCCGGTGCAGGACGCGCGCGATGTTCTCGGCGAGCGTCGAGACGTGGCCGCCGACCTTCTTGTCGAGCGCGACCTTGCGCCGCACGATGTCGAGCAGTCGCTGGACTGACGCCTCGTCGGGGACGCCGCACGTGCCGATCAGGAATGCGGATCCGGTGGCGAGCTGGTTCGCCACCGTGAACGCGCCGTGCATCTTCCACGCCGGCGAGCCCGGCTTGTTGAACGCCGGAGCGAAGCCGTGGCGCTCGATCGCGTCGATCAACGCCGGGATCGCGGCGCTGCCGAAGCGCGCGATGCGCGGCTCCAGGTTGTACTGGGTGACGTACCGGCTCCGCGCCGCGCGCACCGCGGGGGTGTCGCGGTCGAGGGCCAACGCCTCGCGCAGCACCAGAAGGGCCTCCAGGCGCTGGCCCTTCGGCAGCTTCTGCTCCAACGCGTCGAGGTAGGGACCGGGCGTGTTCTCGGTGATCCATCGCTTGGCCACCGGCGCCGGGTTGAGCTTCTTCAGCCCACGGACGAAGAACTCCTCGCTCATGTCGCCGCACACGACGTTGAGGATGACCTTCGCCCGCGCGGCGCCCTTGCCGAACCGGCCCTCCTTGTCGAGCGCGGCCAGCGCGGCGACCATGTCGCCGTAGAGCTTGGCGTCGTCGCGGTCGCCGGGGACCTCGAGCTGGCTCACCGCCTTGGCGAAGTCGTGGTGCTCCCAGTCCGGCACGCTCCACCGCAGCGCCGCGTCCTTGCCCAGCGCCTGCTCGGTGTTCGCCGACGCACACACGTAGTCGAACTCCGCCTGGCCGCTCGTGTAGACGACGAAGCCATAGATCGACTGCTCCCCGATCTCGGCGCGGAGCTGTCCGTGGGCAGCGCGCAGCGCCTCGGTCAGCTGAACTCGGAACGTCGGTGCCATGACGCTGGAGCATATGCCCAGCGCGTCGCTCACCGCCGGAGCAACGCGTGCGAGGAGGGCCAAGCGACAAGGCGCCCTTCGGCGTAGGCTCGCCGCCATGATCGAACTCACCTTCGCCAGCCCCGGCAAGCTCGCCACCGCCGGCCTCGAGCACCTGGTCGTGGTCGCGCCCGCGGCCCGCATCGCCAAGGGCCCGCTGCCGCGCGGGCTCCTCGACAAGAAGCGCGCCGACCTGCTGCGCGAGCTGGCGACCCGGACCAAGCCCGGGCTGCGCGGCGCGCTCGGCTCGACCCTGGCCGGCGGGCCGACCTGGCTCCACCTCGCGGTCCTGCCCGACGCGGTGTCGCGCTACAACGCGCCGTCGCGCGCCGACAGCGTCCGCTTCGCGCTGGCCGGCCTGCCGTGGGGCGGCAAGGGCAAGGCGCTGGTGGTGCTGCTGCTCGACGAGCCCGGCGACTTCCTGGCGACCGCCAACGCGGTGTCGCGCGCGATCCCGGCGTTCACCGCCAAGGCCGAGCCGGCGAAGGTCAAGGTCGCGATCGCGGCGTTCGGCCCCGACGGCGCGGCGGTGGCGCCCGACGCGCGCACCAAGCTGACGGTGCGCTGCGCCCGCGACGCGGCGATCCTGGTCGACACGCCGCCGTCGGAGCTGCACCCGTCGGCGCTGGCGGCCGCGGCCCGGGCCGCGCTCGGCGACGGCGTCGAGGTGATCGAGTACGTCGGCGACGAGCTGGCCGCGCGCGGGCTGGGCGGCATCTACGGCGTCGGCAAGGCCGCGCTCGAGCCGCCGCGGCTGCTGATCGCGCAGGTCGGGCCCAAGGACGCCGACCGCCACGTCGCGCTGGTCGGCAAGGGCATCACCTTCGACACCGGCGGCCTGCACCTCAAGCAGCGCGGCTTCATGGAGGGCATGAAGGCCGACATGGGCGGCGCCGCGGCGGTGCTCGGCGCGTTCCGCGTGCTCGCGGCCGAGCGGCCCAGCTACCGGCTGTCGCTGCTCTTGTGCATCGCCGAGAACGCGATCGACGCGCGCAGCTACAAGCCCGACGACATCCTGCGCATGCACTCGGGCAAGACCGTCGAGATCAACAACACCGACGCCGAGGGCCGGCTGCTGCTGGGCGACGGCGTGAGCTGGGCGGCGCGCGAGCTGGGCGCGACGCTGATCATCGACGCCGCGACGCTGACCGGCGCGCAGCTGATCGCCACCGGCGTGATCCACGCCGCGGTGGTCAGCGACGACGCCGCGCTCGAGGCCCACGCGCTGGCGGCCGGCCGCGCCTCGGGCGACCTGTGCCACCCGCTGCCGTTCGCGCCCGAGCTCTACGCGCACGAGTTCCGGAGCCCGGTCGCCGACCTGCGCAACTCGGTCGCCGATCGCAACAACGCGCAGTCGAGCTGCGCCGCGCAGTTCGTCTACGAGCACCTCGCCGGGGCGACCGCGGGCCGCCGCTGGTGCCACGTCGACCTGGCCGGCCCGGCGTTCCCCAAGGACCGCGCGACCGGCTTCGGCGTCGCGCTGCTCGCCGAGCTGGTCCGTCGCGCGGCCTGATCGGTCGCGGCGCGGCGCCCGCCGTGCGAACCTCGGCCGGTGCCCCGCGACCGCCGGATCGCGCCCCGCAAGCCGCCGACCACCCGCGCCGGCGCCGACATCATCGAGTCGATCCTCGCCGCCGCCGCCCAGGTCCTCGACGAGCGCGGCCTCGACGGCTTCACCACCAACCAGGTCGCCGAGCGCGCCGGCGTGAGCATCGGCTCGCTCTACCAGTACTTTCCCAACAAGGACGCGCTGCTCGCCGAGCTGGCCCGCCGGATGGAGCGCCGCACCGAGGCGCTGGCGGTGCAGATCCTGGTCACCGCCGGCGACGCGCCGCTGGCCGAGGTGGCCGGCCGCATCATCGACGCGCTGCTCGGGGAGCTGGGCGGCATCGGCCTGCGCCAGGCGATCCGCCGGCAGGTGCCGCCGAGCTGGACGGCGCCGGTCAGCGACGAGGTCGACCGCACGGTCCGCCGCGAGGTCGCGGCCGCGATGACCCGCCGCGCGGACGTCCGCCCCGGCCCGCACGGGCTGATGGCGTGGATCGCGGTCCACGCGGTCGAGCGCGTCATCGAGGCGGCGGTGGTCGACGAGCCGGCGCTGCTCGCCGAGCCCGGCTTCCGCGCCGAGCTCATCGAGCTGGTCGTGCGCTACCTCGGGCGAGCAGCCGCGCCACCCGCCGCTTGACGTCGTCGGTCGACACCGACGTGCTGGACTCGCCGCCGCGGACCAACGCGAAGCTCGGGCAGCGCGCCGCCGCCGCCATGACCTCGGTCGCGACCACGGCGCCGGTGCGCGCGTCGTAGATCGTCAGCACCTGATCGACGAACCGCAGCGTGATCGTGCCGACGCGCTGGTAGCCCGTGCACGTCTTGCGGCGCTCGGTCGGCTGCCGCGCCATCACGACGATCCAGTCGATGTCGCCCAGCGTCTTGCCGCTGCCGACGCGCTGGTGGACGAGGCTCTGGCCGACCAGCACCGCGGTGTCGAGCGGAGTCGGCGCCGCGGCGAGGCGGACCGGGCCCCGGGCCACGCGCTCGAAGGCGTGCATCAAGGGCAGGCGCAGATCGACCGACGCCGACGGCACGGTGGTTCTGACGGCCGGCTGATCGGCGAGCGTGATCTCCAGCGGCATCCCGAGGGCCAGGTCGACCGGCCGTTCGAGCGCCTCGATCGGGATCGCGCCGAGGTCCGGCAGCGGCAGGTCGAGCGACGCGACGCCGTGCGGCGCGCTCAGCGTCGCCGCGCCGCCGGCGAGGCTGCTGCCCGCCGGCAGGTCGGTGGACTCGATCCGCAGCACCAGCGGCGCGTCGCCGGTGCCGAGCCGGATCCGCGCCTCGAGCGTCGCCCGGGCGCGCAGCGCCGGCGGACCGTCGGCGACGACCGTGGCCACCAGCCCCTGCCAGGAGATCGTCGGCGGCGCGGCCGGCGCCGGTGCGGGCCGGGGCTCGACCGTCGGGCGCGGCGCGGGCGGCCGGGTCGCGGCGCTCCCGGAATCACAGGCGGCGAGCGCGAACACGGCGAGGACGGCGGATGGGAGGCGACGCATGCCCCCACATCTACCCAGCGCCGACGCGCGCTCCTACTCGCCGCGCGGCCGCCCGAAGCCCGAACGACTCCGCAGAGTTCGGCGGCGTCACCGGCGCGTACTCGCGCGGGCACGCGGCGCAGCGGCCCGGTCAGCCGCCCGCGTGCGGCGACGACGCGCGCGCCCCCCAGCCCAGGCGCAGGTAGATCCCGAACGTGCAGCCGACCGCGACGCACGCGACGTGTGCGCCGGCGGCGTCCCAGCCCGGCGGCACCGCCAGCGGCTGCCAGGTCCGGCCGGCGTCGCTCGTCTCGACGAACCCGCCGTCGGGCAGGCGGCGGACGCCGACGAGCCCGCTGGCCCACACCGGGCCGGGCGCACACGCGGAGGTCGCCTGGCCGCGCAGGTCGACGTCGATCGCGCACGCCTCGACGGCGGCGCCGGCGCCGCGCACCAGCGGCCAGGCGCGAAAGCCGGTGGCGGTCGTGGACCACCGCGCCGGCTCGGTCGCGGCGACGTCGGCGAAGAACCCGTCGGGCAGCCCGCGCACCGCGCCCCAGCCGGGCGCGCCGACCCGCGCGATCGCGCGCCGGTCGCGATCGCGCCGCGGCGTGACCACCGCGAACAGCTCGCCGGCCGGCGTCGGCAGCAGCATCGGCGGCGCGGCGCGCGGTCCGTCGTCGGGCGCGAACGGGTGGAAGCGGACGATCGCGGCGATCAGCGCCGGCGCCGCGGCCCGCGTGGCCCAGGTGCCGTCGGGGCGACGCACGCACGCCGCGTCGCGCCGCGCGCCGTCGCAGCTCCCCAGCAGCGCGACGCCGCCGTCGCCGCTGGTCGACGCCTCGGGCGAGGTCACGTCGATGCCGTCGCGCAGCTCGTTGCGCGCGGGATCCTCGACGACGTCCAGCTCCTCGCGCGCGACGCCGTCGGGATCGACGCGCACGACCACCGCGCGGGCCTCGCGCGCGCACTGGAACAGCGCGCGGTCCTGGGCGATCGGCGCGCAGCGGGCGTACGGGCCGATCCGCTGCCAGGCGCGCGCCGCCGGCGCGACGGCGAGGTCCAGGCCGATCAGCGCGCCGTCGCCGTCGTCGGCGACCGCGACCAGCCGCGACGCCGTGACGAAGCGCGCCGCCTCGAGCTCGGGGCGCGCCACCTCGGCGGGCGTCGCGCAGGTCGCGGTCGTCACCACGCCGTCGCGCTCGTAGATGACGCCGTCGGGCTCGAACACGTCGCGGAGCGTGCCCAGCCGCGTCGGCGCGGCGCCGAACCGCGGCGCCTCCAGGACGGCGTCGCCATCGACGAGCAGCGTGCGCGCGCCGTCGGGGGCGACGCACATCCAGTCCGCGGCCTGCGCCGGCTCGACCAGCGCGACGTGGCCCAGCGTCGCCGTCGCCAGGCGACGGCCGCGGCCGATGAAGCCGACGCCCGCCGGGGCGATCCGCGCCAGGTCGCGCGGCGCGACGCCGGGCACGTCGGCCAGCAGCATGAACTCGCCCGCCGCCGGTCCGCTGCGGGGCGCCGCCGGGCGCGCCACGAGCGGCGGCGCCAGCGCGGTCGTGCCGGTCCCACACGCGGCCGCGGCGAGCGCCGCGCTCAGCGCCCCGCGCCGCGCGGCCCTGACGTGACGACCGAACCTCTCGAGCGACATCGAGCACTCCTGCCTCACGGGAGGCGCACAGGGACAAGGAGCCGCGACCGACGCCGCCGGCTTACCGGCTCAGAGGGTTGATCCAAATACCGATCCGCGCTGTGGGCTCTCGCGTTTCGGGTTGGGGCCCCGTCGGGCCCCCGGCGGGGAAGGGGCCTTGCGAGAGCCCCTTCAAGGAGTTCAGCTCGCGGGCAAGAGCGCCAGGAACCGCTGCACCGCGGCCGCGTCGAAGTGCAGGATGAGCCTCACCTCCACGCCGTGGACGCCGAGGCGCAAGCTCGTGCCCGGGTCCGCCTGCATCGGCGCGAACTGGGTGCGCAGCGATTCCGCGGCCTGCGCCGCGGCGGCCTCGGTCGGGAACACCAGGTCGGCGTCGAACTCGGCCTCGCCATCGACGTCGATGCCCAGCCGCAACGCGAACGGACCGGTCATCGAGCCCGGCGGCAAGCCGAGGCCGGCGACGTCGGCCTCGGACACCAGCGCGGCGAGCCAGACCGTCCGCCCGTGATCGACGCTCGTGGCCAGCGCGACCAGGTCGGGCGCGGCCTTGGCGGCCTTGGGATCGAGCGTGGCCAGGAGCCACGGCTCGCGGTCGGCGACGATCGGTCCCGACCGCTTGCTCCACGCGAGCACGCTGCCATCGGCCGTCGCGCCGACCTCGGAGTAGACCGTCGTCCCGAACGCCTTCCGACGATTCACGGTCACGCCGTTGCGCTTCATCGTCGCGGCCGTCAGGCAATCCGCGGCGGTCTGCTCGGCGAGCGTCGGGCCCAGGAACACGACGTGGTCGCCCTTGGTGCCGACGCCGGCCACGACCACCTGGTCGAACTGGCTCAGCGTCACCGCGCCGCACGCGGCGGGCGCCATCACGCCGACGACGGCGAGCATGCCCTGGAACCGGCTGGCGATCGGGCCACGCGCGAGCCGCGCCACGTCGACGCCGGCGACGAAGCGCGCGGCGGCGGGGACCTGGGCGAGGATCTCCACCACGCGCGGCCGCGGCGGCGGCGGGCTCAAGGCCGGCGCCTCGGGGATCGGCGGCGGCGCGGGCGGCGGCGCGGGCGGCGGCGGTGGCGACGGCGCGCGGGGTGCGGTCGCCGCCTCGGCGGCAGGCGCGGGGGACGCGGGGGCGGGCGCCCGGGGCGCCGTCGAGGCACACGCGGTCGCGATCAACAACGAGACCAGGGGAGCGCGCA
>JAEUJY010000073.1 GCA_016794525.1 Myxococcales bacterium
CTCCCCGCGGGCGGCTGGGTGCTCAGCCGCTTCTGGCGCTGCTCGCGGTCGGCGAGTGCCGCGTGGATCATCACGATCGTGGTGCCGATCGAGAACTCGACCATCGCTCTTGGCAGCTGCCACAAGCGCCGCATGCGGACCTCCCCGGGTTGATGCCCTCACCTTGCGCCGCGGCGACCGCGCGCTCAACCGCCGGTCGCGCGCGATCGACCTCGGGGGTGCAGGTTTTCACGCTCACCGCACCTGCGCCGCGGCGCGGCACGCGGTCACCCCGCGACGACGATCGGCGGGCGCGCGCCGCTCACGGCGACAGCATCGCCGCGCCGCTGATGGTCATCACCACCACGCACACGCACGCCAGGGCCACGCGCCAGCGGCTGTGCCACCACGGCGGCTGCGGCGCCTTGGCCGGCGCGGCCGCGGGGGCGACCTCTCCATCGCGCCGGGCCCGGCGCGAGCGTGCTTGCTTGCCCATCGCGGCGCAGCATAGCGCGAACGCGCCGGCGCTCACGGCGGGATCAGGAAGAACCGGCCCATCATGCCGTGGTCCTCGTGCTCGAGGATGTGGCAGTGGAACATGTACGGGACCGCGCGGTCGGCCACGCCGGCGAAGCTCAGCAGCAGCCGCACCACCTGGCCGGGGCCGATCACGACGGTGTCCTTCCAGCCCGCCAGCGCCGCGGGCGGCGCCGCGCCGTCGACGTCGAGCACCTGGAACTGCCGGTGGTGGACGTGGAACGGGTGGGCCATGCCCGAGGTGTTGGTGATCGTCCACAGCTCGACGTCGCCGACCGGGATGTCGAAGCTGATCGCCGCCGGCACCGTCGTCAGGTCGGTCATCTGCGTGCCGTTGATCGACACCGCGCCCATGCCCATCGCCAGGGTCACCTGGCGCGCGCGCGCCGCGTCGCCCTCGGCCAGCCGCGCGATCGGCGCGAAGCTCCGCGGCGGCACGATCGTCGTCGGCGGCGGCGCGCCGACCTCGAACGTCGCCAGGTCGAAGGTCGCGCGATCGAGCCCGTCGGCGAGGTTGGCGCCCATCTGGCCGGTGAACAGCGCGCCGAACACCTCGCCCGAGTAGCTCTGCAGCGCCACCGTCGCGCCGGTGGCGTCGCCCGCGAAGTCGACCAGCAGCTCGACCCGCTCGCCGGGCGCGACCAGGACGCGGCTGGTGGTGACCGGCGCCTCGAGCAACCCGCCGTCGCTGGCGATCAGGCGAAAGCCGCGGCCGTCGGCGAAGCCGAGGTGGTAGGCGCGGGCGTTGGAGCCGTTCAGCACGCGCAGCCGCACCAGCCCGCGCGCGATCACGCCGCGCGGCTGCACCGCGCCGTTGACCAGCATCGTCTGGCCCTTCAGCCCGGCCATCATGTCGTGCATCGCGACCGTCGCGCCGCCGGAGTACGGGTGGGTGCCGTCGGCGAAGAACCGGCGGTCCTGGATCACCAGCGGCAGATCGTCGACCCCGTAGGTCGACGGCAGGTCGGCCGGCGGCGTCGGCTCCTCGACGTAGATCACGCCGGCGAGGCCCATGTACACCTGCCGACCGGTCTGGTGCATCGGGTGCGGGTGGTACCAGGCGGTCATCGGCCGCTGCGTGACGTCGTACTCGGTCACCCAGGTGGCGCCGGGCGCGACCATCACGTACGGCCCGCCGTCGCTCGCCGCCGGCACGTGCATGCCGTGCCAGTGCAAGGTCGACGGCTCGGCCAGCGAGTTGGTGACCTCGAGCCGCACCCGCTCGCCGCGGCGGAACCGCAGCGTCGGGCCCAGGTAGGCGCCGTTGACGCCGTAGGTCGCGGTCGGGGCGCCGGCGCCGAAGTCGACGGTGCCGGCCTGCAGGTCGAGGCGGAACACCCGCACGCCGGCGATCAGCTCGCCGTCGTCGATCGGCGGCACCGGCAGCGGATCGCCGCCGTCGATCGTCACGCCGGGATCGGTGCCGCATCCGCCGAGCGTCACCGGCAGCGCGAGCGCGGTGCCGGCGGCGCCGCAGGCCTGGAGAAAACTGCGCCGCGACAGCGTGGGGCGAGTCATCGGGAAGTCCTTTCGAGCGGCGGGCGCGCCACGGCGCCGGCGCCGCGTTCAGCAGCCCGGGCGGGGCGGGGGCGCGTCGTCGTCAGCGGACCGCGCCGACCGGCGCGGCGGGGGGACGCCTCACGTGGGCACCCCGAGGCGGGGCAGCACCCAGCGGCGCAGCGCCAGCCACACCGAGAACGCGATCAGCAGGCCGAGCCAGTCGGGCATCGTCGGGTGAGAGCCAGCCGGCGCCGAAAGGGTTCGCGGCCGGCGCCCCGGCGGTGCCGTGCTAGGGTCCCCGCCGGCATGTCCGACCAGGCGCCACCCAGCGACGGCGACCCCGCGGCCGAGGCGGCGCTCCTCGACGCCGCCCGTGCCGGCGACCGCGCCGCCCTCGAGCGGCTGATCGAGCAGCACCAGGCGCGGATCTACCGCTTCGGCCTCAAGATGTGCCGCGATCCCGAGGTCGCCAAGGACGTCGTCCAGGAGACGCTGATCGCGATGGCGCGGGGCGTCCGCGACTTCCGCGGCGGATCGTCGCTGTCGACCTGGCTGTACACGATCGCGCGCAGCTACTGCATCAAGGCGCGCCGCACCAGCAAGTTCGCGCCGCGCGACGTCGGCTCGCTCGACGCCGCGCCGGAGGCGATCGGCGTGGCCGACCCGGGGCCGCGCTCCGACGAGCAGCTCGGCGCGCGCCGGATCGAGCAGGCGCTCGAGCGCGCGATCGCCGCGCTCGACGACAAGTACCGCGAGGTGCTGGTGCTGCGCGACGTCGAGGGGCTGACCGCGCCCGAGGTGGCGGCGGTGCTGGGCCTCAGCGTCGACGCGGTCAAGAGCCGGCTGCACCGCGCGCGGCTCGACGTCCGGGCCCGGGTCGCGCCGGCGCTGCGCGACGAGGCCCCGCCGCCGTCGCGCAGCTGCCCCGACGTGCTCGGCGTGTTCTCGCGCCACCTCGAGGGCGAGGTCGACGCCGGCGCGTGCGCCGAGATGGAGCGGCACCTGGCCGGCTGCCCGTCGTGCCGCGGCGCGTGCGACTCGCTGCGCGGCGTGCTGGCGATGTGCCGCGCCGCGCCGGCCGACGTGCCCGCGCCGGTGCAGCGCTCGGTGCAGCGCGCCATCCGCGATCTGCTCGCGACCGAGGCCTGAACCCTTCGCGCGGCGGCTGGCTCTCATCGGGCATGTCGACCACGCCGAGCAAGCAGTCCACCATCGCGATCACCGAGCGCAACTTCGACGCGCTGCTCGCGGCCTCGGCCGCCGGCGGCATCCTGCTCATCGACTTCTGGGCCGCGTGGTGCGGCCCGTGCCGCGCGTTCGCGCCGGTGTTCGAGGCCGCCGCCGCGCGCCACCCCGACCTGGTGTTCGGCAAGGTCGACACCGAGGCCGAGCGCGGCCTGGCCGCGGCGTTCCGCGTCAGCGCGATCCCGACCCTGGCGGTGATGCGCGACGGCATCCTGCTCGCCGCGCAGCCGGGCGCGCTGCCCCCGGCGGCGCTCGACGCGCTGATCGCCAAGGTGCGTTCGCTCGACATGGACGAGGTGCGCCGCGAGATCGCCGCGCAGGCCGCCGCCCCGTCGGCCGGCAAGCCCGCGTCCGCCGCGCCCACCCCGGCGCGTTGATGAGGTCCGCGCCGCGGGCGATCAGTTCCAGCGCAGCGCGAAGCCGTCGGGGGTGTCGTCGACCTGCAGCGGCGACGGGCCGAGGTCGGCGCGGTAGTAGTCGTCGAGGATCGCCGCCAGCGCCGGGTGCTCGGCGGCCAGCGCCTCGCGCCGCAGGAAGTACGTCTCGGTCGCGACCGCGAAGAACTCGGCCTCCGAGGTCGCGCCGTAAGGGTCGATCGCCGTCGGCAGCCCGGCCGCGGTCTCGGCCTGGTGCCGCGCGTAGGCGGTGGTGCACACCGCGGCCCAGCGCGCGGCCTCGCGGCGGGTCGGCAGCGGCGGCGCGCCGTCGATGTGGCCGGTGGCCATGTCGAGCTTGTGCGCGAACTCGTGCAGCACGACGTTGCCCGGCGCGCCGGCGCGGCCGCCGGCCAGCACCGCGTCCCACGCCAGCACCACCGGCCCGCGCAGCATCGCCTCGCCGATCACCGTCGTGCCGTGGCCGGTCGGCGCGCGCGGCTGCTCGAAGAAGCCGAGCGGCCGCGGCGGGCGCACCAGCGTCGTCGGGTACACCAGGATCGAGCTGACGTCGGCGTACAGGTCGCGCTCGGGGCGCCCCATGACCAGGAGCCCGGCCTGGGCGGCGATCGTCACCTGCATCTCCTCGGTGACGTCGAGCCCGCCGCAGCCGACCCAGTCGGTGTCGGCGATGAAGCCCTCGGCCCAGGCCAGGAGCGCGTCCCGACGCGCCGGCGACAGCCGCCGGGCCAAGGCCACGTTGGCGTCCAGGTAGCGGTGCCAGGCCGGGGGGACCGGCTGGCCGGGGGAGCGGGTGCGGCGGCGGGCGCTGAGCCACGAGAGCATGGGGATCAAGCTAAGGCCGCCGGCGCCCGCGTCGACTCGCCGATCGGGGAGGGGCGGCCCGTGCGACACTGCGACCATGGGCCTGCCGCGCACCCTCGCCTCGACCTCGACGCTCGCGCTGATCCTGTCCGCCGGCTGCGGGGGCGACGACGGCGGCGGCCTGCCGGGCGGCAGCTGCGACGCCGTCCCGCCCGAGGCCAGCGGCGAGGGCACGTACTACGCCGCCACCGGGGCCGGCAACTGCAGCTTCGATCCCTCGCCGCAGGATCTGATGGTCGCGGCGATGAACGCGGTCGACTACCGCACCGCGGCGTGGTGCGGGGCGTGTCTGGCGGTCACCGGCCCCAGCGGCTCGGTCACGGTGCGCGTGGTCGACCAGTGCCCCGAGTGCGCGCAGGGCGATCTCGACCTCAGCCCCGAGGCGTTCGCGCTGCTGGCGCCGCTGTCGGCCGGGCGGGTGCCGATCACCTGGCACATGGTCGCGTGCGACGTCAGCGGGCCGATCGCCTACCACTTCAAGGACGGCGCCAACCCGTTCTGGACCGCGCTGCAGGTGCGCAACCACCGCTACCCGATCGCCAAGGTCGAGGCGATGCAGGGCGGCGCGTACGTCGAGATCCCGCGGGTCGACTACAACTACTTCGTCGCGGCGTCGGGGCTGGGCGACGGGCCGTACCAGCTGCGGGTCACCGACCAGCGCGGCCACGTGCTCGAGGACACCGGCGTCGCGCTGGGCGACGACGTCACCCGCACCGGCGCGGCGCAGTTCCCGGCCTGCCCCTGACCGCGGCCGGCCCCTGACCGCGGCTGGTTGTGTCGGCGGCGCCGACGTGGCAAGCAGGCGCCATGAGCGATCACCACCCCACCGACTTCACCGGCTCGATCGACGCCGCGATCACCAGCGCCATCGTCGCCCGCATCCCGGACGCCAAGGTCGAGGTCAGCGGCGGCGGCGGCCACTTCCGCATCGCCGTGGTGTCGACGGTGTTCGAGGGCAAGGGCCTGCTCGATCGCCAGCGCCTGGTGCTGTCGTCGATCAAGCACCTGCTGGCCGGCGACCGCGCCCCGGTCCACGCCGTCGACGAGCTGGTCACCAAGACGCCGTGAGCCGGCGGCGGCGCCGTAACCTGCGGGGGCCGGGCGGCCTCCAACCGAGGTGCGCCGCTTCCTCCCCTTGACCTGTGCCGCCCTGGTGGCCGCGCCCGCGCTGGCGTGGGCCGCGCCGATGCGCGGCGTCGTGGTCGACGAGGCCGGGGCGCCGGTGGCCGAGGCCGCGGTGGTCATCGCCGGGGTCGAGGTCGCCACCGACGCCAGCGGCGGCTTCGCGATCGACGACGTCGATGCCGGCACCCAGGACGTGCTGGTGGTCGCCGATGGCTTCGAGCCGCTGCTCACCCGCGCGGCGCCGGGCCGCCCGCTGCGGCTGGTGCTGGTACGCGGCGGCCTGGTCAACGACGTCGAGCTGGTCACGCTCGAGGGCCAGGCGCCGTTCGTCGACGAGCCGGCGGCGTACGATCTCGATCCGGCGACGGTCGGCGCGGTCGCCGGCGCCGGCAACGACGCGCTCAAGGCGGTGCAGAGCCTGCCCGGCGTGGCGCGCATCCCGTTCGGCCTCGGCGGCCTGGTGCTGCGCGGCCAGAGCCCGCGCAACTCGAGCGTGTTCCTCGACGGCATCGAGGTCCCGCTGCTCTACCACTTCGGCGGCCTGGCCTCGTTCATCCCGACGCCGCTGCTCGACGGGCTCGAGGTCATGCCCGGCACGTTCGGCGCGCGCTGGGGCCGCACCCAGGGCGGCGTCGTCGAGGTGCGGTCGCGGGCCGCGCGCACCGATCGCTGGCGCGGCGCCACCGAGATCAGCCTGACCGACGCCCAGGCCCGCGGCGAGGGCCCGCTGGCCGGCGGCGGCGTCGTGTTCGGGCTGCGCCGCTCGTACATCGACGGCATCCTCGCGGCGGCGACGCCCGACCTCACGCTGGCGCCGCGCTACGTCGACGGCCAGGCGCGCTGGGACCGCGGCAGCGAGTACGCGCGGGCCGGCCGGCTGACCGCGCAGGTGTTCGGCTCGGACGACCGGCTCACGTTCGCCAACCCCGGCGACGCGATGGACGACGGCACCTCGCTCAACTACCGCTCGCGGTTCGTGCGCGCGGCGATGACCTGGCGGCGGGTCGACGGCCCGTGGTCGGCCACGGTCACGCCGTCGGTCGGCGCCGACGAGGTGTCGCTGCGCATCGACGGGCAGGGCATCACCCGCCGCAACGTGCCGGTGGCGCTGCGGGCCGAGCTCGAGCGCGACTGGCGCGACGGGCGCCTGGCCGGCGGCCTCGATCTGCTCGGCACCCGCTACGGCTACGACATCAAGAACGCGGCGCCGCGCATGCCGGGCGCGCCGGAATCCGACGAGGTCACGCAGCGCGACGGATCGCTGTGGGCCGGCGATCTGGGCGCGTGGGTCGAGGGCTTCTACCGCATCGCCGACGGGCGGCTCGGCGTGAAGCCCGGGCTGCGGCTCGATCGGTTCGGGCTGTCCGACGAGTGGGTCGCCGACCCGCGGCTGGCGATCACCCACGAGCTGCCCGGCGGCTGGACCATGGCCACCGCGATCGGCCGCTACCACCAGCCGCCGGCGGCGGTCGATCTCGATCCGGCGTTCGGCAACCAGGACCTGAAGGCGTCGGTCAGCACCCAGGCGTCGTTCGGCGTGACCGCGCCGCTGCCGCGCGCGTCGTCGGTGGCGGTCACCGCGTACTGGGAGCAGTCGCGCGGGCTGGCGGTCGACGCCGTGACCTCGGCCACCGCGCAGACGGCGGGCGGCCCCCAGGGCGGCGGCGTCGGCGCCGCCAGCCGCGAGCTCACCGACGAGCAGTTCGGCTCGTACAGCTACCGCGAGAACACCGGGCGCGGCCGCGGCGCCGGCCTCGAGGTCATGCTGCGCAAGCGCAGCGGCGCGTGGGCCGGGTGGGTCGCGTACACCTACGCGCGCGCCGAGCGGCGCGGCGATCCGCGCCTCGATCCCACCTGGCGCCCGTACGTGCTCGATCAGCCGCACGTGCTGACCGCGGTCGCGGCGGTGCCGATCGGCGCGTGGCAGCTGGGCGCGCGGCTGCGCTTCGCCAGCGGCAACCCGATCACGCCGGTGGCCGGCGCCTACTTCGACGTCGATCGCCAGGACTACCGGCCGGTCGACGGGCCGATCCTGTCCGAGCGCCTGCCCGCGTTCGCGCAGCTCGACCTGCGCGTCGATCGCACCTGGAAGCGGCGGTGGGGCGTCACCAAGCTGTTCCTCGACGTGCAGAACGTCTCCAACCGGCTCAACCCCGAGGGCGTCACCTACAACTTCGACTACAGCCGCCGCTCTTACACCCGCGGCCTGCCGGTGTTCCCATCGCTCGGCGTGGAGTTCACGCCGTGAGGGCGCTGGCGCTGATCGCGGCGCTGACGGCCGCCGCCTGCGCCGGCGACGAGCTGGCGCCGTCGACCCAGATCACCGCGCCGCGGCTGCTGGCGGTCGCGGCCGATCCGCCGGTGACCACCATCGACGGCGCGGTCGCGCTGACCGCGCTGGTGGTCGACGCCGACGGCGCGGCCACCGCGGCACCGGTCGCGTGGCGCGCGTGCACGCCGTGGCGGCTGGTGCGCGACCCCGATCTCGACTGCGCGCCGGCCGACAGCCTGCCGCTGGCGGTCGACGCCGCCGGCGCGGCGCGCCTCGACCTGGCCGCGGTGCGCGCGCGGTTCGGCGAGCCTGGCGCCCCGCTGCCGCCGCCGGGCGACTGCCCGGGGCCGACGCTGGCGGTGCCGGTGATCGCCACCGTCACCATCGACGGCGTGCGGCTGGTCGCGCGCAAGGACGTCGGCGTCGCCGCCGCGCCGCGGCGCAGCCCGCAGATCGCGGCGATCACGCTCGACGACGGCCCGGCCGACGGCTTCGTGCCCGGCGGCACCCACCGCGTGGCCGCGGTGCCCGTGCGCGACACGCTCGATCAGGCCTGCACCGACGATCCGACGCCGGTGCCGGTGCGCGAGGGCGTGCGCACGTACTTCTACGTCTCGGCCGGCGGCCTGGCCGAGACCTCCGCCGACGTGAGCTACCAGCCCGACGACACCGCCGCGATCGGCTCGGTCGAGCTGACCGCGCCCACCGACGTCGATCGGCTGCGGCTGTGGGCGGTCATGATCGACGGCGACGGCGGCGTCGCCTGGGCCGGGCGCGAGCTCCGCGCGCGTTGACCACCAGCGAGGTCAGACTGCCGGATCGCGCCGGGAAGAACAAGCCTTGTTCGTCGCCGCGCCATCCCCAGAATGGCCCGCCATGCGCATCCTGTTCTGCCGACCCGACAGCCCACAGGACACCGACGACCGCCTCGCGCTCGAGGCCGACGCGCTCGACGAGCTGGGCGTCCGCCACGACGCGATCGCGATCGAGGACGTCGTCGACGACGACCTCGACCGCGCGCTGGCGCCGCTGGGCGACCTCGACGACGACGTGCTGTACCGCGGCTGGATGCTCACCGCCGACGAGTATGCCCGGCTCGACGCGGCGATCGCCGACCGCGGCGGCGCGCTGATCGTCGACCCCGACGCCTACGAGGCCGCGCACTACCTGCCGAGCTGGTTCGCCGCGGTGGCCGACCGCAGCCCCGCGACCTGCTGGACCTTGGGCACCGACGCCGCCGAGGCCTGGGCCCTGGCGCAGGCGCTCGGGCCGCCGCCGTACGTCGTCAAGGACCACGTCAAGTCGGCCAAGGAGCGGTGGGCCGAGGCGTGCTTCGTGCCGGCTGACGCCGACGCCGCGGCCTTCGCCGCGACCTGCGCCGCGCTGGTCGACGCCCGCGGCGATCGCTTCGAGCGCGGGCTGGTGGTCCGCCGGTACGTGCCGCTGGCGCCGGTCGATGGCGCCGCCGGCGAGCGCGACGAGCACCGGCTGTTCTTCTGGCGCGGCCGGCTGATCGCGTCGGCGCCGTACCACGACGTCGACGTCGCTGATCCGCCGCTGGCGCCGTTCGCGCCGCTGGGCCGCGCCGTCGCGTCGCCGTTCTTCGCGCTCGACGTCGCGCGCACGGTCGACGGCCGCTGGATCGTGCTCGAGATCGGCGACGGCGGCGTGTCGACGCTGCCGCCGACGATGGACCCGCGCGCGCTGTACCGCGCGATCGTCGCCGGCGAGGTGCGCGCGTGAGCGGCCGCCGCCGCCTGGCCCGCCGCGCGCGCGCCGCGCTCCGGCAGTGGCGCGCCACGCTGTCGACCGACGCCCGGGCCGGGCTCGCGCTGCCGTCGTGGCGCGATCAGCCGCTGACGCTGATCGGCGCGCCGGTCGACCCCGAGCTGGCCTACGACGCCGCGCTGTGGACCGCGCAGCTCGTCGAGTACATCAACAGCCACGAGGAGGTCGGCTTCTACCTGCAGGAGCGCCGCTTCCACATCTGCCGCGTCCACGCCGCGGCCCGGCGGGTCGTGCGCGCCGGCGTCATCCCCGCCGGCTTCACGTGCCCGCGCCGCGCCGCGGACTGTCCGTTCGCCGCAGCGGCGGCCTGCGTGCCCGGGCAGGCGGTGCAGCTGCGGTTGGCGTGACCGGGCGCGCCCGACGCGCGCGCGGTGCGCGGCGCTGGTATGAAGCCGCATGCGCGCCGCCGCCGTGATCGCCGCCGTGATCGCCACCGCCACCGCCACCGCCGCCGTCGCCGGGCCCGCGCGCGCCGAGCCGGCCGCGCTGACGCCCCAGGCCCACGCCGACCTCGGGCTGTCGGTCGTCGGCCTCGGCTACGAGCGGCCGGTCGCCGACCACGTCGCCGTCCAGGCGCAGGGCGGCATCTTCGGCACGTACTTCTTGCCGTGGTTCGATCGCGGCGACGACGTGCAGGGCCTGCAGCTCGGCGCCCGGGTCACCTGGTTCGCGCGCGCCAGCGGTCGCGGCCTCTACGTCGCGCCGTACTTCCGCGGCGTCGCGGTGCGCGGCGAGCGCGACGGCCAGTCCGGCCAGGGCCTCGGGTTCACCGCCGGCACGTTCGTCGGCTGGGCGATCGGGCTCGGCGAGCGCCTCGACCTCCGGCTCGGCGCCGGCGCGCAGTGGATCTACTTCGACGCCGACCCGCTCGCGGCGTCGACGCCGTTCCTCGCCGCCGACATCTTGCTCGGCTACCGGCTGTGAGCCGCGCGCCGCGGCGTCACGGCGAGCAGTCGAAGATCGCGATGCGGCCCTCGACGGTCTGCGGCGTCTCCGAGGTCCAGCCCGCCGCGCCCTGATCGCCGGACGCCGCGGCCTGGACGACGTCGGCCGTCGCGCGGACGGTGCCGAGCGTGAACGCGGTGGTCCGCGGGTCGAGCTCACGGGTCAGGTGGTAGCCGCGGATCGAGCTGGGCACGGTGCCGTCGTCGATGCCGATCACCACCGGGCCGTCGGTGGCGCTGACCGCGACGCCGGTGTGGTGCAGGCCCGGGCCGAGCAGCCGCGACGCGCCGAGGTGCCCGGTGGCCAGATCGATCAGCCGCAGCCGGGTCGCGTCGAACGAGCCGGTCCGCGAGTACGCGATCAGGCCCTGGGCGCCGACCGCCGTCGCGCTCACCTGGACCGCGGCGACCAGCCCAGCGGCGACCGGGATGATCTCGGTGCGCGCGCAGCCGGTGAGCGCGTCGAACGACTGGAACTGCACGCCGGCGGCGCCGGAGTTGTCGTTCCACGGCCACACCACGCCGGCGGTGACGCCGTCGCTGACCACCGCCGGGTAGCCGACGCCAACCCCGGGCTGCGGCGTGGTCACGTCGAACACCCGGGTCACGGTCAGATCGGCGGCCACCGCGGCGGCGCGGATCCGGGTGGTGTTCGCGGTGGTCTCGCGGACCAGCCACGCGACGAACGCCCCCCCGGTCGCGGTCGGGACCAGGCGCGGGCGCAGGTCGAACACCGGGGTGCCGGAGATCGCGACGGCTGTGCCCACCGCCTGCCCGGCGGCGTCGCGGCGCGTGATCCAGATCTCGCTGCCGGTGGCGTTCGACTCGTACGCCACCAGCGTCGTCCCGCCGGCCGACGGCACGCTCTCGGCGGTCATCAGGTAGCGGGGCAGCTGGCGGAACGACTGCGGCGCCGCGCCGACCCCGGAGGCGCTGTACGGCGCGAGCACTGCGGTCCACAGCGACTCGAGCTTGAAGGCGCCGGTGAAGGTGAAGCCGCCGGCGGTGGCGCGCGGATAGATCGCGTAGTAGTCGCCCGACAAGGGCAGCGCGGAGAACATCACCCCGGCGGGCGGTGGCGGCTCGGCCGGCGGCGGCGGCACGTAGGGCGTGAGCGTCACCGGCGCGCAGGTGGTGGCGGTCAGCGCCGGCGCCGCGCTCACCCGGGCGGCGTAGGCGTAGACGCCCCCGGGGACGTCGGCGGTGTAGACCGTGCCGGTGCGCGCCGTGACGACCTGGGTGTAGGGCCCCGCCGCGGTCTCGCTGACGAACAGCGCGACGTCGTCGGGGTCGGGCAGCGCGCCGGCGTCGATCGCCAGCGTCGCCGGCGTGGCGAAGGCGACGCCCTCGGGCAGGAGCGCGTACACCGCCGACAGCGCGCGCCGCGACGCCGGGAGCTCGACGATGGTCGGCGTCACGGTGAGCGCGGTGGTCGCCGCCAGCGCGCCCGCCGGGACCGTCAGCGTCGGGCGCAGCGGGCCGGGCAGCGTGACGACGCCGCCGGTGGGGCCGAGCATCGCGGTCGCCGACGGGATCGGCGCCGGCGTGCCACAGGCGGTCGGCGCCGCGTCGACGCTGACGGCGTCGGGGGTGGGCACGCCGTCGGGGAGCCCGCCGTCGCTGGGGGCGGGGCCGTCGGCGGTCGCGCCGTCGCTGGGGGCGGGACCGTCCCCAGCGTCGAGGGCCGGCGTGCCCGGCCCGCCGCCGCACGCGGCGAGGATCAGAGCCGAGAGGCTGATGCGAGTGGCCTGCGTCATGTCCAGGTGACGCGGCGACCGGCGATCGTTGCGGGCGATTCCGCCACTCACGGGCAGGGCGCGGCCGGGCTGGCGCTCGACCGCACCTGCGCGGTGGCGCCCAGCGTCTCGCGGGCGAAGTCGACGTTGTTGTTGTCGGTGTCGACGCACGGCGACGTGCGCGAGATCGCCTCGGTGGGCCCGGTGCCGCCGGCCCAGCCGCCGGCCTCGCCGCAGCCGCTCCCGAAGCCGCCGTACAGATCGCTGGCGTCGGTGGGGCAGGTGCCGTCTGGCAGCGCCGCGGCGCCGCGCACCACCGCCACCGAGTAGCCGGGGTTGATCAGGTCGACCGCGGCGCCGATGACGTCGGGCGCCGGCAGCGGCACGGTCGGCGTCGCGCCCGGCGTCGTGCGGCCAAGCTGGACCAGCGCGAAGCCGCCCGGCGGCAGCGTGTGGCCGGCCAGATCGATCGCGGTCCACGTCGTCGACTGCGACCGCACCTGCAGCGAGTAGGCCGCGAGGTCGACCGGCGCGGCGCTGCGGTTGAACAGCTCGACGAAGTCGGCGTCGTACGCCGCGGTGGTGGCGCCGCCGCTGTGGTAGACGCGCGCGATGCCCACCGCCGTCGGCGGCGCGGTCACCAGCGCCAGCGTGACCGGCACGTCGGTGACGCCGCCCGGCGTCAGCGTCACCGCGGTCGGCCCGGCGGTGGCGATCGTCGCCGGCCCCGGGCGCACCAGCTCGCTGGTCATCGCGTAGGTCGCCGCCGGCACCAGCCAGCGGACCTCGCCGTCGGCGCACGGCGTCGCGCGGGCCAGGTCGGCGCCGCCGGGGCTGTCGAGCGCGATCGCCACCGTGTCGGCGCCGACCCCGGCGCAGGTGGCCGGCGCGCCGTCGCGGGTCACCGCCCAGGTCACGTGCAGGGTCGCGCAGCCGGCGGCGCAGTCGGCGTCGGCGCAGTCGACGTTGCCGTCGAAGTCGTCGTCCTGCTGGTTGGTGCAGTCCTCGTGGACGCACGCCGACGACGTCGAGCACATCGACTCGGTGCAGCAGTCGGGATCCTGGCAGTTGTCGAGACCGTCGCCGTCGTTGTCGCCGCCTTGATCGCCGCAGATCTCGGTGCGGCGGCAGGCCGGCGTCGCGGCGCACTCGGCGTCGGAGCACTCGGACCAGCCGTCGTTGTCCTCGTCGCCAGCGCCGGTGCAGGACTCCATGTTGCACAGCTCCAGGCACTCGGCGTCGGCGCAGTCCACCATCCCGTCGCCGTCGTTGTCGCTCCCGTCGCCGCAGCGCTCGCCGACGGCCAGCGTGAACTGCTCCCACATCGCCGGTTCGTCGAAGGCCGCTTCGCGCCGCTCGATCGTGATCGGCCCCTGCGGCGCCGGTGGCCGCTGGCGCAGCTCGAGGCGGATGAACTCCGGCAAGCTCGGCGTGACCGGCACGCCCCCGATCGCCTCGACCAGCACGATCTCGATGAGCTGGAACCGCGCGTTGCACGGCACGACCACCGGCGCGGCCGCCAGCGATCGCCGATCGGCGGTCAGCACGTCGGCCACCCACTCGTCGCCGCCGACCAGGCCGCACGGGCTGTCGGCGCTGCCGCCGAGCGCCCGCCGATCGATCGCCGCGCGGAGCTGCACGCGGATGGGCCCGGTCGGATCGGGCGGCGCGTCGTCGCCGCCGCAGGCCGCGGCGAGCACCGATGTCAGCAGGATCGCGAGGATGGGCAAGGCACGGCGACGCATCTAGCCGGATGACGGCGGCCGGACGATCCGTTGCGCGACGATCGTCGGCTCAGCGCCGATGCGCGGCGCGCCACGCCGCGAGGTCGGCGGCCAGCCGGGCGCCGGGGCTGTCGGGCGCGGCCCCGACGACGCGCGCCTCGGCGTCGGCCAGGGCGGCGTCGGCGCCGCGGCGGTCGCCGGCCCGGTCGCGGACCCGCGCGTGCGCGAAGGCCAGCCGGGCGCGCTCGATCGCCGTCTCGACCGGCGCGCACGTGGCGTCGGCCTGGGCCAGCGCCGCCGGCAACTCGGTCCCGCGGTCCATCGCCAGCAGCTCCTCGACCACGCCGACCCGCGCGGCGCAGCCCAGGGACGGCAGCTTGATCGCGTCGCTGGTCTCGGCCGCGCGCGTGAACGCCGCGGCGGCGCCGGCGTGATCGCCGAGGCTGCGCCGGGCCTGGGCCAGCCCGTCCCACAGCGCGCAGTTGGGCGCCGTCGCGAGCAACCGCTCGAAGATCGGGATCGCCTCGGTCGCGCGGTTCTGCCGCACCAGCGCCTCCGCCGTGTTGCCCAGCGGCGCGGCCACCCGGTTGGTGTCGCGGCCGTACAGCCGCTCGAAGTGATCGGCCGAGCGGCGATACAGCGCGATCGCCTCGTCGTAGCGCCCGAGCATGAACGCCACGTTGCCCGCCTCGGTGTCGACCTCGGCCACCCGGTAGTCATCCTCGCCGCGGGCGACGACCGTCCGGCGCCGCGCGTCGGCGCACACCTCGAGCGCCCTCGGCTCGGGGGTGCCCTGCTGCCACGCCCGCTGGCAGCGCGCGACCGCCAGCATCGCCACCGGCGCCGGCGGATCACCGGCCGCGGCCGCGACCTCGACCGCCAGCTCGTCGACGAACGCCGCCAGCGCGTGCTCGCCGCGCTGGCCGTACGGGAACAACATCGCGACCAGCGCGTCGAGCGCGAGCGCCTGATCGCCGAGCTGGGTCGCGATCGCCAGCACCTCGCGGCCGCTGCGGATCTGCGCCTCGAGATCGGTCGGCCCGAGCGCCTCGCCCTTGCCCAGCGCCGCCAGCGCGGCGATCCGCGCCAGGCCCGCGGCCTGCGCGGTGGCCGCGATCTCGTCGAAGATCGGCACCGCCTCCACGGGCCGGCGGGCGCCGACGATCGCCTGCGTCTCGGCCAGCTGGGTCTCCAGCGCGCGCGCCAGCGCCGCCTTGCCCGCCGGCACCGGGGCCGGCGGTCGGCTGCACGCGGTCGGGTCGGGCAGATCGGCCACCGCCTCCACCGCGCGCTCGACCGTCGCCGCGTCGGCCGTCGCGAACAGCCGCACCAGCGTGTCGGCGTGCACCCGCTGGATGTCGAGGCAGCTCGCGCGCGCCGCGCCCGCCGCGCCCAGGCGACACGCGTCGGCGCGGGCCGCGGCCCAGCGATCGCGGAACCGCGTCATCGCCGCGTCGACCGTGCCCGCGATCGGCGCCGAGCCCGGCGCCGCCGCCGCGAACGCGCGAGTCACGGCGTCGCGCTGGGGACCGTCCCACAGCCCCGGCGCGTCGACGCCGCAGCGCGGGGCCGCGCCGCCGCGGACGGTCATCGTGATCGCGACCGCCGCGCCGGCCACCGTCACCAGCGCTGTCGCGATGGCCAGCCGGCGCCGCGTCGGGGCCGGCGCCGCGAACGGGCTCACCGCGGCCAGCGCCGCGCGCATGTCGGGCCAGCGCCCGTCGGGCTCCGCCGCCAGCGCCCGGGTGAGCGCGGCCTGCAGCCCGCGCGGCACGTCGCGCCCCGGGACGACCTGCGGCTTGCCCGCGCGCGCCGCCACCACCAGCGCGGCGACGCTGTCGCCGGCGAACGGCCGGACGCCGAACAGCGCGGCCCACAGCGCCACCGCCCACGCGAACTGGTCCGATCGCGCGGACGCCGGCGCGCCGTCGAGCAGCTCCGGCGCCATGTACGCCGGCGTGCCGGCCAGCGCGCCGGTCCGGGTCAGGGCCACGCCGCCGGCGTCGCGCGGCACCGGGCTGCCCACCGCCAGCCCGCCGCTGGCCAGGCCGAAGTCCGTGACGCGGACCCGGCCGTCGCCGCCGATCAGCACGTTGTCCGGCTTGAAGTCGCGGTGGACGATGCCGGCGGCGTGGGCCGCGGCCAGGCCTTCGCCGGCCTGCACGAACGCGTCGACGATCGCGCGCCGCGTCCGCGGCTGGGCGGCGAGCCACGACGTCAGCGTGCCGCCGTCGACCAGCTCCATCGCCAGGAACACCTCCCCGTCGTGGCGGCCGACCTCGTACGCGGCGATCACGTTCGGGTGCGCGAGCCTGGCCAGCGCCCGGGCCTCGCGGACCAGCCGCGGCGCCACCGTCGCGTCGGGCTCGAGGCCGTGCTCGCGGCGGAGCAGCTTGACCGCCACCTTGCGATCGAGCGCCGGGTCGTGCGCCGCGAACACGATGCCCATGGCCCCGGCGCCCAGCGGCTCGCGCAGATGGTAGCGCCCGATCGTGAGCGGCGCGGCGGGGCCGGCCTCGTCGCTGGTCAGCCGCGCGGCGGCGCGGCGACACACGTCGCAGCCGTCGAGGTGGGTCAGCAGCGCCGCGTGCGCGGCGGGCGCCAGCGCGCCGCGGCTCAGCCCGACCAGGTCGTCCTCGCTCGGACAGCCGTCCATCGCCCGCGCGATTGTATCTGATGGCACAATCGCGACGTGAGCAACCAGCGGATCGACGGCTGGCTCGCCGCGGCCCGCGCCGCCTGGCCCGACGTCGCGGTCGCCGAGCCGGTGTTCCGCGCGGCGATCGAGGCCCGCCTCGCGCTCGGCGTCGACGCCTCCGAGCTGGCAGGCGCCGACGTCTACCTCGCCGTCGCGTGTGCCGCGGGCGATCCGGCCGCCGTCGCGCACTTCGAGCGCGAGCACGTCGCGCGGGTCGCGGCCTGGCTGGGGAGCCACGAGCGCGATCAGCTCGTCATCGACGAGGTGCGCCAGCGTGTGCGTGCGCGGGCGCTGGCCGCGCGCGACGGCGCGCCACCCCGCATCGCCGACTTCAGCGGGCGCGGCCCGCTCGGCGCGTGGGTGCGCGTCATCGCCGTGCGCGAGCACGCCAGCCTGTGCCGGGCCGCGGTCGACGCCAGCGACGACGAGCTCGCCGACCTCGCCCGCACCGGCGAGCTGACGCCCGAGCTGGCCAGCCTGCGCGCCCGCTACCTGCCGACCGTCACCGCGGCGTTCCGCGCCGCCATCGCCGCGCTGCCCGCGCGCACCCGCACGATCATGCGGCTGTGCTACGTCGACGGCACCTCGCTCGACGCGATCGGCCGGCTGTACGGCGTCAACAAGAGCACCGTCAGCCGCTGGCTGGCGACCGCGCGCGCCGACCTCCTGGCCGACGCGCGCGCCCGGGTCCGCGCCGCGCTCGCGCTGCCATCCGCCGACGTCGACAGCCTGCTCGGCGCGATGCCGCGCGATCTCGAGCTCTCGCTCCACGGGTTGCTCTGACGCGCCCACGGCCGCGCCCCGCCGATCACTGCCCCGCCGGGATCGACGCGATCGTCATCCAGTACTGGATCTCGGCGCAGCTGGCGTCGGCCTTGAGCACGTAGCGCCAGGTGCCCCCGAGCGGCTTGAAGTCCCCGCTCCACGGGATCTGCGCGATCAGCTCCGACGTCTCCTCGCGGGGCTCGCTGCGGTCGTAGCCGCCGATCGGCAGCGGGTTGCCGTTCATCCACTTGCCGCCGGGCTCGTGCCACGCCCACTCCCAGTGGGTGCACGACCGCGGCGATCCCGCCGCCTCCGACTGTCCGTGGATCGTCCAGCGCAGGCGCTCGCCGGGGGGGAGGTCGATCAGGTAGGTGTGCTGCTCGTTGGCCCGCAGCACGCCCTCGACCCGATCGCCGACGCGGACCGTCCACTCGCCCGCGCCCTGGTGCGCGCCGGGGCCGACCAGCTGCAGGGCGGCCGGCGCGGCGGGGGCGGCCGCGCCGCTCGATGGGGCGGCCGGCGTCGTGGCGGTGGGCCAGGCGCCGGTGCCGGTCGCGGTGCAGGCCGTCGTCAGCGCGACCAGGGTCGCGCACGTACCAAGCGAGAGCTTCATGCCGGGGTGACGCGGGGCCCGCCGATCGTTGCACGACGATCGTCACCGCCCCCGCAGCTCCGGCGGTCCGCCGGTTGTCGCCGCGGCGCGCCCGGGTGAAAGTCGGCGCGTGATCACCCCGCTCGATCCGCTGGCGCTGCGCCCGCACTACCGCCAGTTCCTCGCGGTCCCCGAGGGCGCGCCGCGCCGCGTCCTGCTCACCGGGCACTCCCACCAGGCGTGGCCCGACGTCGCGCGCGCCGGGCAGGACGCCGCGTTCGCCGACGCCGCGCTGCACGTCGACGACAAGTGGGGCCGGGTGTTCGCGGTGCAGGACGAGCTGCGCCGCTACATCGCCGCGCGGATCGGCGCCCGCCCCGGCGAGCTGGCGTTCGCGTCCAACACCCACGAGCTGGTCGCGCGCTTCCTGTCGGCGCTCGACCTGCGCGCGCGGCCGCACCTGGTCACCACCACCGGCGAGTTCCACTCGATGGATCGCCAGCTGCGGCGCCTCGGCGAGGCCGGCGTCGAGATCACGTGGGTCGACGCCGCGCCGGCCGACACCCTCGCCGAGCGGCTGGCCGCCGCGGTGCGCGACGACACCGCCGCCGTGCTGGCGTCGAGCGTGCTGTTCGAGACGTCGACGATCGTGCCGCACCTCGCCGCGGTCACCGCCGCCGCGCGCCGCCGCGGCGCCCAGGTGCTGATCGACGCGTACCACGCGTGGCACGTCGTGCCGTTCGCGCTGGCCGACCTGGGTGGCGACGAGGTGTTCGTCGTCGCCGGCGGCTACAAGTACGCGCAATGGGGCGAGGGCGTGTGCTTCCTGCGGGTGCCGCCGCACGGCGCCGCGCTGCGGCCGCTGTACACCGGCTGGTTCGCCGGCTTCGCCGAGCTCGACGCGCCCCGCGATCGCGCGCGCGTCACCGGCTACCAGGCCGACGGCGCCAGCGCGTTCGCCGGCAGCACCTTCGATCCCGCCAGCTTCTACCGGGCCGCCGCCGTCGCCCGCTTCGCCGAGGAGCGCGGGCTCGACGTGCCGCGGCTGCGCGCGCTGTCGCTGGTCCAGACCCAGCGCCTGATCGACGCCGCCACCCGCCACGACCTCGCGCTGGCCACGCCGCGCGACCCCGCGCGCCGCGGCGGCTTCGTCGCCATCGAGACCCCGCGCGCCGGCGCGCTGGTCGCCGCGCTGCGCGCCGAGGGCATCTACACCGACGCCCGCGGCAGCCGGCTGCGCCTCGGCCCGGCGCCCTACGTCACCGACGACGAGCTCGACCTCGGCGTCGCCGCGGTGGCGCGCCTCATCGCCGCCGGGTGAGCGCGGTGCTCGCGACCGCGCGTCTGCGCCTGCGCCCGTTCACCGCCGCCGACGTGCCGGCGGTGTTCGCGATGAGTCACGAGGCCGGGCTGCGCCGCTGGCTGCCCGATCAGGTCTACCGCGACGAGGCCGAGGCCGCCGACGTGCTCGCCGCGCTCGCCGCCCACACCGCCCAGCCCCCCGCGCCGCACCTGCGGCCGTTCGTGCTCGGCGTCGAGCACACCGCGACCGCCGCGCTGATCGGCCACGTCGGCCTCAGCCCCGCGCGGGGCTCGGTCGAGATCGGCTACGCCATCGGCGACGCCTGGCAGGGCCAAGGCTTCGCCCGCGAGGCCGTCGACGCGATGGCCGCGTGGGCGCTGGACACGCGCGGCCTGCCCGAGGTGCTCGGCATCGT
Source organism: Myxococcales bacterium (assembly GCA_016794525.1). GTDB lineage: Bacteria > Myxococcota_A > Polyangia > Haliangiales > Haliangiaceae > UBA2376. The sequence continues at coordinate 19,883 of JAEUJY010000073.1, forward strand.
CGCCGCCGACAACCTCGCCTCGATCGCCGTGCTCGCGAAGGCCGGCTTCGCGCCGGTGGCGCCGGTCGCACCGCCCGCGTCGGCCGCGTCGCACCAGCGCGTCTATCGCCGCCGGCCCGCCACGATCAGTTGAGCTCGATCGCGGCGACCTGCTGGGTCTGGCCGCCTTCGCCCAGCGTCACCGTGACCGCGGCCTCGCCGGCGCGCACCTGCACGCGGTAGGTGTGGGCGCCGGCTGGCGGGACGTCGACGAACGTGAACGCGACCGGCACGTTGTCGTAGCGCGCGTTGCTGGCGATCTGGAAGCCGTAGGCCGCGTGGCCGAGGTTGACGCCGTCGCGGGTGATCGTGACCGCGCCCCACGAGCCGTAGGTCGCCAGCGGCGGCGAGGTCGGATCGAGGTTCGTCGAGACCGTCACCAGCACCGGCTTGCCGTGGGTCGTGACCGTCGCCGCGAGCCCGGGGATGTCGACGAAGGTCAGGCTCGAGGTGACGAACTGCGTGCTCGTCGACGCCACGCCGTAGGTCGGGTCGGCGACGATCTTGCCGGCGACGTGCAGCCGCTCGGTCGGCGCCGCGACGCCGAGGCCGACCCGGCCGCTGTCGGTCACCGTCAGGCGGTCGCCAGCTGGCGTGGCCAGCGTGCCCACGCTGTGCGCCAGGTCGGCCACGCCGGCGCGGATCGCGTACGGCACCGCGCGCACGGCGAGGCGCTGCGCCATGTCGACGCCGTTCACGCGCAGCTGCACGTACCGCACGCTGCCGTCGAAGACGGTCGGGGTGAGCGGCGTCGTCGCGCCGAGCGTGTGGGCGACGAAGCCGGCCTGCGCGTCGAGCGTGAGCTCGGGCTCTTCCCATAGCATCGTCCCCAGCGCGGGCTGATCGTAGATCTGGACGCGCACCGCGACCGGCCCCTCGACCGGCGCGCCGGCGGCGACGATGCGCGCAGCGATCGGGACGGTGCCGGGCGTGGCGCGCGCGGGGCCGGCGCTGGCGAGCACCAGGACGAGGGACGTGAGGAGGAGCAGTCGTGTGATCATGGTGGACCTCATGGATGGACGGGGGAGCCCGCCTGGATGGTGGTGGTGCCGCCGCCGATCGCGGTCGGATCGCTGGGGACGCCGATGGCGAGCTCGACGGCGTACGTGCCGCCGGTCAGGCGCGCGCTGCCGCCGACGAGCTCGAGGCGGGTCGGGCCCGCGGCGGCATCGGCTGGTGGCGCGTCGACGGCCGCGTCGGTGGTACCGTCGACGGCCGCGTCGGTGGGCGGCGCGGCGTCGGCGGGGTGGCTCACACCGCCGCAGGCGGCGGCCGCCAGCAGCGCGGTCGCGAACCACGCGCGCCGGCGAGCGAGGAACGTCCGGATCAGCAAGGCAGGCATCGCGCACCGCCAAAGCAAGCGCCGTTCCGGGTCGCGTCAGCGCCCACGCACCGCCCGGCGTCCCGGTGTCCACGATCGTGGAGCGGCCCGGCCCGGCCGTCCACACGATCGGACGCGGGGGGGCCCGACCAACAGCCTGCCGCGGATGCTCCGCGAGCGCCCGTTCGCGAGCTGGCGCGATGAGTGGCCCGCCGCGGCGCTGCGCGGCGTCCGCGCGGCGTTTCGGACGAACGAGCGGCTGACCAACGCTCGCGATTGGTAGGGCAAGCCGCCGGATCGGTGGCCTCGCCGCGCGCTACCGCTGCCAGAGGCCGAGCTGCACGCCGCCGTGGATCAGGATCGCGAACGTGCCGCGCTGGCCCTGGCGGGTCGGCGGGTAGGCCACCATCGCGCCCGCGGCCTCGGCTTGGGCGGCGGCCTGGTGGATGTCGTCGACCGCCTGGTAGACGCGCACGATCGGCTGCTCGTGCGCCGCCAGCGGCGCGCGGATGCCGACCAGGCTGCCGTCGGCACACGTCGCGACCCGCGCGTGGCCGAGATCGGGGTCGGGGCTGCCGAACTCCAGGCCGTGGACGCGATGGTAGAGGCCGACGAGCTGTTCGCCGTCGGGGCTGACGATCTCGAGGTACTGCACGGGCATGAGCGCTGGCTCCAGTCGCCGCACGGAGGTGCGTCGGCGGAGCCTACCGAGGCCGCGCACGCGGGGGAAGCGACCGCGCGCCGCGCGATCGCGCTACGATGCCGGCATGCGCGCGCCTCGCTCCGCGGTCGTCCTGGTCCTCGCGCTCGGCTGCGGCGGCGGCGCTGCCGGGCGGGACGCGGCGACCGACGGCCCGCTGGTCACCGACGACGGCGGCGCCCCCGACAGCGGCGGCCCCGACGGCGGCGGAGCGCTCGCGCTGCCGCCGCCCAACGGCGGCCTCGACTACCAGCTCGGCGGCGCCTACCCGCCGCCGGCCGGCGTCACGATCGTGTCGCGCGACCGCGAGGCCGCGCCCGCCGCGGGCCTGTACAACATCTGCTACGTCAACGGCTTCCAGATCCAGCCCGGCGAGGCCAGCTGGTGGCTGGCCAACCACGGCGACCTGATCCTGCGCGACGCCGGCGGGCAGCCGGTCATCGATCCCGACTGGAACGAGATGCTGATCGACACCAGCACCGCGGCCAAGCGCACGGCGGTCGCGGCGATCGTCGGCGAGTGGATCCGCGGCTGCGATCAGGCCGGGTTCGACGCCGTCGAGATCGACAACCTCGACACCTTCTCGCGGTCGGTCGGGCGCTTGACCGAGGCCCACAACGTCGCGCAGATGCGCCTGTTCGCCGACGCCTCGCACGCCGCTGGCATGGCCATCGCCCAGAAGAACTCGGCGGAGATCGTCGGGCGCAAGGCCGACATGGGCACCGACTTCGTCGTCAGCGAGGAGTGCAACCGCTACGGCGAGTGCGACGTCTACGTCGGCGCTTACGGCGACCACGTGCTGATGATCGAATACCGCACGCCCGACTACGACGCCGGCTGCGCCGCCTACGGCAGCCGCTTCTCGATCGTGCGCCGCGACCTGAACCTCGTGCCGCAGGGCGCCGCCGGCTACGTGTTCGCCGGCTGCTAGGCGTGCCCGCCCGTCGACGGCTCAGCGCGGCGCGCCGGCGTCGCGGGCCGTCGGGCGCGGCCGATCCCAGCCCTCGGGCAGCGCGGTGGCGACCAGCGTGGCGGCGAGCGCCGCGAGCAGGGCGACCATCCACACCGGCACGAGGCAGATCGTGCCGCCGCCGTCGTGGTGCATGAGCGGGCGCCCCGGTCGTCGCAGCCGCACGACGAGGTCGATCGCGACCGTGAGCCCGCAGCCCGCGAGCGCACCGGCGAACACGCCCACGCCGACCGCGATCAGCCCGATCCACGCGGCAAAGCCCGCGGCCAGGAACGCCACGCCGCGGAGGTTGAACAGGACCAGCATCGACGCGGATGGTGCCATCGCGCCGCCGGGCCAGCCAGCCGGGGCCGGCCGCGCGCATTCTGCGGCGATCTCGTGCGACGGTCGGCCCATGTCGCTCACCCTCCCTCGCCGCCGCGCGCTGGCGCCGACGCTCGTCGCCGTCGCCCTGGTCGCCGCCTGCGGCTCGCGCGCGCCGAGCGCCGCCAACCTGGAGATCTGCAAGCAGGCCGCCGAGCGCTACCTGCGGTGCGTCGGCGAGGTCATGGGCTCCGACGCGCAGCGGATGGCGGCGGCGCCCGGCAAGGACGGCACCACCGCGTGCGCCCGCAGCCAGCGCACCGTCGACTGGTACCGCGGCAAGTGCCTCCCCACGGCCACCTGCCAGGAGTTCATGGCCTGCACGTTGGATCTGGCGATGCAGGAGCCGTGACGGTATGACCGCGGGATGCGCACCCCATCGCTCGCCGCCATCGCCACCGTCGCCGTCGCCCTGCTGCCGCTGACCGCCCGCGCCACCACCGCCACGATCGTGAGCGGCAACGGCGCGGTCGTCGAGTTCGAGCAGATCTCCGACGACGGCTGCGTCGTCACGTCCGGCCAGCTGGTGCTCCTGCGCAACGCCGCCGGCGCCGATCGCCCCGAGGGCGTGCTCGCGGTCGCGACCCAGGTCGACACCTGCGACCCCGACGACTTCGGCAACGGCTTCGGCGGCGTCGCCGCGCTGCCGTTCACCGCCAGCGGCCTCGCCGCGGCCCACACCGCCGGCACCGTCGTCCTCGACGGCTGGAACGGCGGCCAGCTCACGATCGACCTCGACCTCACCTGGACCGGCACCGGCCGCGTCAGCACCCAGGCGTCGCGCTTCCGCGGCGAGGGCACGTTCGACTTCCAGGTCAGCTCGAGCCGCGCCGCCACGCTGGCCGGCCACCTCGACGTCGACGGCGCGCCCGCCGATCTCGACGGCGCGCTGCTCATCCGCGGCGTCGCCGGCTCGATCCTGCGCTGATCGCGGGTCCGGCGGTCCAGCGCCGCGCCGCGGGCCGCGAAGGCGTAGACTGGGGAGATGGTCGAGCGCGAGGTCACCGAGCCCGCCGCGGCGACGGCGCCGTCGACCGAGGCGCCGTGGTCCACCGACCAGGCCTCGTGGCCGGCCGACCAGCCGCCCGACCAGCCGCCCGGCCAGCCGCCCAGCCAGCCGCTCAGCCCCGACGAGGTCGACGCGGCGGCGGCAGCCTTGCGCGACGGGGACGGGGCGGCGACCGCGACGATGAACTCGCCGCCGCCGGCCCCGCGCGGGCGGCGCCTGCCGCGCCAGGAGCGCGGCACGGTGATCGGGCGCTACGTCGTGATCGACCTGCTGGGCAAGGGCGGCATGGGCGACGTCTACGCCGCCTACGATCCCGAGCTCGATCGCCGGATCGCGCTCAAGCTGGTGCGCGACCTCACCGGGCAGGGCCGCGAGCGCTTGATCGCCGAGGCCAAGGCGATGGCCCGCGTGTCGCATCCCAACGTCTGCGCGGTCCACGACGCCGGCCGCTTCACCGACGGCGTGTTCATCGCGATGGAGCTGGTCGATGGCCAGACCCTCACCGAGTGGCGCCGCACGCCGCGCGGCTGGCGCGAGATCCTGGCCGTGTTCGCGGCCGCCGGCGCCGGGCTGTGCGCCGCCCACGCCGCCGGCATCGTCCACCGCGACTTCAAGCCCGGCAACGTCATGATCGATCGCGGCGGTCGGGTGCGCGTCCTCGACTTCGGCCTCGCGCGCCTCGGCACGCCGACCCTGCCGCTCGACCCCGACACGCCCGAGGACGAGGCGCCGGATCCCGACGCCAGCCCCAAGATCCTCGCCAGCCGCGTGATGGGCACGCCGTCGTACATGGCGCCCGAGCAGCGGCGGCCCGGCGTCCACGACGCCCGCGTCGATCAGTACGCGTTCGCGGTCGCGCTGTACGAGGCGCTGTACGGCGAGCGGCCGTTCGCCGGGGATCACGCCGACGAGATCGCGGTCAACGCGCTCGCCTACCGGGTGCGCCCGCCGCCCCGCGATCGCGACGTGCCGGCGTGGCTGCGGCGGCCGCTGCTCAAGGCGCTGCAGCCCGAGCCCGCCGATCGCTTCGCGTCGCTGCCGGCGCTCCTGGCCGAGCTGGCCCGCGATCCGGCGCTGCGCCGCCGGCGCGTCGCGTTCGGCGTGGCGGCGCTCGGGCTCGGCGCGCTCGCGGTCGTCGGCGTGACCCGCCGGCCCGCCGCCGCGCCGCCGTGCCGCGGCGTCGACGCGCCCGCCCTCGCGCTGTGGACCGACGCGGCGCGGGCGCGGGTGGCCGCCGCGTTCCGCGCCACCGGGCGGCCCGCCGTCGAGGGCTGGACCGCGCGCGTCGCCGACGAGCTGGCGCGCCGGGCGCGGTCGCTGGGGGCCAGCCGCGTCGCCGCCTGCGAGGCGACGAGCGTGCGCCACGCGCAGTCGCCGGCGCTGCTCGATCGTCGGATGGCGTGCCTCGATCGCCGGGGCGCCGAGCTGGCCGCGCTGATCGACCGCCTCGGCGCCGCGCCCGACGCCGCGCTGATGGACCGCGCGCTCGACGCCGTCGCGCGCCTGCCGCCGATCGACGCGTGCGCCGACGCCGGCGCGCTCTTGTCGGCCGCGCCGCGCCCGACCGATCCCGCGCGGCAGCAGGAGCTGACCGCCGCCGAGGCCGCCGTCGCCGAGGTCCGCGCCGCCGCGTACGCCGCCGACGTCCGCCACACCCGCGCCCAGGCCCGGGCCGGCGTCGAGCTGGCCGAGCGCGCCGGCTGGAGCGTGCTGGTCGCCGAGGCGCTGGTCGCCGACGTCGACGCCGCGCTGAACGCGGGCGAGTACGACGGCCTCGCCGACGAGATCTTCCGCGCCGCCCGGCTGGCGTCGGAGGCGCGCGCCGAGCCGACGGTGGCCGACGCCTGGATCGGCGCGGTCCGGGTGCTGAACGCGCTCGGCCAGCCGCGCGAGGCGCTGGCGCTGGCCCGCGCCGCCGACGCCGCGCTGGCCCGCCTCGATCGACCGGGCCCGCAGCAGGCCGAGCTGTTCGAGGCCGAGGCGTCGGCGCTCGAGGCCACCGGCGACTTCGCCGCGGCCATGGCCCGCGACGATCAGGCGCTCGCGCTGCGCGTCGCCGATGGCGACGACGACGCGCTCCAGCTCGGCCACCTGCTCAACCACAAGGCCATCCTCGCCTCGCGGCAGGGTGATCACGCCGCCGCCGAGGCGCTCCACCGTCGGGTGCTCGAGGTGCGCACGCGCCTGCTCGGCGACGCCCACCCCGACGTCGCGTCGTCGCTCGACAACCTCGGCGCGGTCATCTACCACCAGGGCCGGCTCGACGAGGCCGCCGCGCTGTACCAGCAAGCGCTGGCCGCGCGCCGCGCGGCGCTGGGCCCCGACCACGAGGACGTCGGCACCTCGCTCAACAACCTCGGCGGCGTCTACCTCGATCGCGGCGACCTGGCCGCCGCCGACGATCACTTCACGCGCGCGCTCGCCACCTGGGAGCGCGTGCTCGGCCCCGACCACCCGTCCTTGGCCATCGCGCTCGGCAACCTCGGCGACGTCGCGCTGGCCCGCGGCGACGCCGCCCGCGCGCTCGCCGTGTGCCGCCGCGCCTACGACCTCGAGGCCCGCGCCTCCGGCGATGGCTCGCCCGAGCTGGCCTACAGCCTCACCTGCGAGGGCGAGGCGCTCACCGCCGCCGGCCAGCCGGCCGCCGCCCTCGAGGTCCTCGAGCGCGCCCTCGCGCTGCGCGAGGCCGCCGCCGTCGACGCCGCCGAGCTCGCGCGCACCCGCCTCGCCCTCGCCGTCGCCGTCGCCGCGCGCGGCCTCGATCGCGCGCGGGTCGTCCGCCTCGCCACCGCCGCCCGCGACGCCTTCACCGGTCCCACCGCCGCCGCCCGCCGCGCCCGCGCCGACGCGCTGCTGCGTGGCCGCTGATCACGTGCGGCGCGCCGGCGTCGCGGCGCGCACCCATCGCTCGAACCAGAACGTGCCGAACGGCACGAGCGAGGCGATGGCGCCGACGATCACGTGGCGGCGGGGCCAGGCCTGCGCGTCGGCCGCGCGCCACAGCGCGGCGAGGAACAGCACGAAGAGCACCCCGTGCAGCGTGCCGACGACGCGCACCGCGAGCGGCTGTCCCGCGAGGTACTTGAGCGGCATCGCGACGCCGAGGAGGAGCAGGAACGAGGCGCCCTCGAGGCGACCGATCCAGAACAGCTGACGCAGGACGGCAGGCATCCCCCAAGGATGCTCCGGAACCGCGGTTCGACGCGATCGCCCGCGGGATCACGCAGGGCCGCGCGCCGCCGGCGGCACCTCGACCAGGCCCCCGTCGGGCCCCGGCACCAGCCGGGGCAGCTCGTCGGGCGAGATCGCCAGCGGACGCATCGACGAGTTCTGGCTGCGGTCGCGGCGAGCCTCGGCCGCGCGCTCGCGGCGCGCCCGCTGGGTGCGCAGCCAGGGCGGCGGGCGCTTCCGCGGCGGCGCCAGCTCGCCCAGCGCGCGCAGCTCGTCGAAGTCGCCGCGGCTCCAGGCCTCGTTGTTGGCGCGCATCGCCGCGTCGGCCACCTCGCGGCTCACCGGGGCGCCGTCCGCGTCGACGCCGAAATCGATCGTCACCAGCGCCGCCCGCGCCGCCGCGTCCCCGCGCCGGGCCCGGTCCTCCAGCTCCGCCACGTCGCGCTGGCGGTACAGCCGGCCATCCTTCCCGCGCAGGTACGTCGCGCCGCTCGCCACATCCATCTCCAGCATCACCCGCAGGCTCGAGTACTCGTCTTGCGTCATGCCCCGGCTATCGACCGCCCCGCGCCGCGGTTGCGTGGTTTGGCGCGCGCGTCGATCGCCGTGGTACGCCTCGGTCATGCGGGTTATCGCGACCACCGCGACGGCGGTGCTCCCACCGCGGGTCGCGTTCGCGCGGGCCTGGGACCATGGCTGGGTGGCCGCCACCGACCACGGCGTCGTGGTCGTGCTCGACGCGACGCTGACGGTCGCCGCGACCATCGACGCCGGTGGACCGGTCATGGACGTCAGCCTGGCCGACGCGCTGATCGTCGCGGACCGCCAGGCGCTGCGCGCGTCCGACCCGCGCACCGGCGCGCTCCGCTGGCGCATCGCCGGCGAGCACCTCGCATGTCGGCACGCGGGCGCGTGGTTGTGGACCGCCGAGCGGCGCGCATCCGACGCGCTGGTCGCCGTCGCGCGTGACCCCGCCAGCGGCGCCGTCATCCGCGAGGTCGCGCTCGACGATCCGTTCGGCGGGTCCGAGGTGATGCTGTTCGCGCACCCGGAGCCCGGTGCGGTCGTCGCGTGGATCGCCGCCGGCCAGGATGGCCAGGTGACCTACGCTGTCACCGCGGCCGGCCTCCGTGAGCTCGCGCCGCGCGATTGCCTGCCACCCGTGTTCGTCGCCAGCGGCGAGACCTACCTCGCGATGGTCGACGGTGCGCTCGAACACCGGCGCACCGCGACCGGCGCGGTCATCGCCGCCGCGACGTGGCCCGACGACGACGACGGTCCCGGCGACGACGTCCAGGCGCTCCCGGGCGGCGTCGCGAGCTGGGCCTCGGCGTACGGGCGCGTGCACGTCGTCGACCTCGCGACGATGGCGTTCGTCGACGAGATCGTCATCGCCGGGCACCCGCACCGCCCGTTCGCCGCCGGCGACCCGACGCCATCGACCTCGTTCCACTACGCCGTGCCCGGTCCCGCCGGCCTCATCCTCAGCGTCCACACCGGCGGCGCGCTCGCCGCGTCGCGGATCGCCGACTGGGGCGCGCATGGATGAGCTCGACCTGCGCGCGGCGAGCCGGCGCCCGGCCGGCCGCGCGCGTCAGTCCCAGGCCGCGGCGCGCGCCCAGCCCTCGCCGAGCAAGCGGAAGAAGTTCCACTGCTCCTCGCGGGTCGCCGCGGGCGCATCGGCGAGCGTCACGAAGCGGCGGTCGAGCATCACCGTCGAGATCTCCGCGAGCAGCGGGCGCGCCGCGTCGGCGTCTTCGCGGTCGAGCGCCGTCAGCGCCGCGCGGAGCTGCTGGTGCCACGCCGCCGCGTCGCGGTGCAGCGCGGCGATCTCTTCGAGCTCGATCGAGATCCACGCTCCGTCGTAGGTCGCGAGGTGCGCGAGCAGCAGATCGATGTGGTAGCCGATCGGCCCGCGATCGGTGAACAGCGCCTGCAGCCACGCGCGCCGGGCCCGTAGCCGCGCCACCGCGTCGGCCGTCGGCGCCAGCGGCGCCTCGACCGTGACCGGCGGCTTCCGCGGAAACGTCTGGGACGTGAGGTCAGCGCTCGAGAACAGCGCCAGCCAGGTGAGCGGGACGCAGCCGGCGCTCGCGAGCGCGGTGTGCGCGTCGGCCTGGTACGCGAGGTCGCCGAACGAGGGGTAGATACGAGCCCACGGGGTGACCGTCAGGTACGCGCGATTCGACATCGCGGCAGAGCGTATCCGACGAGGCAGCGCACCGGGTGTACGCTCGCCGGATGACGGGAACCGGTGGCGCGCCGGCGGTGCTGACGGCGGTGCTGACGGCGCTGGCGGTGATCGCCTGTGGCCGCGGCGACGACCGGCCGAAGCCGACCGATCGGCCCGCGACCGCGTCGGGGACCGCGCCCGGCGCCGCCGCGCCGACCGCCGATGCGCCGGTGCCGAACCTGACGCCGAACGAGCTGCTGGCCCGCGGCACGCCCACCCTCGTCGTCGGCACGCTCGGCGATGACGCCGCCGACCGCGCGATCGTCACGCAGGCCGGGCGGCTGCGCGAGCTGTTCCCCGGCGCCGCGATCGTGCCCGACACGTCGATCGACGTCGCGGCCGGACCCGCCGGCTGGCCGCCCAACCCGATCCTCTACGGCGGCGCGCACGTCAACGCCGCGGTCGCGGCCCTCGACGCCGAGCTGCCGCTCCACGTCGACGCCACCCAGCTCGTCGTCGGCGGCGAGACCTACGGCCCCGGCGCCCGCGTCCTCGCGGTGATCCCCGCCGCGGCCCGCTACCCGGCGTTCTTGCTCTACGCCGGCACCGGCACGCCGGGCGTCGCCGAGATCAACGCGATCCGCCACGGCGTCGAGCCGCTGCTGCTGGCCGACGTGCACGGTCGGCTGCAGACCGGGACCTGGGTGCGAGGCGCCGACGGCAAGGTCACCGCGACGCTGGCGGCGCGGGCGCGGCGGATCGCGTGGCGCACCGTCGAGCGCGCGGTCGCCGGCGCCCCCATCCGGGTCGCGTTCCCCGCGCAGCTCGCGGCGGCGCCCGACGAGGCGGCCGTGGTCGAGGCGGTCGCGCGCGGCGTCGCCCGCGCGGCCAAGCGCCTGGAGGTCGCGGCGCCGCCGGCGATGACGGTCTACGTGTACCCGGACCGCCGGAGCAAGGAGACGCTGACCGGCGAGCAGGGCGATGGCCACGCCGACCCGGCGGGCGCCGCGCTCCACGTGATCCGCTTCGACCCCGCGCCCGACGGTGGCCTCGAGCGCCTGCTCGTCCACGAGGCCACCCACGTGATCACCGGTCAGCTGTGGGGCCCCGCCGGCTCGGCGCTGCTCGGCGAGGGCATCGCGGTGTGGGCGTCGGGCCAGTACGGCGGACGGTCCCTCGCCGACTGGCAGCGCACGCTCGGCGAGCGCCCGCCGGTCGCCGCGCTGCTCCCGATGCGCGCGTTCCGCAGCAAGCCGGAGGCCGACACCTACCCCGTCGGCGGCCTGCTGGTCACCATCGCGATCGAGCAGGTCGGCCTCGCCGCCGTGCGCGACCAAGCTACGTCGTCAACCAGAGGTAGCCGAGCGCGGTCAGCGCCACCGCCGTGGCGACGGCGAGGAGGGCGCGGGCCCAGTACGGCACCTCCCACGGGCGCGCGGGCGCGCGGCAGGCCTCGGGCGGCAGCACCCGGGCGCGGTCGGGGATCAGCTCGCTCAGCTGCGCCGCGGTCGGCGGCGGCGGCGCCGGTGGTCGCCCCGGCTCGCTGACGAACTCCAGCTCGACCTCGAGGCTCTCGGCGCGGGGCGGGCGCGAGGGCGGGCTCGGATCGCGCGGCGGCGCGCCCACCGCCGGGAGCGACGGCGAGGTCCCGCGCGCGAAGCGGCGCTCGAGCGCGAACGGCTGCGTCGGCGCGCGCCGCACCTTGGGCCACCCTTCGATGTCGAGGTCGAGCGGCGGCGCCGCCAGCCGGAACCGCGCGTCCGACCACGCCAGCACCACCACCACCGCGTCGTCGTCGAAGAAGCCGTTGAGCTCGACGCGCTCGAGCTCGCCCGCCCGGTAGTGCAGCTCGGCGCGATCGAAGCCCGACACCACGGTGATCCGGAAGGTGAGCGCGTGGTGCTCGCAGTGGCGCATCAGGGCGATCAGCGGCACGCCGGTGACGTCGCCCTGACAGCTCGCGCTGCCGCCGAGCGCGCCGGTGAGGTCGGGCAGGCGCTGCGTGAGCTCGTACCAGCCATCGTCCAGGTGGCGCACCCGGTGCAGCGCGCCCGCGCCGCGGGCGTCGCCGAACTCGGCGTGATCGACCGCGCCGGCGCGCAGCTCGATGAGGCCGTGGGCGACGCCGGTCTCGATCCGGATCTGGCCGGTGACCAGGTGGCGACGGCACGCCGCGAGGATCCGATCGAGCGGCACGTCCGCGAACGATCCTTCCAGGTGGTTGCGCGAGACGTAGACGGGCGCGGTGGCGGGTCGACGCATCCCCACCGCCGGAGCGAATCGCGTGCCATCGCCTCGACACCAGGAGTCGCGAGCTTCCATCGCACACGCCGTCGAACTGCCTGGCGACTCGTCTTGCCAGCTCCGGAATCTGGAGAATGGCGTCGACGTCGAACGGAGGTTCGTGACCCCGCGCTGTGCCGCGCCGCTCCCGCCGCTACTGCACGAGCAGCGAGTAGCCCGCGAACGTCGCCGCCGCGGCGACGCCGAACACCAGCGCGTGGGTCAGCAGGCCGGGCGGGCGCGGCGGCGGGGTCGGCCCCGGCGACGCCTGCATCGCGGCCAGCTCCTGCCGCGCGGCCTCGAGCCGCTGGTCTTGCTCCGCGCGCGCGACCTTCTGCCGCTCGAGCTCGGCGATCTCGGTGATGAGCGCGTCGGCGCGAGCGCCGCGCGCGGATTCGTCGTCGCGGTACATCAGAGGTTGTATCCCTTCTTGGTGGCGGTCTTGCGGGTGCCCTTGATCAGCTCGGACTCGAGCGAGGGCGCGTCGGTGGTGCCGCGCTTCGCGGCCTCGGCCTTGAGGAACGCCTCGCGCTCGGCCTCGAGCTTGGCGATCTCGGCCTTCAGCGCGGCGCGGCGGCTGGCCTGGGCCGCGACCACCGCCTGCTTCTCCTCGAGCGACTTGCCGCGCAGGTCGGCCGGCAGCTCCTCCTCCTTGGCGCGGCCCAGGAAGCCGGCGTCGCCCTCGACCGCGTCGACCAGGTCCCAGCTGTCGTTGCGGTACGCCTTCTTGGCCTTGAGCGCGTTGCGCTCGACCGCGACCTTGGCGCCCAGCTTGGCCGACGTCGCGTCGGCCGCCGCCTGGCGCGCCACCGCCGCCTGACCGCCCGCGCCGTACGCGAGGTACGTCCCGTTCAGCTCGCCACCCAGCCGCAGGATCTCCGCGTCCTGGGGCGCCGGGATGTGCGCGGCCACGCGGTCCTGATCGATCGTGGTCAGGTCCGACTGCGCCAGCTTCGCCGCGGAGCCCCACGTCTGGCTCTCGCTGTCGCCGTTGTTGGTGCCGCAGAAGATCAGCTGCACCGCGATGTCCTTGGCCGCCGCCGCCGCCATCGCCGCCGTCGCCGACACCCGGCCCTGATCGAACGACTCGTTGCCGGCCACGAAGACGAACCGCAGCGCCGCCGGGTCGTTCGACCACGCCAGCGACGTCACCGCCGTCTGGATCGCCTGGCCCGCGAACTCGCTGCCGCCGTTGGTGAACAGCGCGCCCAGCTTCTCGGAGGCCTGGTCGAGGTCCGACGTGAACGGCAGCACCTGCCGGATGTAGCCGCCCTCCTCGGGCAGCGTGTCGTTGCCGTACTCGAAGATCGCCAGCTCGATCTTCACCCCGCGCACCTTCCCATCGACCACCCGCGTCATGCGGCCCAGCTGGTCGACCATCTTCCACAGGTGCGACCGCGCCTGGTTGATGAGGCCGTCCATGCTGCTCGACGTATCGAGCAACAGCGCCACCTGCACCGTGTCTACCGCCGTGTCGCGCACCGGCTCCGCCGGCTGCACCAGCGCCACCGGCGGCGGGCCCGCGTGCCGTGCCGGGGGCGCCGCGCCACCCAGCCGGGCGACCGCGAAGGCCACCCCCGCCGCTCCCCCCAGCGTCGCGACGAGGGTCAGGCTGTGACGACGAAACCAGCGGTTCAGGCGAGCAGGCGCGATCGGCGGCATCCGGACGGCTCCTTCGAGGTTCACCCTCCAGACGCGCGACCCGCCGCTCGGTTGTATTTCGGTGTGTCAGGCCCGTGTCAGGGCGCCTCGCCCGCGCGCCGAGACGGGCGCGCCCCGCGACCCCATGTCAGGGTGGGCGCATGCATCCGGCGTTGGCGGCGTTGTCACCCAGGCAGGCGAGTGCGCTCTACGATGACCCCGAGGCGCTGGAGGCCTGGCTCGGTCAGCACCAGCTGGGGTATCGCGAGGCGATCGCCGTCATCGGCGAGCTCATGCTCGACGTCGAGACCGCGCCGCCCGTCGTGCGACCGAACCGCCGCGACGCCGCGGAGCTCCTCGCGTACGTCGAGCGCGCGGCCCGGCTGCCCGCGCGGCTGCGTGCGGTCGCCACGCTGTGCCTGAAAGACGGCGCCACGCTCGACCAGGCGGCGGCGCGCCTCGGCATCGCCCGTGCGACCGTGCGCGTCCACCTGCGCCGCTTGCGAGCGCTGCAGCGTACCGCCGCCGCCCGGGCGTCGCGCTGATCGGCGGGGCCGGTCGCGGTCCGGAGAGTCCCTGTTCTCATTCGGCGTCGTTACCCAGTGGGTAAGTGCCGGCCAACGAAGTCGAGAGGATGCGCCGACGCCCATTACCCAGTGGGTAGCCGCGCTCGAGCAAGGCCGCGATTGGACACAGGCGCCGTTACCCACTGGGTAACCGCGCCGTGGGGCCATCACCAGCATCGGGATCCTCTCGTCTCCGGGCGGCGGCGCCTGCATCCACGGGCGGACGTGGTGGTGGGCGGGCACCGCCGCGGACACGTCGACGATCAGTCCGTGAACCGACCCCGGCGGTGTTGACCGGCCCCGCCGTCCCGGCATACGCCATCGCGATGGCGAGCTGCCTCCACTGTGACGGCGCGAAGGGCAAGCGCGACTGTCCTGCGCTCGGCGGCATGATCTGTCCGCCCTGTTGCGGCCGGCACCGACTCGGCGCGATCGCCTGCCCACCCGGGTGCCGGTGGCTCGGCGGGCTGGCGGTGGTGCGCGAACCCAGCGCGCGGGCCTTCACGCGTGACGACTACGCGGCGGCGGTCGACAAGCTGATGGCGTTCGTCCTGTCGCCGCGCGAGGCCGCGGCCCGGCACGAGTCGCTCGCCTTCCTGCGCGACATGATCGAAGAGGCGGGCGGGCGGGGCGGGCTCGACGGCGACGGAATCCGGGAGTGGATGGGCCCCGTGATCGATGGCTTCCTCGGGTACGGCGCGCGCGATCGCGACCGCCGGCGCGCGGTCGATCGGTTGATCGCCGCGCGCGGGCGCGATCTCGCCGCCGGCGAGGTCGCCGCGCTCGGTGCGCTCGCGCAGGCGCGGGCGTCCTTGTTCGAGGTCGTGGCGGTGCAAGTCGGCGCCGGCCTGACGCTGCGCGATCGCCTCGGCGACGGCGAGATCCAGGTGCGCGAGGTGACGGCGAGCACGCAGCTCCGGCCCGGCGACGTCATCTTCGCGTGGGTCATGGCGGTGGGCGACCACCTCGAGCTGACCGGCGCGTCGATGCAGGTGCCGCCTGCGCACGTCGCCACGGTCGCGACCGCGCTCGCCGACGAGCTGGACGAGCTGCGCGCGGAGACGCCGGCCGCCGATGTCGCCGAGATCGCCGACGTCGCCCTCGACGCGCTCGCGGAGGCCGTCGCCGCCTGGCGCCCGCCGGAGCTGGTCACGACGCACGGCGAGCCGCTGCTGTTCTGCGCCGCGCACTACACGGTCGGCGACGGCGCGGCGGTCCGGGCGCGGCTGGTCGCCCACGCCGACATCGACGGCGACGACCTGGACGGCGGCGGCCCGATGACGTGGCTCGATCGCGCGCCGAACCCTGCGCTCGCCAACGGCCCGACCGTCCTGGGCCAGCTGCGCGTCGCTGATGGCGAGCTGGTGCTCGAGACCAACTCGCGCGCGCGGCTCGCGCGCGGTCGCGCCATGATCGAGGAGACGCTCGGGCAGCTGGCGGCGCACCGCGCCGATACGTTCCAGGACCCGGAGGCGGCGCTGCGCGACGGCGCGGCGTCGCCGTCCGCGTCGACCTCCCCGGAGGTGCCACCCGAGGTCGCGGCCGAGATCATCGGCCGGTACCTACGCGCCCACTACACCCGCTGGATGGACGAGCCGTTGCCGGCGCTCGATGGCAAGACCCCGCGCAAGGCCGCGCGGACCGCGGCCGGCAAGCGGAGCGTCGCGGCGCTGGTCGATGACGCCGAGCGGATGTCGCTGAGGATGCCGGGCCAGGCCGCCCCCGGCTCCTTCGATTGGCTCCGGCGCGAGCTCGGGCTGCCGGTCCACGAGGCGAGTGACGACGGCCTCGGCTACGACGCCGACCTTGCGCCCGATCCGTCGGCCTGGTTGGGCGCCGCCGAGGACGTGCGCGAGCAGGCGGTCCGCGCCTACCACGCCCGGCTCATCGATCAGCCACCGGTGGCGAAGCCCGGCCTTCACGCCGCGCTGCACGTGATCGTCGAGAACCAGGTCGCCGCCGGCGATCCGGAAGAGACGGCGGCGACGCTGCACCGCCTCGTCAGCGCCGGCACGACGCGTCACGAGGCGATCCACGCGGTCGCCTCGGTGGTCCTGCGCGAGATGGACGCCGTGGTCAGGCAAAAGCGCCGCTACGATCGCGTGCGCGTCGCGCGCGAGCTAGACCAGCTGCGCGCGCGCGACTGGCAAGGGTCATGAGGGGCGAGCAGGACGGCGTGAGCCCCGACGAGGCATGGCCGCCGCGCATGGGGCCGCGGCCAGTCGGCGGGGGTTGGGGCACGTAGCCCGGGCGCGCCGCGCCTCGTCACATCGGCGGCGAGGCGGTCCGGTCCTCGACGAAGATGGCGTCCGGCACGATCAGCGAGCCGGTGGACACCCACTGCTCGGCGGCGCGCACCCCGCCGATCCCGATCGTCCCGGTGGCCGGTCCGGCCGGCCCGATCGCCATCGTGCCGATGACCGCGACGCCGGCGGCGCTGGTCGCCACGTCGGTCGCGGGCGTGAACCCGCCGCGGCTGGCGTCGACGAAGCGCACGTCGGCGCCGGGGCGCAGGTTGATGAACGTCTCGGCGGTCGGCTGCACGCCCGCCGCCGGCGAGCCGTCGCGGTTCTTGAACAGGAACGCGATGAGCCCGCGGTGCGCCGCGTCCGCCATGCCGCCGCTGGCCAGGTCGGCGCGCCACTGCGCCGCGAGCGCCGCCGACGGCGCGGCGATCGTGTGAGCGAGGTGGCAGGGGTCGCTCGCGCCGTTGGCGCACGCGCGGTTGTCCGACAGCGTCAGCGCGCGCCCGCCGCCTTCGACGCGGAACAGCATGATCGGGAACAACGCCCCGGCCCCCGCGTACACCGCGAGCGGCCCGAACCGGCCCTCCGCGTCGGTCGTCACCGTCGCCAGCAGCGGACAGTCGGCCGCGGGGATGTCGCCCTCGGTGTCCCACGCCGTCGTGATGGCCACCGTCGCGCCGGGCACCGGCTGCCCGGTCGTGAAGTCGACGATCGTCCCGCTGACCTCGACGACGATCGCGCGCCGGACGTCCGGCTGGACGCAGTGCGCCGGGGCCGGCACCGGCTCGGCCGGCACGAGCGTGTCCTCGCCGCAGGCGGCGAGCGCCAGGGCGGCGAGCCCGACCGCCAGCGTGGCGCGGCGCGGCGAGGCGACGTGGGTCGGCGAGCAGAGGCGGGTGAGGGAGGCGGCAGGGGCGGAGGCGGCGGAGGCGGAGGCGGGCATGGTGGCCGAACCCGTAGCAACGCCTGTGCCCCGCGCCCCGGGGCCGCGGCGGCGGCCGAGGCGCGCCGGTGGTGAAGCCTCACCGATGTCGAGCTGTGCAGTCCCCACCGCTGGTGACGGCGCGCCAGCTCCGCAGCGTCTCGATGAGATCGGCGTCCGCCACGTGTTACCGTCGATGAGCGGTCACGTGGCCGCAGGGGTGGTCGCGCGGCGCGACCGCCTCACTGGGCCCACAGCTCGAGGTGCGCCTCGCCGCCCGACGGCAGATCGCCGTGATGGAACTCGACGCGGTTGATCGCCCGGGCGCCGTCGGGCAACGCGATCGGCCGGCTCCAGGTCCCCGCCGTGAACACCAGGCGGGTCCGCGGCGTGAACGACGTGCCGTCGGCGAAGATCACGGTCACCGCGTCCAGCTCGACGCCGCCGTGCTCGGCCTTGAGCTTGATCGTCGAGAACGCCCGCCCGTGGCGCGCGAGCGCGATCACGCCCCGCGCGGCGCGTCCCCGGACCCAGCGCTCGCCCAGCCGGGTCCACCCGCGGGTGTCGTCGACGACCCGCGCCGGCGGCTCGCCGTACCGCGCCGGCACCGGCCGCGCCGGGAAGATGCATCCGCCGAGCGCCACGAGGACGATCGCGCCGCGGAGGAGGCCGTCGTGGGGGCGTCCGATGGGCCGCGTGCGCGTCGTGCGCGTCTGGCTCACTCGCGTCACGGTGGTGGGCTCCACGCCGTCGCGCTCACCGCCGGAGCGTAGCGCAGCTCATCCCCGGGATGGCTGCCGCCCGAGGCGTTCCGTCGCGCGTGCGCCGGTCGGCCGCGCGCAGGTCGCGCTCGTCGACCGCGCCGGTCATCCACGCCACGAGGAAGTCGAGGCTCTGGCGCGTCTTGGCCCACACGGTGTGCCCCCGCACCGAAGCGCGGTACCAGAGCTCGAAGTCCTGTCCGTGCTCGGGCGCCAGCTCGCGGATCAGGCCGCAGTGGATGCACGTGATGCGTTCGCAGCGGAGGCCGACGGAGGACGCGCAGCGCATGCGGGCGGCGCTGGAGGCGCGCGTGGATGAGCCGAGTCCACGGATTCGCGAGCATGTCGCGGCGGCGATCAGGGCGCTGGGGCCGGGGAGGTAGCCTCGACGGGGCGACGCTCGCGGCGACGTCACCCCGACGGGGTGATGGTGCGCCTCCACGCCGCCGACTATGGTCCGTCGATGAAACATGCCACGAAGGGGTGGGCGGCGGCGCTGTTGCTCGTCGGCTGCTCGATGTCGGCGAACCTGAACGGTCGGTCGTTCGGGACGACGCCCGGCGCGTCATCATCGGCCGGCGGCGCCGCCGCGCAGGTCACGATGCCCGACCTGGCCGGGAAGACGCCCGAACAGGCGGTGGCGATCCTCCGGAGCGCGGGCATCAACGTGGTCGACACGCACGAGAACGATTCGGACCTGTGCGGAGAGAACGACGACCACTCGATGACGCCGCAAGGCACGATCTGCAAGCACACGCCGATGGCCGGCGCGTCGGTGTCGCCGCAGTCGGTGCGGCTGGCGTACACGGTTGAACACGATCGCTACGAAGGCGGCAGCTCGCCGCGTCCGTGGCGTCGCATGCCCGCGCTGGTCGGCATGACGCTCGATGCCGCGCGGGCAACGCTCGCGCGCGCCGAGCTCTCGATCGACGCGAACTTCGACGTCGAGGTGGTCGAGTCCGAGAGCTGCGCGCCGGGGACGGTGTGCGAGACCAGCCCGCCGGCGAAGATCCGCAAGATGCTCGGACCCCGCGGTCGCATCTACGTCGGCGCGCCCCGCGCGGCGGTCGCTCCAGCACCGCCGATAGCACCGACACCGCCGGCCGCGCCGGCGCAGCCAACCGCCCCAGCGTCCCAGCCATCGGCGCAGCCCGACGTCTACTTCTGAGGAGGCACCCATGCGCCAGCCCACCATGCTCCGCCGCTTGCCGTGGCTCGCTGCCACCGTTGCGCTCACGCTCCTGTGCGCTCCCCGCGACCGCGCCCGCGCCGACGAGAAGAGCGACCTGATCTACAAGATCGAGGGCAGCCTGCGCACCGCGGCCTCGGCCCTCGCGTACCTGCCGAACGAGTCCAGCGACTCACCCATCGACAAGGCGCGCGACTACGTGCGCCAGGCCCACGATCTCGCGGACCAGCTCAAGCAGGTCGCCGGTGACGACAGCGACGCCCGCCGCATCGCCGAGAACTTCCGCGACATCGAAGACGACTGGAACGACGCTGCCAACCAGCTCCGCCAGCTCAAGGGTGGCCAGCGCCGCGCCGAGCCGGTCGCGACCGCGTGCGCGACGCGCGACGAGGAGCTGAAGCGCAAGGCCACCGACTACGGGCGCGCCAACGACCCGGATGGCCTGACCGAGCTGCCGCGCCTCGCCGCGACGGCGCAGGACGCCACACGGCGCGAACTCGACGAGCTGCGTTCGCACGACGGGCGCATGGATGACTACGCGGACGACGCCGACGACTTCCGCGGCGATGGGCCGTGGCGCGACCTGGCCTCGGCCACCGCGTCGGCGGCGCAGCAGACCTACGCGGTGTGGCGCAAGAGCTGGGAGGCGACCCAGGCCACCTGCAACAACCTCACGCTGGGCGTCGAGCACCCGACGGTCAAGCAGGTCCTGTCCGACCTATCGAACTCGGCCGGCGGCCGCAAGGCGGTCATCGAGCAGCTCAACCGCGACGCCCGCGACCTGGGCTCGGCGCTGGCTGGCGTGGCCGAGGACTCGGGCATGGGCTCGGTCGAGCGCGCGAAGGCGCTCCTGCAAGCGATCGAGCGCGGCATCGAGACGCTGGGCCGCACCGCCACCACCGACCGCGAGACCAAGGTCATCCTCGAGAAGTGGCCCGACGGCGTGCGTCAGCTGAAGGAGGCCCTCGACGACCTCGAGGACCTGAAGGTCCACCAGCACGACATGGACCCGCTGCCCGAGAAGTGCCAGCTCAAGGAGCGCGAACTCAAGGACGCCATCGCCCGGAACGGCGACGACGCCGACGGCATCGACGAGCTTCCCAAGCTGGCCGAGCAGATGGCCGAGCCCGTCCGCGCGGGCCTGGCCAAGGCCGACGAGCGCATGCGCGAGGAGGAGGGCGACCGCGACCGCGCCAAGGCGATCTCGGCCAGCGAGGGCCCGTGGAGCGACATCCGCGCGGCCGAGCAGCGCGACGCCGACGAGACCTTCCGCACGTACGAGGATGGCTACAAGAAGACCAAGGAGGCCTGCGCGGATGTGGTGAAGGGCAAGGACTCGCCGATCGCGAAGGCGGCCGTCGAGGCGTTGCAGAAGAAGTCGACCGGGCGGGGCGACCTCGTCAAGGACCTCGAAACGAAGATCGATGCCGCCGCCCAACGACTCAACGGCGCGGCATCGCGAACTGGCGACGGGGATGTCACCACCGCGGTCACCCTGGGCAACGAGATGACCGACGCGCTGGCACGCCTCCGCAGCACTCCCGGGAACGACCGACGCGTGAAGGAAGTGCTGGAGCGTTGGCCCGGCTACGTCGAGCAGTACAAGGCCGCCGTCGCCAACCTCGTCCTGCTCAAGCGTGCCCAGTACGATGCGGATGGCCTGGTCGCCGAGTGCAAGCGCGACGATGACGCCTTGCTCGACTACGTCGCCCAGTTCAAGAATCCGGCTGGCATCGCCCCCATCGAGGCACGGGCCGCCAAGGACCAGGCCACGACCGAGGCCAGGCTGCAGCCCCACCGCGCTCGGCGTTCGCAGCTCGACGCGTGGCGTGGCGCCGCGGCCGGCTTCCAGCTCAGCGATGGCAAGTGGAGCTACCTGTCCGGCTACGTGCGCTCGGCGGCGCAGGGCATGTTCGACTACTGGGTGGCGCGTGAAGCCGAGGGCGAGAAGGCGTGCGACGGGCTCTTGAAGGGCGCGGACCATCCGAAGGTCGCGCAGGCGCTGAACATGCTTCGCGGCCGGATTCCGCCAGCGGCGCGCCACGCCAGCGAGCACGACTCCACGTGCGTCGGCGTTCCGGCCGGCGGCTTCTGCACACAAGACGATCAGTGCCTCGATCGAAAATGCGCATCCAACGAGTGCACACGCTGTCCGTACCCGGAGGATGGCCAGTGTCACCCGCCGGGGACCTGCAGCCAAGCAGACTACGACGCACGGAAGCGCCACAAGGACGAGATGTGCGAGAAGCCGCTCAGCTCCAAGCCGTTCAACGTCGGCGGCAAGGTTGACTGCAGCGAGCTCGAGCAGCGATGCATCAACGCGGCGGTTTGCCTCAACTCGCGAAAGGACGTGGCTGACTGTTTCAAAGGTGGCGACAGCCGCCACCGATCCGAGATCGAGACGATCAGCAAGGTGCTCGAGACCTGTGAGGCGCTGCTCAAGGAGAAGCGCGCCCGGGATCTCTGCCAGTGACGTCCGCCGAACAGCGTTTTGCCTGTCAATGTTGCGGATGGCGGGTGCTCGACGAACCGACCCCGGGCTCGTACACGACCTGCCCGATCTGCGACTGGACCGACGACGCGTTGGCCACGCCTGCGGCCCGCGAAGCGCTGTATCAGGCGCGCGCTTGTTACGCCGCGACCGGCGCCAGCAGCCGCGATTCACTGGGTGCCGTCCGAGCCGCTGCACCGGGCGAGCTGCGCGTGTCCGATGGGCTCGTGGCGCTGTCGAACTCGCCACGGGCCGAGGCGGCCGCAGCCGCCCGGGAGGCGATCGTCCGCGCCTTCGGTGACGTGCCCCCTGGAGACCGCGTGACGCTCACGGGAGCGTACCGGGCCGACGGAGACGGCAGCACGCCGCGCATCGACTGGGACGACTGGGACACCAACTGGCGCGACATACCTGGGGAGGTCCTCGACTTCTTCGGCAACGCGACCAGCGTCTTCGTCTTCGGCAACCTGGCGAGCTTCCGGTACTACCTGCCGGCCTACATGCTTCGCGCCATCGAGACCGGGGACGCGATGCGAGTCGTCTCCGCGCTCGACCGCAAGACGCCGGGGACGACGCCCGAGTGGTCGGCGGAGGTCGAGGCCCTCAACCCAGCGCAACGGGCTGCGGTGGTCGAGTTCCTTCGCTTCGTTGTCGACTTCCTCGGGCCCGACGATCGTGCGGAGCGTGCGCTCGAGCGGATCTGGCTGCCGGCGACGGCGGCGCCGTAGGCGCGTGCGAAGGGACTGGACGAACTACAACGCCGGGACGGTCTCGCGTGCGCCGAAGTCGGGCGGCCCGCCGCGATCCGCTCGACGGGGCGAGTGCATCCGAGCGGGCTCGCGACCGAGGGCGGCCACGTCTATCGGATGAAGGCGCGTCGCAGGCCTCCGGTCGTCGCTCACGCATGGGCGCGATCAGCGTGTCGTCGATCTGGACCGCTGAGCCGGAGCGTTGCTCGCTGCGCTGCGGAAGATCTCCGCGCGGTGAAAGTCGAGGAAGCGTTCCTGGGCGTCGCTGAAGTGACCCACCTCGGGTGGATGGTCGGGATCGAGGCCAAGCTTGACCAGCGACTTCTCGTGGGCAACGGCAGAGACCAGGACGCGACCATCGGCGAAGGAAATGAATCCGCGGTCGAAGAGGAAGTCAGCCTGGGGGGCGAGGAGGAGTCCGTTGTCGCCGCTGAGACGCTCCTGATTGCTCGCGTGGCGCCAAGGCTTGATGTGGCTCGCGATGAGGTATGTCGGGTTGGCCACGCGCGTGATCCGGCAACGTAGCTCGAGGCGAGCGACGTTCTGCCTGAACACTCCCTGGCCGCGGCGGGCCTTCACCAAGGCGTCACGCTCGGTGCGGTCGGATGTCGCGGTGGCGAGTCTGCGAACTTCTTCTTCTTCCCACCGAGTCCGTTCAACCTCCTCCGACGATGCGAGGAGGAGACCGCGCGCGTCGTGCAAGATCAGGCGATTGCCGCAGTCCGCGAGGAGATCCTCGAGGACCAGACCGAGCGCATCAGGAAGCTCGGCGAGGTAGACCGACTGGAGGCCCTTGCCGCTGGCGGAATTCAACGGCGCATACTTGGCGGGAAGCAGCGGCTGGATGCGCGACCATGCCTCGCGCGGGGCCAGCGGGACATCGAGCGGAAAGTACTGCACGTCGGCGCGGTAGCCGATAACGCTCCAGTTGCGGCCCGCGTCGCCGAACTCCTCAGGCTTGGGTGCGTCGTAGCCGAACGAGGAAACGGTTCCCATAGCCCGGACATGGCCCTCCCAGTAGGAGAAGACCCGGTCGCCTGGCGCGACCTCCTTCATGTTCTCGTAGAACTGGTTGCGCGCGCCGTCGGCGCGACGCTTCGGTGACCAAAGATAGCCGCCGGCAATCTCGTGCCGGTGCGTTTGCTTCTGGTTGACCCACCAATAGCGCAACGGGAGCAGCATACCCCACCCGGGGCCGGGTCACGCGCGTGGATGCGGGCTCGCGCGCGTCACGCGCCGCGCGGCGCTGGAGGCGCGCGTGGAGGATGCGAGTCCGCAGGTCCGCGAGCATGTCGCGGCGGCGATCAGGGCGCTGGAGCGGGGGAGGCGCGCCTGACGGCGTGTCACGGTGAAGTCAGCGTGCGCGTTGAGGCGTGAGCTATCAATGGGGCCGGGATGCCCGTCAGTGCCACGCGGGTCGCATCCAACACAGGCCGGGCCTACGTGTACCTCGGTGGCCGGCGCGACGTTCGACAACACGCTGAATGGCGCCGTCGGCCACCCAATTGGGGTGATTGCTGGATCTTGGTGGCGGGGCGTACCGTGCGGCGAGGGGGAGACATGATTTTCTGTCCGCACTGCGGTGCTGATCGCCGGACGGTGGCACCAATCGCCGCTTGTCCCGCGTGTGGTGTGAAGGTCGACGTCGATCGGCTTGCGACGGGGGCTCAGGTGCTGGCGCCTCCGCCACGGCTCGCCGCCACGACGGCCGAGGTCGACCTCCCCGAAGAAGACATCCCCGCGCGCGCCTTCAATCGCCGCCCGCTCATCGCTGGCGCGATGGTTGCGGTCGCGATGGTCGCGTTGCTTGTGTTCGTCGTCAGCCGCAGCGGCGAGCGCACCTCGTCTGGTACCGCCGCAGCTAGCGCGACCACCGCAGCCCCCGCCGAGCCACCACCCCCGCCCCCGCCGCAGATGCCCAAGCGGATCGTGCTGCGAGTCGAGCGGGTCCAGGTCGCTGCCACAGAGCGTGAGTGGGATGGCCCCGTCGCCGAAACCAGCTACAAGAAGCTGTGTTCCGATGTCGCTGGCGTGGTTGCCGTCGTGCGCCCCGCGGGGGCCCTCGCGAGCGTCGTCTGCGACCTCATGAGCGAGAAGCAGCGTCAGACCGACCCGCGCGAGCCGGACCTCCGCGTCGAGCTCCGGAGCGGCCCCGTCGTCTACACGAGCTACGTGGCCCCCGACCGGCGGGCACATCAGTTCGGCTACTCCTTCGTGATCCCGGATGAGTCCATCCCGGCTCAGGGGCTGGTGCTGGCAGTCCTGGACGACGACGACGGCGCTCTCGGCGGCGAGGAAATCGGCTCGGTCCGACTGTCCCGCGATCAGCTCATCACCATGGCGACGACCGGCGAGCTGGGCGCGCTGTCCGCCGAATCGCTGAGCCTGCTCGAGGTCACGGTCACGCCGCACGACGGCCGGCTGCGCAAGGCGGAGTTCGACCTGGCAACCAACTCCGGTGGCGAGACCGTCCGGGGCATCGCCGTCAACGCCGGCGACGTCGTGCGAATCGAGGCTTCGGGTACCTGGCAGATCGGCACGTACAACAACGACGAACTCGGTCCTGAGGGCTTCACCGACGGCCGGCTGCAGTCGTCAAACCTGCCGCTCTTCGCTCGAGTCAACCACGGCTCGACGGTCGCGCTGGTTGGCCAGCAGGGCAAGCTGGTGGTTCTCCCCGTCCATCCGTGCACCCGCGTTGTCAGCCCATTCGCCGGTGTCATCTGGGTTGGGATCAACGATCGCAAGATCAACGACAACCAAGGCAGCGCTCACTTCCGCGTCTTCACGCGGGCCGCGAAGGCTAGCGAGTGGGCAAGCCCGGCGGCGTTGCTGGGTTGTGAATGATGACGGGCGAAGTGCGGCCGCGTAGGTCGCCGACTCGTCCGCAGATCGTCCCAAATCTGTATCGCTGGCATCCCCATCGAGTAGTCTTGGCGGTGGCTCGATGCCTTGTCGGTCGCACCAACCGTTTCTCGGTCAGCGCTATGCCGAAGGCGACGGTGAGGCGATGTGATAGACCTCGGTCCACGGCTTGATCTCCAGACGCGTCCGCTTCTCTTGCCAGCCGCCGTCTAGGACGCGGATCCGTTGGCCGACGGTCAACGCAGGCAACAACGGGGCGACGGACGACGCGTGGACCACGGCGATGCTGCGACCGGCGTCGGCGCTGGCCATGAAGCCGTGGGGCTGGGGTGGGCTGGCGACGAGAAGCTCTGCGTCGCCTTGGCCATCCACAAGTGCGGCCTCCTCGGCCCGGTGCCACCCAGCGTCGCACCGCGCACGTACGGCACATGAACGACACAGGTCGCTGGGCATCGCCCGCGCCGGCCGCTCCCTCAGCATCCCCTGGAGCAGGGGCAGTTCGAGCCGCAGGGCCCTCTCGGTTGCCAGAAGATCCGACGTCGACACGGACCATGACTCGGTGCCGTGTAAGTACTGGGCGCTGATTCGTGTCGGCGCCGCCCTTGTCGCGCGCCACCAGAGGAGCGCATAACGGACTAGCTGGCGTCGGTGCTTCTCGCTCGGCTTGCCAATCTTGAAGTCAACGATCTCAATGCTATCGCCGCTCAATTGCACGCGGTCAAGGACGCCCAAGAACGGAAGCTCAGGGTGCGTCAGCTTCACCTCTGAAAGCGCACCCCGCTGTGCCAGAAGGACGTTCAGGTCGGCGCCGTCGGCGCCATCACCGGCCGCTGCGAATGCGTGCTGGGAGGCCTGACCGTGCAACGAGACGTGCGAGTTGGGCTTGTACTGGGCACGGAACAAGCGGACGGCACGGTTGGTCAGGTCCTCGGCGCTCGTCCGTAGACGGAAAGCGGGGCCGGGCCTGGGATGGGCCGTCAACCGTTTCTGCCACTCGGCGACGGCGCGCGCGAAGCCTGGGAAGAAGTCCGCGTCCTTCAGCGCCGCCGCAAACTCCGGGCCGCCGAACGGCGGGTTGCCCCGCTGGCCGCACGCACGCGTCAGACGGTCGAGCGCCTCGTGAACGATCTGCCCCTCGATGGCTGCCGGGTGCGGACGCACCGGGAAGCGAGCGAAGTCGCCCCAGCGCGAGCGCAAGAGCTGCCATCGACGTGGGCATGCCTCGATGTCGTCTATCGAGGTGCTGCTCCAGATGGATGGCGGCTCAGCCCACGCGGTGGGCGCTTGCAGCTCGTAGAAGCTCATCCAAACGCCCCATTCGGCAGTTTCAGGCGCGCCACGGCGGCGGGGAGATCGTGCAGCAGGTCGAACCCGTCGAGTGACACGGCCTCGAGGAACTGCGAGCGCGCGGCAGCAATCACCGGAGAATCGTGGGCGAGCGGATCGATGAGCGGATGGTGGACATCGACGCAGACCCGAGAGTTGGCCAGTTGAATGATGAGCGGGACGTGCGTGCGGCCGAGGTTCACGCTCTCCTCACACGCGATGCCTCGCAGCGCGAGGAGCTGGCGCAGCGCCACGAGCGCGCGGTCCTTGTCCTGGTCGGTCAGGCTCGGAAGCTCGCCCGTGCGCAGGTGGCGAAGGAGCGCGAGCGCGAGGTGGCGGTCGAGCGAGGCGTGAATCCAGTTGTTGCCGTAGTGGCGGATGCACCGGTAGCAGGACGACGCGCAGTCGCACCCTCCGAGCAGCGCCCCGGTAGCATCGAGCACCTCGGGCAAAGCGTTGCCGACGGCGCGCGCGTAGCCTGCGCCGCCCGGCAGGAGGTCGTACAGGTAGAGTTGCGCCTCGTCGGGGCGTCCACCCATCACGGGCGTCCACCATCCCGACAGCTCGCCTTCATCGATCTGCAGCGTGCGTGACGCCGCTAGGCCGAGCGCCTCGACCAGCGACGACAGCGCCATGCGCGAGGCGCGCGTGATGAGGCCCGTCGTGGTCGCCGCGCCGAGCTGCACCGGTGTCGTCACGCGCAGGCGCAGAAGCAGTGCATCAGTCGGGAACTCGTGTCCGAGATAGAACGGGCCGTCGGCGACGCCTGCACAGACCTTCCCTCGCTCGAGTGGGTGATCGTGCGAGGTCGGCGCGCCTTTCCTCATGAGCTTCGTCGTGGTGAAGCCCGGGCCGTACTCCGGCTCCGAGCGACCACAGTCGGGGCACACGCGGAAGCCGCGCTGGCCGACGCCCTTGTTGACCATAACCAAGCGGCGAGGGCCGGTCCATCGACGAAGCCGACCGGCGCACCCATCCTCCTCCGTCCACGCCGAGGGCGGGTCCTGCGGTTCCAGCCGCGCGCGGTCGGTCATGCCCGCGTAGCTGATGGCCTGGCCGCGATCGATCTCGCGTTTCGCGTTGAGGTCGGGCGCGAATCCAGCGGGCGTGATGAAGGCGGTGCGCGTGAGCTGATCGCTTCCGCAGACCGGACACAGCGTCGCCTGTGCCATCGCGCCGTCCATCGTCGCCCACGAGCAGTCGCTGCACGACGTGTACGGGCGCTGCCGCTGAATCGTGTGCGCCGGGCTCGGCTCGTAGGGCGAGTAGAGTGCCGCTGACTCGAACCGCAACTTGTCGATGGTGAGGCTTCGGCCGGGAGCGTACTCCGTGAGTGCGAGCTGAAGATCTCGTTGCGGTTCGTAGTCAAAGGTCCGCTTGTTGGGAGCGTCGCCTGGCTGTCGAAGCTTCGAAACCCAGAACGTAACAACGTCCGTCGGAAACGCATAGCGTGGGAACACTGCGTTGCCGATGAGCGTATCGAGCAGAGGCTCTTCGAGGCGACGCTCTAATGACTCGCGCTCGAGGTCCGCGAGGGTCTCACGGGTCGCATACTCCGCAACGGGGAGCACGGCGCGAATGCACCGCTTGGTGTTGTCGATGGCCTCGCTAATCGTGTTCTCAACCTCGGCGACGGGCTCGTTGAGGCCGAAGCTGAAAGTGGGCACCCAGCCCGCGAGTTCACGCTGCAAGACGCCGGCGTTCTCGTCGAGCCACGCCTCGAGCTTGAGCAGCGAGCACGGGTGCGCCTCAGAGAGGAACTGCTCGACGGAGCCCAGCGAGCCAAGGAGGTCGTAGCTGGTCGGGTCCGGTGGCACGCGCTCGTGGAAGAAGCGCTGCACGAGATAGGCGTGGACGTGCCGCGTGAGCACTTGTTGGTTCTCAACGTAGACGACCGGCGCGCGTACATCGCCCGAGATCATCTGCTCAGGGTGGTCGAAGAAGTGGGCGTCGTGAGAGGTGCCGTGGGCGTAGGTGACGACCGACGCAATCGAGCGTCCTCGGCGGCCCGCGCGACCGGCGCGCTGCTGATAGTTAGCGACGTGAGGTGGCACGTTGCGCAGCGCGACGCCGGAGAGCGCGCCAATGTCGATGCCGACCTCCATCGTTGTCGTGCAGCTCAAGACGTCGATTGGTGAGAGGTTGTCGAGGGGCACGTCTTGGAAGCGCAGTTCGTACTCCTCGACCTTGTTGAAGGCGCTTTCGTTGGGTTGACCAGTGAGCTGCGCGGAGTGCTCGGCCGCTGAGAGTCCGAACGGCTCAAGCGCGCGCTCATCGAACGCGCGCCGCACTTGCTGACGGTAGAAGCCAGTGCGGGCGTCGAGGTAGTCGGAGTCGACCTCAACGACAGCGCCCAGACACGCAGGGCACGCGTCGGCCAGCGCCTCGGGATGGATGCGCGCACAGTCCTGGCAACGCAGCCAGGCGGCGTCGAGCCGCAGGTGCAAGCTCAAGCCTGGAAGTTGGAAGTAGTAGACATCATTCTCAAAGTGTAAGAGGCCTTTGTCCCGCACGACGTGCTGCAGCCACTTGTTCACTGCCTCGGCCTTGGTCGTGTCGCCGCCAAGGACGTGAGCCACGTACTGATTGAAGCGGTTGGGGAGGACATGCTCGCTGCGGGCCGCATTGATGCCCTGCGGCTGGGCCCAGCCTTCGCCGAGCTTGCGCGTCTCCGCGCCATCGGGGCGGAACGAGCGGCGCTCCAGGTGCTGTCGCAGCCAGGCGCGAAACAGCACTTTCTGAGCATCGGCGTCGAGGCCGACGTTCGGAAAGTCACTGAAAAGCATGTCAGTGATGTCCGGGTCTTCCTCGATGGTGGCGAGGGCGAGCGCGGGCAGTGAGTAGTAGCGGTCGGTGAGTTCGCTGAAAAGCGCCTTCGCGAACGAGCGCGTAGCGGGAAGCCAGCCTCGATTCGCCATCGCGAGCGTCTGCTGCAGTGTCTTGCCCTTCATTTGCCCGAGGTGGTTGTGGAACTCCTCCTCGTCGGCAGCTGGAAAGAGGTCATAGCCGCGCTTTGCGCACAGATGCACAATCGCGGGGTACAGGTACAGCATCGCCGACATGCCTGCCTTCTCGCGAAGCTCGTGGGCTGCGAGTGCGACGACTTGCCGGAATAAATCGCGTGCATGGCTGTGCTCAAGCGCGGGCGCCAGTCGAGCAGCCTTCTGTCGTCCGTCGCTGAAGACCAGCACCTTGCGCCCGCGGTTCGGCAGGCGCGGGTCCTTCTTCTGCGGCGGTTGCTCCGCGAACTGTGCCTCGATGAGCGCGGTGAAAGGCTGCTCGCCGCGCGTTCTAAAGTCGAGGATGCGGGCTTTTGCGTGTGCCGCGGGCTGGCACATGGCGCAACGATCGAACAATGCGTCTCGTTTGCCGTCGCCGTCGAGCCAGAGCGCCAGGTCGCGAACCTCGTCGTCAGGGAAGCGAGTGCCGGTGTCGAGATAGCCGGTGCGCAGGTGTAGTCGCACGATCTCTGTGCGGTCGGTGTAGCGCGGCGCGGTCGGCAGAAGCTGCAGGCGGAACAGCGCGCCCTCTGTTTCGCCCCAGAGGAAAGAGAGCCGGTCGAGTGACTCCTCATGCGAGTAGGCGAGCAGGAACGGGCTGCCGCAATCGCGGCACGACGCGATCTCGAAGACGCGGCAACCACACGCGTCACACACCGCGCCGGGCGACGTGAACAGCTTGCCCAGGATCGCCTGCTCGCCCGGCTCGCTCTGACGTCCACCGCACCGCGGGTTCACGCAGGCATAGAGCCCGTGCAGGCCACGGAAGAGCCCATGTACGCGCGTCGGCACGAGGCCCGGCTCGTCGGCCTTATTGCGCGCCAGGGTGGACACCGTGAGCAGCGCTTCGAGCGCGCGGCGCGCCTCCAGATGGCCCGGGAACACTCGCCGGGCGAGCTCGCTCAGCGCGACCGCGTGGCCAGCCGCCTCCTTCACGAGCTGGTTGACCCACGGCTTGTTCTTCAAGGCTGCGTGCAGGGCAGCAAGCACTTCGTTCTCGCTGGCGTCCGTGGCGAGGCTCTCCGGGAGCAGCGGCGCGAGCTTTTCGCGGAGCGCGGGCGCGTCGAGCGCCTCGTTGATGCCATCGAGGTCGAGCGAGGCCAGCGCGTCGGCCACGTCCTTCGGCGCCGGGCTGGCAGGCGTCGGTACCTCACGCGTGCCGGTGATGGCCTCAAAGCTCTCGGGGGGCTTGCCGGTGATGTCGGCGGCGAACCGCCTGACGGCTTCGACCGCCGCCGCGCCTTCGCCGAGCGACGCGGACGTGGCGATGACGCGCAGCTTGTCGGGGCGGTCGTGGATACCAAGACGTGCGCGCAAGCGGCGGATGAGGAACGCGACCTCCGCGCCCTTGGCTCCCCGGTACATGTGCGCCTCGTCGAGGACGAGCAGGAGCTGCGTGCCGTCCTGGTCGAGCCACCGCTTCGTCTCGGCGAAGATGGGGCGCTCGAACGGGCGCATCAGCATGTACTCGAGCATCGAGTAGTTCGTGACGAGCACGTCGGGCGCGTGGCCAGGCCGGCTGCCTGCGCCGTGGACCATCTCTTGCCTCGTCAGCAGCTCTCGATCATTTGGGCTCGTGTGAAGGCGCCGTTCCCAGTTGTGGTCCGTGTACTCCTGCCCGGCGCGCTTGCCGCTCTGGTACGTCCGGCGGCGCGCCTCGCTCTGCGCGTAGAAGGCCTGAAGGTCCTTGGCGGGATAGCGGCCCAGACGCCGGAGGCGCTCTTCGACCTCGGGCGAGAGGCCCAGGTAGTACTCGAGAACCGGCTTCACGCGCTCGGCGTCGCGTGCGGTCGAGCGCGGCCCGGGGTACGCCGTGCGGCCGGTGTACATGCCGAAGCGCGGGAAGCGGCGATCCTTTCCGAGCCCCTTGAAGGCGTCGGCGACGGCAGCGTCGCCGAGCAACAGGCGCAAGCGGGAGAGCTGGTCGTTCACCAGCGCGTTCATCGGGTAGAGGATCAGCGCACGCACACCGGGCTGCTCGAAGGTCTTGGGCGAGCGCACCGCCTCGTCGTAGAGCGAGCCCAGCATCGGCACGAGGAAGCACTCGGTCTTGCCGGAGCCCGTGCCCGTGGCGACGACGATGTCCTTCCGCTCGACGAGAAACTCGCGGAAGGCGCGCTCCTGATGCATGTAGAGCGACGGAAAGAGGACCGTGCGCTCGTCCTCCGGCGTGCTTTGCGCCGACGCCGTCTTGGCGAGCTTCGAGAAGAAGCCGGCGATCTCCGGCGTGAACCCGATGTCCCCGTAGGTCGCCTTCGACGTCGCGTAGCGCGTGGTGGTCTCGATGTAGGGTTCCTGCGCGAGCAGGTGGCCGCCCGCCTCCTCTTCGAGCAGGCGACGACGTGAGCGGACCAGCGTCGGATCGTTCAGCGGGTAAGCGCTCTCGATGTAGCCCTGCAGAGCCTCCTGAAGGCGGCGCACGAGGCGCGTCGGCGTGAAGCGCTCGTCGCCCGTCGGGTCGCGCTCGAGGACCGAGGGCGGGCGCGTCGATTGCGCGGGTTTGCGCACGGTGGCCTTGCGGGTGGTCTTCTCGGCCTTCGTGACCTTGCCGCCCGCGCGATCCGACCACGCCGCGAGCGCCTTGTCGGCGGCGGGACTCAGCTCAGCGATGACCTCGGCCACTTGCTCCGGCGACCAGCCGTCGAAGAGCGCGTCGAGCACCGCGTCGGACACCTCGACGATGTTCGTGAAGCTGAGCTTGTCGCCCTTGTCGAGCTTCTTGCGGAGGAAGCTGACGATGTCCGCGTCGATGAGACGACCTTCATCGGCGTAGTTGTGGAGGTTCACGTTGCTCATGGGGCGCTCTCCACGTGCCAGTGGTTGAGGTCGAGATCGACGACGGCGGGATGCCGACATCCTTTGGGAGACATCAGCATCAAGCCGCGCATCGCGCGCGTGAGCCCAACGTAGAGAACACGCCGCTCGTGGCGTGCGCGCTCGGCGAATAGGTCTGGCTCTTCGAAGTCCTCGGGCACGGGCCAGTTGCCGCTGTCGAGGCCCGCGACGATGACGATGGGAAACTCCAGGCCCTTGGCCGCGTGCAGCGTCAGGACTCGCACGACGTCCGCCTTGAGGTCGAGATCGCGGCCAGGGAAGAAGCGAGCCGGGACGCCCTGCGCCTGAAGCTCCGTGGCCAGCGTTTCGCCTGCGGAAGCGACGGGTACGAGCACGGCGGCGGCGCTCGCCTTCAGGTGAAGGTGCCGCGCCATCTGCCGGACGAAGCGTGCGATCCACTCGGCCTGCTTGTCGGCGGCGATGTCACGCACCAGCACCGGAAGCGGCCCTTCGTGGACACTATTCGAGGCCACCAGCTCCTCGTCCTCACCGGCCACGAGCACCGAGAACGCAGCGCGGTCGATCTCGCGCGTCGAGCGGTAGTTGCGCGAGAGCAGCGCCGTGCGACCTCGGAACTGGAGGCGCGGGTGCGCCGAACTCCACGTGTAGTTGCGCGAGTAGAGCGACTGCTTGTTGTCGGCGGCGAAGAACAGGCCTTCGGCGGTCCTGCAGACCTCGGCCATCAGCGCGAGCGAGACGGGGCTCAGGTCCTGCGCCTCATCGACGACGACGTAGTCATAGCGGACCGCCTGCGCGTCCTCGGCGAGGAGCTTCAGCGCCTCTCGACGTAACGCCGCGTATCGCTCACCCGCGCCCTTGCTGTATGCCTCGTAAAGCTCCCAGACCGCCGCGCGTGCTCGCTCGTTGAGCGGCAGACCGCGACCCGGGCGCGCCGCCGCCTGGTACTCGGTGAGATTCGTCAGCCCGCGTCCCTCGATGATCCACTCGAACTCTTCGAGCAGCCACGCATCGGTTAGGCGGTCCAGCGCCCGCGCACGTAGCTTCGCCTCGAAGGCCGAGCCCCCGGGCGTGTGGGTCGCTCGGAGCTTGGCCAGCCGCTTGAGAGCGTCGTTGTCGGATTCGAGCTGGCCGACTTTGCGAGCCTTGCCGACGACACGCCACGCGATCTGGTCGCACGTCGCGACCTCGACGCGCTTCATCTGCTCAGGCGACAGAAGCTGTTCGAGGAGCTGCTGCGTCACGGTGAGCAGCGAGCGCGTGTAGGTCGTGAATAGCACGCGCTCGGCGCCAGTCGCACCGGGCCGTTCGAGGAGCGCCTTCACGCGGTACAGCGCGACGGTGCTCTTACCCGTGCCTGCACCGCCGCGCACCATCGTGGGGCCCTTCATCGCCCACTGGGTCAGCTTGAGCTGGTCCTCGTCGAGCCGCAGCAGGAAGCCGAGGAGGTCGCCTTCCTTGAATCGCACCAGGTCCTTCGTCGACTGCACGACGAGATCGGGCTGCTGGTCGAGCCGCTCGATGGTCGGCGGGAACAGGCGGTCGACGATGCGACTGAGAACGTCGGGAGGCACTGGGGCTTCGAGCAACGCTTCTTCCGTCTTGCAGCGCAACAGCGTCGGCACCGCCGAGACGGGCACGCCGAGCTCACGCAGCAGCTCCTGCGTGATGGGCTCGGGCAGCGTCGTCTCGGGCGCGGTCGTCTTGAACTGGAAGACCTTCGGCTGCGCGGCCGCGATGAGCGCATCGAGGTTGTCGTCGCCGTCGTCGGGGGCCGGGGCGTCAGCGGTCTCGTTGGGCACGCCGTCGTAGGTGTCTTCGGTGCGTCGCCGGATGCCGAGCAGGCTGATCCAGTCTTCGCCGAAGCGATAGAACACGCGATGGTCCGTCACGCGCATGCGGTAGACGCCGTCGGCGCCCTTGAGCTTCTTCTTCACCTTCCCATCGGGGAGCGGGTCGGAGACGAGCGCGTCGATCTTGTCCCAGAGCAACGCGGCGCGGTCCGAGGGGAACGTCGCGATCTCCCGCATGCAGCTCGGTTTGATGGTGAGTTGTCGTCGCGTCACGTGGCCTCCACAATGAGACCGAGACGCTCGCCCAGTAGCTTCGTGATCTGGTCTTCGTTGTCCGTAGAGATCTCCCAGCGCATGCCCTTACTCTCCGCGACGGGAACCGCGTGCAGCGAGAGCCAGCGGTACTCGGGGCGCGGCAACCAACCGGGAGCCTCAAGGATCACTCTCTTGCCGGAGCGCTCGACGCGCAGGAGCGAGGCCGCCTTGACCGTTCGCGAGAGCGCGAAGCGGGCGCGGTCGGCGTCGTCGGGGTTCAGCGTGATGAACGGGCTCGTCGCGGGAGATGCGCTCTTCGTCCACGCGCGATGGTGGCCACCAAAGCGCGTGCGCGCCCACCAGAGCTGGCCTCCGTTGCTGCGCCGCCAGCGCGCCCCTTCCGGCGTGACCTGCCAGGCGCGCCATTCGAGTGCCCCATCCTTCTCGAGCGAGCCCGCGCCGAGCGCCTGCCATTCGAGCCGCTGGTCGAGCTTCTCCAGGAAGCCTGCGTCGGCGTTCGGCGCGCGGTCGAGGCCAGCCCACGCTTCGGGCGGGACCATTACGCCGCTCACCTTGGCGACGGCTTCGGTAAGCCCGTCGACCGAGGTGAGCGTGCGTGAGGCGCCCTTCGCGGCGACCTGGCGTCCGAGCGCCTTCGCAAGCGCGCGCGTCGGCAGGCTGCTGAAGACGCGAGCGCTCTTCTCGATGGCAACCACGCGCGTGGGCGTTGCGTAGAGGATGCCGCCCGGGTTGAGCATCACGTCGCCCTCGCGCTCGAGCGCGTCGCAGGCCCCGTCGAGGCGCTCCTCATCGAGGGCGATGGCGGGCGCGAGCAGTCGCGCGACGCGCGAAAGCGTCGCCGCGCGCGGCGCGTGCTTCCGGGCGTGAACCTCGGCGCGCACGAGGTCGCAGAGCGCTTCGATGGAGTCTGGGGCTCCGGCTTGGCTCTGGGCGAGCCGCTTCACTGCTTCTTCGCGGGTGACATGCGAGAGCGTCATCACAAACCCTCCGTGAGGTCGTTCAGCATGTCGTCCACGCTGCCGAGATTCATCGCGTGGTCGAATGACCACTCGCGCCGCCGGAGTTGGCGGTCCCCCTTGCGGTGCGTCGCCCAGCGGGTGCCGTCGGTGACGATCGCGTCGCGCACCCTCGCGGCAGTGCAGGCGTTGTCGATCCACTCGCGCAGGTCGCGCAGCACGCTGTCGACGTCCGTGGTGAGCACGAGGAGACGCGACGGCGACCGCGTGATGCTTCCGTTAGTCCGCTCGTCGATGGTGAGCAGCCACGCGGCGAGGTCGTGAGGCGCGTCTGCGCCGTCGGGTATGGCGAGCGAGTCGACGCCATATCCGAGGCGCGTCGTCGTCGGCTCGAACCACATGGGCATGAGCTGCAACCACATGCCCTTGAGGTTCTGCACGCGCTCGGAGCGCTGTTGCCAGAGCGCGATGAGCTGCGCGCGGACCTCTTCCAGCGAGGCGCGGCCATCGAGAGGGACCAAGCGGCGAC
Source organism: Myxococcales bacterium (assembly GCA_016794525.1). Classification (GTDB taxonomy): domain Bacteria; phylum Myxococcota_A; class Polyangia; order Haliangiales; family Haliangiaceae; genus UBA2376. Next base: position 56,014 of record JAEUJY010000073.1, read on the forward strand.
CCAGCTCACGGAAGTCGACAACGAGATCTGCGACGGATGCTCGTGCGGCACGGGCCTCGAGAAGTGGATGGACGTCCTCGAAGGATACAGTCCGGTCGTCGTTGCCGTAGACCGTCGCGATCGTCTCCTGGCTCGCCGCGAGACCACCCCAGCGCACGGCGATGGGCCACCCAGGTGGGGCCGTCGCTACGAGCGACGCCAGCCCGTGCGGCACGCTCGTCGTCCACGCTGCGCTGATGTACTCGGTCACGCTCTGAGCGACCTCGAAGATCAGCGTTGCGGTCTGCACGTTGGTCCGTGAATGCAGCAGCGCGCAGGCCCACCGCCCCGCCGTGGGTGTCCCGAGAGAGACCAGCCCGCTTGTCGAGAGAGGCAGGCGTTCCGTGAGTGCGGGGCCGTGGAGGAACAGCATGACCTCGTCCCCGTCTTCGAGGGCGACGCCGGTAACGTTCACGAGCAGCTCCGTCCCCTCGTCGAACACCGGATAGATGTCGCCGCGAGCGTTGGTGCGCCACGCCAAAGCAGTGGCCAGAGCCCACTCAAGGCGCGGCGATGCTTCGCCGATGTCAATGCCGAGGGCCTTCAGCGCGGCGCTCGTCGCCGGCGAGAGCTGCGCCGCGAGGTCGAGGGACCAGATGCGCCAGCCGTCGCCCAGCTCGGTGCCGAGGTCGTCTCCAACCTTCGGCGGGAGCAGCAGCCGATAGGACTGCCCGAGAGAGAGGGTGGTGCTCAGAACGAACTGTCCCACGCCGTCTGCGTCGACGCGGAACACGCGCGGCGTCGTGACGTCGAGCGCGCCGAGGGCGAGCTGGTCGAGGCCGATATCTTGTTCGTCCTCGAAGCCCACGGCCTCCCACCTCCACGGACCGGTTCCAGGCTGTACCGACACGCGCGTCGGGCGCAGCTTCGCGTTCGTCGCAAGCATGAAGGCGTCCCACTCGGTGCCGACGACGCGGAGCTTCTTCACGAAGGGCGGCAACCCATCGAGCGGACCGATCTCGAGCTGGAGACCACCCGCAGCGACGTCGAGGCACACCAGCTTCGTCTGCCACGCGACGCTGGAATCTGCAGCCGCTTCGTCGGCGTCTGCGTCGGGGGCCACGCCGTCGAAGAACGACGCCACGCGACGCCCGAGGCGCTTCGCCTGCTCGTCGAGCCCCGCTTGGCCGGTGATGTTGCGTTGGCCCGGGCGTGCTGCTCGTTCGGGGTGGTGGTCGCCGCTGGATGAGCGAGGTCCACGAGCGCCGTTGGCGCGCGGCTCGGTCGGTTCCGCGGCGGCGCTTTCGCCTTCGGTGTCGTTCGTCGTCGGCTCATCAGCGCCGGCCAGGCTCAGGTCGGGCGCGTCGTTGTCCTCCGAGGGAGTCGCCTCGTCGGCGTTCTGGGCTTCGTCAGCCTCGCCGACATCCTCGGCCTCGCCAGCATCATCGCGGGCTTCCTCGTCGGCCTTCGCAGCCTCCGTCTCCGCGCCGTCGTCTGCCGTATCATCGTCATCAGTTGCCGCTTCATCAGGCGGCGAAGCCGCAGGCTTGTTGGCGATGCCGATGCGGGCCAAGTCTGCGACGCTGGTGATGCCGAGCTTTCGCAGCAGGTCGAGCGCTGCGGGCTCGATCCCGGCTTCCTTCGCGAGCTGGTCGATGATCGGTGGCTTGAACGCGATCTTGCTGAGCAGGAACGGGTTGGTCTTCCAGCCGAGTCTCTCGAAGGTCACGAGCGCGGGGCGCACGAGATCGCCGCTGGCGTCGGGCACCCACGCCGACGTGGCGAGACGACGGACGAAGGCGGCCGGGAACGGAGGCGCTTTGCGCTGGCCGTAGTGCGTCCACGTGTAGGAGCCCTCGAACACGCCACGCCCGCGCCGCTCTTCGAGATCGCCGAGGGCTTCCCATAGCAGACGCGCGCGTTCGGCGCGTTGCTCCTGCGAGAGCGACGGCAGCAGACTGAGCAGCGCTTCGAAGCCCAGCAGCTCCCAATCGATGACGACGTCGTTCTGGCCCGAGGTTTCCTCGTGGCCTGTTCGACTACGGAGTTCCCGGCGCTCCTCCCACGTGAGCGCGTTCGAGGTCTGCACCGGGCGTGGGTACCTGAGCGCTCCGCAAGCCTCGAGCAGCTCACGGACGGCTTCGCCGCGCAGGCACTCGTAGTTGTCGTCGACGACAAACACGCCAGGGACGCCCGCGAACAGCGCCTTCAGCCGGTCCGTTGCGATGTAGGCCTCGCCTGGCTTTGCCGCGGTTGGCTTCCCGTCGCCGGTATCGACAACCATGACGAAGAGGGCTTCGCGCAGCGCTGCGAGTAGCTTGTCTCGCTGCGCCGTTGAGTCGACCTTGAACGCGTTGCGGATCCGCTCCATGTCGGCGGCGTATGCCCTTTCGTTGCGGTGGGCCGCGCGTGCCCGGTATTTGGGCAACACATTCCAGACCACGTCGTCGACCTGGTCCGGCGCCGTGAGCCCGAGCGAGGCGAGGAAGCTGCGTGCCTCGGGGGCCCGGCATACAGTGCGACGGACGGTCGGGAAGCTGGTCTCGATGTCGCTTGGCAGGAACGCGTTCAACTTTGCGTTCTCGCGCGCGATGACGTGCGTTCCGTCGGCGAGACGAACCAGGGAAAGTGCACTGAAGAGGCCCGCGAGCGCTTTTTGCCCGCTCAAGAACGCATAGAGGCGCGTCAGCCACTCGTCGGACTGCGCTTCGAGGAACGCCTTGCCCAGCTTCACGACGATCTTCTCGGGCGTAATCTCTGGAACCTCGAGTTCCCGCAACAGGTACGCGCGAAGCTCGGGTGCCCGGTCCTGCGTGATGTCGGCGGTGAGCCACGCGCAGCCTCTTGCGTCGAACAGCTGCTCGAGCTGCCCGGCGCTGAAGAGATCGCGCAGGTCCTGCGTGCGTGCCAGCCTCGCGTGTGCTGCGGTGACGTGGCCGCCGTCGAAGCGTGGGAGAAGCGCTTCTTCCAGGAAGGCCTTTCGCGCCGCGTCGAAGAGCGGCGTGAACATCGCGCCCTCGGGGAACTTGGCTCGGTCTATCGGAAGGCAGCGCAGCGCCGAGGCATCGAGCATCCCGTTGTCGCGAAGCCAGCGAACGGCGACCACCTGCAAGTCAGCCGTCTCGCGCACGAGCTGCTGGTTCCACGGGTCGTTGCGCTGAACGTTGTCGCGGCTGGGGGTCGTGCGATACGGCCCCTGGACGAGGAAGCCAAGGTTCGTCGCTACGACGGTGGGGAAGTAGACTACGAGATGCGACGCCGCGATCGGCTGCACCGCCCATCGCCCAGGTTCATCCTTGGTGGGCGTGACCGAGAAGGCGATCTCCACGCGCCCGACGTTCTCTCCGGCGTTCGAGGGCACGTCGCGGTGGAACACGAGCCAGTTCTGGTCGACCTCGGGCTTGCCCGTCTCCTGGCCGATGACCTTGATGCGGTGGACGTTCGCAGCGAGAGCTTCCGGCGCGCTCCGCATGTAGACGCCGGAGGCGCCGCCCTCGATGCTCCAGTTGATCTCGTCGATGTGGCGGAGGAATAGCAGCGCGCCGGGGCCGAGGTGCTGGAAACCGTTGGCGATCTCCTGCTCCGCGCGGCTGTCGCCCGACCTAAGGGGCAGGATGATCTGAGTCTCGCCTGCGGCGCGGGCCGACGACGCCACTGCCTTCGGCTGGACGTAGTTCTCGACGGCGAAGTCCTCGGCGCCCGAGTGAATCTCGGGGCGGTCGGTGAATGTGTAGACCGACTTGAAGCCGATGCCGAAGCGGCCGATGGAGTACTGGTCCTTCGTGCTCTGGGCGATGCCGCAGACGCCGCGCACATCAGCCTCGTCGAACGGCCTCCCGAAGTGCGAGAGCTTCAGCCGGCCGGGCGACAGCGTGAAGGTGACGCTCCGAGGTCCGTTCGCGTCGCCGCGTCGACCGAGCGCGTCCTCGGCGTTCTGGAGCAGCTCGAAGAGGAAGTGCGTGCGGTCGTCGTAGCGGTCGGCGAGCAGCATCGGTCCGATGCGGCCGATGTCAGTGCCATACCGCGTGCGGTTCTCGTCGCCGATGGCAGCGTAGTTCGACGGCGCCATCACAGGCCCTCCGCGAGGTCGCCAAGCATCTCATCGATGCTGCCGAGGCCGATGGCGTGTTCGAGGCTCCATACCTGCTGCTTGAGCTGCTGGCTGCCCTTGCGGTGCGTGGTCCAGCGAGCGCCATCGGTGATGATCGCGTCACGCACCTTCGCTGCCGAGCACGCGCTGTCGATCCACGTGCGGTGGTCGCGCAGCACGGCGTCGAGGTCCGTGGTGAGCACGAGGACGCGCGACGGCGAGCGCGTGATGCTGCCCATCATGCGCTCGTCGACCGTGAGGCCCCACGCCGTGAGGTCGTGAGGTGCCTCGACGTCGCTCTGCAGCGTTGCCTCTCCGAGGCCGTAGCCGAAGAGCTCGGTGACGGGCTCGAACCACGGCTTCCTGAGCTGGAGCCACGCGCCCTTGCGGCTCTGCACGAGACCGGAGCACTGCTGCCAGAGCGCCGTGAGCTGCTCGCGCACGTGCTTCAGCGATGCGCGGCCGTCGTGGGGCAGCACGCGGCGCCCCAGCTCGCCGAAGTCGACGACGAGGTCGGCAATGCGGGTACGGGCGGCGCGGGCACTTATGGTCGATACGACGCTGTCGATGGGCACCGTGCCGTCGTCGTGGCCGTACAGCGTTTCCAGCGTCTCCTCGTATGTAGCGACGACGCGCCAACGCAGCGAGACGGGCCAGCCGGGCGGCGCCGTTGCTTCGAGCGAAGCCGGCCCGGTGTGGGCGACCGCCGAGAACGACGGCGCGACGTTTTCGAGCGCGCTCTCGGCGACCTCGAAGAGCAGAGCCGTGGGCTGCACGCTGGTACGAGCATGCACGAGCGCGCAGGCCCATCGGCCCACGGCAGGCGCGCCAAGCGAGACGAGCTCACTCGACGACAGCCCCAGCCGTTCCGTGCCGGCAGGCCCGTGGAGGAACAGCACGGCTTCGTCTTCGTCGTCTGCCGCGATTCCGCTCACGTTGACTAGCAGCTCGGCGCCCGCCTCGAATACGGGGTAGCTGTCGCCGCGCGGGTTCGTGCGCCAGGAGACGGCAGGCGCGAGCGCCCATTCAAGGCGCGGCCAGGCCTCACCGACGTCGAGACCGAGGACGGTCAGCATCTGCCGAGTGGTAGGCGAGAGCTGCGCGGCCAGGTCGAGGGACCAGATGCGCCAGCCGTCATCCAGGGGCGTGCCGAGATCGCTCCCGACGCCCGGCGAGAGCAGCAGCCGGTATGCCTGCCCGAGGGCGAGCGTGGTGCTCTTGATGCGCTGGCCGACGCCGTCGGCGTCGACGCGGAACACGAGGACCGCCGGCACGTCGAGCGCTTCGAGGGCGAGCCTTTCTAAGCCGAGGTCCTGCTCCTCCTCGAATCCCACGGCTTCCCAGCGCCAGGGGCCCGTTCCCGGCCGCACGGGCACGCGGGCGGGGCGCGTGCGCGCGTTGGCGGCGAGCACGAAGCCATCCCACTCGTGGCTGCCCACGACGCGGAGCTTCTTCACGAAGGGCGGCAGGCCCTCGAGCGGGCCTACCTCCAAGTAGAGGCCGCCAGCGGCGACGTCGAAGCACACGAGCTGCGCCTGCCACCCGGGGCTCTCCGTCGCGGCCGTGTCCTCATCGTCCGGGTCAGGCGCGGAGCCGTCGAAGAACGACGCCACCCGCCGACCGAGCCGCGTGGCCTGCTCGTCACCCGTGAGATCGCGCCGCCCCACGTGGCGCCTTGCCTTCGGGCGCCGCTCGTAGTCGTCGGTCGAGAGTGCCTGCACCACCTTGGCCACGACGGTGATGTCGTCGTCGTCCTCGGGCCGAAGCTCGATGTTCGGGTAGCGCTCCTTGTTCGGGTTCAGTGAGACGAGCGCGACCTTGTTGTGGCGACCCTCCTTGTCGCGCTGGTCGGCCACGTACTTCTTGACCGCGTAGTTGCCGGTCTCCGGGTCGGAGAACGCGCCGCGCACCAGCACGCTCAGGTTCTGCTTGGTGCCCGACGGCCACAGCTCGAAGACCGCGTACCCGCCGTCGACGAGGCCGCTCTTGCCGTCGTCCATGCTGTGGCCCTCGATGGCCGCGATGAACATGCGGTCGTTGAGCCGACGCCCGGGCAGCGAGACGCGCACCCAGCCGAGCGTCTCAATCACCTGGTCCTGCGCGCGCTTCCCCCACTCGCCGGCGGGCTCAGAGGCGGCCGCTGCCTTCAGGCTATGGAGCGGCAGGTGCGTTCGGTACCTCTCGAGATCGCCGACGTTGTCCTCTACCACCGGTTGGCGCGACAGCTCGCTTGCCGCAAGGTGGACCTCGTCGTGGCGCAGCACGAGGCGCGGGTCGTCGGCGCAGAACACGCAGCGGCGCCCGAACACTTCGCCCGCGCGCTTCAGCGCGCGGGCGAGCGCGACCGAGCTGCGCCGCTCGGCGTGGAGCCAGCGGTACACCGCGTCGTTGACGACGAGGTCCTCGGCGAGCATCCAGCGGCCCCAGGGCGTCTCGCGGAAGCGCAGGTCTTCTCGCAGCCGCGCGTCCTCGCCGAGGCTCCAGTGCGAGGGTTCGAGCAGCTCACGCTCGCTGAACGTCGTGGGCGAGTCGGCGAGGCGCATGACGAGGGCGTCGAAGGAAGCGCGGGTCATGTGGTGGCGCCCGCCGCTTTCGGCTCTAAGGGCGTCGTCTCGGCGAGGCCGAGACCCTCACGGACGATGGCTGCGAGCTCGTCTGCAAGCGCTGTCTTCCCGTCGTGCGTCCAGAGCCTCCGGTTCAGGTTGACGAAACGCACTCCCACCGTGCCCACGTCTGAGTCGTTGCGTCCGCGAGCCTGGAGGTCGCGCTTCGTGACGTTCGTCGCACTCGGATAGAGCAGGTGGGCGCGCTGGCAGTCGTAGCGATGGAGGTACGCGTAGAGCTGGTAGAGATCCGGCCGGCTCGGGCGCCCCCCTTCCTCTTCGACGAGGCGCTTCCACTTGGTATCGATGATCAGCGTCCTCCGCGCGCCCGCCATCTCGTGAACGAACACGAGGTCGGGCGCCATGCGCAGCACCTTCTCGTGCCCGTCAAGGTAGAGGTTGTGACGCAGCCCCTTGGCCTGCGGGAACAGCCTCGCATCCGCGAAGCGGGGCATGACCTCGGCGACGAGGAACGCGGCGATGTAGCGCTCGAACACCTGCTCCATGTCGAAGAGCAGCGAGAAGGTCTCGACCTCGCCGCTGCGCGCGTCGGGCGCCTGGCCTTCGAGCAGCATGCAGGCGAAGCCGTAGACATCCTCGAAGCGCTCGTTCTGTCTGGTGAACACCGGGCCCGGCTCGTGGTGACGGAACGGCACATCCGCCACGTCATCTAGGATCGCGAGCACCTGGTGGCACTTGACGAGCATCGAGGGGGGCAGCGCACGCGTAGCCAGCACGCGGCAGGCCTGCTTGAGGCGCACCGAGACCGGCGTGACCTCGGAGAGCACATCGTGCCGGCAGTAGAAGCGGGCCTTCTGGGCTCCGTTCTGCGCCATGTGCCGCGACAGCACGAGCTTGCCACGCAGCGTCGCGAGGTTGCCTTCCTCGGTCGCGTAGCAGCGATCGAGGCCGCGCTGCAGCTCGAACAGCGTCCGCTCGAGAAAGGCGTCGACGAGCTGGTCGTGGAGGTTGCTCCGCGAGAGCGCCTGCTCGGCCAACCCGCGCGCCCGGACGGCGACGAGGCCCCCGCGCAGCAACATCTCCGTCAGGTTGCCGCGGATGTTGCCGACCGTCTCGTCGCTGTCCTGCGCGGCGGGATCGTCGGCCTTGGGCAAGATCTCGACCTGAAGGCCAGGAACCTGCATCACGCCGACCCACGGCCCGACGAGGCAGTGGTTGCGCCGCCAACGGAAGATCGCCGACTCACCACGGTCCTCGCGTACAGCCTCGCTACGTAGGAGCCGGTCGTAGAGCCGGGGGGGCAGCACACGGCGCGAGAGCGTTCCGAGCCCGCCGCTGTCGCCGTCGGAATCGGCTCGGATGAGGCGGCCGCGCTCGAGGACGGTCACGCGCAGCATCAGGTCCCCTTGCCTCCCGTGAGTTCCTCGAACGCCTGACTCAGCCACGCGTCAGGGGCTGCTCCCCGCGGACGAAACGCCGGATGCACGTCCCACGCGATCTGATCCTCGTAGTCGCCGTGGTCGAAGCCGAGCACGGACTCCTCATCGAGCTTCTGCGACGTGAGGAACGTGCCACGGTCGCTCGTGGCAGATCGCAGGTCCTTGTCACGAGGGCGACCATCACTGTTCACCGGATAGCCGAGAGCGAGGGCGACCTTGTCCCATCGGCCGTAGAAATACTCCTGGAGCAGCGGCAGGATGCGATCGGCGAAGACGGCTCGCAGATCGGCGAGGTTCTCCACGCCGAGGAAGTAGGCGTGGCCGATCAGGTGGTCTCGATCGTAGAGATACCGCAGCCGCTCGTTCAGCTTGATGAATACCGCGACGACGAGCGTGCGTACGGCCTCGTCGACGTTCGCCTCGACGAGCGCGCCGCGCAACGCCTCGGCGTCGGGCATCATTTCCTCGAAGGTGAACCGACGGCGCAGCGCCACGTCCATCAGCGCGATAGAGCGGTCGGCGGTGTTCATGGTGCCGACGACGTGCAGGTTCGGAGGCACGCCGAACCACTCCTTCGACGACGGGAGCTGCACGCGCAGCTCGTTCGGATGACCGAGTCGCTTGTCGGGTTCGAGCAACGTGATCAGCTCCCCGAAGACGCGCGCGATGTTGGCGCGGTTGATCTCGTCGATCACGAGTACGAAGTCGCGTCGCGCTCGGGGGGCAGAGTGCGTCTGCGCGAGCCGTCGAAGCTCCTGGTAGACGGTCCAGATCTGACTTCCACCCGTCTGGTAGCCTTTCAGCGCGCCAACACTTGGGTCATCTCCGAGCGTCTCGCGGTCGTTCCAGACCTTCTCCATCACGTCCCGTGAGGCGGTCTGCTGAGAGGCGTTCTGGCCCTTGGCGTCCACGACGGTCACGTGGCCGTTCGGTGACTTCGACAGGGTGTATTTGCCCCCTTGTTTGCCTGTTGCGGTTCGAGGCTGCTTGTCCAGCTCAGCGATGAGCTGCGACCAGAGCGTCTCGAACGTCGGCGTGGTGTTGGCTCCGGTGTCTTCGGCAGCTCTCTTGGCGAGGGCTTTGAAGACGCCGTCGACGACCTTGTACTGGACGGTGCCGCTCTCGTCTGTGATGGCTCGCAAGCCTTCGACGAACTCTTCGTAGGCGAAGGCCTGGTGGAACGTGCAGAACACGATCTGACCCTCGCGACAGAGTCGCGCCCACTGGGCGTTCACCTCGGCGAGCGGCGCGGTCGCCGCGCTCGTGTCGCCGATGAGTTCGAGCGCACGACGTCGGACGCTGTACGTCTTTCCGGTGCCCGGCGGCCCGTATAAGATGACGTTCGCGGCGGGGGCGGTCGGTGTGTAGGTCTTCGCGGGTGCCGATGGTGCAGAGCTGGTCCCGGCGCTCGCGGGCACGTCGCGCAGGACGGCGTCGATGCCTAGCTTGAACTGGTGCGCCTCCGTGCTGGTGACCTCGCGTAGCTCCGGCGTCGCCGAAAGCTTCGGCGCCTCCAGCATCGGCAGTCGTCGCCAGTGCAGCGAGCCCGCGCTGTCGAGCGCCAGCACGCGCGCGAGCGCCGTGATGGTGTCGCCGTCGTGCAGCGCGAGCACGTGGCCCGCGCGGATGCCTTCGCCATAGAGCTTCGACGGGACGTTGAACGACGGGGGCAGGTCGCTTGCGCGCACGTCGTCCTTCGCGGCGAGCTGGGCCTGCTGCTCGGCGGGCGCGAGGTCCTTCATGGGGACGAACCAGAACCGGGCGTTACTCATCGTCGTCCTCGAACAGGTCTGCGCCGCGCTTCACCTTCGGCTCCTTGCGCTCGGCCTCGGTGGGCTTGGGAATCTCGTTGCCGGTGAACAGGGAGCCTGCGAGCACCTCGTCTAGCCAGGCGTCGAGCGCCGGGTACGAGGCGAGGCTGTGCTCGAGCACCCAGAGCAGGTCGACGAGCTCGCGCGTCATCTCCTCGGTCCAGCGCTCGGGACGGATGTCGTCGAGCGGCGAGGACTTCTTGCCCGCGCCCTTCTTCATCCGGTAGTCGAGCCACGACTTCACGACCTGCAGGCCGGAGACGGAGAAGTTCCAGACCTCAGGGCTCACGTTGCCGATCTCGCCATCGCCGACGCGGAGCACCTGCTTCTTGTCGTCGTACTTGTGCTTCTCGGGGTACTTCGCCGGCGTGGTCGGGATCGAGGTCGTGACCTTCGCGCTGCCGGTGAGCTTGAACTTGTCGCCCTTCTCGCGGACGCGTTCGCCGTAGGTGTGCCAGCGCAGCAGCTCGCGTCCGAGGGCGGCGCCACGGTCGAAGAGCGTCTTGTCCTTGGTGACCGGCAAGCGCGGCCCGGGCACCTGCAGCTCCTCCTCGTAGCGCTTCACGTAGCCGGGGTTGGCGAGCACCGCGTAGGCGTAGGCAAAGATGTCCTCGGGGCTCGGCGCCTTGCCGTAGGCGGTCTTCAGCGCGGCGACGAAGCTGGCGGTGATGTTCGCCGTCTTCGCCTCGGCATCGCGCCAGAGCGGGATGACGTCCTTGCCGCCGTAGGAGCCACGGAAGTGGTGGAGGTCGGGCACGAAGGCAGAAGCCGTTGAACCAGGGCCTTTGCCGATGACGCCGGAGAGAAGGCTCGTGAGGTAGGCCTGCTTCTCGCTGGCGACCTGCCACAGAGGAGGACGCAGCCGATCTCCGAGACGTGCATCGGCGAGCGCCCACTGCCGATCGAAGGAGCGATACGCGTAGCCCATCACGGGAGGGCATGGCGCTGCCTTCGGGAGCCTTGCAATCGCAGGTTGCGTCTCGCCATCGAGGAGCGGCTTGTAGGTCTTGTCGACGGTCCATGCGCCCGTTTCTCGAAATGCTGCTGCGCGATCCGAGGAGGACAGCAATGCGGACCACCGACGCTCCAGCAGCGACGCCGTCTCACCGATGGGCCACGTGCGCTTGTACTGGACGCCCGAGTGCTGCCATGGGAACACGTCGGTGAGGCTGGGCCAGGCGTCGTAGCCGGCCGTGCCTCCCGCCATCAGCACGTCGAGCCAGCCGCTCGGAGCAGCGCTCCACGCGATGTCACCGAACTTCCGAGGCGTGTCGGCGGCCTTCAGCTTAACGTCGCGGGTGCCGGTGATGCGCTTGTAGCTGCTCGTCGCGGCAGCCGTTCGGTCCGGCGCCGTAGCGAGCACCATGCTGCCGACGCACACCGGGATCGTGATGCAGAAGACGTTGTCGGTGATACGGGTGCCGCGCTGATCGCCTTCGAGGTCGAAGATGAAGACGCTCTCGGCGTCACGCCGCATCTCCTCGCGCATGCCCGAGAAGCCCGGTCCGCGCAGGTACGACGACGCCGTAATGAACGAGACGATGCCCGGCGCCTTGTAGCGATCGAAGACGCGCCACATCGCCCAGCGCCAGAAGTAGACGTAGAGGTTGTAGATGTTCTTGAGGTCGCCACCGCGACCGGCATTGCGTGTGGGCTCCGAAAAGTCCTCGAGCAGCGCGCGGCCACCGCGCCAGCCGTCCCAGCCGCCGCGCACCCAGCCGCCCTTGTGGTTGCCGGCGTTCTCGGCGGGCTCCCGCTCGTAGGGCGGGTTGCCGACGATTACCGAGATCGCTGCTTCCTTCTTCACGCGGTCGGCTTCCTTTGCCTCCTCGGCCACGTGCTCACCGATGAACGAGAGCTGCGAGGGCGTGTGCATCTCGAGCGTGTTGGTGAGGAACACGCGCAGTCGGTCGTTCTTCGTGAACGTGAAGCCGGTCTCCTGCAGCGCGAGACCGAGCCGCAGGTGGCTCACGATGTACGGAGCCATCATCAGCTCGAAGCCGTTGATGCGCGGCAAGAGGTCCTTGCGGACGTAGCTGACCCACGCCTTCTTCGCTGCCTCGTCGTCGAGCCCCTGCTTCTTGAACTCGGCCTGCATCGTCTCGTGGATCACCTCGATGACGCGCAGGAGGAACGTGCCCGTGCCGAGCGCCGGGTCGAGCACCTGGACGAAGGGCGCCTTCGGGTCCACGCGATCGGGCACGGTCAGCTTCTTCGCCTTGGCGAAGGCGGCCCACGTCGTCGTGTCTGCGAGGCCCAGCGGAAGGTCGAAGTCGCTCTGCAGCGACGCGTGCGCGGTCCGCACGATGTACGAGACCACTTCGTCGGGCGTGTAGTAGACGCCCTGGTCCTTACGCACCTGCGGGTCGTAAGCGTCGAGGAAGTCCTCGTAGAAGTGGATCGACGGGTCGCGCTTCTCGTCCTGGAAGACCTGCGCGACGCTCGTGCGCGCAAGCAGGCTCGTGATGTCGTCGAGCAGCCACGTCAGGTTTTTGTCGAAGTTCGAGTTGACCAGCTTGTCGAACAAGTCCTTCAAGAAGGCGCTCGTCTCGGGGAGGAGGTCCTTCAGGTTCTTGCGCGTGAACAGCGGCTTGCTTTCGTCGTCGCTCGAGATCCAGCGCGCGGCCAACATGCCGTAGGTGATGGTTTGCGCATAGGCGTCGGCGAACTTCTCGACCGTCAGCGTGGCGAGCGCGGCGTTGAACGTGTCGAAGAGCTTCTTGAGCGGGCCCTTGTTGTTGCCGGCCTCGATTTCCTTCTCGAGCTCCTCGACGGCGAGGGCCTTCAAATGCTGGGCGCGCCATGCGAGCTCCTCGGCGAGCTGCTTGGGCTTCTCGATGGCGCTCTTGCTGACGACGAAGAAGCGCGACAGGAGTTGGACGACGCCGCCCTCGCCGTCGAACTGAGTCCGCTTCGGGCCTCGCGTGAGGCGACCACGGAGCGGCGTGCTGCCCTGCCAGAGCTCCAGCTCCGGCTCGGCGCTATCGGGGTAGATGACGAGGACGTTGTGGAAGTGGTTGTTGTTCGCGAGCGCTGCGCGCAGCGGCTCGACCTTCGCCTTGGTCGAGGCGACGTACACGATGAAGCCGAGGAGCCGCTCGTTGCGGTCGTAGATGCGAACGCCCTGGAGCGGGTTCTTGAAGCCTGGCTTCTGCGATTCGACGGGATCGGCGCCGATGCCGTGGTTCACGGGCAACTCGATCATGTCGAGGCGCCGGTTCTGGTTCGCGCTCTTGCGGTGGATGCCGAACGAGCCCGCGATCTCGTCGAGCACGTCGCGGAGCTTCTTGCGCAACTCCTCTTCGGCGATCCCGAGCAGGCTCCCCTGCGTGCAGACCGCGAGGAGGTCCTTGATCTTCTTGCGCTCGGCGCCCGTGATGAAGGCGTCCTGCCACTTGGCGCCGCTCGCGAGCTTCTCGAAGTGACGGCTGAAGAGCTGATCGAGATGCTCCTCGGCCAAGGGCCGATCCCAGTCGCGCACCTCTTCGCGAAGCGTGAACACCTCGAGGGCGCCGGTGGTGGTGCTCTTGGTTCCGAAGCAGACGATCTGGCGGCCTGCAGAGGAGGCGCGGTCGTCGACGATGGAGACGACGCAGAGGGTCTCGGTCTGAGCGCCCTGCCGTGCGGACGCCGTGCGCTTCTTCTCGAAGCCCTCGAGGACATCCTGAACGATGCGGTGGAGCGCGTCTTCGAGCTGATCGGTCTGCCGGAAGAACGGGTCGGCCAGCAGCTCGCGCCCCTTCTTGTCGAGCTCGAAGAGCACGATGTGGAACGGGCGCTCGTTGGTCTTCGGCCAGTAGATGCCGGCGTTCGGCAGGAACTTGCTGGTCCTCTGGTCGCCGAGGACGATCTCGTCACGGGGCTGCGCCTCACCGTGCGCGAAGACCTCCTCGAGGAGGAGCTGAGCGAAGCGCGTATCGGCGGGCGGCGGAACCGAGGGCGTGGAGGTGTCGTCGTTGCCGAAGACATCGTCTGCGCTGAACGAAGCAGCCGAAGTCGACTTCGACGCCTTCTTCTTGGGCGCGACACCATCGAGAATGCGGCTAACGAACTCTTCCTTCTTCATGCTTCCTCACTCGGTCTCACGGGCGCAGCCTCGTCGAGAACACGAAGCTGAAGGAGTCGAAATCCACTGACGGCGATGGCGCGCCGATCGGGCTCCGCGCCAAGGAAGCCCGCCGAGATGGCCGACGCACCTTGCAGGAGGGGGCGGCGCATGTCGCCGAGCTCTTCCAGGGCGGTGTCTTCGTCGACAAGGCGCCGCGAGGCCGCGAGGAGGTCCTCGGCGGCGATGGGGCGCGAGGCGTCCTCGGAGAACGGAAGGCCGGTGCGCGTCGCCGCCGGGAAGGTCTTGCTGTCGAGTGCGAGCCAGAAGTTGAGCAGCGAGTCCGCGGGCTTCGCCGTCGTCCACAGCCAGTGCGGAACACCGTCAACGAGGCGCGGTTGGAGCTGCCGCGTGTAGACGGTGGTCTCGCCGCCCTTACGGCCAAGCTGCGCCCACGCGAGGATGCGGTCGTCTTGGCGCCCGCCGACCTCGCGGAGCCAGCCGTTCCACGCGGCGAGCCACTCGGCGTCGATGCCGCGCTCGCTCATGAGGCGGCGAAGGCGTTGTTGGTAGCCCGCGATCTGCTCGATGGCGCGGTCGCCCTGCCAGGCGTTGAGGGCCGAGATGCCCCGGAAGCGGTAGTCGGCCATCCAGTCGGCTTCGGCGCCGGTGCCCTGTTCGAGGCCGAGGGTGAAGTCGATGGCGAGCGTCTTGTTGGCGATGCGCTCGCGGAGCTGCAGCTCGGCCTCGAGCTCGTCGGGCAGGAGCAGGTTCACGGTGACGGGCGCGGCGCCGGCGTGCGCGTGCCACCAGTAGCGCGGCGGCGGAACGCCGAGGTCACGCGCGAGCGTTTCGAGGTCGGGGAAGCTCGTCGCCTCTTCGATGGCGGGGTTTAGGCGGCGGTCGATGCGGCCCGCGCGCTGGATCATCCGCACCGGGTTCCAGTGGACGTCGAAGTTGATGAGCAGCGCGGCGTCCTGGAGGTTCACGCCCTCCGCGAGGACGTCGGTGGCGAAGAGGACGTCGGTGGGCCGCTCGAGCGCCTGCGTCCAGCCGTTGGTCCACATCGCATCGAGCTGCTGCTGTTCGAAGACCGAAGCGCCTGGCAAGCGCGGGCGCGACGGGCCGAGACGGTAGAACGGCGCGAAGGCGTGGATGACCGCATCGCGATCTTCGGTTTCGCCGCTGACGACGGCGCTGCGGTCTACGAGGGCGAGCACGTCCTCGTGGCGAACCGCGCGCCCGACGTCGGCACCGAGCAGCCCCGTGACGATCGCCCACTCCTGACGCGAGAGCGCGTGCGCCGCTCGCAGCACCGAGTCGACGTAGGCCAGGGTGTCGGTGAACTGCGAGAAGACGATGACCTTCTGGCCGTCGGCCCGCGCGCGCAGCAGGCGCGCCACCAGGCGGCGCAGCTTGCCGTCGGTGACGATGCGCATCGCCCACGCCGCCGACCTCGGCCAGTCGACCTCCTGACCGCCATTGATGAAGCGCTGCGGCCAGTCGCTCTGCGCGAAGCGACCGAAGACGATGTCGGCGAGGCCGGGCGCTACGCGGAGCAGCGTGGCCAGATCGCGCGTGAGGTGCTCGCGCAGGTTCCACAGACGATCGAGCTGCTCCTCGCGCTCAGACGACTTGTCGTCGTCTCGTCCGAACAGCTCGAACTGGGGCGGCGGCGGGTCGTCGCTGTCGGCGGCAGCACGCGCGCTGTGGGCACCGCTCCACCGCTCGAGCAGATCGTTGCCGCGCGCCCTCGCCTTGCCGCCGGTAAGCAGCGTGTCGATGCGCTCACGCTCCAAGGGCTTCACCGCGTCGACGAGGTCCGCCAGCTCGGCGGCGAGAGCCTTCTCGCGCTTCTTGTCGCCGACCTCGCGACACAGCTCCCCGAGCTGCTTGAGACGATGCGCATGCAGCGCGAGCAGCCGGAGCAGAGTGATGAGGAACGCGACGGGCGACGACTCGAGGCGCTTGAGCACCAGCACGCGCTGCAGGCCGACGACCGACGAAACCTCGCCCGCGTCGCGGATGCCGTCGCGAACGTCGGCCCACATGTAGATCTTCAGCGAGAGCGGCGGCGTCTCCGTGTCGGTGGCCTCGGTCTCGGTCTCGAAGAGCGGGAGGAAACGCGCGAGCACGTCGCGGGTGTCGTCGTAGACGTCCTCGTAGACGAGCTTCTCGGGAGTGGCCGCGTCGGGCCGGAACAAGAGCCGCGCGTTCGAGCCCTGCTCGCGCTCGATCTGCTTGCAGAGCGCGCGCGAGCGTTGGACCACGATGCGGTCGAGCAGCTCGCCCGCGATGCGCGCAGGCACTTCTGCCGGAGGCTGGCCGCTCTGGATGGCGGCGCGCACGGCGGCTTGCTGCGCGGTGAGCCGTTTCTCCTGCTCCCTGAGGTAGTCGCCCACGCGCGGCACTTGCACGCCGAACTGCACGTCGTCGCGGAAGTCGGGCGCGTAGGCAAACTTCGCCGAGGCGTCGCCGTGAATGAGCAGCGGCGCGACATCGGCCGCGCCCTTGCCCTTGATGGCCTTGGCGACGCGCTCCTCGACGTCCTTGAAGACGCGCGTGCGGTACTTGTCGGGCGTGAGGTTGTCGTTGAAGAAGAGCGGCTTACCGAACATCAGCGCCGCCTGCTGCCGCAGGTCTTCGAGACTGTTGTTCACGGGCGTCGCGGTGAGGAGCAGCACCCTGCGGCGCAGGTCTTTGCGCGGCTGGAGGCGCAGGAGGTCACGCAACACCGTGGTGCGGCGCGCGCCGACCGAGCGGAAGTTGTGCGCCTCGTCCACCACCACGAGATCCGACAGGAGCAGGTGCTCCACGTCGCTCATGCCCGTGCGGCCGCGCGTGAGGATGTCGCTGGACGGCACGATGCGCGAGAGCTTGGAGTGCGAGATGACGCGAATGGTGGCGAGCGGGACGCCGTGTGCAGCGAGAGGCGCGATGGCTTCGCGCTGCCATGTGCTCACCACCGAGTTGGGCGAGAGCACCGTGATGCGGAACGGGTCGTCGGTCGCCGAGCGCTTCGTGTCGGCGAGCTGGTCCCGCCACTGGTTCGCGTAGTGAACGGCGACGGTGGTGGCGACGTAGGTCTTCCCGAGGCCGACGCCGTCGCAGAGCATCGCGCCGCCGTACTCCTCGAGCTGCGCAACGAGGCGCTGCGCGGCCTGACGCTGATAGGCGGCGGCCTGGTAACGCTCCGTCGCGGCGTGCAGCGTGCGCTGCTGGCCGACCATGCGCCCGATGTGGTCGAGTAGCACGAGCCACGCCTTCTCGCGTGGGTTGCACTCTTCGAGCGACGACACGCGGCGCACGGGGCGGGCGAAGTGGGCCTCGACGAAGGCGCGCGCCTCGCGGTCCCACTGCCGATGGGGCGTCGGCGAGAGCGATGCCTGCGTGTCCCAGTGGCCCCACGCATCGCCCGGGCGAACGTGGCCGAGCGTGAGGTGCGCGCAGAGGTGGAGCAGCATCTCGGCGACCAGCGAGGCCGGCTGCTCGAGGTCGACGGCGACGACGACGCGGTCAGCTTCGGGCACGAGGCGCGCGATGGCGCTCGCTTCGGGCGGCACGACGAAGATGCCCTCAGGGGCGGCTGTCTTGTCGACGATGGCCCACGCGAAGGGGATGTCGAAGTGCGCCGCGAGGTGGGCGTGCAGCTCGGTCAGTGCTTCGCGGGGGCTGCGCGTCAGGACGTCGTACTGCTCCCACCAACCTGGTTCGGGCGCACGCGGGTTCTCCGGTGATGGGAGGCCGGTAACCCACAGGGCGACGGGCGCGTCCGGGGCAGTGGAGCTGGTGCTCCACACGCCGTCGCGGAGCGTGCTGCGCACTGCCTGGGCGTCGTCGCTCGGTTTCGTCGCGTGCCAGGATAGTCGAGGTGCATCGTCAAGGGCTGCCGCCGCGAAGCCGCCGGACCGGCGTGCGAGCCCGACGAACGCGTGTGCAGCGTCGAATGCGATGCCTTCGGCCGTCGTTGGAAGCGAGAGCACCGTCACAGTCGCTACGACGTCAGGATCGGACTGCAGCCACAGGCGGGACGTTGCCGGCCCAGGCGAGAGCTTGAGCCGTAGCGCCACCGAGCGTTCGTCAAAGGTGACCTCGAGCTGGTGCGCCCGGTCATGCACCGGAACCGCGAAGTGCAGGCTCGCCAGCTTCCCGCGTGCGAGCCCGCGTGCGATTTCCTCCGCCGTGAGATCTACGCGTGAGACCCCGTCGCGGGACACCGCGACGACCTTGGTGGCGGCGCCGATGAGGAGGCTCGCGATCGTCTGGGCGTAGCCCACAGCTTCTGCGACACCCAGGAACTCAACGCGCAGGGTCTCCACGTCGTGATGCGCGCGCGTGCCTGGACCGGAGCTGCGAAGGCCGTGCGAGGTGGTCTGGTGGAGTGCCGGTGTCATCGCTGCTTGGCCGAGTGAGCCCACGGCGTTGGTGTGTTGGCATACTCGCCGGAACCGGGAGGTTCGGGGCCCCTGCAGAGGGAAGATACCCAACCTGGGCCGCCGCTAGGGGCCACGACGCAGCGAGATCGCCTCACCCCTCCGGGGTGGCGAACTTGCGGCGGCAGCTACTCGGCGCGCGTGCGCACAGCTCGTGGGGCTCAACGTGACCAGCGGACCGACGCTGCCCCGAAGCGGAAGACGGGCCGGTCCGCGAGAAGCGCTTCGCGCACGCGGTCGGCTGCGTCGTCGTCATCGGAGGCCGCAACAGACACCAGGCGGTCGCCCTCTTCTTCGGTCGGCACGACCACGACGTGGAAGCGGGGCTCGCCGTTCGGTGCGAGGAGCGCGGCGGCCCGCTCCGATTCCCGGACGTATTCTGCCACGTGCTCGTCGCCGAAGAGCACGTGGACCACGTGTGCCCGTCGCTTGCCAGCAGCGCGGCGCGCTGAGGCGGTGCGATGGACCATCTGGTAGACGAGGTTCTCGTAGCGCTCGGTCGGGCCGTCGAGCTCGAGGCAGCAGTGCAGCCAATGCGCAAGCACGGCTTTCCGGTTGGCGCTAGCGTCCTTCCGGAGCCAGCGCTCGACCGTCTCGTACCGACGTTCGGTGCGCTTCGCCTCGATCGCGACGACATCGTCGCCGAGTTCGAGCATTACATCGGTGAAGGACGCCTTGCCTCGCCCCTTGCACGTCGAGCAGCCGGCGCGCTCCGGCGACTCGAAGCGCGCCGCGGTGTGCTCGGCCATTGACAGGCCGAGGCTCTCAACCAGCCCTTGTACGCGCGCGGGATCCTTCCACCACGCCAGCAGGGCTATGGTCGATCTCGTCGCCTTCTGGAATTCGCGATCCGGCATAGCGTCGACAAGGTCGGCGAAGGTCGGCGTGTCGACAGGCTTGCCAAGCTGGAGCTTCATGGCGCGATGGTATCGCCGAGGGGGCGTCGCCAGGTCCCCATCCCGAAACGACCCGAGGCCGCCTTCCGGCGGCCTCGTCGTCATCAGCTGGAGCGGGAGAAGGGATTCGAACCCTCGACGTCAACCTTGGCAAGGTTGCACTCTACCACTGAGTTACTCCCGCAGCGTGGGCGGTCTTTTATCGGCCCCAGCGCCACCTGTCAAGCCTGCGCGCGCCGCAATCGACACCCAGCCCGCGATCCCAGCCGCCGCGCCGTGATAGCTTCGGCAGCACGATGCACCGCCTCTCCTCGCGACTCGCTTCGCGCACGCTCGCCTTGATGCTGGCCGCCCTCGCCCTGGACGCGGCGGCCTGTGGTCCGAATCCGGCCGGTAAGGTGCCGGTGTCGTCGCCGGTCTACTCGTTCCAGGCGCCGGACGCCGAGGACTTCGACCAGGACACGGACGACGACGACGACAGCGACACCGACAGCGCCGACTCGGCCGACGCGGACGGCGGCGAGTAGCCGATGTGCGGCATCGTCGGGTACGTCGGGGCGCGGCAGGCGACGCCGCTCCTGGTCGGAGGATTGCGCAAGCTGGAGTACCGCGGGTATGACTCGGCGGGCGTCAGCGTGTGGTCGAACGGCTCGAGCCGGGTGGTGCGCTGCCGCGGCAAGCTGTCGAACCTGGAAGAGAAGCTGCTGAAGGAGCCGGCGCCGGGCACGATCGGCATCGGCCACACCCGCTGGGCGACCCACGGGCGGCCCTCGGACGAGAACGCCCACCCGCACAAGGTCGGCGCGATCTCGGTGATCCACAACGGCATCATCGAGAACCACCTGGCGCTGCGCCAGGAGCTGGCGGCGGGCGGCGCGAAGTTCAGCTCGGAGACCGACACCGAGCTGTTCGCCCACCTGATCGACCGCGTCGTGCGCTCGGGCGTGAAGGACCTCACGGCCGCGGTGCGCACCGCGCTGGCCAAGGTCCACGGCGCCTACGCGTTCGTCGTCATGGACGACGACGACCCGACCCGGCTGGTCGCCGCCAAGAACGCGTCGCCCATGGTCATCGGCCTGGGCGACGGCGAGAACTTCATCGCGTCGGACGTGACGGCGATCCTCGCCGAGACCCGCAAGATCCTCTTCGTCGAGGAGGGCGAGGTCATCACGATCACCAAGGACTCGGTGGCGATCACCGACTTCGAGGGCCGGCCGAAAACGCGCGAGCCGAAGATCATCACCTGGTCGGCGATGCAGGCCGAGAAGGGTGGCTTCAAGCACTTCATGCTGAAGGAGATCCACGAGCAGCCGCGGGCGGTGGCCGACACCCTCGTGGGCCGCGTGGATCTCGAGCGCGACGACGTCAACCTCGACGAGGTCAAGCTCGACGTCGCCAACATCAAGCGCATCATCTTCGTCGCGTGCGGCACCTCGTACCACGCGTCGCTCGTCGGCGAGTTCCTGATCGAGGGCCTGGCCCGCATCCCGGTCGAGGTCGAGCTGGCCTCGGAGTTCCGCTACCGCGACCCGATCGTCGGCCCCGGCGATCTGGTGGTGGCGGTGAGCCAGTCGGGCGAGACCGCCGACACGATGGCGGCGGTGCGCGAGGCCAAGGGCAAGGGCGCCAAGGTGCTGGCGATCTCCAACGTGGTCGAGTCGTCGATCCCGCGCCTGGCCGACCACGCCTTCTACACCCACGCCGGCCCCGAGATCGGCGTGGCGTCGACCAAGGCGTTCACGACCCAGCTGGTGTCGATGGTGCTGCTGGCCATCTACCTGGGCCGGCGCAACGGCAAGCTGCCGCAGGCGCGGGCCCGCGAGCTCCTGTCGGAGCTGCTGCAGCTGCCCAACAAGCTGAAGGACGTCGTCGACCACGGCGCGCAGCTGCAGGTGCTGGCCCGGCGCTACGGCCCGGCCACCGGCTTCCTGTTCCTGGGCCGCGGCGCGCAGTACCCGATCGCCCTCGAGGGCGCGCTCAAGCTCAAGGAGATCTCGTACATCCACGCCGAGGGCTACGCCGCCGGCGAGATGAAGCACGGCCCGATCGCGCTGATCGACGAGCACCTGCCGGTGGTGGTGCTGGCGCCGCGCGGCCCCAACTACGACAAGGTGGTCTCGAACCTGTCGGAAGTGAAGGCGCGCCAGGGCAAGATCCTGGCGATCGCGACCCGCGGCGACACCGACATCGGCAGCGTGGCCGACGAGGTGGTGCTGATCCCCGACGTGGCGATCGAGCTGCAGCCGATCGTGTCGGTGATCCCGCTGCAGATGCTCAGCTACTACGTGGCCGACTTCAAGGGCACGGACATCGACCAGCCGCGCAACCTGGCCAAGAGCGTCACGGTCGAGTAGCGATGGCCGAGCGCAAGCAGCGCGGCACCCGGCTGGGGCGCGGCGAGACGGTGCCCCCACGCAAGCGCGCGACGGCGGTGCCGCCGCCGGCGACCCGGCTGACCCACGTCGACGCCACCGGCGCGGCGCACATGGTCGAGGTCGGCGCCAAGGCCGAGACCGCCCGCGAGGCGGTGGCGTCGGGCGAGGTGCAGATGACCGAGGAGGCGGCCCGGCTGCTGGCCGCGGGCGAGCTGGCCAAGGGCGACGCGCTGGCGGTGGCGCGGATCGCGGCGATCAGCGCGACCAAGCAGGCCCACCTGCTGATCCCGCTGTGCCACCCGGTGCGGGTCACCGGCGTCGACGTCGACCTCGCGGTCGAGGCGACCCGGGTGAAGATCACGGTGGCGGTGCGCGCGTTCGATCGCACCGGCGTCGAGATGGAGGCGATGACGGCGGTGGCGGCGGCGGCGCTGGCGATCTACGACATGGCCAAGGCGGTCGATCGCGGCATGGTGATCGGCCCGATCATGCTCGAGGCCAAGCGCGGCGGCCGCTCGGGCGAGTGGACGCGGTAGCTCAGGCCTTGGCCGGGGCGTCCTTTCCCCACTGGCCGATCGCGGTGATGATGCGATCGAGCCCGTCGACGACGCCGTAGACGCTGAGCACCAGCGCGGCCCAGCTGCCGCCGCGCCCGTCGAGCGTGCGCACGCTGAAGTAGATGGCGGCGAGCGAGAACGCCAGCTCGGTGGCGGCGAAGAACAGCGGGCGGGTCAGCTTGAGCACGAGCAACAGCGCCGCGATGACGGCGATCGCGACGGTGGCGACCGCGGCGGTGCCCTGGCCGGGGCGCTCCATGACGGTCAGCCCGGCCTCGAACAGGAACACCGCGGCGACCAGCGCGACGACGATGATCCCGAACAGCCACAGCCACGACTCGTCGTCGCCGGCGGCCAGCCCGATGACGAGGCCGATCAGCGCGATCAGCACGCGCGGCTGCGTGACCAGGTGCCACGCCATGCTGGCGACGTCGTGGGGCTGCGGCGCGGGCTGCGCGGGCTGGGTCGCGACGGCCTGGGCCAGCGCCTCGGCCGCCGTGCCCAGCAGCACGGCGACGACGACCAGCGCGAACACGACGAGCGGCGACAGACGACCGGCTGACGACACGGGGCCTCCTGCGCGGCCCATCCCCCGGGCCGACGCCCGCCGATCGTACGTCGGTCAGCGCGCCGCGCGCATCACCCCGGCGTCAGGATGGCGGGACGATCTCGGCGACCGGGACCGCGATGGCGGGCTGGCCGGCGAGCGTGAGCACGTCACCCGGGCGCGCGCGCTCGACGCGCTGGTAGACGCCGTCGACCGGGTCGGACATGACCAGCACCTCGCGCGCGTTCACGTCGACCAGCCAGTAGACCGGGATGCCGGCCTCGGCGTAGAGCGGGGCCTTGAGGCGCAGGTCCTTGCGCAGGCTGGTGTCGGCGACCTCGACCACCAGCACGCACCCGGTGGCGTAGGCGTCGAACGTGCCGCGGGGAACGACCGCGAGGTCGGGCTCGGGCATCGAGTCGTCGAGGACCGGCAGCGGGAGCTGGGGCTGGACGTCGAACCCCGGCGACACCTGGTGCACGAGCATCCGGTTGAGCACTGTGACCGACTGCGCGTGGGGGCGGCCGGACGGGCTCACGACCACGACCTCGCCGCGCAACAGCTCGACGCGCTCGCCGTGGCGCAAGATGCCGACCTCGGCCATCCGCAGGTACTCCTCGCGGGAGATCCGACGGCGCGTGACGCCGATCGACTCGAGCGACTCCATGGCGTGCAGCATAGCATCCTCCGTCCTCCGTCCCCTGGCGCTGCGGAGGCCTTGCGAGCGGCGGGCCAACCGTAACCCGCCGTGATCCCATGGCGCCGCTGTCCGGGTT
Source organism: Myxococcales bacterium (assembly GCA_016794525.1). Taxonomy (GTDB): domain Bacteria; phylum Myxococcota_A; class Polyangia; order Haliangiales; family Haliangiaceae; genus UBA2376. Next base: position 79,526 of record JAEUJY010000073.1, read on the forward strand.
CGTCCGGATCTCGGACGCGACGGCCGGAAGCCGGACACTCCCGGACGCGGCGCTACGGCGTCGGCGCGTAGCGGACGCCGGTGTCGCGGACGCCCTTGCCGAGGGCGCGCTTGACGGCGCTCTGGGCGCCGAACGCGGTGGCGAGGACGGCGTGCTTGACGCGGTCGCGGGTGGGCGAGGTGCCGACGGGCTGCGGGCGCAGGCCGAGGCGGCGCAGGCGGGCGTTGCCGCGGTAGAGCAGCTCGTTGGCCCGCGTCGAGTCGGTGTAGTAGGTGAAGCTGATGGTGATCGACGGCTCGGGGCCGTTCTCGACCATGTGGCCGGTGGTCGACGGCATGTAGCCGCCCATGCCCGGCACGAGGTCGAACACCCGGGCGCGCTGGCGGAAGCCGTCGTCCCAGGTCACCAGCTCGCGCGAGTGCTGATCGTGGAACAGCTCGAGGGCGCGCTCGCTGACGACGGCGCGGTCGTCGTGGGGCCAGACGTACAGCCGCTTGGGCCCGCGGATCTGCATGATGAAGTTGTGCTCGTGGTCGATGTGGAACGGCGTGACGGCGTTGGGCGACGTCACGAAGATCCAGCCGGCGCGGTAGCACATGCCGGGATCGACGCGGTCGAGCGCGGGGCGCAGCTCGTCGAGGATCTCGTCGATGAACGCGCGGTAGGTGGGATCGGCCTGGACGTTGAGCAGCGACATCCACGCGTTGGCGTTGGCCAGGTCGGACAGCGTCTCGGCGGCGGTCTTGCCGGTGGGGTGCAGGGTCGGCGCGTCGGCGAAGCTGGTGGCGGCGGTGGCGGCGGCCGAGTGGGTGCGCACCAGCTTGCGCGCCTGCTGGCGCTTGCCCAGCTCGATCAACGCGTCGAGCTGGAGCAGCGGGTGCGACGCGAGGTCGTGCGTGAGCGCGGCGATCTTCCACGGATCGAACGCGGTCGGGAGGTGGATGCGCGGGCCGGCCATGCGGCGCCGAGGATAGCGCCGGGCCCGGGCGCTCGGCTACAGTGCCCGCGATGGGCATCATCGATGTGACAAAGCGCCTCGGGCGCAACGCGTGGCGCGTCCCGGGGCTGGGCCAGATCCTCGAGGCCGACTACGCCCGCGACTTCGCGCGGCTGCCCCGCAACGGCTTCCGCGGCGTGTACCGCACGTTCGCCGAGGCCGAGGCGGCGATCCCGCCCGGCCACCCGGTCGGCTACGACCACGACGCGATGACGACGATGTACCGCAACCGGATGGAGAAGGCGTGCCAGAGCGACTACGCCGTCCTGTACTGGATGCGCGAGGTGCTGCGCGCCAAGCCGGCGTCGCTGGTGTTCGACGTCGGCGGCCACGTCGGCGTGAGCTACTACGGCTGGAAGAAGTACCTGGGCTTCGACCCCGGGCTGCGCTGGCTGGTGCAGGAGGTGCCGGCGGTGGCCGAGGCCGGCACCGAGCTGGCGCGCGAGCGCGGCGAGCGGGCGCTGGCGTTCACCAGCGACCTCGCGGCCGGCCGCGGCTGCGACGTGCTGATGGCGGCGGGCTCGCTGCAGTACGTCGACCTCGGCGTGCCGCAGCTGCTCGACGCGGTCGGGGCGCGGCCGGCGCACCTGATCCTCAACAAGATGCCGGTCTACGACGGCGAGGCGTTCGTGACGGTGCAGTCGACCGGGCGCGCGTTCCACGCGTACCGCATCTACAACGGCACCGAGCTGGTCACGTCGGTCACCGCGCTCGGCTACGAGCTGGTCGACGACTGGCAGAACCGCGAGCAGCACTGCGAGATCCCGTTCACCCGCGGCAAGGACATCGACGCCTACACCGGCTACTACTTCCGGCGGCGGTGAGCGCGGGCCGGCGGCCGGCCGGTGATCACTCGCCCGGGGCGGCCTCGTCGACGACGGCCTCGCCGCGGCGCGCCGCGAGCTTGCGCATCAGCGTCCGGCGATCGATGCCGAGCAGCCGGGCCGCGGCCGAGCGGTTGCCGCCGACGTGGGTCAACACGCGATCGAGGTAGCCGCGCTCGAGCTCCTCGAGGGTCGGCCACTCGGTGACGGCGGCGTCGCCGTGGCTCATCGTCGGCAGCGGCGGCAGGTCGCCGATCTCGATGCGCGGGCCGGTGGCCATCGCGACGGCGTGCTCGATGCAGTTGCGCAGCTCGCGGACGTTGCCCGGCCACGGCAGCTGGCGCAGGCGATCGATCGCGTCGGCCGACAGCTCGCGCGCCGGGCTGTCGTCGTGGGCGGCGATCGATCGCGCGAAGTGGCGGGCCAGCTCGGCGATGTCGTCCTTGCGATCGCGCAGCGGCGGCAGGGTCAGGCGCAGCGCGTTGAGGCGGTAGTAGAGGTCGGCGCGGAACCGGCCCGCCTCGACGTCGGCGGCGAGGTCGCGGTGGGTCGCCGCCAGCACCCGCACGTCGATCGCCACCTCGGCGGTGGCGCCGATCGGGCGGATCGACCGCTCCTCGAGCGCGCGCAGGAGCTTGGGCTGCAGGGTCCGCGGCATCTCGCCGATCTCGTCGAGGAACAGCGTGCCGCCGTCGGCGTGGCTGAACAGGCCGGCGCGGTCGGCGCGGGCGTCGGTGAACGCGCCGCGGGCGTAGCCGAACAGCTCGCTCTCGAGCAGCGGCTCGGGCAGCGCGGCGCAGTTGATCGCGACGAACGGGCCGCTGGCGCGGCGGCTGAGCCGGTGCAGGCCGCGGGCGACGATCTCCTTGCCGGTGCCGCTCTCGCCGTTGATCAGCACGTTGGCGCTGGTGCTGGCGATGCGCAGCATCAGCGCGCGCACCTGCTGCATGACCGGGCTGGCGCCGAGCAGCTCGGGCAGCGTGGTGCCGTCGGACAGCACCGGCGGCTGGGCGCGGCGGCAGTCGCGGATGCGCTGCGCGAGCGTGTCGATCGAGAACGGCTTGGTGACGAAGTCGAGCGCGCCCGCGCGCACCGCCGCGACCGCGCGATCGACGGTGCCGGTGCCGCTCATCACCAGGATGTCGAGCCGCGGCGCGCGCCGCGCCAGCTCGCCGCACAGCGCGATGCCATCGACGCCGGCGAGGTGCACGTCGAGCAAGACCACGTCGACGCCGCCGCGCTCGAGCCGGGCCCGCGCGGTGGTCGCCGAGACCACCATGTCGGCGTGCATGCCGCGTCGGACCAGGCCGTCGCAGATGGCCTTCCCCAGCAGCTCGTCATCGTCCACCACCAGCACGCTGATCATCACAGACCATCGTGCCTCAGGGTGGGGCAAAAATGAATAGTCATCTAACGGTTCGAGATGACGGGCGAGCGACGCCGCTCACCCCGGCGGGGCTGTGCAAGATTGCCTCACCCCTCGGTGCGTGAGCCCGTCCTCGCGCACAGTTGGCTCGTGGCGCGGGCCGTGCAATTCGGTCCGCTCGTGCCGCAGGTCTTGATCGTGGATGGGGATCCACGCAACCGCGCCAGCGCCGTCGATCAGGCGCGCCGGGGCGGGCACCACGCCGTCGAGGTGGCCTCGCCCGCCGAGGTGGCCGCGAGCGTCGACCTCACGGCCGTCGACGCGGTCGTGATCGATCTCGAGCTGGCGGCGCGCGACGGCTTCGTCGCGTGCGCGCAGCTGCGCGAGCTGCCGGGCGGCGCGTTGACGCCGATCATCTTCGTCACCGATCGCGACGACCCGGCGCTGATCGACGCGGCGGTGGCGGCCGGCGCCGACGACGTGCTGGTGCGGCCGCTGCGCGCCAACGAGCTGGCGGTGCGCGTGCGCGCGCTGCGCCACACCTACGGGCGGCTGCGCGCCGAGCACGCGCTGGCGGTCGCCGCGCAGCGGGAGCGCGAGGCGCAGGTCCAGCTGAGCGCCCAGAAGGACGCGCTCACCGAGTTCCTGGTCCACGACCTGAAGAGCCCGATCGCCAGCGTCACGATGGCGCTGCAGGAGCTGGTGCTGGTGTGCGACAGCCCGCTCGGGCGCGACGCGGCCCGGGCCTGCCTGGCGACCACCGAGACCGTCGGGCGCATGGTGATGAACCTGCTCGACGTGTCGAGCGGTCACGCGCTGGCGGTGCGGCGCAGCGGCTGCAGCGTCGGCCTGCTGTTGCGCCACCTGCGCGACCACTTCGCGCCGCGCCTCGAGATCCGCGAGATCACGCTGGCGACCCGCGCCGACGCGCTCGAGCTGTGGGCCGACGGCGAGCTGTTGCGGCGGGTGGCCGAAAACCTCGTCGACAACGCCCTCCGCTACGCGCCGCCCCGGACCCGGGTCGACATCGCCGTCGAGGCCGCCGCGGGCGGCACCTGCCTGATCGTGATCGATCGCGGCCCCGGCGTGCCGGTCGTGCACCGCGAGCGGATCTTCGACCGCTTCGTCCAGCTCGATCCCGACGCCAGCCGGCGGGCCAGCCGTGGCCTGGGCCTGGCGTTCTGTCGGCTGGCGCTCGAGGCCCACGGCGGCAAGATCTGGGTCGACGAGCCGCCGGGCGGCGGGGCGCGGTTCTGCGCGCTGTTCCCGGATCAGGCGGCGCCGTGTTGAGCGATCGCGAGGTGCTCGACGCGCTGTCGACCGGGGTGCTGATCGCCGGCGCCGACGAGATCACGTCCCACGCCAACCCCGCGGCGTGCCGGATGCTCGCGCTCGATCACGCGTCGTGCGTGGGTCAGCCGGTGCCGCTGCTGCTGGGGCTGTCGGCGTCGCTGCGCGACCACGGCCTCGACGCCACCGACAGCGAGCGGCGGTTCGTGCTGAACCTGCCGACCGGCCCGGCCGGCGCGACCTTGCGCTCGGTCGAGGGCCGCGGCTTCGTGTGCCTGGTCCGCTCGGCCGACGCCGGCCGCGGCGCCGACGCCTCGCTGCAAGAGAACGAGCGCGAGTCGGCGCTGGGCGCGATCCTCGCCGCGTTCGCCCACGAGGTGCGCAACCCGCTGGCGGCGCTGGCGGCGGCGGTCGACCTGCTGCGCACCGAACTCGGCGAGGCCGAGTCGGGCAGCCTCGACATCATCGACCGCCAGGTGCGGCGGCTGGTCGCGCTGTCGCGCGCGCCGATCGCGCTGGGGCAGCCGTCGATCACGCAGCGGGTGCGCTGCCGCGTCGATCGCCTGGTGCTGGGCGCGATCGCGGTGGTCGCGCCCGAGGCCGGCCGCCGCAACGTCGAGTTCTCGCTGCGCGTCGAGCAGCTGCCGCGTGTGGTGGTGGGCGAGCGCGAGATCGTCGACGCGCTGGCCGAGCTGCTGGAGAACGCGGTCCACGCGTCGCCCGCCGAGGGCATCGTCCGGATCACCGGCTGGAAGCGGCCCGACCCCGAACGGGTCGTGATCGAGATCGTCGATCGCGGGCCGGGCATGGCGCCGGCGGAGATCTCGGAGGCGCTGCGCGCGTTCACGACGACGAAGCCCCGGGCCGTCGGCTCGGGGTTGGGGTTGGCCCACCGGTTGATCCGTGACAGCGGCGGGCGCCTGGCGCTCGAGCCGGGCGCGGACGCCGGGCTGATCGTGCGGGTCGAGCTACCCGCCGAGGAGCTGCGATGAGCCACGCCGAACACTTCGTGCTGGTCGACGACGAAGAGGACCTGCTGCGGTCGCTGGTCGCGGCGCTGCGCCGGGCCCGCCCCCAGGCCGACGTCGCCGGCTTCGCCGATCCGGTCCTCGCCGATCAGCACCTGCAGGCGGCGCCGCGCGTCGACGCGCTGATCACCGACATCCGCATGCCCAAGCTCGACGGGATCGAGCTGCTGGTGCGGGCGCGGCAGCGGATGCCGCGCCTGCCGGCGGTGGTGATGACGGCGTTCCCGTCGCCCAGCGTGGTGTCGCAGGTGTCGTCGTTCGGCACCGTCGAGTACCTCGACAAGCCGTTCTCGGTGGCGACGTTCACCGCCACCATCGACAAGGTGCTGCGCGGTGGCGCGACGCCGGGGTTCGCCGGCGCGCTGGCCATCGACGGCCTGCCCGACCTGGTCCAGCTGTGCGCGCTGTCGACCGCGACCAGCGCGCTCAAGGTGAACCGCGGCAAGCGCCACGGCACGATGTGGTTCGAGCGCGGCCTGGTGGTCCACGCCGAGTGCGAGGGCCAGACCGGCGCCCCCGCGTTCTTCGAGATCCTCGGCTGGAAGGACGGCGCGTTCACCGTCGACCGCGGCGCCACGTCGCCGCGCCGGACGATCGGCCAGCGCGCGACCGAGCTCCTGATCGAGGCCCTGCGCCTCCAGGACGAGGCGGCGCGCGCCAACGGCGGCGCCGAGGTCGACATCGAGGCCGACCTGGAGCTGATCGACCTGGAGCTCTCGATCCAGGAGTTCGAGGAAACCGACGACCTTCCCGAGACCGCGGAGGTGTCGTTGCCCGTGACTGCGGTCTCGTCAACCCACGTAGCGAAGGAGCAAGTGCACATGGCGTCCAACATCCAGAACAACCTCGAGCGTCTCCGCGGCATCGATGGCTACCTCGGCGCGGCCCTGGTCGACTCCGAGAGCGGCATGACGCTGGGCACCGACGGTGGTGGCGCGTCGCTGAACCTCGAGGTGGCGGCCGCCGCCAACACCGAGGTGGTGCGGGCCAAGCGCAAGGCGATGAAGGCGCTCAACCTCAAGGACGACATCGAGGACATCCTGATCTCGCTCGGGCGCCAGTACCACGTGATCCGCCCGCTGCGCGCCCGGCCCGGCGTCTTCTACTACGTCGCCGTCGATCGCGCGAAGGCCAACCTCGCGATGGCGCGCATGGCGATCGCCGACACCGAGAAGGCGCTCGAGCTGTAGGGCCTCAGCGGACGCCGCCCATGCCCAGGTCGTAGATCTCGCCGGCGGCCCCGGCGGCGACCTTGTGGGCGTGGCTCGTCAGCCAACCGGCCAGCTCGCCGTCGATCGGGTGCTGCGCGACGTGCACGTAGTAGCGGGCGCCCCGCCGCGCGTAGTCGGCGATCGCGGCGCTGCCGGCCAGATCGTTGGGCACCACCCAGCCGGTGGTGCGCGACAGCCAGAACACCCGCGGGTCCTGGAAGTTGTTGACCGTGTGCCACTCGCGGTTGTAGCCCTCGGCGCGCGCGCGCACGACGACGCGTGTGCCGGGCGGCGCCAGCTCGGCGAGCTGCTCGCCGAGGACCGTCTCGGGCTGGCGCGGGTGGTGGGTGGCGAACCGCAGGCCGCGCGCGCCGAGCAGCAGCGCCGCGACGGCGACCGCGCCGACGACGACCGGCGGCCGCGGCAGCGCGTGGGCGGCGGCCGCGACCAGCCACGCGCCGAACACGACGTGGGGCAAGAGGTAGTGGGTGCCGAACGTCGACGCGGTGTAGCGGAACGCGACCAGCGACAGGAGCGCCGCGGCGAGCGCCAGCGCGATCATCTCGGGCGCGACCCGCCGGCGCCACAGCAGCAGCGCCGCCGCCGGCACCGCGAGGAAGCCGACGCCCCACACCAGGCCGAACCGGACCAGCTCGCGCCACGGCTCGACCGCGGCCAGCGCCGAGGCGGCCGGCAGCTTGCTGTCGCCGCCCGACAGCACGCCGAACGTGTTGCCGTAGGTGGTGTAGAGCGTGCGCGCGTACAGGAGGTACGCGCCGACGATCGCCAGCACCGCGAGCCAGCCCAGCCACAGCCGCGGCCGGCGCAGCGCCGGGCGGTGCGCGAGCGCGACGACGGCGAACTGCGCGACGCCGACCTCGAGCGCGGTGGGCTTGACCAGCCCGGCGATCGCGGTGGCCGCGATCCATCCGGCCAGCGCGCGCCGCGACGGGGCGGCGAGATCGGCGAGGAACGCCAGCCACGCGACGGTGAACGCCAGGAACGCCAGCGGATCGGGCTGGATCGTCGTCGACGCGACGATCGTGCCCTGCATCGACAGCGCGGCGAGCAGGCCGGCGTAGGCCGCGGCGTCGCCGAAGCGTCGGGCCAGCGCGGCGAACACCAGCGCGCACGCCAGCGCGACGCAGCCGAGCGACACCAGCTGCGCCGGGCGCACGACGTCGCCGGTGACGGTGGCGAGCGCCGCGACGATCGCGGGGTACAGCTGCAGCTCGGTCTCGACGTAGCCGGGACCGTCGCCGCGCCAGGCGATCCGTGGGCGCAGCGGATCGGGCTCCTCGTCGACGAGGTTGCGCGCGATCTGCGCGGTGTCGGCCTGCCGCCAGCCCTGCCAGTCGTCGGTGATCGCGTCGGTGCGGCGGACCGCCAGCATCAGCACCGCCCACGCCACCAGCGTCGCGTAGGCGGCGACCTGCCACGGGCGCGCCATCATTTCAGCGACGACAGCCAGCGGCGCAGGCGCGACGTCGGCGGCGTCGGCTCGGGGCGGTGCGGCGACGGCGGCGTGCGCGGGGGCGGCGGCGCGACGCCGGCGTCGTACTCGTGCGCCAGCTGCTCGAGGTTCTGGAAGATGAACGCGCGCGGGCTGACCCGCTTGCCGGTGCGGGCCTCGAGCTTGGCCACCGCCTGCATGATCAAGAGCGAGTGGCCGCCGAGGTCGAGGAAGTTGTCGGCCAGCGCGATCCGCTCGACGCCGAGCAGCTCGCGCCACACGCCGGCCACCAGCTGCTCGGCGGGCGAGCGCGGCGCGGCGTAGCTGGGCGGCGCCGGCGCGGCGGCGTCGGCGGGCGCGGGCAGCGCGCGGCGATCGAGCTTGCCGTTGGGGGTGAGCGGCAGCGCGGGCAGCACGACGAACGCCGCGGGGATCATGTAGTCGGGCAAGGTCTGGCGCAGGTGCTCGCGCAGCTCGGCGCTGGTGGGCGCGGCGCCGTGGGCGACGAAGTAGGCGATGAGGCGCTGCTCGCCGCCGGGGCCGGGGCCGGCGACGACGGCGGCCTGGGCGACGCGCGGGTGGCGGGCCAGCGCGACCTCGATCTCGCCGAGCTCGATGCGGTAGCCGCGGATCTTGACCTGGAAGTCGGTGCGGCCGAGGTGCTGGAGCGTGCCGTCGGGGCGCCAGCGCGCGAGATCGCCGGTGCGGTAGAGGCGGGCGCCGCCCTCGAACCCGGCGGTGATGAACTTCTCGGCGGTGAGCTCGGGGCGGTGGTGGTAGCCGAGCGCGACGCCGGCGCCGCCGATGCAGAGCTCGCCGGGGACGCCGATCGGGACCGGCTGGCCGGCGTCGTCGAGGATCCACACCGCGGTGTTGGCGATCGGCGCGCCGATCGAGATGTCCCCCTGGCCGGGGCGGATGTGCGCACAGGTCGACCACACCGTCGTCTCGGTGGGGCCGTACATGTTCCACAGCGCGCCGGTGCGCTCGAGCAGCGCCTCGGCGAGCTCGGCGGGCAGGGCCTCGCCGCCGCACAGCGCGGTGAAGCCGGGGCCGCCGCGCCAGCCGCTCTCGACGAGCATGCGCCAGGTGGCGGGGGTGGCCTGCATGATCGTCGCGCGGGTCTCGTCGAGCAGCGCCTTGAGCGCGTGGCCGTCGGTGGCCTGGTCGCGCGAGGCCAGGACGATCTCGGCGCCGACCGCGAGCGGCAGCCACAGCTCGAGCACGGCGATGTCGAAGGAGAGCGTCGTGACGGCGCCCAGCCGATCGCCGGCGGTGAGGCCGGGGCGCTGGGCCATACTGGCGAGGAAGTTGGTGACGGCGCGGTGCGGGACGCGGACGCCCTTGGGCGTGCCGGTCGAGCCCGAGGTGTAGATGAGGTACGCGGCGTCCTCGGCGGCGGCGCGGGCGGTGGGCGCGGGGCCGGCGGGGAGCGCGCCCTGATCGAGGCGGAGCACGCGCGCCGGATCGCCGCCGAGCGCGGCGAGGTCGCCGTCGGCGAGGATCGCGCGGGCGCCGCTGTCGGCGAGCATGAACGCGAGGCGCTCGGGCGGGAACCCGGGGTCGAGCGGCAGGTAGGTCGCGCCGGTCGCGGCGACCGCGAGCAAGGCGGCGACCATGTCGGGGCCGCGCTCGACGTGGATCGCGACGACGTCGCCGGGGCCGACGCCGCGGCCGGCTAACGCGGCGGCGATCTGATCGCGCCGGGCGACCAGCGCGCCGTAGGTGGTGGCGGTGCCGGCGTGGCGGATCGCGACCTTGGCCGGATCGCGGGCCAGGCCGGGCGCGACGTAGCTGGCCAGATCGGCGGCGGCGGGCAGCGGCTGGGCGGTGGCGTTCCACGCGTCGAGCTGGGCGCGCTCGTCGGCGCCGATCGTGAGCAGCTCGCGCAGCGGGCGCTCGGGGTGCGCGGCGATCGCGGACACCAGCGCCAGGAAGCGCTGGGCCAGGCGGCGCGCGGTGTCCTCGGACAGGATGTCGGTGTTGTAGTTGAGGCCGCCGACCACGCCGTCGACGCCGTCGAGGAACCACAGCGCGACGTCCTGGGCGGCGGCCGGCTGGAACACCGGCAGGTTGCGGTGATCGAGGTTGCCCCAGCGCGGCGGGCGCTGCCGCGCGTCCTGGTACGAGAAGAACGCCTGGTAGATCGGGAAGCGCGACTCGTCGCGGCGCACGTCGAGCGTGCGCACGAGGTGCTCGAACGGGACGTCCTGGGCGCCGAACGCGGCGATCGTGTCCGTGCGGATCGCGCGCACCAGCTCGAGGAAGCTGCGGCCGGGATCGACGGCGATGCGCAGCGGCAGCGCGTTGACGAAGAAGCCGGCGACGGCCTCGAGGTCGGCGCTGTTGCGGCCGCGCACCGGCGTGCCGATGACCAGCTCGGGCGCGCGGGTCTGCTGGTGGAGCAGCGTGGCCCACGCGCCGAGCAGCGTCATGAACAGGGTCGCGCTCTCGCGCAGGCCGGCGGCGCGCAGCGCGTCGGTGATCGCCGGCGGCAGCCGCAGCCACTCGGTCGAGCCGGCGCCGCTCATCGTCGGCGGCCGCGGGAAGTCGGTCGGCAGGTCGAGCGACTCGGGGGCGCCGGCCAGGCGGTCCTTCCAGAACGCCAGCTGACGCTCGAGCTCGGGGCCGGTCATCCACCCGCGGTGCCAGGCCGCGAAGTCGGCGTAGGTGACGCTGGGCGCGGGGCGCGTCGGCGCGGCGCCGCGCTGGTACGCGCCGTACAGATCGGCCATCTCCTCGTAGAACAGGTCGAACGACCAGCCGTCCCAGATCGCGTGGTGCGGCATGAAGAACAGCACGTGGTCGTCGTCGCCGAGCCGGAACAGCCGGGCGCGGAACAGCGGCGGGGTGGCGAGGTCGAACGGCACCGCGACCAGCGCGGCCAGGCGGGCCTGCAGCGCGGCGTCGCGATCGGCGGCGGGCACGTCGGTGAGATCCTCGAACGGCAGCTCGACGGCGACGTCGTCGAGGACGACCTGCGCCGGGCTGTCGCCGACCATGCGGATGACGGTGCGCAGCACGTCCTGGCGACGCACCAGCTCGACCAGCGCGCGCTCGAGCGCGGGCCGATCGAGCGCGCCGCGCAGCCTGTGGGCCGACGGCACGTTGAAGACGGTGCGGCCGAGCTGCAGCTGCTCGAGGTACCAGACCCGCTGCTGCATCAGCGACAGTGGCGCCGGGCCGGTCTCGGTGCGGCGCGGGATGCGCAGCGGGGCGACCGCCTCGGTCGGCGCGGCGGCGGTCAGCGCCGCGGCCAGCCGCGCCACGGTCGGGTGCTCGAACACCAGGCGCATCGGCACCGCGCGGCCGAGCTGCTTGCCGAGGCGCGCGGCCATCTGCGCGACCAGGAGCGAGTGGCCGCCCAGCGCGAAAAAGTCGTCGTGGATCGACAGCCGGGCCACCGCAAGGGTCTCGGCGAACGCGTGCGCGAGGGTCTCCTCGAGCGGCGTGCGCGGCGCGACCTCGGGGCCGGCCGCGGCGGTCGCCGGGCCGCCGGGCGCGGGCAGCGCCTTGCGGTCGACCTTGCCCGAGCCGGTCAGCGGCAGCGCCGCCAGCGCGACGAAGCGGGTCGGGATCATGTAGTCGGGTAGGCTGCGGGCGAGGTGGGCGCGCAGCTCCTCGTCGCCGGGCACCGCGTGGCCGGGCGCCGCGACCAGGTACGCGACCAGCCGCGGATCGCCGGGCTGATCCTCGCGCGCGACGACGGCGGCCTGGGCGATGGCGGCGTGGCGGGCGAGCGCCACCTCGATCTCGCCGAGCTCGATGCGGTAGCCGCGCAGCTTGACCTGGAAGTCGGTGCGGCCGAGGCACTCGAGAACGCCGCCGCCGTCGGTGCCGACGTGCCAGCGCGCCAGATCGCCGGTGCGGTACAGCCGCGCGCCGGGGCTGGCTCGGAAGGGATCGGGGATGAAGCGCTCGCGGGTCAGCGCGGGGCGATCGAGGTAGCCGAGCGTGACGCCGTCGCCGCCGATGTACAGCTCGCCGACCACGCCGATCGGCACCGGCTGCTGGTCGGCGTCGAGCACGTGCAGCGTGGTGTTGGCGATCGGATGGCCGACCATGATCGGGCCGTCGTCGGTGACGCGGTGGAAGGACGACCACACCGTGGTCTCGGTGGGGCCGTAGCCGTTCCACAGCGCGGCGACCACCGGCCGCAGGTCGGCGGCGAGATCGCGCGGCATCGCCTCGCCGGTGCAGATCGCCGTGACCCGCGGGTCGCCGGCCCACCCCGCCGCGCGGAGGAGGTGCCAGGTCGCGGGCGTCGCGTCGATGAACGTCACGCCCGCCTGCTCGACCAGCGCGCGCAGGGCGTCGCCGTCGGTGGTCTGCCGCCGCGAGGCCAGGACGATCGTCGCGCCCACCGTGAGCGGCGCGACCAGCTCGGACACCGCGATGTCGAACGACGGCGTGGTCACAGCCAGCACGACGTCGGACTCGGTGAGGCCGGGCTCGCGCGTGACGCTGGTGATCAGGTTGACGACGCTCCGGTGCGGCACCAGCACGCCCTTGGGCGTGCCGGTCGAGCCCGAGGTGTAGATGACGTAGGCGACGTCGTCGGTCGAGCCGACCGCGACCGCTGGCGCAGCGGCTGGCGTCAGGCCGTCGACCAGCACCGTGCGGACGCCTGGCAGCGCGACCTCGGCGGCGACCGCGGCGGTCGTCGCGACCACCGCCACGCCGGCGTCGCCGATCATGAAGCGCAGGCGCTCGGCCGGGAAGCTCGGGTCGAGCGGCACGTAGGCCGCGCCGGCGCCGAGGATGCCGAGCAAGATCGGCACGAGGTGGCGGTCGCGATCGGCCAGCATGCCGACCCGCGCCCCGGGCGTGACCCCGGCGTTCACCAGCGCCGCGGTGACGGTGGCCGCGGCGGCGGCGAGCTCGCCGTAGGTCAGCGTGTCGGCGTCGGTGATCACCGCCGGCTTGGTCGGCTGCCGCCGCGCGGCGCTGGCGATCAGCGCCTCGACGCGCGTGCCGCGCGGGTAGGGCGCCTCGGTCTGGTTCCACGCGGCCAGCTGGCGTGCGTCGTCGGGCGGGACGATCGGCAGCCGGCCGATCGGCTGGTCGGGATCGGTGAGCGCGCCGCGCAGCAGCGCCTCGTACGCCGCCAGCCAGCGCCGCACGGTCGCGGCGTCGAACAGGTCGGCGTTGTACTGGCACTCGACGCGCAGCCCGGCGCCGGTGTCGACCGCGTTGACGAACAGCTCGAAGGTCTCGTGGACGCGCGGGTTCGATTGCAGGTCCAGCGCCAGGCCGGGCAGGGCGTGGGCCTCGCCCGACAGCGCCTGGTCGATGTTGAAGATGACGCTGATCAGCGGCAGGCGCGACGGATCGCGGGCCAGCGGCAGCACCTGCAGCACGCGGCCGAAGGTGACGTCCTGGTGGTCGTAGGCGTCGAGCATGCGGCCGCGCACGCGCTTGACCACGTCGCCGAAGCGATCGCCGCGCGCGAGCTGGGCGCGCACCGGCAGCATGCTGACCGCGTGGCCGACCAGGCCGCCGAGCCCGTCGGCGTTCTGGCCGGCGGCGGGGATGCCGACCACCAGATCGTCGGCGCCCGACAGCCGGTGCAGCAGCACGTCGAAGCCGGCCAAGAGCGTCGCGAACGCGCTGGCGCCGAGCTTGGCGCCGAGCTTCTTGACGCCGGCGAGCAGGTCGGCCGGCACGAGGTAGTCCTCGCGGCCGGAGCGGGTGGTGCGGACCGGCGGCCGCGGGCGATCGGCCGGCAGCTCGAGCGTGGGCACGCCGCCGGCGAACTGCTCGACCCACCACCGCTCGTTGGCCACGAGCTCGGGGGCGTCGGCGCGGGCGGCCTGCGCGGCGGCGTAGTCGGCGAACGACGGCGCCGGCGGCAGCGGCGCCGAGCGCGCGCCGGTGGCGATGCCGTACAGCGCCGCCAGGTCCTTGACGATGACCCAGTACGACCAGCCGTCGAGGACGATGTGGTGGCCGGTGAACACCAGGACGTGGTGGTCGGGCGTCAGCCGCACCAGCTCGGCGCGGATCAGCGGCCCCCGCGCGACGTCGAACGGCGTGCTGACCGCGGCGGTGGTGATCGCCGCGAACGCGGCGTCGCGCTCGGCCGCCGGGCGATCGCTGAGGTCGACCAGCGGCACCTCGAGCGCCGGGGCCTCGGCGGCGACGTGCAGCGTCGTGCCGTCGGCGCCGAACGTCGCGCGGAACGCGTCGTGGCGGCGCGGCAGCTCGCGCACCGCGTGGCGCAGCGCGCCGACGTCGAGCTCGCCGCGCAGGTGCAGCGACACCGACTCGTTGTAGGCCAGCGACGCCTCGACCCCGAGCTGATCGGCCAGCCACACCTCGCGCTGCGGCTCGGTCGACGGCACCACCCGCGCGTCGCCGGGCGCGGCGACCAGCGCCGCGGTGGCCTTGGCCGGCGGGAAGAAGCCCGACGCCTGCATCTCGGCGGCGGCCGCCTTGTACGCCGCGACGATCGCGGCGATGTCGGCGTCGGAGTGCGCGGTGGTCAGGAAGCACGGGAAGTTGTCGAGGATGTGGATGCCGCGATCGCGCAGCATCGTGTAGATGAGGTCGCTGTACGGCAGGTCCTCGGTGAAGTTGTTGCGCCACCACGACGCGTAGGTCTTGAGCACCAGCGGCGCGCCGGTGGCCTCCATGTGGGCGTTGATCTCGGCGACCATCGCCGCGGTGCGGGCGTTGAGCTGCTCCTGCAGCGCCGGCCCCGCCGCCTGCAGGTGCAGGAGCATCGCCTTGGTGGTGGCCAGCGCGAGTGGGTGGCGGACGAACGTGCCGGCGAAGTAGGTGACGCCGACCGTCGGGATCGAGGCGTCGCCGTACTCCCAGTGGCCGCCGTCGAGCGCGTCCATGAACGCGCGCTTGCCGGCGATGACGCCGATCGAGAAGCCGCCGCCGACCACCTTGCCGTACGACGCCAGGTCGGCCTGGATGCCGAAGACGCCCTGCACGCCGCGCGGGTGGGCGCGGAAGCCGGTGACGACCTCGTCGAAGATCAACAGCGAGCCGGTCTGCTCGGTCAGCGTGCGCAGCTCGCGCAGGAACTCGACCGGGCGGAAGTCGGGCCGGCGCGACTGCACCGGCTCGACCAGGATCGCCGCCAGCTCGTGGGCGCGCTGCTTGAGGATCTCGAGCGACTCGGGGGTGCCGTAGTCGAGGACCAGCACGTTCTGCGACGCCGACGGCATGATGCCGGGCGCGGCCGGGATGCTCTTGAGCTTGCGGGTGCCGCGGACGATGACCTCGTCGAAGATGCCGTGGTAGGCGCCGGTGAAGATCGCGATCAGCGAGCGGCCGGTGACGGTGCGCGCGATGCGCATGCAGCCCATCACCGCCTCGGAGCCGGTGTTGCAGAACGCCGCGCGATCGGCGCCGGTGACGTCGCAGAACAGCTCGGCGCACTCGCCGGCCAGCACGTGCTGCGGGCCGATCTCGTAGCCCTTGTCGACCTGGTCGTGGATCGCCGCCCGCAGGAAGTCGGGCTGCCACCCGAGCAGGTTCATGCCGAAGCCGTTGAGCACGTCGACGTACTCGTTGCCGTCGAGATCCCACAGCCGCGAGCCGCGCGAGCGCTCGATCACCAGCTGGTAGGTCAGCTCCTTGGTCAGCGGGCGGAAGCCGTTGACGACGCGCGGGTCGGCCATGCGCGCGCGGTGGGCCTGGGTGTAGGCCTTCGACTTCGCGGTGCGCGCGGTGTAGCGCGCGGTCAGCGCGTCGAGGCGCGCGCGCTGCAGCGGCGACAGCGCGTCGGCGGCGGTGTGGATGCGCGCGATCGCGCCGAACGCCTTCTTGACGTCGTAGCCGACCGGGCCGGCGGGCGGCTCGTCCTCGTTCTTGGCGGGCGCGCTCGGGGTGACGGGGGTGATCGGGGCGATCGGGGTGGCCGGCGCGGCGGCGGGCGTCGGGCTGGGGGCCGGGGCGGCGGCGACCGGCGCGGCTGGGCGCGGGGCGGGGGCGGCGACCGGCTGGCCGCCGAGCACCGCGAGCTGCTGCGCCATCAGCGCGAGCTGGGCGTCGATCACCTGGCGTAGGTAGCCGGCGCCGTCGCCCGCCGCGGCGGGCAGCGCGAACGTCGGCGCGGCCATCGGCGCCGCGATCGGCGCGGCCACCACGGCCGGCGCGCTGGGCGGCGGCGCGGCGTCGGGCGGCAGCGACTGGTCGAGCATCGCCGCGAGGCTGGCCATCGACGGGAAGCTCTCCATCACCTGGCGGAACGTGACCTTGACGCTGTGGGCGCGCTGCACCGCGAGCGCGACCTGCGTGAGCGTCAGCGAGTCGAGGCCGAGATCGAGCCACGGCGTCTGCGGATCGGCGTCGGCGACGTCGGTGCCCGAGACCTCCTCGACCAGCGAGCGGATCGAGGCGAGCAGGCGATCGAGGCGAGCGGCGGAGGGGGCGGGTGCGGCCATGGCGATCGGTTCCGGTGCGGGGGAGGACAGCGGGAGCGGCAGCGGCGGCAGCGCCGCAGCGGGAGCTGGAGCGGGAACGGCGAGCGCGGCGGGGGCGGCGAGCGCGGCGGTGGCCGCGGGCGGATCGACCCAGTAACGCTGGCGCTGGAACGGGTACAGCGGCAGCGGCACGCGCTGGCGGCGCTCGTCGCCGCGGTAGCCGGCCCAGTCGATCGTCGCGCCGAGCGTCCACAGCTGGCCGAGGGCGGCGGTGATGGCCGGGCTCTCGCGCTCGGCGCTGTCGCCGACGCTGGGGATCGCGACCGGCAGCGCGCGCTTGCCCGGCATCGCCTGGCGCGCCAGCGCCGACAGGGTCGCGCGCGGGCCGATCTCGATCATCACGCGGCGCGGATCGGCCAGCGCGAGCGCGGCGGCCGGCGCGAACCGCACCGGCTTGCGCAGGTGCTCGGCCCAGTAGGTCGGCGAGGTGGCCTGGGCGTCGGTCATCCAGGTGGCGGTCACCGTCGAGACGATCGGGATGCGCGGCGGCGCCAGCGCGACGTCGGCCAGCCGCGCCGCCATGATCGGCACCACCGGATCCATCATCGGCGAGTGGAACGCGTGCGAGGTCTGCAGCCGGCGCACGACGATCTCGGCGGCGGCCAGCTCGGCCTCGAGCGCGGCGATCAGCTCGGTCGGCCCCGACGCGACGCACAGCCCGGGCGCGTTCTCGGCGGCGATCTCGAGGCCGGCCGGCAGGCGCGGCCGCAGCTCGTCGGCGGGCAGCCGCACCGACAGCATGCTGCCGGCTGGCAGCGCCTGCATCTGGCGGCCGCGCTCGACCACCAGCGCCAGCGCGTCGGGCAGCGCCATGACCTCGGCCAGCGCCGCGCACACGAACTCGCCGACCGAGTGGCCGACCAGCGCGGTCGGGACGACGCCCCAGCTCATCCACAGCCGCGCCAGCGAATACTCGAGCGTGAAGATCGCCGGCTGGGTGACGCTGGTCGCCACCAGCGTCTGCGGATCGTCGGACCAGAACGTCGCGCGCGGATCGTGGCCGAGCAGCGGCGTCAGGATCTCGCAGCACGCGTCGTACGCGGCGCGGAACGCCGGCTCGGCGTGGTACAGGCCGCGGCCCATCTGCGCGTACTGCGAGCCCTGCCCCGGGCACAGGAAGCCCAGCGCCGGCAGCTCGGCGCCGACCTCGCGGCCACCGCACAGCGCGGCGTCCGGCGTGGTCAGGAGCCGCGCGGCCTCGGCGGCGCCGCCGGCGACGACGTAGCGACGGTGGGCGAAGCCGCGCCGCCCGACCTGCAGCGTGTGCGCGACGTCGGCCAGCGGCGGCGCGTCGTCGCTGCCGAGGAATGACGCCAGGTCGGCGCCCGCGGCGGCCAGCGCCGGCGCGGTCCGCGCCGACAGCAGCAGCAGCTCGACCGGCCGGGGCGACGGCGTCGTCGGGCGCGGCGGCGGCGCCTCCTCGACGATGGCGTGGGCGTTGGTGCCGCCGAAGCCGAACGACGACACGCCGGCGCGGCGCGGCCCGGCGCTCGCGGGCCACGGGGTCAGCGCGTGCTGGACCCGGAACGGGCTCGCGGCGAAGTCGATCTTGGGGTTGGGCGCGACGAAGTTGATCGAGGGCGGCAGCGTGCGGGTGTGCAACACCAGCGCGGTCTTGATGAGTCCGCCGACGCCGGCCGCCGTCACCATGTGGCCGACGTTGCTCTTGATGGAGCCGATCGCGCAGTAGCCGCAGTCGGCGGTGTGGCGGCGGTAGGCGCGGGTCAGGCCCTCGATCTCGATCGGATCGCCGAGCGGGGTCGCGGTGCCGTGGGCCTCGACGTAGCTGATCGAGCGGGCGTCGACGCCGGCGGCGTCGAGCGCGGCGCCGATCACCGCGGCCTGGCCCTCGGGGCTCGGCGCGGTGAAGCTGGCCCGCTCGCTGCCGTCGTTGTTGACCGCGGCGCCCAGCAGCACCGCGTAGACGGTGTCGCCGTCGGCCAGCGCGTCGGTCAGGCGCCGCAGCGCTACCATTGCTACGCCATCGGCGAACTGCGTGCCGGCTGCGGCCACGTCGAAGGTGCGGGTGTGTCCGTCCGGAGACGCCATTGCCCCTTCCTGGTACACGTAACCCGACGCTGGTGGGCAGGTGATCGCGACGCCGCCCGCCAGCGCCAGGTCGCAGCTGCCGCTGCGCAGCGCGTCCATCGCCATCGCGGTGGCGACCAGCGAGGTCGAACATGCGGTCTGGACGTTGACGGCGGGGCCGGTCAGATCGAGCTTGTGCGCGACGCGGGTGGTGAGGAAGTCCTTGTCGTTGGCTAGGAGTACTTGGAGGTCGCTCGTGCGCCGCGTCTGATCGGGCCGCGGCCACAAGTGGTGCTGGTAGTACGTCGCGGTGCTCATACCCGCGAAGACGCCGATCGGTCCTGGCGCGGTCTCTGGCACGTAGCCAGCGTGCTCGAGGGCGTGCCACGCCATCTCGAGGAAGTGGCGGTGCTGCGGATCGGTCAGCGAGGCCTCGAGCGGTGAGATGCCGAAGAAGCCGGCGTCGAACAGCGCGGCGTCGGTGAGCACGCCGCGGGCTGGCACGTACGCGGGATCCGCCGTGACCGTGGCCGGGAGCGACGGGTCGAGCTCGTGGGGCGCGAACACCGTGATCGACTCGATGCCGGCGCACAGGTTACGCCAAAGCGCGGCGACGTCGGCCGCGCCGGGGAAGCGGCCGGCCATCCCGACGATCGCGATCGGCTCGCGCTGAGACGCCGCCGGTTGGTGACGGCGCCGTGCGGTGCCGGCTTCGCCGTCGAGCGCCCGGGTAAGCGCCGCCGGAGTGGGGGCCGCGAAGAACGTCGCCGGTGTGACCTCGGGCAGGCCGGCGTCGCGCAGCCGGACGAGCAGCGTCAGCGCCAGCAGCGAGTTGCCGCCGAGCTCGAAGAAGCCATCGAGCGTCCCGACCCGATCGAGCCCGAGCACGTCGGCGAAGGCCGCGCACACCGTCCCTTCGCGCTCGCTCGCCGGCCCTCGGTAGGGCACGGTGAGGTCGGGCCGAGCGCGACTCGGCGCAGGAAGTGCAGCGCGATCGAGCTTCCCGCTCGCCGTCATCGGCAGCCGGCTGAGCTCGACGAACACCGCCGGCACCATGTACTCGGGCAAGTGCTTGCCGAGGGCGGCGCGCAGCCGCGGTGCCGCGAGGTCGGCCGTGCCATCGGGGACGACGTACGCGACCAGGCGCTTGCCCGTCGGGCCGTCGTTGCGGACGGTCACCGCGCAACTGGCGACGCCGGCGATCGCGCCGAGGCGCGCCTCGATCTCGCCCAACTCGATCCGGAAGCCTCGCACTTTCACCTGGTGGTCGACGCGGCTGACGAAGTCGAGCGTGCCGTCCGGGAGCCAGCGCACGCGATCGCCGGTGCGGTAGAGACGACCCCGGCCCTCGATGTGATTGGGCACGAA
Organism: Myxococcales bacterium; assembly: GCA_016794525.1. Classification (GTDB taxonomy): domain Bacteria; phylum Myxococcota_A; class Polyangia; order Haliangiales; family Haliangiaceae; genus UBA2376. The sequence goes on from JAEUJY010000073.1 coordinate 99,532, forward strand.
CCGCTCGGCGTCAAGGTCGGGGCGTGACAGGTAGCCGCGCGCCACGCCTCGACCACCCACGTAGAGTTCACCGACCACGCCCACCGGCACTGGCGAGCCGTCGGCCGCTAGCACGTAGCACCGTGCGTCGGCGATCGGGCGGCCGATCGCGATGGTCCTTAGTTCGGGCGAGAGGTTCCGCGGGATCCTCAGCGTCGTGGCGATCACCGTGCACTCGGTGGGACCGTAGACGTTCACGACGTCCAGCCCTGGGAGCGCCGCGAGCGCTCGGCGAACGTGGACCGGGGACAACGCCTCGCCGCCGATGCACAGCTCGCGGACGCCGGCGAGGTGCCGAGGATCGTCGTCGACGATCGCGTTGAACACGGCGGTTGTTAGCAAGGCCGTCGTGACACCATGTGCGGCGACGCGCCGCGCTATCGCCGGTCCGGTCGGGAGGGGGTCCTCGAAGATGACGCAGGCGCCGCCGCGGAGCAGCGGGGCCCAGATCTCGAACACCGAGGCATCGAAGCCGAGCGACGCCACGTGCAGGAAGCGGGTCGCGTGGTCCAGCTGGACGAAGTCGGCGTCGACGAGGTCGACGACGCCGCGGTGCTCGATCTGGACGCCTTTCGGGACCCCGGTCGATCCCGAGGTGTACAGGATGTACGCGCGGCCCGACGCCGTGGTGCGCTCCGGCGTCGTCGAGTAGGGCCGCGCGGCGCCGCGAGTGTCATCGACGAATATCGTGCGGCTGGCGAGCGCGGCCAGCTGGTCGCCCCAGGCCCGCTCGGTCACCGTGACCCGCGCGCCCGCGTCGCCGATCGCGAAGCGATGCCGCTCGATCGGGTACGTTGGATCGAGCGGCAAGTAGCAGCCTCCGGCCTTGAGGATGGCGAGCATCGCGATCACTGCGCCGGGGGAGCGCGGCAGGATCAGCGCGACCGCGTCATCGGGGCCAACACCGGCCCCGATGAGTTGCTCCGCCAGCTCCTCGGAGGCGGCGTCGAGCTCGGCGTAAGTGAGCCGTCCCCGGTCCCAGATCAGGGCTGGCGCCATCGGTGTCGCGACCGCTTGTTCGCGGAATCGCGCATGGATCGTCGCGCTGTCGTGCAGGTTGCTCCTCGTCTGGTTCCAGCCGAGCAGGACCTGGGCGCGCTCGCCCGGCGTCAATGGAGTCACCATCGCGAGGTCATCCGCCGACGCGATCGCAGCGATCACCACAACCCAGAGTTCGGCCAGTCGGGCCACGGTCGGGCGGTCGATCAGCGCGGGCTTGAACCGCGCGTGCAGCGCCTGGTCGTCTAGCCGCCACGCGAGCGCGACGTCGGGGGGTGCCGCGCCGGCATCGCACCACGCGCTCGCGGCCTCGTGATCCGCACCTGGCGCCTGGGTCGGCGCGGTCAGCCACTCGTCGACGGAACCGCGCGGCGGGACCTCAACGAGGAGCGCACGGCCGGACCAGTTGAGCACAGCGGCGTGGGTCCCGGCAAGTCGACACAGCACCGCAGCCCAGGCGGCAGCGGGGGCAGCCGCGCCCCGAGCGATCGCTCGGTCGATCGACGCGCGGGTGGCCGGATCGATGGCCAGCTCGAACTCCGCGGTCATTGGCGCGTCCGGCGAGGTGGCGGGTACCGCCAGCGCGTCGTAGAGGTCGGCGATCGGGTGGCTCATGGCACGGTGCCCTCGATGCGGCCGACGATCGCGGTCACGATCTCCATCGGCACGGTGGCGGCGTTGAGCGCGGCGTCCGAGTTCCAGGCGCTGGCGGCGACGTCGAGGCGGTGGGCGGCGGGCCACGGCGACGGCGCCGCCGGGTTGGTGGACAAGAGCGTGATCAGCTCGGCGCGCGGCGCGACCCGGGTCAGGTCGAGCGCGACGAGCTCGCGCGCCAGCTCGTCGGAGATCGGCGTGCCCAGCGCCTCGCGGGGCGTGCCGTCGGCGCGACTCGGCGGCGGACCGCCGGCGGCGCCGAGCTCGTCGCGCATGTACGTCGCGTGGCTGCGCGCCAGCTCGTCGAGGTACGCGCGGCCGTCGAGCACCGGGTCCCAGGCGATCAGGTGGCGCGCCGCGACGCCAGCGGCGGTGGCGAGCGCGGCGATCGTCGCGCCGAGCCGCAGCCCGACCAGCACCACCCGCGGGCTGCCGCTGGCCGCGCGCAGCGCCTCGGCGGCGGCGCCGACGTCGGCGACCCAGCCCGCGAGCGTCGCGTCGTCGCCGTCACCCAGCGAGTCGCCGGTGTGGCCGTAGTCGAAGCGCAGGCACGCGTAGCCGGCCCGCTCGAGCTGCGTCGCGAGCACGCGGTAGATGCGGTGTGCGCGCGAGGCCTCCTCGCCGAACGGGTTGCACAGCAGCACGGCGGCGGTACGAGCGCGCAGCCGCGTCGGTTGATGCAGCGTCCCCAGGAGTCCCCCGTTGGCCCCGAAGTAGTGGACTTTCGCCGGCAACTTGCAGGAGATTACGCGCACCCTCCACATGCCGGCAACGCACAGCGCGCCCGACCTCGTGAGCGAGACGGTCCTGCCGATCGGCGACGACGATCGCCTCGTGGCGGTGCTGTCGCGGCCGGCGCTCGCCGGGACGCGCCCCGGCGTCGTCATCCTGAACGCGGGCGTCTTGCATAGGGTCGGACCGCATCGGCTGCACGTCACGCTGGCGCGCCGCCTGGCGGCCCGCGGACTGCCGGCGCTCCGGATCGATCTCGCCGGCATCGGCGACAGCCCCGGGCGCGGAGATGGCGGATCGTTCCGCGCCAGCGCGGTGGCCGACACCCGCGCGGCGATGACCGCGATCACCGCGGCCACCGGGTGCGATCGGTTCATCCTGTTCGGGCTGTGCTCGGGAGCCGACAACGGGCTCGCGACCGCCGCGGTCGATCCGCGGGTGGTGGGCCTGGTGGTGCTCGACCCGCCGACCTACGCCACCCGCCGCGCGGCGGCGCGCAAGCTCGCCGGCCGGGTCCGCGGCGGCGCGCTCGGGCCGCTGGTGCGCGCGGCCGGCCGGCGCCTGGTGAAGCGGGTGGCGGCGCCGGCGCCGGACGCGGCCCCCGAGCTGACGCAGGGCCGCGAGTTCCCGCCGCTCGCCGAGCACGCGGCGCAGCTCAGCGGGCTGGTCGAGCGCGGCGTCGCGATCCTGGCCGTGTACTCCGGCGTCAACGGCGTCCGCTACAACCACGGCGAGCAGCTGTTCGAGTGGGTGCCGGCGCTGCGCGGCAAGGTCGAGATCGCGTACTTCCCCGACAGCAACCACAGCTTCACGCTGCGCGCGGCGCAGGCCGAGCTGCTCGATCACGTCGCGTCGTGGGTCGAGCGCCGCTTCCGCTGACCCCCCGCCGCGGCCTTGCCGCCGCCGACGGCTCGCGGTACTACCCGCCCGTGTTGCGCGCTCAGCTCAAGTCGATGGCCCAGGAGGTCCTGGTGCGCGCGACCCGCGGGCGCATCGTCTGGCACGGGCCGCGCACCGCGCGCCGGGTCGCGATCACGTTCGACGACGGCCCCGGCGACCTGACCGACGAGTACCTCGCGCTGCTGTCGGAGCTCGACGTGCCGGCGACGTTCTTCGTGATGGGCAACTACTGCGAGCAGCTGCCCGACGCGCGCGGCGCGTACCTGCGCGGCGGCCACCAGCTGGCCGGCCACGGCTACTACCACGAGCGCTTCACCCACCTCGGCGCCCGGGCGCTGCGCGACGAGCTGAACCGGATGGACGCCGCGATCGGCCCGCTGCCGTGGGGCAAGTGGGTGCGGCCGCCGCACGGCTCGATCGGCGCCCGCGACGCCGCGGTGATGCTCGGGCTGGGCTACACGGTCGCGATGTGGTCGTTCGACAGCCGCGACTACGACGGCGCCGACGCCGCCACGCTGATCGAGCGCTGCGCCCCGGCCAACCTGGCGCCCGGCGACGTGCTGTTGTTCCACGAGGCCTCGGCGCCGACGCTGGCCGCGCTGCCCACGATCTGCGAGCGGCTGCGCGCCGACGGCTACGAGCTGGTCACGATGGCCGACCTGCTGGTCGCGTAGCGCGGGCTCAGCGCCCGGACCCGATCGACAGCATCAGCCCGACCGTGCCCTGGCTGTCGCGGATCGCGCCGAAGCGGAGGCTGCCGGTCGCGACCAGGCCGAACACCAGCGTCTCGACGCCGATCGCGCCCCACGGCCCCACGTAGCTGCGGTCGCCGTCGTTGAAGAGGGCCTCGTTGGTGCGGATCAGCGCGGCGCCGCCGCCGACGAACAGCACGGTGCGCCGCCGCGGCCCCGGCATCATCCGGATCCGCGCCCCGGCGTCGAACTCGACCATCGCCATCGAGTCGACGATGCGGGCGCTGCCGCTGCCGTAGTACGACCACAGGAGCGACCAGGTCAGGCCCAGGCCGATGGTCTGCGGCGCGCGCAGCGGCGCGTACGCGGCCTCGAAGCCGAGCACGCCGCCGGTGCCGATCGAGCTGTACAGCGAGCTGGTGCCGGTGCGGACGCCGCCGACGAAGCTGACCCGGCCGGCCGGCAGCGGCTCGGCGGTCGCCGGCGCGGCCAGCGCCAGGGCCGCCACCACGCACGCGCACGCCACCAGCGGCCGCATGGCTAGAACTTCGACGTCGTGGCCAGGAACGTCATCTTGTCGTTGGTCGCGCGCAGGCGCCGCGACAGCGTGCGGACGAAGTTCCACAGCAGCTCGTAGGCCAGGTCGCGGTCGACGAACAGCAGGTCCTCGAGGTCGCGGCGGTTGACGACGAACAGCCGGCACTTCTCGTGGCAGACCGCGGTGGCCGAGCGCGGCGCGTCGTCGATCAGCGACATCTCGCCGAAGTACGCGCCGGGGCGCAGCACCGCGAGGGCCTCCTCGCCCATGCCGGGCACGAACCGGCTGATGCGGACCGCGCCCTCGAGGATCTGGTAGAACTTGTCGCCCGCCTCGCCCTCCTGGAACACCGTCGCGCCGGACTTGTATTGCTCCTCGACGCCGATGTCGACGACGCGGCGCAGGTGGACCGGCGGCAGCCCGGCGAAGATGTCGATCTGCGCCAGGATCTCGAGGGTGGACTTCCCGGCGAGATCGAGTGGCGCGGGCGCGGCGGCGTCGTCCGACATGCGAGATCGCAGCGTCCCACGGCCGGCGCGGGCCCGCAAGTTCCGGCCCGGCCCGGGCGGCCTCGGCGCGGCGCCGGCGCGGCGGCGGCCGACCCCGCCGCGCTCCCCGAAAATGCCAACGGCCGCCCGAGGGCGGCCGTCGACGACGCTCCGTCGCGTTCGGGCAGTGATCAGCCGATCTTGCCGAGGAGGAGGAAGGCGACGATGAGCGCGTAGATGACCAGCGACTCGATGAGGGCGAGGCCGAGAATCATCGGGCCGCGGATCTTGTCGGCCGCGCCGGGGTTGCGGGCGATGCCGTCGAGCGCGGTGGCCGCGGCGCGACCCTGGCCGAGCGCGCCACCGAGGGCGGCGATGCCGAGGCCGAGCGAGGCGCCCAGCGCGATGAGGCCCGAGTTGGCGGCGACCGCCATCTTGGTGCCCTCGTCAGCGAACGCGACGCTGGCGAAGCAGGTGACGATCAGGAAGGTGAGGAACGAGGCGAGCTTCTTGGTCGAACGGTGGCTCATGGTCTTTCTCCTTGTGTCCAAACGCGCGGAGCGCGGGATACCTAGCGTGATTCGTGGTCGAGGTGAAGAGGGTCGGTCGAGAAAAGCGGCGGTGCGATCACCTGCCGCGGGGCGGTCAATGCTCCTCGTGCTCCACCGCCATGCCCAGGTAGACCATCGTGAGCGTGCAGAACACGATGGCCTGGACCAGACACACCAGCAGGCCGAGCAGCATGAACGGGATCGGCACCAGGATCGGCACCAGCATGAAGAACGAGAAGACGACCTTGTGGTCGGCGACCATGTTGCCCATGAGGCGCAGGGTCAGCGAGATGGGGCGGGCGATGTGGCTGACGATCTCGATGGGCAGCATCAGCGGCGCCAGCGCCGGCGTCGGGCCGAGGAAGTGCTTGAAGTACGCCAGGCCGTGCTCGCGGATGCCGTAGACGTGGGTGAGCACGAAGACGGTGCCGGCGAGGGCGAGGTTGGTCTTGATGGTGTCGTTGGGCGAGATGAAGCCCGGGATGAGGCCAATCAGGTTGCCGAACAGGATGAACAGCCACAGCGTGCCGACCAGCGGGAAGAACCGCGGCGCGTTGTGCGCGCCCATCGCGCCCTCGACCATGCCGTAGACCGCCTCCGCCATCGCCTCGAAGACGTTGCGGATGTTCATCTTGCGCGGCGGCACCAGGCCGCCGTCGGCGGTGGCGAGGCCGGCCTTGAACTGCAGCGCGCCGTAGATGACGAAGCCGAGCACCAGCATCGTCACCAGCACGTGGGTGAGCGTGAAGTGGCTCTCCTGGAAGACCAGGAGCATCGGCTTCTTGCGGCCGAGCAGGTTGTCGGCCTTCTCCATCAGCGTCTGCCAGAAGGAGAAGCGGTTCAGGAAGTCGAACCAGGTTCCGTGTTCACCCATGAGCTAGCTCGAGGACGTGGGAGTGGAGGACTCGCCAGATGGCGCGTCGGGAGACGAGGGGGCCGGGCGCAGCACGCTCAGCACACCCTCGACGACGATCGACACGATGAAGACCGAATAGCCGATGACGAAGAAGACCGCGTCGATCGGCAGGAACTTGAGGCACAGCACCACCGCCACCATCAGCCCGATCATCTTGGGCATGATCAGCGCGACCCGCGCCGAGCCGACGCCGTCGCCGCGCTTGGCGTCCTCGATCCACCGGCCGATGAGCCGGTTCATGAACGCGAAGTTGAGGCAGGTCAGCGCGACGCCGACCGCGGCGCCCAGGGCCTGGGCCCGGTGGGTGGTCAGCGCGCAGACGATGATCAGCACGCCGCCGAACAGGTAGTTCAGCCGCTCGATCCGGGGCATGCTGGCCATCGTCATCATGGCTGCGATGCTCCGTTGACGTCGCGGGCTTCAGCCTCGGCCAGCGCGGCGTCGCGATCGGCCTGCCGCACGAAGCGGTAGATCGACTTGAGGCCGGCGGCGAAGCCGAGGCAGAGGAACAGGATCATCATCCACGGCGCGGTGCCGATGCGGCCGTCGAGCCAGCGCCCGAAGAACAGGCCGATGATGACCGACACCGCCAGCTCGATGCCGACCGAGCTGGCCGACAGCGAGCGGTAGTAGTCCCGGGACCGGGCCGCGTACGGCGCCGCGCGACGCACGGCGGCCGGGGCGGCGTGCGCCATGGCGTCCGGGGTCGTGGTGCTATCCTGGCGAAGTCCCATGGGAATCTGCGTCGAGGCGGGCCGCGTGTAACACGGCGCGCCGATGGGGTCAATCGGCTTCGGCCGAAACGCCGGCCGGGCCTGGGCGAGATCGCCCGTATATACGGTGCGCCACGCCCAGATGCGCGCCGCGGCGGCGGGGGCCTGTGGCAACTGGTCGCAGGGGGGGCGGCGCTCAGCGGCGCTGCTTGGCCTCGCGCTCGAGCTGGTCGAGCAGGGGCCGCAGGTCGTGCTGGTCGAGCGCCGCCTCCAGGAGCGCCACGGTCTGGTACAGGCGGGCGCGGTCGAGCGCGGGGTACGTGCGGAGGATGCCCACCACGTCGTCCTGGTCCTTCCGCCGCTGGGCCAGCACCTTCAAGGCGATCAAGTCGTCCGGCGCGATGACCGGGATGGTCCGGCGTCCGAGGCGCGCCGGCATCGCTCGCGCCACGAACATCTCTTCGAGCCCCGGGCCGGCGACCACCACGTCGACCGACCACCCGCTCGCGGTGTGCCGCGCCTGGATCACGCGGCTCTGTTCGATGAACGCGGCGTCGGCGAACCGCAAGGTGAAGCCGTTGGCGACGAAGGCGGCCGCCAGGGCGCTCGTGGGCTGCGCACCGGGCACGACCGTGACGTCGATGTCCGTGGTAGTTCGCGGAACGCCATAGGCCGCGACGGCCTGGGCGCCAAAGAGGTACCAGGCGAGGCCGAGGCGGCGCAGGGTGTCGTCGATGGCGAGCAGCGCGTCAGCGGCGGCGCGATCGACCTGGGCGGGGCCGAGCGCGCGTGTCCGGCGTGAGGGCCGCGGCGATGCGGTCGAGCTTGCCGATGAGCGCTTGGTGGTGCGCGAGGTCCGCTTCACGGGCATCGTCTTCTGGCCACGCAGGTTGCCACAGGCGCGCGTTGGCGCGCAGCTGATCCATCGTGCGCAGCGCGACGGCGAGGCCGCCCCGGCGACGGGCGGCCTCGAAGTCCCGGTCGCGCTCGCGCTCGAAGCGCCCCCAGTCGCGCGCGACGTACGCACGCACCGAGGCGGCCAGCACAGGGTCGATCGCCATCCGGGCACTATAGCAGCGCCGCGGTCACCCCGCGGCCAGGGTCTGGGCGGCGGCGGTGACGATGGCGTCGATGTCGTCGTCCGAGAACGCCAGCGACACGAACATCGCCTCGAACTGCGAGGGCGGCAGCGACACCCCGCGGTCGCGCATGCCGCGGAAGAAGCTGGCGAACCGGGCCAGGTCGCAGGTCTTGGCCGAGGCGTAGTCGGTGACCGGGCCGGCGGTGAAGAACAGGGTCAGCATCGAGCCGACCCGCTCGACGCAGGCCGGGACGCCGGCGGCGCGGCAGGCGCCGAGCAGGCCGATCTCCAGCCGCGCCGACAGCGACTCGAGGCGCTCGTAGGTGCCGGGGCGGCGCAACAGCTCCAGCATCTTCAGCCCGGCCGCCATCGCGATCGGGTTCCCGCTCAGCGTGCCGGCCTGGTAGACCGGGCCCAGCGGCGCCAGGTGATCCATGATCGCGGCCTTGCCGCCGAACGCCGCGGCCGGCAGCCCGCCGCCGACGATCTTGCCGACGCAGGTGAGGTCCGGGGTGATGCCGTACACGGCCTGGGCGCCGCCGTAGGCGACGCGGAAGCCGGTCATGACCTCGTCCATGATGAAGATGACGCCGTGCTTGGTGGTCAGGTCGCGGATGCCGGCCAGGTAGCCGGGCGCCGGCGGCACGCAGCCCATGTTGCCGGGGATGCCCTCGACGATGATCGCCGCGACCTCGGCCCCGCGCGCGGCGAGGATGCGCTCGATCGCCGGCAGGTCGTTGTGCGGGACGGTCAGCGTGTCGGCGGCCGCGCCCTCGGTGACGCCGGCCGAGCCGGGGATGCCGAGCGTCGCCGCGCCGGAGCCGGCGGCGACCAGCAGCGAGTCCGAGTGGCCGTGGTACGCGCCGTCGATCTTGATGATGACCTTGCGGCCGGTGACGCCGCGGGCCAGCCGCAGCGCGCTCATCGTGGCCTCGGTGCCCGACGACACCGCGCGCACCTTCTCCATCGACGGCACCGCCGCGCGCACCGCCTCGGCGAACTCGACCTCGAGCGCGGTGGGCGCGCCAAAGCTGGTGCCGTTGGCGAGCGTGCGGGCGATCGCCGCGAGGATCTCGGGGTGGGCGTGGCCGAGGATCATCGGGCCCCACGAGCCGACCAGGTCGAGGTACTCGTTGCCGTCGACGTCGTAGACCCGGCCGCCCTCGCCGCGGGCGATGAACAGCGGCTCGCCGCCGACCTGGCGGCAGGCGCGGACCGGCGAGTTGACCCCGCCGGGGATCACGGCCTGGGCGCGGGCGAAGATCTCGGCGGAGCGGGGCGTGGGGCGGAGCGTCATCGCGGTGGGCTTACCACAGCGCCGGGGCGGCCCCAACGGCCACGGCGGGCGCGCTATCGTCGGCCCACCGCTTGCAACGTACCGTCGATCACCGATGACCGCCACCTCGCGACGTCCGCGCACTACCGCCAAGCGCATCGTGCTCGCGTTCGCCGCGGTGCTGGTGCTGTTCGGGCTGGCGCTGGTGGTGATGCTGGTGTCGCTCGCCGAGATCGCCACCGCCGAGCGCGAGGTGGCGCGCCTCGACCACGCCAAGCACGCGGGACACCACGCCGCGGCGATGGCGCGCGAGCAGTACATCCACCAGGCCCACAGCCTGCTCGAGTGGAACGAGCGCCACGTCGAGCACTACGAGGCGGTGGCCGCCGAGGCCCGCGCCGCCACCGCGCACCTGCGGATGATGGTCACCGGTGCCGGGCCGATCGCTCAGGCCGATCAGATCGAGCAGCTGATCGCCGAGAGCGATCGGCGGTTCCGCGACGAGGTCTTGCCGGCGATCCACGCCGATCAGCGCGACCGGATCAGCGAGTTGCACCGCCGCACCGAAGAGCCGGTCGCCGAGGTGGTGGCGATCAACGGGACGCTGAACCGCACGCTCGAGCGCGCCAGCGACGCCGCGGCGGCGCGCGCCGAGGGCATCCGCGGCCGGGCGCGGGTCGTCGTGGTCGCCTGCTTCGCGCTGGCGATCGTCTTGGCGATCGCGGTCGGCGGCTACCTCTTGCGCTCGATCTCGCGGCCGGTTGCGGCGCTGACCCGCGGCGCCGAGCGGCTCGGCGCGGGCGACCTCGACGCGCGGATCGGGCTCGGCGGTGACGACGAGTTGGCCGGCCTGGCCCAGGCCTTCGATCGCATGGCCGCCGACCTCGCCGCGCGCCAGGCGGCGCTGGTGGAGGCGAGCCGGCTGGCGTCGATCGGCCAGGTGGCGTCGGGCGTCGCCCACGAGATCAACAACCCGCTCGGCGTGATGCTCGGCTACGTCCAGATCATGCGTCGCAGCGACGGCGACCGCGAGGAGTTGAGGATCATCGAGGACGAGATCCGGCAGTGCAAGGCGATCGTCGCCGGGTTGCTCGAGCTGGCGCGGCCGGTGGTCGTCGCCCGCGCCGAGGTCGAGCTGGCGCCGCTGATCACCGATGCGGTCGAGCGGCTGGCCGACAGCGGCCAGTCTGCGGGCGTCGCGATCACCGTCGCCGGCGGGCCGGCCACGACCATCGCCGCCGACGACCGCAAGCTGCGCCAGGTGGTGCACAACCTGCTGGGCAACGCGGTCGAGGCGGCGCGCGATCCGGCGGCCAGCGCCTCGACGGTCGAGGTGGCGTGGCGCTCGATCGGCGCCACCGTCGAGGTGTCGATCGCCGACCGCGGTCCCGGCGTCGCCGCCGACGTGCTGCCGCGGCTGTTCGAGCCGTTCTTCACGACCCGCGCGCGCGGCCATGGCCTCGGGCTGGCGATCGCGCGCTCGCTGGCGCGCGCCCACGGCGGCGACGTCGCGCTTGCGCCGCGCGAGGGCGGTGGGACGATCGCCCGCGTGACCGTGCCGTGCGCGGATCCGGAGGCCCGATGACCACCGCGCGCGTGCTCGTCGTCGACGACAAGCCCAGCTTCACCAAGCTGTTCCAGCGGCTGTTGCCCGCCGATCGCTTCGCGGTCACCACCGCCGAGGACGGCGCGCGCGCGCTGGCGATGATCGCGGCCGGCGACTTCGACGTCGTGGTCAGCGACATCCGCATGCCCGGCGCCGACGGCCTCGAGGTGCTGCGTGCGGCGCGGGCCCACGATCCCGACGTCGAGGTGGTGCTGATGACCGCGTTCGCCAGCGTGCCGGCGGCGGTCGACGCGATCCGCCAGGGCGCGTACGACTACCTGGCCAAGCCGTTCGAGCCCGACGAGGCGGTGCTGGTGGTCGAGCGCGCCCTCGAGCGGCGCCGGCTGCGCCAGCAGGCCCGCGATCTCAAGCGCGCCCTCGACGGCATCCGCCGCATCGACAACCTGGTGGCGCGCAGCCCGGCGATGGCGCCGGTGCTGGGGCTGGTGCCGCGGGCCGGCGCCAGCGACGCCACCGTGCTGATCACCGGCGAGAGCGGCACCGGCAAGGAGGTCGTGGCGCGGGCGATCCACGCCTCGGGGCCGCGGGCCGCGGCGCCGTTCGTGGCCATCAACTGCGGCGCGATCCCCGAGGCGCTGCTCGAGAGCGAGCTGTTCGGCCACGTCCGTGGCAGCTTCACCGGCGCGACCGCCGATCACCGCGGGCTGTTCGAGGAGGCTGCCGGCGGGACGGTGTTCCTCGACGAGATCGCCGACCTGCCGCTGGCGATGCAGGTCAAGCTCAACCGGGTGCTGCAGGAGCGGCGGGTGCGGCGGGTCGGCGCGACGGTCGAGCGCGCGATCGACGCGCGGGTGATCGCCGCGACCAACGTCGACCTCAAGGCCCGGGTCGCGGCCGGGGCGTTCCGCGAGGACCTGTACTACCGGCTCGACGTGCTGCACGTGCCGTTGCCGCCGCTGCGCGATCGCCGCGAGGACATCCCGGCGCTGGCGGCGGTGCTGCTCGAGCGCCACGGCGCGCGCCGGCCGGCGGCGCCGCAGGGCTTCACCACCGAGGCGCTGGCGGCGCTGGTCGGCTACGCGTGGCCGGGCAACGTCCGCGAGCTGGAGAACGCGATCGAGCGCGCGATCGCCGTGACCGACGGGCCGCGCATCGAGCTCGAGGCGTTGCCCGAGGCGGTGAGCGCGGTCTTGCGCCCGCGCCTGACCCGCGGCGCCGAGACCCAGCTCGGGTATCGCGAGGTGGTCGACCTGGCCCGCGATCGCGCGTCGCGCGAGTACCTGATCGCGCTGATGCAGGAGCTGGGCGGCAACGTCAGCGAGGCGGCGCGCCGCGCCGGCATGGAGCGCGAGACGATGCACCGGCTGCTCAAGCGCTACGCGGTGCGCTCCGACGACTTCCGGGTGGACGACGCCAAGCCGCGGGTGTGACCGCGACGATCACAGTGTGATCGCCGCCGGCGGCCGGTGACGCAAGCGTTGCGCGAACCGGCCGCTCCCACGCGCAGCGGGCGTCGCGCCGCGGGTGATCCGAGGGTGGCCCGAGGCGTGCAAAGCCCGACGCCATGCGACTCCATGCGCACGCCTGCGCCTTTGTCCTCCTCTGCGCGTCGTCGCTCCCGCTGGCTGGCTGTGGGAGCTCGTCCCCGGCCGCCGCCGCCGCCGACCGCGAGGCCGCGATCGTGGTCACCGCCAAGGGCTTCGAGCCCAAGGCCCTCACCGCCAAGGTCGGCCAGCCGGTGACGCTGGTCGTGACCCGCAAGGTCGAGCGCACCTGCGCGACCGAGATCGTGATCAAGGACTATGGGATCGATCAACCGCTGCCGCTCGATCAACCGGTCAAGGTGACGTTCACGCCGACCAAGCCGGGCAAGGTCCGCTTCGCCTGCGGCATGGACATGATCGCTGGCGAGATCGCGGTGCAGTGAGGACGTGGTGATGGATCGCTCGAGTTCCCTGGCGCGCGGCGCGGCGCGGCTGATCGCCGCTGCGCTGGCGGCGAGCGTCGCCGCCGACGCGCGCGCCCAGACCGCGCCGCCGCCGATCGCGCTGCCGCCGGCGCCGGCGCCGATCCTGCTCGAGGACGATCCGCAGCTGGCGGCGCTGGTCGCCGACAGCCTCGCCGCGCGCCCCGAGCTGGGGGCGGCGGCGGCGGGCGTGCAGGCGCGCCGGCCCAAGGTCGCGCTGGCCGGCGCCTGGCCCGATCCGGTGCTCACGCTCGGTGTCCAGAACGACGGCTTCACCAGCATCGAGATCGGCGCGATGGATACGTCGTTCGCGTCGATCATGGTGACCCAGGCGATCCCGTGGCCCGGCAAGCGGCGGCTGCGCACCGCGCTGGCCGAGGTCGGCGTCGCGCGTGCCGAGGTCGCGGTCACGCGCGCCCGGCTGACCGCGATCGCCGACGTCGAGCGGGCCTACCTGGCGCTGGTGCGGGTCCGCGATCGGCAGGCGTTGCTGGCGCAACAGGCCGCGCTGTGGTCGCGCGCCGTCGACATCACCCGCCGGGTCTACGCCGCGGGCCAGGGCTCGCAGGCCGACGTGCTGCGGGCCCAGCTCGAGGTGCGCCGCCTCGATCAGCGCCGCCTGGCGCTTGGCGCCGAGGAGGCGCAGCGGGTCCACGCGCTCAACCGCCTGCGGGGCCGCGCGCTCGACGAGCCGATCGCGACGACGCGGTCGATCGTCGGGCTGGCGGTGCCGGCGCCGATCGACGTGGACGCGGCCTACGCCGACGCCCGCGCCCGTAGCCCCGAGCTGGCCCAGGCGGCGCTGGCGGTCACCGCCGCCGAGCGCGCCGCGGCGCTGGCGGCCAAGGAGGCCCGGCCCGATCTCGCGATCAGCGCCGGGCTGATGGTGCGCGGCGTCGATGTGCCGCCGATGTGGACGGTCTCGGTCGGCGGGCCGTTGCCGCTGTTCACCGGCGCGGCCGCCCGGCGTGCGGTAGCCGGCGACCGCGCCGAGGTGACCCGCGCCCGCCTCGAGCTCGATGCCCTCGAGCGCGTGCTGCGGCAGCGCATCGCCGATCGCGCCACCGCGCTGGCGCTCATGACCGCGACCGCCGCGCTGTACCGCGACGGCATCGTCGCGCTGTCGACCGCGACCGCCGACAGCACGCTGGCCCAGTACCAGTCGGGCCGCGCCAGCTTCGCGGCGGTGCTCGACGCCGGCGCCGGCACGCTGGTCGACCAGGACGCGTACCTCGACGCGATCACCGCCGCGCAGGCGATCGCGATCGCCCAGCGCGAGTACGCCCTCGACGACGCGGTCGCCGGCGCCGGCGGGCTGACCCGGGCGACGATGCCGATCGTCGGGCCGCGGGCTGCCGCCGGCGCCAGCGGCGGCGCCGCCGCGGAGGCCGCGCGCTCGGTCGCCGCGCCCGCGGCCGCCGGCATGGGAGGGATGTGATGTCGACCACCGCGCCCGCCGCCGACGTCCCGCCCCCGCCGCGATCGCCGCGCCGGATCCGGCTGGCCCTGGCCATCGTGCTGGCGCTGGGCGGCGTCGTGCTCGGCGCGGCGCTGGCGATCATGATCGCGCGCCCGGCCGCGCCGACGGGCCCCGCCGAGGCGACGGCCGCCGCCGAGTACGCCTGCCCGATGCACCCGACGATCGTCCAGGATCACCCCGGCGACTGTCCGATCTGCGGCATGGCGCTGGTCAAGCGCGACCGCGCGCCGACGCTGAGCCCCGCGGCCGACGCCGCCGGCCCGCGCCGGATCGTCGGCTATCGCTCGCCGATGGATCCCCGCCAGACCTCGCCGGTGCCGCGCCAGGACTCGATGGGCATGGACTACCTGCCGATCTACGACGACGAGCTCGGCGGCGGCGCGGCGGTCGCCGGCCTGGCCGCGGTCGAAATCGACCCCGGCCGTCAGCAGCTGATCGGGCTGACCACCGCCGCGGCGACCCGCGCGCCGATCGGCGGCCAGCTGCGCGTCGTCGGCCGGGTCGCGATCGACGAGACCCGCGTGCGCCACGTCAACGTCAAGAACGCCGGCTTCGTCGAGCGCATCTTCGTTAACTACATCGGCCAGCGGGTGCAGAAGGGCGATCCGCTGTTCACGCTGTTCAGCCCCGACCTGCTGGCGGCGCAGGAGGAGTACCTGGTCGCGCTCAAGAGCCGCGCGGCGCTGGGCGGCGACGACGGCCAGGCGCTGGTCGACGCCGCGCGCCGCCGGCTGGCGCTGTGGGATGTGCCGGGCGCCGAGCTGCGCCGCCTCGAGACCACCGGCCAGCCGATCAAGGCGATCACGTTCCGCTCCCCGGCCGCCGGCGTCGTGACCAAGAAGGACGTCGTCGAGGGCATGAAGCTCGAGGCCGGCGCCATGCCCTACGAGATCGTCGACCTCGCGGCGGTGTGGGTGGTCGCCGACGTCTACGAGGCCGAGATCCGCCACGTCACGGTCGGCACCGCGGCGACCCTGACCCTGACCGCGTACCCCGGCCGGACGTTCACCGGCCAGGTCGCGTTCATCGCGCCGATGCTCGACCCGCAGACCCGCACGGTGAAGGTGCGGCTGGGCTTCGCCAACCCGACCGGCGAGCTGCGCCCCGAGATGTTCGGCGAGGTGCTGCTGGCGCTGGCGCCGCGCGACGCGGTGGTGGTGCCGGTCGACGCGGTGATCGACTCCGGCACGACCCAGGTTGTGTTCGTCGCGCAGGGCAGCGGCCGGTTCGTGCCGCGCGCCGTCGAGCTCGGCCAGCGCGACGACGCCACCGTCGAGATCGTCACCGGCCTGGCGGTCGGCGAGCGGGTCGTGACCCGCGCCAACTTCCTCGTCGACAGCGAGTCGCGGCTGCGCGGGTCGCTCGAGGCGCTGGCCGCGCCCGACGCCGGCCCCGACCGCGCCCAGGTGCTGCCGGCGACCGGGGCGACGCCGTGATCAAGGCGATCATCCGCTGGTCGGCGCACAACCGGGTGATGGTCCTGGCGGCGGCGGTGGTGGCGCTGGTGATCGCGTGGTGGTCGATGCGCACGATCCCCAAGGACGCGCTGCCCGACCTCTCCGACACCCAGGTCATCGTCTTCGCGCGCTGGGATCGCAGCCCCGACATCATCGAGGACCAGGTCACGTACCCGATCATCACGGCGATGCTCGGCGCGCCGCGGGTCAAGACCGTGCGCGGCTTTTCGGACTTCGGCTTCAGCTACGTCTACGTGATCTTCGACGACGGCACCGACCCGTACTGGGCGCGGACCCGGGTGCTCGAGTACCTGTCGAAGATCACGCCGCAGCTCCCGGCCGGGGCCAAGGTCGAGCTGGGGCCCGACGCCACCAGCGTCGGCTGGGTGTTCCAGTACGCGCTGGTCGATCGCAGCGGGCGCCACGCCACCGACGAGCTGCGCTCCTACCAGGACTGGTTCCTGCGCTACGCGATCCAGGCGGTGCCCGGCGTGGCCGAGGTGGCGACCGTCGGCGGCCAGGTGCGGCAGTACCAGATCACCGTCAACCCCAACGCGCTGGCGGCGTACAACCTGCCGTTGACCGCGGTGATCGCCGCGGTGCGCACCGGCAACGACGACGTCGGCGGCCGGCTGGTCGAGCTGTCGGGGCGCGAGTACATGGTGCGCGGGCGCGGCTACATCAAGAGCATCAAGGACATCGAGTCGCTGCCGCTGACCGCCGCCGGTGGCACGCCGGTACAGATCAAGGACGTGGCCAAGGTGGCGCTGGGACCGGAGATGCGGCGCGGCGTCGCCGACCTCGACGGCGAAGGTGACGTCGTCGGTGGCATCGTCGTGATGCGCCAGGGCGAGAACGCGCTGGCGGTGATCGGCCGGGTCAAGGCCAAGCTGGCCGAGTTGCGCCCGTCGTTGCCCGCCGGCGTCGAGGTGGTCACCACCTACGACCGCTCGGTCCTGATCGACGAGGCGATCGCCACCGTCACGGCCAAGCTGATCGAAGAGATGATCATCGTCTCGCTGATCATCCTGGTGTTCCTGTGGCACTTCCCTTCGTCGCTGGTGCCGATCATCACGATCCCGATCAGCGTCGCGCTGGCGTTCATCCCGATGAAGCTGATGGGGATGAACGCCAACCTGATGTCCCTGGCCGGCATCGCGATCTCGACCGGCGTGCTGGTCGACGGTGCGATCGTCGAGGTCGAGAACGCGTACAACAAGATCTACCACTGGCAGGCTGGAGGCCGCCGCGGCGACTTCCACGAGGTGCGGCTGGCGGCGCTGACCGAGGTCGGGCCGGGCGTGTTTTTCTCGCTGTTGGTGATCGCGGCGGCGTTCCTGCCGATCTTCACGCTGGTCGATCAGGAGGGCCGGCTGTTCAAGCCGCTGGCGTTCTCGAAGAACCTGACGATGGCGATTGCCGCGGTCCTGGCGATCACGCTCGACCCGGCGCTGCGGATGATGTTCGCGCGGATCGACCCGTACCGGTTCCGGCCGCGCTGGTTGGCGTGGCTGGCCACGGCGATCGTCGTCGGGCGCTACCGCAGCGAGGAGCGCCACCCGATCAGCCGGCTGTTGCACTGGCTGTACGAGCGGCCGTGCCGGTTCGTCGTGCGCCACGCCTGGCTGACGATCGCGCTGGCGGTGGCGCTGGTGGCGACCACCGTGCCGATCTACCAGCGGCTCGGCTCGGAGTTCATGCCGCCGCTGCGCGAGGGCACGATCCTGTACATGCCGTCGGCGGTGCAGCCGGGCATGTCGGTGGCCGAGGCCCAGAAGGCGCTGCAGGTGCAGGACAAGATCCTGCGGTCGTTCCCCGAGGTCGAGCGGGTGTTCGGCAAGGCCGGGCGCGCGACCACGCCGACCGACCCGGCGCCGTTCACGATGATGGAGACGACGATCGTGCTCAAGCCGCGCGATCAGTGGCGCACCCGGACCCGCTGGTACTCGTCGTGGGCGCCCGACTGGATCAAGCCGGCGCTGCGGCCGTTCTGGGACGATCGCATCAGCCAGAGCCAGCTCGAGGCCGAGATGAACCAGGCCCTGCAGCTGCCGGGCATCTCCAATGCCTGGACCATGCCCATCAAGGGGCGGCTCGACATGCTGTCGACCGGCGTCCGCACCCCGGTCGGCATCAAGATCCTCGGCAGCGATCTGGCGACGATCGAGCGGCTAGCCCGAGAGGTCGAGGCCGTGCTGGTCAAGGTGCCGGGCACCCGCGGCGCGTTTGCCGAGCGCGTCGCCGGTGGCTACTTCCTCGACTTCAACCTCAAGCGCGACCGGCTGGCCCGCTACGGCCTCACCGTCGACGACGCCAACCTGATGGTCATGACCGCGGTCGGTGGCGACAACCAGTCGGTGACGATCGAGGGCCGCGAGCGCTACGGCATCAACGTGCGCTACGCCCGCGACTACCGCGAGGACCTGCCGGCGCTGCGCCGGGTGCTCCTGCCGCTGCCCGGCGGCCGCGGCCAGATCCCGATGGAGGAGATCGCCGACGTCGTCCTGACCCAGGGGCCGGCGATGATCCGCGACGAGAACGGCCTGCTCGCGGGCTACGTCTACGTCGACTTCGACACCGACCAGGTCGACATCGGCGGCTACGTGACGCGGGCCAAGCGTGCGGTGGCCGCGGCGGTGACGGTCCCGCCCGGCTACGCGATGGTGTGGAGCGGTCAGTACGAGAACATGCTGCGCGTCAAGGAGCGGCTGAAGCTGGTCTTGCCGCTGACGCTGGTCCTGATCTTCTTCCTGCTGTACATGAACACCCGGTCGGCGTGGAAGGCCGGGCTGGTGCTGCTGGCGGTGCCGTTCTCGGCGGTCGGCGCGATGTGGCTCCTGTGGCTGCTCGACTACAACCTGTCGATCGCGGTGTGGGTCGGGCTGATCGCGCTGATGGGCCTCGACGCCGAGACCGGCGTGTTCATGCTCTTGTTCCTCGACCTGGCGTGCGACGAGCGCGCCGCCGAAGGCCGGCTGCGCACCCGCGGCGATCTCCACGAGGCGATCATCCACGGCGCGGTCAAGCGGGTCCGGCCCAAGGCGATGACGGTGTTCGCCGCGATGCTCGGCCTGTTGCCGATCATGTGGTCGATCGGTACCGGCGCCGATCTGATGAAGCGGGTCGCGGCGCCGATGGTCGGCGGGCTGGTCACCAGCTTCGCCCTCGAGCTCCTGGTCTACCCGCCGATCTACTACCTCGTGCGTGCGCGGCGACTGCCGGCCGGCGCGCCGACCCCGGCGGCCGCCCCGGCCGTCGACTACGCGATCTGAAACTACGCGATCTGAAACACCTACGAGCCACCAACGGAGTCATGGATGCGCCTCTGGAGCCTGCTCGCCATCGCGCTCACCGCCTGCATGGGCGATATGGGCATGGACATGATGATCCCCGACGTCATCGACGTCCCGGCCAGCGCCGGTCGCTTCGACACGGTGGCGGCGGTCGACCTCGATCCTGCGCCGACGGTGGTCGAGGTCGCGCTCACCGCGCGGGTCGCCGACGTCGAGCTGGCGCCGGGGCACGTGACGTCGATGTGGACGTACGACGGCACGCTGCCGGGGCCGCGGATCGAGGCCAACGTCGGCGACACCGTCAAGGTGCGCTTCACCAACTCGCTGCCGGAGCCGACGACGATCCACTGGCACGGCGTGCGGGTGCCGGCGGCGATGGACGGTGTCGAGGCGACGCAGGCGCCGATCGCGCCAGGGGCGACCTTCACCTACGAGTTCGTCGTGCCCGACGCCGGCACGTTCTGGTTCCACCCGCACGTCCGCTCGGACGTGCAGGTCGAGCGCGGGCTGTACGGCACGCTCGTCGTCCGCGGCCCGGGCGAGCCGGCCACCACGAGCGATCGCGTCGTGGTCCTCGACGACCTGCTGATCGACGACGCCTGGTCGGTCGCCGAGCCCGACGCGATGCAGGCGATGGTCGGCCGCCAGGGCAACCTGATCCTCGCCAACGGCCGCGCCCACCCGATCGCGGCGGTGATCCGCGGCGGCCTGCACCGCTACCGGTTCGTCAACGCCGCCAACGCCCGCTACTTCCGGCTGGCGCTGCCTGGCCACCGCCTCACCGTGATCGGCGGCGACGGTGGCCTGGTGCCCGCGCCGCGCGAGGTCGACGACGTGCTGCTGGTGCCGGGCCAGCGGGTCGATCTGGTCGTGACCGCGACCAACGTCGCCGGCGAGACGCTGGAGTGGCAGTCGCTGCCCTACGATCGCGGCCACGGCACCGGCGCGAAGCCGGCGGCGATCGTCTTCCAGCAGCAGAACGACGACGCGACGCCGGTGACGACCCCGGCGGTACCGAGCAGCCTGGCGACGATCGCGCCGCTGCCGGCGCCGCGGGTGCAGCGCGAGCTGCGGCTAGCCGAGAGCGGCGGCCACAGCCCGACGTTCTCGATCAACGGCGAGACGTTCCCGGCGATCACGCCGCTGGCGGCGCGGCTGGGCGACGTCGAGGAGTGGTCGATCGTCAACACCACCGCGATGGACCACCCGTTCCACCTGCACGGCTTCCGCTTCCAGCTGGTCAGGCCGACCGCCGACGTGGCGTGGCGCGACACGATCAACGTGCCCGCCGGTCAGACGGTGGTGTTCCGGACGCGGCTCGAAGATCATGGGGGGCGCTGGATGTTCCACTGCCACATCCTCGAGCACGCCGAGCGCGGGATGATGGGCGAGCTGGAGGTGGCGCCATGACCGGGATCGCCGCGATGACGCGCACCTTGATCACGGTGGCGGCCGCCGCGGCCATCACCGGCTGCGGCGCGAAGACGGCGCCCACCACCGGCGCGGCACCACCAATGGTGGCCGCGGATGGCGACCACCACGACCACGACGATGCGGTCGAGGGTGCAGCGACCGGCGAGGATCACGGCCACCACCTCCACGCGGACGACGACCACGTGCCGCCGCCGGCCGCGTCGCCCCCGCCGCCCCCGCTGCCCGATGCGGCACAGGTCAAGGCCGACCTCGTGGCTGCCGAGTCCGCCGCCTACCTCGCCGCCCGACCGGTGTTCACGACCTACTGCGCGGCGTGCCATCAGCAGGGCGGCAAGAAGGCGACCGCCAAGAAGCTCGGTCACTTCGACATGACCGGGTACCCGTTCGGTGGCCACCATGCGGCTGAGATCGCCAGCGCCATCCGCGAGGTGCTCGGCGTCGGCGGCGGCAAGCCGACGATGCCGAAGGACAAGCCGGGCGCGGTCCGCGGCGACGAGTTCGCGCTGATCGTGGCCTGGGCCGCCGCCTGGGACGCCGCCGAGGCCGCTAGCGCGCATCCGGATCGGCCACCGCACGGTCACTGAGCGGGATCCGAACCCGGCGGTGGAACGCTCCGGTCTACGGCAGCCGGGCGCCACCGCAGCAGCCGCAGCCCGTTCATCGCGACGATCAGGCTGGCGCCCATGTCGGCGAACACGGCCATCCACAGCGTGGCCAGGCCCGCCAGCGCGAGGCCGAAGAACACGACCTTGATGCCGATGGCCAGGCTGATGTTCGCGATCAGCGTTCGCCGGGTGCGGCGGCTCAGGCGCATCAACGTCGGGATCCCTCGGAGGTCGTCGCTCATCAGCGCGACGTCGGCGGTCTCGAGGGCGGTGTCCGAGCCGGCGGCCCCCATCGCGAACCCGAGGCTGGCTCGGGCCAGCGCCGGCGCGTCGTTGACGCCGTCGCCGACCATGCCGACGGGCCCGCGCGCGGCCAGGGCCTCGATCGCGGCCAGCTTGTCGGCGGGGAGCAGGTCCGCGCGGACCGTGGCGATGCCGACGTCGCGCGCGACCGCCGCCGCGGTCGTCGGGTTGTCGCCGGTGAGCATGACCAGCTCGACGCCGAGCGCGCGCAGCTCGGCGACCGCGGCGACGCTGGTCGCGCGGACGCCGTCGGCGACCGCGAGCACGCCGAGCACCTCGTCGCCGCGCCAGGCCACCATCACCGACTTGCCGTCGGCCTCGAGCTCCGCCAGGATCGCCTCCACCTCGGGACGACAGACCCCGTGCTCCTCGACGAGGCGGTGGCTGCCGATCGTCAGCGGGCGGCCATCGACGACACCGGTCAGCCCCTTGCCGTCGATCGCCGTGACCTGGGTCGTCGGGGCCAGCGCGCCGGTGAATCCTTGGGTTACCGCGGTGGCGATCGGATGCGCCGAGGTCGCCTCGAGGCTGGCGGCCCAGCGCAGCAGGTCGTCGCGGGCGACGCCCGGCATCGGCCGGACATCGGTGAGGCGCGGGCGACCCTCGGTCAGCGTCCCCGTCTTGTCGAGCGCGAGCACCCCCAGCGTGCCTGCGGTCTCCAGGTGGGCGCCGCCTTTCACCAGGATGCCGAGGCGCGCCGCGGCGGCCAACCCGCTGACGATCGTGACGGGTGTCGAGACCACCAGCGCGCACGGGCACGCGATCACCAGCATCACCAGCGCCTTGTACAGCCACGGCTGGAACGGCTGGCCGAAGACCAGGGAGGGCACCAGCGCGAAGCCCAGCGCGAGGACGACCACGCTCGGTGTGTAGGACCGCGCAAAGCGGTCGACGAACCGTTCGCTGGCGCTTCTTCGGGCCTGCGCATCGCGCACCGCCCGCGCGACGTGATCTAGCGTGGTCGCGCCGGCGGCCGCGGTCACCTCGACCTCGAGCGCGCCCTGCTGGTTGACGGTGCCGGCGAAGACCTTGTCGCCGGGGCGCTTGTCGACGGGGATCGACTCGCCGGTGACCGGCGCCTGGTCGATCGCGCTGACGCCGGCCGCGACGACCCCGTCGATCGGGACCCGTTCCCCAGGGCGGACCTGCACGACGTCGCCGACGCGCACGTCGGTGGTCGCGACGTCGACCCACCCGGTCGGGCGGCGGACCCGGGTGCGATCCGGCGCCAGCAACAACAGCCCGCGGATCGCATCGCGGGCTCGGTCCACCGAGCGCGCCTCGACGACCTCGGCGACAGCGAACAGCGCCGTGACCATCGCGGCCTCGGGCCACTGCTGGATAGCTAGCGCGCCAACGACGGCGATGGCCATCAACAGGTTGATGTTCAGGGTGAGCGTCCGCGCGGCGACCCACGCCTTGCGCAGCGTCCGCGGCGCGCCGGCCAGCAGCGCCAGCGCGGCGAGCACGATCACGATCGGGTGACCTTCCCCCGCACCGGCCAGCGCGACGATCTCGGCGGCGGCGGCGAGAGTGACCGCGAGCCCGACGACGACGTACTCGCGGCGATGGTCACCGGCAGGCGCGGCGCGCGACGCCACTGTCGGGGTCACCCGCACCGGCGCCATCTCGATGTCGCGCAAGGCGCGCTCCACGGCGTCAGCCCCGGCATCGCCGCCGTCGTGGTGGACGGTGACGACACGCTCCAGCAGATCGAACTCGGTGGCAACGACCACGCTGACGTGCTCGAGGCGGCGCGCGATCACCTCCTTCTCGGTGGCGCAGTCCATCTGCGGCACGCGGAAGCGAGTGGTGGTCACGGCGTCACCTCCGGCGGTGGCCCAGCGGCAGGAGGAGGCGCCGCCGGCGGCGCCTCGCCCAGCGTGCCGGCGCCGCGGCCAGCCCGCCCCATCACCCACGCGTAGACGGTCGGCAGCACCAGCAACGTCAACAGCGTCGATGTGCACAACCCGCCGATCACCACCGTGGCCAGCGGCTTCTGGACCTCGGCGCCGGCGCCGCTGGCGAACGCCATCGGGATGAACCCGAGCGAGGCGACCAGCGCCGTCATGAGCACCGGGCGGAGGCGGACGCGCGCGCCGTCGTAGGCCGCGTCGCGCGGCGTGAGTCCGGCGCGGCGCCGTTCTTCGATGTAGCTGATCAGCACCAGTCCGTTGAGGACGGCGACGCCGAACAGCGCGATGAACCCGACGCCCGCGGAGATCGACAGCGGCATGCCCCGCAGTCCCAGCGCGAACAAGCCGCCGGTGACCGCGAACGGGACGTTGAGGTAGACCATCGCGGCGAGCCGCGCCGAGCCGCTCGCCGCGAACAGCATCACGAAGATCAGCGCCAGCGCCAGCGGCACGACGATCATCAGGCGCCGGCTGGCCTCCTGCAGGTTCTCGAACTGCCCACCCCAGTCGGTGAAGTAGCCGGGCGGGACCACGCCGGAGGTCTCGATCGCGCGCTGGGCGTCGGCGACGAAGCCGCCGAGATCGCGGCCGCGGACGTTGAGCTCGACCGTGACTCTCCGCTTGCCGGCCTCGTGGCTGATCTGCGCCGGCCCGTCCTCGACGGCGATCGCCGCGAGCTCGTCGATGCGAATCAGCGCGCCCGCCGGGGCGCGGACCTTGAGGGCCTTGATCTCGTCGATCGTATCGCGGGCGTCGGGCGCCAGTCGCACGGTCAGGGCGAACCGACGCTGGCCTTCGAGGACGACCCCGACCACCCGGCCCCCCACGGCCGCGACCACCTCGAGCACCTCGGCGGCGTTGATGCCGTGCCGCGCGATGGCGCGGCGGTCGATGCGCACGCGCAGCACCGGCAGCCCCGCGGTCTGCTCGGCCTTGACGTCGGCCGCGCCCGGGACCTTCTGCAGGACCCCGACCGCCTCGGCGGCGATGCGCTCGAGGGCCTGGAGGTCGTCGCCGTAGATCTTGAGGGCGACGTCGGAGCGCACGCCCGAGATCAGCTCGGCGACGCGCAGCTCGATCGGCTGCGAGTAGCTGAACTGCTGACCCGGCAGGTTGGCCCGCAGCGCCTGATCGAAGGCCTCGACCAGGCCTTCGCGGGTGCGCGCGGTCTTCCAGGTGGCGTGCGGCTTCAGGATCACGAAGACATCCGAGATCTCAACCCCCATCGGGTCGGTCGCGATCTCGGCGCGGCCGGTCTTCGACACGACGGTCTCGACCTCGGGGAACTGTCGCAGCACCCGCTCCAGCTCGGTGGTCTGCCGCACCGACTCCTCGAGCGAGATGCTGGGCAGGCGGATCGCCTGAAGCGCGATGGCGCCCTCGTCGAGCTTGGGCACGAACTCGGACCCCAGGCGCGTCGCGACGACGCCGCTGCTGGCGAGCACGGCGATCGCGGCGGCCAGCACCACCCATCGCAGCCGCAGCGCGCCGCGCAGCGCCGGCTCGTACAACCGCCGGGCCCCGGCGACCAGCAGGCTCTCCTTCTCGGACAGGCGGCGCGGCAGCATCCACGACGCCATCGCCGGGATGAACGTCATGGCCAGGACCAGCGCGCCGATGAGCGCGAACAGCACGGTCATCGCCATCGGGCGGAACATCTTCCCCTCGATGCCGATCAGCGACAGGATCGGCAGGTAGACGATGGCGATGATGATCACCCCGAACGTCGCCGAGCGCAGTACCTCGCGGCTGGCCTGGAGCACCACCGCCGTCCGCTCTTCGGCGGTGACCTTGCGGCCGAGGTGGTGGGAGCGTTCGGCGAGCAGGCGCACGGCGTTCTCGACGACGATTACCGCGCCGTCGACGATCAAGCCGAAGTCGATCGCGCCGAGCGACATCAGGTTGCCGGAGACGCCGAACCGCTGCATGCCGATGAACGCGACGAGCATCGACAGCGGGATGACCATCGACACCAGCAACCCGGCGCGCAGGTTGCCGAGCACGAAGAACAGCACGACGATCACTAGCAGGCCGCCTTCGATCAGGCTGCGCGCGACAGTGTGGACGGTCTTGTCGACCAGCATCGTGCGGTCGTAGAACGGCTCGATCGTGACGCCGAGCTTGGCCAGCGACGGCGCCAGGTCGGCGATCGCCGCCTTGGCGTCGCGCACGACCTGGCGCGAGTTGGCGCCCATCCGCATCATGACGATGCCGGCGACGATCTCGCCGCGGCCGTCACGGGTGACCGCGCCCTGGCGCACCATCGGCGCCAGCGCGACGTCGGCCAGGTTGCGGAGGTAGATCGGCGCGCCAGCGTCGCTGGTGGCGACCACGATGTCGCCGATGTCGGCGCGGCTCTGCACCAGCCCTTCCCCGCGGATCAGGTACTGCTCGCCGTTGTGCTCGAGGTAGGCACCGCCTGCGTTGGCGTTGTTGGCCTCGAGCGCCGCCACGACCTGATCGAGCGTGACGTCGAACCGGGCGAGATCGGGCGGGCGCACCTGGACCTCGTAGGTCTTGAGCTCGCCACCGAAGGCGTTGACCTCGACCACGCCGGGGACCGACCGCAGGCGCGGCGCGATCTCCCACTCCAGGATGGTGCGCAGCTCCATCGGGCTCTTGCCCTCGCCGCGGACCTCGAACTGGAAGATCTCGCCCAGGCCGGTCGAGACCGGTCCCATCTCGGGTTCGCCGTACCCCGGCGGGATGTTCTCCTTGGCGGCGGCCAGGCGCTCGCCGATCTGCTGCCGGGCAAAGTAGATGTCGGTCCCATCGGCGAACACCACGGTGACCGCCGACAGCCCGAACTTCGAGGTCGAGCGCACCTCGGCGACGTCGGGCAAGCCGCTCATCGCCTGTTCGACCGGCGTCGTGACGAACCGCTCGACCTCTTCGGGGCCGAGCGCCGGTGAGCTGGTCAGGATCTGGACCTGGACGTTGGTGACGTCGGGGACGGCGTCGATGGGGAGGCGGGCCATGGCGCTCGCGCCGGCGACCACCAGGATCACCGCGCCGATCAGCACCATGAACCGGTTCTTGAGCGACCACTCGAGGATGGCTTCGATCATG
Source organism: Myxococcales bacterium (assembly GCA_016794525.1). Classification (GTDB taxonomy): domain Bacteria; phylum Myxococcota_A; class Polyangia; order Haliangiales; family Haliangiaceae; genus UBA2376. The sequence goes on from JAEUJY010000073.1 coordinate 126,201, forward strand.
ACGACCTCAATCCTCGTGGCCGGCGAAGCTGTCGCGTCGCGCTTCGGACTTCAGCAGGAACGATCCGGTCGTGACGACCCGCTCGCCGGGCGCCAGCCCGCGGGTGATCTCGATCCAGCCTTCGCGGCTCGCCCCGACCTCGACCGGTCGGAGCTGGTACTCGCCATCGCTGGCGGGCACGAACACGATCGCGCCGGCGCCGTCGCGTTGGACCGCGGCGGTCGGGACGTACAGGCCGTCACGGGGCTCGCCGATCGCGCCGGCGAGCGTCGCCGCAGCGAACATGCCGGGCTTGAGGGCGCCATCGGTGTTGGTCATCACCACCCGGACCTTGACGGTCCGCGAGCGGCGGTCGACGGTGGCGCCGATCGACGCGATCGTGCCGGTGAAGACGCGGTCGCGCCAGGCCTCGACGCGCACCGCGACCGAGTTGCCGACCGCCACCTGCGCGAGGTCGCGCTCGTAGACGTCGGCGATGATCCAGACCGTGCGCAGGTCCATGACCACGAACAGCGGCGCGCCGGGGTCGAGGGTCTCGCCGAGCGTGGCGAGGCGTTCGACTACGACGCCGTCGATCGGCGAGGTCACGGCGATCCCTGACGCCAGGTGGTCGCTCGCGCTGATGCGGGCGAGCTGGGCGTCCGAGACACCCAGCGTGTGGAGGCGGACCTCCGCCGCTTCCTTGTCCGCCCGGGCGCGGGTGGCGGCGGCCTCGGCATCGCGCAGGTCGCGCTCCGAGGAGATCTTGCGCTCGAACAGCGCCTGCTCGCGCTCGGCGGTCTGGCGCGTCACGGTCATCGCGGCGACCGCCGCGATGTAGTCGGCCTTGGCCCGGCCCAGCTCGGGTGAGTCGAGGAGCGCCACGGTCTGGCCACGCCGGACCGGATCGCCGACGCCGACGGCGAACCGCGCCACCCGGCCGGCGACCTTGGCGCCGATCCGAGCGACGCCGTCGTCGGGTGGGACCACCTCGCCGTTGCTGATCAGCTCGGTGGTCACCGTCCGCGCCTCGGCCGCGACGATCGCGATCTTGGCGGTGGTGACCTGCGCCGGCGTGAGGCGGACCAGCCCGGCGGCGCCGTGCTCGTCGTGGTCGCCGTCACCGTGCTCGACCTCGGACGCGGGCTCGCCCGAGGTCGCCTTGCGTTGGTCACCGCAGGCGGCCAGCGCCAGCGAGACGGAGAGCGCGGCGAGGCCGCGCGGGTAGGAGCGCTTCATGGGAGGACCTCCGCGCCGGTGGCGCGTGCGAGGGCGACCTGCGCGGCGATGGCCTCGGCCACCGCGTCGAGGTACGCCATGCGGGACGCGAACAGCTCGCGCCGCACCTGGTTGAACTGGAAGTAGTCGAGCTTGCCGCTCGCGAGCGAGTCGCGCGCCAGCTGCAGGTTTTCGGTGAGATGTTCGTTCACGTCCTGGTCGAAGCCGTGCACCGCCGCGATGGCGCGGACGTACGCCGCGTACGCCACGCGGACCTCGCGCTCGATCTCGTCACCGGTCCAGGCGCGCTCGATCGTGGCGCCGCGCAGGCGGGCGCGCGCCGCGACGCGCGCGCCCTGGTTGCGGTTCCGGGTCGGCAAGGTGATCGCGGCCGAGACCAGCGCGACGTGCGCCGTCTCGACGTCACGCTCGAGCGCGTAGCTGACGCCGAGCCGGAGGTCGGGGCGGGCCACCGCATCCGCGAGGTCGACGTCGGCACGCGCGGCGGCGAGCGTCGCGGCCGCCGCCTGGAGTTCCGGGCGCTCGGCCCGGGCGCGCGCGATCAACGCGTCGAGGCTCGCCGCCGGTGCGGCGAAGGCTGGCAGCGGCCCGGACGGCTCGGGCGCTTCGTCGCCGCGCGCGCCGATCGCGGTGGCTAGCGCCGCGCGGTCGTGGTCGACGCGGGTCTCGGCGTCGACCCGGTCGTGGCGCGCGCGCCCCACCTCGGCCGCCGCGAGGTTGACCTCGAGCTGGGTACCTCCGCCGAGCCCCTGGCGGGTGGCGGTGGCGGCCGCCACCTCGACCGCGAGCGTCTCGAGGGCGCGGGCGGAGTCGACGCGCGCCGCGCCGACCAGCGCGAGGTGGAACGCCGCCCACGCGTCGAGTCGCGCCTGTCGCGTCGACGACGCGAGGCGAACCTGGGCGAGATCCTCGCGGGCTGCGGCGACGGCGCGGCGCGCGGTCCGCTTGCCGCCGAGCTCGACGAGCTGGCCCAGCGACGCTTCGAACCCGACGCCGACGGTGCCGGCCGCCATGCGTGGCCCGACGGCGAGCGCGAGCTCAGGGTTGTAGAATGGGAGGCGAGCCTGGGTGCGCTCGCCGCGCGCGCCGTCGAGGTCCGCGGCGGCGACCGCCACGTCGGGACGCGCCTGGGCGCGCGCGAGGGCCTCGGCCAAGGAGATGGTGTCGGCGCTGGCCGCGTGCGGGAGTGCCGTGATGCTGGTCGCGAGGGCGACCAGCCAGTGGATACGCATACGTGTCCTCCCGAGCGGGGACCGCTCGGTTCATGAAGTGGGTGTGCACCCGCAGGTGCACGCGACCGTCACGTCACGAACGATCAGGCGATCGGAGGCCGCGTCGGCGGTGCGAGGAGACCCAGGCCCGCCAACGCCAGCGGCGCGGTCGGTTCGACCGTCGCGCCCGCGGTCGGCCCGCGCGGGGCCCGCGCGTCCGTGGCGGCGGTGTTCACCGGCGCCGGCGCGTGGCAGCCACACAGGTGCAACATCGGCGAGCAGCCGTGCTCGTCCGCGCCCAGCGGCGTCGAGTCGTGGTGGCCACGGCCACCCGTGTGGTCGCTCGACCCGTGGATCGCGTCACCGTATTCGGCAACGTGCACCACCGACTCGATCACCTCGCCGAACGCCGGGACGAACGCCAGCGTGAGGAGGATGATGAGCGCACGTACCAACACGCCCCCGATCCGTACCGTGGCCGCGCGGGAGTGTCAAACGTCGCCGGTGCGCGGGGCGCTGCCGCGACAACCTGGCGCGTGCCGGCTGCGCCCTCGTCCTTGGCATCGCGGCGGCCGGCGTCATGATCGACGCATGGATCCCCACACGCACTGGGAGCAGGTCTACCGCAACAAACGCCCGGACGAGGTCAGCTGGTATCGGCCGCACCTGGAGCGCTCGCTCGAGTTCATCCGGTCGCAGCGCCTGCCGGCCGACGCGCGGATCGTCGACATCGGCGGGGGCGCGTCGACGCTGGTCGACGACCTGCTGGCCGCGGGGTTTCACAACCTCGCGGTCGTCGATCTCGCGCCGGCGGCGCTGGCGGTCGCGCGCGAACGACTCGGCCCGCGCGCGGCGATGGTCGACTGGATCGAAGGCGACGTGACCACGCCGCTGTTCGGCGACGCGACGGTCGACTTCTGGCACGACCGCGCGGTGTTCCACTTCCTGACCGACGCCGCGGCCCGCGCCGCGTACCTGGCGCAGGTGCACCGCAGCGTGAAGCCCGGCGGCCACGTGCTGGTCGCGACGTTCGGGCTCGACGGGCCCGAGCGCTGCAGCGGGCTGCCAGTGGCCCGCTACGACGCGGCGGGTATCCACGCGGTGTTCGGCGACGCCTTCGTCAAGGTCGACGAGGCCAGCGAGGTGCACGCGACGCCGTGGGGCAGCTCGCAGGCGTTCGTCTACTGCTTCTGTCGGCGGGCGTAGCGGCGCGCGACCCGACCGCGGGTGCGCGCCGGTGTATCGTGCGCGCCATGATTCAAGCGGTGTCGCGCCACGTCCTCTGGTTGACTCTCGTGGGATCGCTGGTGGCGTTCGGCGCCTGCGGCGGCGCCAGCAAGCCGGCCGCCCCGGTGATCGGCGCCAAGGGCGGCGCGGTGGTGGCGACGGTGCCGTGCCCGCCCGAGGCGGAGCTGAAGGACGCGCTGCGGGCGCGCTGGGCGCTGACCAACGCCGACGTCCACACCACCTGCACGCCGGGGCGGTTCCCCCAGGCCGGCTGGGCGATCTCGGCGGTGGTCGATCTGTCCGAGGACGAGGCCTGGGATCGGATCGTCGTGATGGACGCCGCCAGCCGCGCGGTGATCGCCGAGAGCGAGCAGCACGACATCGCGCCGTGGGCGCGCAACGAGGGCTACGGCGGCGCGCTGTTCGAGGTGGTCGACTTCGACGGCGACGGCGTCGACGAGCTCACCACCCGCGGCGGCGAGAACCACGGCGGGACCGACGTCGCCTGGCTAGCGGTCGAGCGGCTGAGCGGCGCGACGATCGCCCAGGCGCTGTGGCTGCAGACCCACTACGACAACGCCGCCGAGGTCGGCCCCGACGAGGCCGTCGAATGCAACGTCGACGCCACGATCGTGGCTCAGGGCGCCGGGCAGGTGATCGTCGCGGTCGGCACGGTCGCTGCGGCCCACGGCGACCCGCCCTCGGACTGCTTCGCCGGGCGGCGCGAGTATCGCCTCAGCGGCGGCGCGTTCGTCGCCGCGCCCTGAGCCGCGCCGCGGTCAGTGCGGGTGGTCGTGGTGCAGGTCGGGAGCGTGATCGTGGCTGTGGCTGACCGCGGCGTGGGTGTGCGGGTGGGCGTGCTCGCCGACGACGGGCTCGGCGTGGACGTGGTCGTGGTGACCGTTCCCGTGGTGGTGCAGGTGGTCGTGCTCGGTCGCGGGGTGGTCGTGGGCATGGGCGTGTCGCTCGGTGGCGTGCAGCCACACGCCGAGCCCCATCAGCGCCGCGGCCACCGCGGTCCACCCGTCGCCGGTGCGATCGCCGGTCGCGATGGCCAGCGCCGCGCCGAGGAACGGCGCCAGCGCGAACACCGAGGCGGTGCGCGCTGCGCCGATCGCGCGCTGCGCTCGCAGGTAGCACACCAGGCTCAGCCCGTAGCCGGTGGCGCCGCAGGCCAGGAGCGCGGCGGCGGCGGCGACGCTGGGCCGCGGCTCGGCGGCGATCAGCGCGACGGTGGTGGTGCACAGCGCGCCGAGGCTGGCCTTGGCCGCGACCACGTCGAGCGGCTCGCGCTCGGCGAGCGGGCGGGTCAGCGCGTTGTCGGTCGCCCACGCCAGGGTGGCGCCCGCGACCGCCGCCATTCCAAGCACCGCGCCGGCGGTCCAGGCCGCGCCGGGCACGACCACAGCCGCGCCGCCCGCCGCCATCGCGGCCAGCGCCAGCGCGACCCGGTGGCCGATGACCTCGCGGTACCACAGCCGCGCCAGCACGACGGTGAACGCCGCCTCGAGGTTGAGCAAGAGCGCCGTGACCGTCGCGCCGGCGCGCTGCACGCCCCAGGCGAGCAACACCGGCGCGACCGCCGCGCCGACGATGGCGATCGCGACGAGCCTGGGCGCGTCGGTGCGGCGCAGGTGCGCCCCGCGAGCGCGCGGTCGGCGGCGGAGCGCCAGCGCGATGACCGCGGCGCCGCCGTACATCAGGGCCGCGGTGGTGAACGGCCCGAGCCCGCGGCCCGCCCAGGCGACCACCGGCGTCGTGGCGCCGAACGACACCGCGGCGATCACCGCCAGCGCGACCCCCGCGGCGATGGGAGAGCGGGCTGCCATGAGCGGAGGGTACCTCAGCTCGGGCTGTCTACGATTGCCAGTCGTAGGAGGATGCGATACAGACGTGCGATGCGCTCGTTCGATGACGCGGCTCGGGTCCTTGGCGATCTCGAGTGCCGGGTCATGGACATCCTGTGGGAGCTGCACCCGCTGACGGTGCGCGACGTCAAGGCCCGGCTCGGCGCGCGCTCGGCCTACACCACGGTGATGACCACGCTCGACCGGCTGTACAAGAAGGGCCTCCTGGCGCGCGACAAGGACGGCCTGGCCTTCGTCTATCGTCCGGCGCTCGATCGCGCCGAGTACCAGCGGCGGGTGGTGGAGGCGGCCGTGGGGCCGCTGCTCGAGCAAGGCGCCGGGCCGGTGCTGGCGGCGTTCGTCGACGTCGCCGCCGGCCTGAGCCCGCAGCACCTGTCGGCGCTGGAGCAGTTGATCGCGGCCAAGCGGAGGCAGCGGTGAGCGCGCTCGGCAGCGCCGTCGGCTTCGGCGTGGTGTTCTTGCTGGTGGTGATCGCCGCCTCGGCGATCGGCTGCGGCCTGCTCGCGCTCGGGGCCCGCGCGCTGGCCGCCCGGGGGCCGGCGGCCGAGCGGCGCGCCGCGATGCTGGCGGCGATCGTGCCGCCGATCGCCGGCGCGCTGGTGGTCGCTGCGCTCGCGCTGCACTCGGCGACCACGATCGATCACTGCGAGGCCCACGATCACCACGCGCACCTGTGCGTCGCCCACGGTGGCGCCTGGCTGGCGCGCCCGTGGGCCGTGGCGGTGGCCGCCGCCGCGATGGTGGTCTCGGTCGGACGCGCCGCGCTGCTGCTGATGACGCTGCTCGGGGCGCGGGCGCGGGTGCGGGCGCTGGCCGCGGTGGCCGAGACCATCGACGACGTCCGGATCGTCGATTCGCCGCGTCGGTTTTGCTTCGTCACCGGCGTGCGGCGCCCGACGATCTACGCCTCGACCGCGGCGCTGCGCGCGCTCGCCGACGACGAGCGGGCCGCGATGCTGGCCCACGAGCGCGCCCACGTCCGGGCCCGCGATCTGCTGTGGCGGCGCGCGCTGGAGGTCGCCACCCTCGTCGCCGCGCCGCTGGCGCCGGGCTTCCTGGCGCGGCGCTGGGACGACGCGACCGAGCGGCTGCGCGATCGCGACGCCGCGCGCGCGACCGATCCGGCGGCGGTCGCGCACGCGCTGATCGCGATGTGCCGGGGCGAGGCGGCGTGGGCGGCCAGCATGAACTACGCGCCGCCGGTCCACGCGCTGACCCGCCGGGTCGAGGCCGTGCTGGCGACGCCCGACGTCGAGCCCCGGGCTGGACGTGGGCTGGCCATCGGCGCGGCGGCGCTCGGCGTGACGGTCGCCGGCGCGCTGGTGGCGTTCGTCGACCCGATCCACCACGCCCTGGAGACGCTGCTCGGCTGAGGCCGGGCGGGCGCGAGAGGAACCACACGTGCGTCATCGAATACTACTGTCGATAGTATGCCTTGCTGGAGCCCTGGCCGGGACCGCGCGGGCCGAGGGCGACGCGGTGACCCTCGACGAGGCCGCGTTCATCGCGGCGCTCGAGCGCGCCGATCCGCGCGCGCCGCTGATCGCCGCGACGATCGCGCGCGGCGACGCCGACGTCCTCGCCGCCGGGGTGCGACCCAACCCCGAGCTCCAGCTCGAGCGTGAGCAGGCGCTGGCGCCCGACCGCGCCGCGACCAGCTACGCGCGGGTCGCGGTGCCGGTGGATCTGGCCGGCCGGCGCCCGCGTCGGATCGCCGTGGCGCGGGCCGAGGTCGACGCGCTGCGCGCCGAGGCCGACCGCGCGCACGTCGTGCGCACGATCGACGGCTTGCGCGCGTTCAACCACGCCGCCTACGCGGCGCGCGTGCTCGCGCTCCTGCAGGCCGAGCGCGAGCCGCTGGTCCGCGCGGTCGAGGTGGTCCGCCGCCGCGGCGCCGCCGGGGCCGGCTCGGGCTACGACGTCCAGCGCATCGAGCTGGAGCTGGCGGCGTACGATGATCAGGTGGCCTCGGCCGAGGTCGAGGTCGCCGCGGCGCGGTCCCGGCTCGGCGCGCTGATCGGCGTCGCGGCGGTCGAGGCGATGTCCGACCTCGCGTTGCCGGCCGCGCCGGCGGCGATCGACGGGCTCGCGGCGGGGGCGGTCGAGGCCCGCGGTGACTACCGCGCCGCCGCGGCGCGGCGGACCGCGGCTGACGCCTGGGCCGGGCTCGCCGCGCGCGGGTCGATCCCTGACCTCGGCATCGCCGTCGGCGTGATGGCCAACGACGGCGCCGGCGGCGCGGCGATCGGCGCCACGCTGGGGCTCGCCCTGTCGCTGCCGACGTTCGATCGCGGGCAAGGCGTGGCGGCCCAGGCCCGCGCGGCCCGCGCGGTCGCCGCGGCCGAGCAGCAGTGGCTGGCCGCCACCGTGCCATCGCAGATCGCGATCGCGCGCGACGCCGTGGTGCGGCGGCGCGCCCAGGCCGAGCGCCTCGCCGGCGACCAGCTCGCGCGCCTCGAGCCGTTGTTGCGGGCCGCCGAGACCGGCTACCGCGAGGGCGAGGCCGGCATCGTCGAGCTGCTCGACGCCTATCGCACCGCCCGCGCCGTCCGGCTGCGGGACCTCGAGCTGCGGCGCGACGCGCGGCTCGCCGAACTCGACCTGTGGCTCGCCCTGGGCCGCCGCCCGTGACGAACGTGAGGACGCCGATGCGCACGCTCCCGCTGATCCCGATCGTGCTCGCCCTCGGCTGTGGCCGGGGCGGCTCCGAGGCCGCCCATGACGATCACGGCCATGGCGCCGCGGCTGGCCCGGCGGAGCTGCCCGGCCAGTCGGTGACCACCTGGGCCGAGCGCACCGAGCTGTTCATGGAGTACCCGCCGCTGATCGTCGGTCGCGAGGGCCGCTTCGCCGCGCACGTGACCGAGATGCCGACGTTCCGCGCGGTCACCAGCGGGCGCGCCACGTTGACGGTGATCTACGCGGGCGGCGCCGAGGTCAGCGGCGCCGTCGACGCGCCGTCCAACCCCGGCATCTTCCGCCCCGTGCTCACGCCGTCCAAGGTCGGGCCCTGCGAGCTGCGCTTCACCATCGCCAGCCCCCAGGTCAGCGAGACGTTCGCGGCCGGCCCGTGCGAGGTGTTCGCCGACGAGGCGGCGGCGCGGGCGAAGCTCGGCGAGGAGGCCGAGGTGCCAGGGCGGATCACCTTCCTCAAGGAGCAGCAGTGGAAGACCGACTTCGCCACCGTGGCGGCCGGCGAGCAGGACCTGCAGGACGGCGTGCGCGCGACCGGTGAGATCCGGCCGGTGGCGGGACGCGCCGCCGAGGTCGGCGCGCCGGTGGCGGGCCGGGTGACGCTCAGCGAGCCGGCGCCGATCCTCGGCATGCCGGTGGTGGCCGGCCAGGTGCTCGCGACCATCGCGCCGCGGGCCGCTGCCGGTGGCGATCGCGCGACGATGGCCGCCGACGTCGACGCCAGTCGCGCCGAGCTCGAGGCGGCCCGCGCTGAGCTGGCCCGGGCCGAGCGGCTGGTCGCCGATCAGGCCGCGCCGGCCCGGGTGCGCGACGAGGCCCGGACCCGGCTCGCGATCGCCGAGGCGCGGGCCACCGGCGCCCGCGGGCGCCTGGCCCAGTTCGACGCCAGCGCCGCTGGCGGTGGCGGGGCCCGGCGGTTCCAGCTGCGGGCGCCGATCGCCGGCACGCTGGTGGCCATGTCGGCCGCGTCGGGCGAGAGCGTCGACGAGGGCCGGGCGCTGTTCTCGGTGATCGACCTCGATCGCGTGTGGCTGGTCGCGAAGGTGGTCGAGCCCGACGTGCCGCGGGTCGAGGGCGCGCGCACCGCGTGGTTCACCGTCGAAGGGTACGAGCAGCCGTTCACGGTGGACGAGACCAACGCGCGGCTGGTGACGATCGGGCGGGTCATCGATCCGCGCAGCCGCACGGTCCCGGTGATCTTCGAGCTCGACAACCGCGCGGGCAAGCTACGCATCGGCAACTTCGCCCGCCTGGTGATCGCCACCGGCGCGCCCCGTCGGGCGCTGGCGATCCCCACGGCCGCCGTCGTCGAAGACGCCGGCCGACCGATCGCCTACGTGATGGTCGAGGGCGAGGCGTTCGAGCGGCGGCCGCTGCGCCTCGGCATCCGTGGCAACGGCTGGGTCGAGGTGCTCGAGGGCGTCACCGCGGGCGAACACGTCGTCACCCGCGGCGCCTACGAGATCAAGCTGCAGGCCGCGGCCGGCTCGGTGCCGGCCCACGGCCACGTGCATTGAGGTCCCGATGTCGCTGATGGATCGCATCATCCGCTGGTCGATCGTCAACCGCCTGTTCGTGGTCATCGGCGCGCTGGCGGTCACCGCCTACGGCGCGGTCACCGCGCTGCGCATGCCGGTCGACGTGTTCCCCGATCTCACCGCGCCGACGGTGACGGTGGTGACCGAGGCCCACGGGCTGGCGCCGCAGGAGGTCGAGACGCTGGTCACGTTCCCGATCGAGTCGTCGGTCAACGGCGCGACCGGCGTGCGCCGCGTGCGCTCGGCGTCGGGCATCGGCATCTCGATCGTCTGGGTCGAGTTCGCGTGGGGCACCGACAAGTACATCGCGCGCCAGATCGTGAACGAGAAGCTGCAGCTGGTCGCCGCCCAGCTCCCGCCCGACATCGCGGCCCCGACGCTGGCGCCGATCTCGTCGATCATGGGCGAGATCCTGTTCATCGCGGTGCGCAGCGACCGCCACACCCCGATGGAGGTGCGCGACGCCGCCGACTGGACGCTGCGGCGCCGGCTGCTGGCCATCCCCGGGGTCGCGCAGGTGGTGCCGATCGGCGGCGAGGTCCGGCAGTACCAGGTGCGGGTGGCGCCGGAGCGGCTGGCGGCGTTCGACGTCGGCCTGCCCGACGTGCTCGCGGCGCTCCACGCGTCGAACGCCAACTCGACCGGCGGGTTCATGGTCCGCGGCGGCCAGGAGGCGCTGATCCGGGGCGTCGGCCGGCTCGGCGGCGAGGCCGACATCGCCAGCGCGGTCGTGACCGTCCGCGACGGCGTGCCGGTCGTGGTCGGCCAGGTGGCCGAGGTCGAGCTGGGCCCGGCGATCCGCCGCGGCACCGGCTCGTCGGACGCCCGGCCGGCGGTGGTGATCGGGATCCAGAAGCAGCCCGGCGCCAACACCCTCGAGCTCACCGCCCGCATCGACCGTGAGCTCGACGCGATCCAGCGCGGCCTCCCGGAGGGGATGATCATCGAGCGCGACAAGGCGCGCCAGGCCGACTTCATCGGCACCGCGGTGCGCAACGTGTCGGTGGCGCTGCGCGACGGCGCGATCCTGGTCGCGGTGATCCTGTTCCTGTTCCTGTTCCAGCTGCGGCCGACGCTGATCTCGCTGGCGTCGCTGCCGCTGTCGCTGCTGGTGGCGGTGATCGCGATGGACGCGCTCGGGATCACGGTCAACACGATGTCGCTGGGCGGCCTGACGATCGCGATCGGCGCGCTGGTCGACGACGCGATCATCGACGTCGAGAACGTCGTGCGCCGCCTGCGGGAGGACGCGGCCCGCCCGGCCGACCAGCGGCGCGCCGCCGACGACGTGATCTTCGAGGCGTCGCGCGAGGTCCGCGGGTCGATCGTGTTCGCCACGCTGATCGTCATGCTGGTGTTCGTGCCGCTGTTCTTCCTGGACGGCGTCGAGGGCCGCCTGCTGCGGCCGCTCGGGGTCGCCTACCTGGTCGCGATCTTCGCGTCGCTGGTGGTCGCGCTGACGCTCACGCCGGCGCTGTGTGCGTACGTGCTGCCGCGCCGGGCCGCCGCCGCTGCGCACGGCGACGCGTGGCTGGTGCGGACGCTCAAGCGCGGCTACCGGCCGGTGCTGGTCCGCGCGGTGCGGCGCCCGGCGGTGGTGATCATCGGCGCGCTGGCGATGCTGGCGGCGGCGGTGGCGGTCGGCCCGTTCCTGGGCCGCACCTTCCTCCCCGAGTTCAACGAGGGCGCGCTCACGGTCAGCGCGGTGACGCTGCCGGGCACGTCGCTCGAGCAGTCGGACCAGCTCGGTCGCCGGGTCGAGGAGGTGCTGCTGTCGTTCCCCGAGGTGGTGTCGACCGCCCGGCGCACCGGCCGCGCCGAGCTCGACGAGCACGCCCAGGACGTCAACGCCGCCGAGATCGACGTGCGGCTGCGCGCGACCGACCGACCCAAGGAGGCGTTCCTGGCCGAGCTGCGCCAGCGGCTGACCACGGTCCCCGGCATGGTGACCACGATCGGCGGGCCGATCGCCCACCGCATCGACCACATGCTGTCGGGGACCCGGTCGAGCATCGCGATCAAGGTGTTCGGTGACGACCTGGCCCAGCTGCGGGTCAGCGCCGAGGCGGTCAAGGTGGTGATGGCGAAGGTCCCCGGCGTGGTCGACCTATCCGTCGAGCAGCAGGTCGACGTACCGCAGGTGGCGATCGTCTTCGATCGGGAGGCGATCGCTCGCTACCAGGTGCGCAGCGGCGACCTCGCGGAGCTGGTCGAGACCGCCTACGCCGGCACCGTCGTGACCCGGGTGCTCGAGGGACAGCGCACCTACGACGTGGTGGTGCGCTACCGCGACGATCAGCGGGCCGACCTCGACGCGATCCGCGACACGCCGATCGACACCCCGGCCGGCGTCCGCGTGCCGCTCAAGATGCTGGCGACGATCCGCGACGACGTCGGCCCCAACCTGATCATGCGCGAGAACGTGCAGCGGCGGATCGTCGTGTCGGCCAACGTCAGCGGGCGCGACCTGCGCGGCGTCATCGACGACATCCGCCGCGGCATCGAGCGGGGCGTGACCCTGCCGACCGGGTACTACGTGGTCTACGGCGGGCAGTTCGAGAGCGAGCAGGCCGCGTCGCGCACGATCACGCTGCTCGGCGGCGCGGTCGTGGTCGGCATCCTGGTGCTGCTGTTGATGTCCTTCGGCTCGATGCGCAACGCGCTGTTGATCATGGTCAACCTGCCGCTGGCGCTGATCGGCGGCGTGCTGGCGGTGTTCCTCGGCGGTGGCGTGATCAGCGTGGCCTCGCTGGTCGGCTTCGTGACGCTGTTCGGCATCGCCACCCGCAACGGCATCATGATGATCAGCCACTACGAGCACCTGCGCCGCAGCGAGGGCGCGACGCTGGCCGAGGCGGTCGAGCGCGGGTCGCTCGAGCGCCTGTCCCCGGTGCTGATGACCGCGCTGTGCGCCGGCCTGGCGCTGGTGCCGCTGGTGCTGGCCGGTGGCGAGCCCGGCAACGAGCTGCAGGCCCCGATGGGCGTCGTCATCCTGGGCGGCCTCCTGTCGGCGACCGCCCTCAACATGCTCGTCGTCCCGGCGCTGTACGGCTGGCTGGCGCGTCGGACCTGAGCACCAGGGCGCTCGTCGCCGAGCCGCCACCCCCTCACACCCGCCGGCGGCGGCATCATCCGGACATGCAGCTCCAGCGCGGCCGCGTCCGCCAGCCCCGGTCCCTCGACGATCTCACGCCGCTCGAGCAGGCGCAGCTGGCGGTCGCCGGCGAGCGCTACGACGGCGAGGCGCTGCCGGCGGCGGCGCGGCTCCCGCACGCCGACGGCGACGACGACGTGATGCTGTCGTCGCTGACGGTGGTCGACCTGCACGACGCCAGCGGCGAGCTCCGCTACGTCGCGTGGACCTACTGCGTCGACTCGGGCACGGTGTTCGTCGCCGGCACCACCGACGTCGTCGCCGAGGTCATCCAGTTCGGGCTGAGCTGCCCCGACCCCGCGCTGGCGGCGGCGCTGTCAGCCGCCGGCATCGGCGGCTGACCCCGATCACGCCTCGCCGTCGTCGCCGTCGTCGGCCTCGTCGTCGTCGCCCTCGTCGCCCTCGTCGTCGCCCTCGCCCTCGAGCTCGCTGGCGTCCATCGGCACGGTGTCGCCGTCGTCGGCGGCCTCGATCGGCGCGCCCTCCTCGATGCTCTCGTCGGACGGGTCGGCCAGGCGCTCGATCGCCGCGACCGACTCGCCGTCGTCGAGGCGCATCACCCGGACGCCCTGGGTGGCGCGGCCCTGGGTCGGGATGTCCTTGACCCGCAGCCGGATGATCTTGCCCTTGTCGCTGATCAGGATCAGGTGGTCGTCGTCGGCGACGATCCGCACCGCCGCGACCAGGCCGTTGCGGCTGGTGGTCTTGATCGTGATGACGCCCTTGCCGCCGCGGTTCTTGGTCGGGTAGTCGCCGAGCGACGTGCGCTTGCCGTAGCCGCGCGCGCACACCGTGATCAGCGTGACGCTGCTGTCGCGCTCGAACGCCACCATGCCGACCAGGCGGTCGCCGGTGCCGAGCTTCATGCCGCGGACGCCGCCGGCGTCGCGGCCCATCGCGCGGACCTTGTCGTCGCGGAACCGCACCGCCAGGCCCTTGGCCGAGGTGAGCAGCACGTCGTGGTTGGCGCTGGTGATCGCCACCGACACCAGCCGGTCGGTGTCGTCGAGCGAGATCGCCCGGATGCCGGTGACGCGGATCTTCTCGAACGCGGTCAGCTCGGTCTTCTTGACCGTGCCGCTCTCGGTGGCGAGGAAGACGAACCGGTCCTCGCTGAACTCCTTGAGCGGGAGCATCGAGACGACCTCCTCGCCGTCCTGCAGCTCGATGACGTTGACGAACGGCTTGCCCTTGGAGGTGCGCGCGCCCTCGGGCAGCTCGTAGACCTTCTTGTAGTAGGCCCGGCCCTTGGACGTGAACAGCAGCAGGTGGTCGTGGGTCGACGCCGCGAACATGTCGGCGACGAAGTCGTCGTCGCCGCCCTGCGCCGCGCCGGTGACGCCGCGGCCGCCGCGGCCCTGGGCCTGGTACTCCTTGAGCGGCGTGCGCTTGACGTAGCCCAGCCGGGTGCGGGTGACGACCATGTCCTCCTGGTCGATCAGCGACTCGGTCAGGATCTCGCCCTCGGCCTCGACGATCTCGGTGCGGCGCTCGTCGCCGAACTCGTCCTTGATCGCGCGCAGCTCGTCGACGATCGCCGCCATCAGCTTCTTGTCGTCGGCGAGCAGGCCCTCGAGGTAGTCGGTCAACGACCACAGCTCGCGGTACTCGGCCTCGAGCTTCTCGCGCTCGAGGCCGGTCAGGCGCCCGAGCCGCATGTCGAGGATGGCCTGGGCCTGGCGCGCGCTGAGCAGCACGAACCCGGCCTGGCGCGCCGCCAGCACCTCGGCCTCGGGCCGGCCGGCCCGCTCGAGGAAGCCGTCGAGCCCGCCCAGGCGCTCGGCCATCAGCCGCTCCTTGGCGATGTCGGTGTCCTTCGACCCGCGGATGATCTCGATCACCCGGTCGATGTTCATGACCGCGAGGCCGAGGCCCTCGACGATCTCGCGCCGGGCCCGGGCCTCGCGCAGATCGAACAGCGTCCGGCGGGTGACGACGTCGCGGCGGTGATCGATGAACACCCGCAGCGCGTGGCGCAGCGTCAGCAGCACCGGCCGGTTGTCGACGATCGCCAGCATGTTGACCGCGAACGAGCTCTGCAGGGCGGTGGCCTTGTAGAGGTTGTTCAGGATCACCTGGTCGTTGGCGTCGCGCTTGAGCTCGAACACCACCCGCATGCCGGTGCGGTCGCTCTCGTCGCGGATGTCGGAGATGCCCTCGAGCTTCTTGTCGCGGACCAGGTCGGCGCAGTTCTCGATCCACCGCGCCTTGTTGACCATGTACGGCAGCTCGGTGACCACGATCGCCATGCGATCCTTGCGGATCTCCTCGACGGTGGCCCGGCCGCGCACGACGATCGAGCCGCGGCCGGTCTTGAACGCGCTGAGGATGCCGGCCCGGCCCTGGATGATGCCGCCGGTGGGGAAGTCGGGCCCGGTGACGATCCGGAACAGCTCCTCGTCAGGCAGCGTCGGCCGCTCGATCAGCGCCAGCACGCCGCCGACGATCTCGGTCAGGTTGTGCGGCGGGATCGACGTCGCCATGCCGACCGCGATGCCGGTGGCGCCGTTGAGGAGCAGGTTCGGCACCTTGGTCGGCAGGACCGTGGGCTCGAGCTCCTTGTCGTCGTAGTTCGGCTGCCACTCGACCGTCTCCTTGTCGAGATCGGCGAGCAGCTCGCTGGCCACCTTGGCCATGCGGCACTCGGTGTAACGCATCGCCGCCGGCGGATCGCCGTCGACCGAGCCGAAGTTGCCCTGGCCGTCGACGAGCATGTAGCGCATCGAGAAGTCCTGGGCCATGCGGACCAGGGCGTCGTAGACCGACGCGTCGCCGTGCGGGTGGTACTTGCCGATGACGTCGCCGACGACGCGGGCGCACTTGAGGTACGGCCGGTTGTAGACGTTGTTCAGGCCCTTCTGGGCGAACAGGATGCGGCGGTGGACCGGCTTCATGCCGTCGCGGGCGTCGGGCAACGCGCGCGCGACGATGACGCTCATCGCGTAGTCCATGAACGAGGAGCGCATCTCCTGTTCGATGGCGATCGGCGTGATGTTGGCGTTGGCGGCGGGGTCGGACATCGGCGGCTCGCTTCTTCGGCGTCAGGGGCGCGCCACCGACGACAACCGGCGGCGTACGAGCGCCATGTTTAGCCCGAGCCGGGCGCGCGCGGAAGCCGCCAAAGACCCATTCGCACCCGCGAGATCGCGGTCACGCCAGCAGCGGTTCGACGGCCGCGGGATCGACGGGGATCGCGTTCCGCGCGAGGCGCGCCAGCACCCGCTCGCGGACCGCCCGGCGCAACAGCGCGCCGTGATCGTCGGGCGGCGTGACGCCCAGATCCGGCGCCTGGCAGGTGGCGCAGGCCGGGGCCTGCCACAGCGGCGCGAAGCTGGCGATCGCCGCGACCGCGATGGCGCCGACCCGCGCGCGCTCGGCGGCGGTGAGCCGTGGGCCGGCCCACGCCAGGACCCGCCAGCCCAGCTCGGCGTGGGGGCCCTCGTCGGCGAGCAGCCGGTCGAGCACCGCGGCGACCAGCGGCGTCGTGGCCAGCGCCCGCGAGCGGGTCAGCGCCGGCACGCTGAGGTTCTCGCCGACGCACGACACCGTGACCGCCAGCTCGAGCGCGCGCATCAGCGGCGTCGCGGCCGGGTCGGTGACCTGCGAGATCTGCGCGACGTCGTAGTGGTACGGGACCGCGCCGCCGAGCTCGCCGACCAGCCGCGCCACCAGCTCGACGTGGTCGAGCTCGTCGACGACGACGTCGGCGGCGACCGCGGTGAGGTCGACCGGCGCGCCGCACTCGAGCAGCGCGGTGGTGAGGTTGGCGAACGCCGCGGCGCTGGCGTACTCGGTGAAGACGCCGTTGGTCCACACCCGGCGCGCCTCGACGACGTCGTCGGGCGCGAGCGCGCCGAGGTCGAGCGTGCCCCACGGCAGGTCGTCGATGCCGGGGCGGCGGCGGCGCAGGCGGCGCTCGCTCCAGCCGCCCAGCCAGTCGAGCTCGAAGGCCGGCGCCGCGGTCACGGCAGGCCCCGGCGGCAGGCGGCGACCAGCGGCTCGGTCGAGGTGGCGTTGGCGGCGACCTCGACCGTGCGGGCGCGGCGGGTGCCCTGGTCGTAGGCGACCGTCGCGCGGCCGGTGGCGTCGAGCGAGACCTGGACCGCGCCCAGCGTGCAGTACCGCCCCAGGGTCTTCCAGTGGCCGGCGTCGGCCTCGATCTGGTAGGTCACGCCGAGGCTGTCCTTGCACTCGCGGCGCATCGGCCCCTTGGTCGCGATGTTGCCGCACACCGGGCGCTCGCTGGCGCTGACCCGGGGCTGCGACACCGCGGCGGCGGGCGCCGGGGTGGCGCGGAGCAGCGGGCGGGCTGCCGGCGGGCGCGGCCGGGCGCGGTGCGGCTTGGCCTCGGCGACGCCGGCGGCGAGCGAGAGGGTGGTGGCGAGGGCGAGGACGGAGGCGGGCAGGTGGGTCATGGCAGCTCCTTTGCTGCCAGGACGGCGGCCCGCCCGGACCGTTAACGACCGCGCGACGCTTCTTGGCCCGGGCTGCTCAGGCGCGGCCGGCGGCCTTGCGCCAGCTCGGGCGCTCGCTGCAGCGGGTCCACCACGCCTGCACCGCGGGGTAGCCGGCGAACAGCGACTTGGCCGGGGTCGCCATCAGGTACTCGATGTACGGCAGGAAGCCGATGTCGGCGATCGTGAAGGTGTCGCCGGCCAGGTACGTGCTCGCCGCGAGCCGGGTCTCGAGCACCTTCAGCGCGCGGTCGACGCCGGCGTTGCCGTCGGCGATCATCGCCGGATCCTCGGCCTTGCCCTGCATCGGGAAGAACACGTAGTTGTAGATGAGCTTCATCGCCGACGGCGTGAAGTTGGAGGTCTCGACGCTGATCCACTGCTCCATCGTGGCGCAGCCCTGCAGCGTGTTCGGCACCAGGCTGCCGCCGGCCTTCTGGTTGACGTAGCGGCAGATCGCGCGCGACTCGTAGAGGCCGAAGCCGTCGTCGTCGATCGCCGGCACCTGGCCGAACGGCTGCCGCGCCATGTGCGCCGGCTGCTTGTGCTCGCCCTTGGTGAAGTCGATGACGTTGAACTCGAAGGGCGTGTTGGTCTCGTGCAGGGTGCAGAGCACCTTGCGGGTGCACGTGCTGAGCGGGTTGCCGAAGAGCTTGATCATGGTTCCTCCGGCGCGGACCGTAGCGCGGTTCCTCCGGAGCGGCGATCGCCGACGTGGGACGGACTGTTCCAGCCGTGCTCACCCCGCCCCGGCGAGGTGCGCCCGCGCCCGCTCGATCGCCGCCATCGCCCGGGCGCGCGCGGCGACCAGCGCGGCGAGCTGCCCCGCGGTCAACGGCCGGTCGCGGCGGTCGCGCCAGTCGAGCCACCGCAGCGCCGCCAGCGGCGACAGCCACGCCACCGCGGTCGCCGCGGCGGCCAGCGGCGCCGCCAGCCAGACCCACGCGGCGACGGTCAGCGCGACCGCCCACAGCGGGAACACCACCAGGCCGGCGCCCAGCTTGTACGTCGAGATCACGTCGGGCTCACCGCTGCGCGCGATCCGCCGCGGCAGCCGGTACGGCAGCGCGTACAGCACGACGCCGGCGACCACCAGCGGCGCCAGCGCGACCCGGCGGACCCAGCGGATCGGCGAGCGCGGCGGCGGGGTCTGGCCGCGCGCGAGCTGCGCGTCGCGGACGCCGTGGCGATCGAGCAGCGCGCGGTAGCCGTCGACCGCGGCCCGGGCGTCGGCCAGCTCGGCCGGCGCGACCTGCGTGAGCGTCCGCGTCGCCACCTCGACCTGCCGGCCGATCGTGCTCCAGCCGGCCAGCGTGTCGTCGCCGGCGTCGTCGGCCAGCATCTCGGCGACCTGCGCGATGCGGCGGCGCTCGTCGTGGCTGTCGGCCTCGACCAGCAGGCCACCGAGGTCCTCGGCCATCTGCGCGGTGGCGCGGGCGACCCGATCGGCGGGCGCGCCGTCGACGTCGGCCCACGCCCGCGCCGGCCCCCACACCAGCAGGCAGCGCGAGCGGAACGTGTCGGCGGCGTCGAACTCCAGCGCCACCGCCTGGAACGTCGGCGCGACGCCGCCCAGCGCCGCCGCGGCCGCGAGCATCCGCGCCGCGCCGGTCTTGAGCGGCGCCAGCTTGGGCGCGCTGTGGCTGATGCCCTCGGGGAAGATGAGCACGTTGCCGCCGTCGGCGAGGTGGCGCGCGACCCGCGCGAAGGTCGCGTCGTTGGCGCCCGGCGCCTTCCCCGGCTCGTCCTTGGCGCGGACGATCGGCACCGCGCCGGCGGCGTCGAGCAGCCACGCCAGCCCGCGGATCTTCCACAGCGGCGCCTTGGCGATCGGCGCGATCGGGCAGGGCGCGGCGGTCAGCACGACCACCGGATCGATCAGCGCGTTGTAGTGGTTGGCGACGAAGACGCGGCCGCGGACGTCGGCGGTCGGCGGCTCGCCGATCCGCTCGATCGCGCGGAAGTACAGGCGCATGATCGCGCGGAAGATCGCCACGAGCACCGCGCGGGCCATGCCGCGATGGTGCCACGGGCGACGCTACGGATGGACGACGGCGCCGCCCACGACCTCGCCGCGCCACTTGGCGGTCATCGCCTCCTGCCACGCGGTCAGCGGGAAGACGTGCGAGACGTGGGGCGTGATCGCGCCGCGGGCGGCCCAGTCGAGCACCGCCGCCAGCCGCGGCGGGCGCAGCGTCGGGTCGACCACCGTCGAGATCACCGTCGGGCAGCCCAGCACGTCGAGGCCCTTCATCATGATCAGGTTGGTCGGCAGCTGGTTGGCGTTGGGCGCGCCGCGGCCGCCCTTGCCGGCGGCGACGAACGGCGTCGCCGCCCAGCCGACGATCAGGTAGCGCGCGCCGAACCGCACGCAGCGCAGCGCCGCCAGCGACAGCTCGCCGCCGACGCCGTCGTAGACCACGTCGACGCCGTCGGGCGCGATCGCCTTGACCGCGTCGCGCAGCGGCGCGTCGCCGAGCGCGATCGTGTGGGCCGCGCCGCGGGCCGCGACCTGCGCCAGCTTGGCCGGCGAGCGCCCGACCGCGATCACCGTCGCGCCGACCTGGCGGGCCACGTCGACCGCGGCCAGGCCGGTGGCGCCGGCGGCGCCGAGGATCAGCACGGTCTCGCCGGCGCGCAGCCGCCCCCGCGTGATCAGGCAGTGGTACGCGGTCTCGTAGTTGCCGAGCAGGCAGCACGCCTGATCGAAGGTGAGCGCGCCGGGGATCGGGATCGCCGCGGCGGCCGGCGCCACCGCGTAGGTCGCGAAGCCGCCCCACCGCTGGTACGCGCCCAGCGACCGCGGGCCGGTGGTGAAGCCGTCGATCAGCACGCGATCGCCGACCGCGCAGGTGGTGACCGCCGGGCCGCACCACGCGATCTCGCCGGCGTACTCGAGCCCGGGCGTGTACGGCGGCTTGGGCACGTGCTGGTACTGCCCGCTCATCATGATCAGATCGACCCAGCCGACCTGCGCCGCGGCGACCCGGACGATCACGTCGGTCGGCGCCAGGGTCGCCGGATCCGGGGGCGGCTGCGGCGCCAGGTCGGCGTGGCGCTCGAGCGCGTCCATGGGCGTCTCGCCCAGCGAGGTGACGACGACGTGGTGGCCGGGCTGCATCGGCCGGCATTGTGCCAGTGATCGCGCGCACCGCGTCGCGTGCGGCGCCCCACCGGGCCAGCGACGCTTGGTACCCTGGCGCATGCGCGCGATCTCGATGGCGGCGACCCTGACGGCGACCCTGGCGATGGCCTGCAGCGGCACCAGCCCGACCGACGCCGGCGGCTACGATCCTCACCCGAACAACGACGCCGACCTCACGCCGCCGCTGGTGGCGCCGGTCGATCAGTGGACCTGGGTCGAGGTGCCGGGCATGGTCTGCGGCGACGGCTCGCCGACCGGCGTCGGGCTCAAGCTCGCGGCGCGCACCGACGAGGTGGTCGTGCTGCTCAACGGCGGCGGCGCGTGCTGGGACGCCCAGACCTGCTTCGAGCTCCGGACCGCGGCCAGCATCGACACGCCGTTCGGTGCCGCCGAGTTCGCGGCGCTGCAGCCCAACCTCGACGCGTACCCGCTGACGAGCCGTGGCGCCGGCAACCCG
Organism: Myxococcales bacterium; assembly: GCA_016794525.1. Taxonomy (GTDB): domain Bacteria; phylum Myxococcota_A; class Polyangia; order Haliangiales; family Haliangiaceae; genus UBA2376. Next base: position 147,167 of record JAEUJY010000073.1, read on the forward strand.
TACCAGAACGCCAGCTTCGTGTTCGTGCCGTACTGCACGGGTGACCTGCACGCCGGCCACGCCACGACCCAGTACACCACCGCCGGCGGCCCGCGCACCGTGCACCACGCGGGGCAGACCAACCTCGACGCGCTGTGGCCGCGGCTGCGCGCGACCCGGCCAGCGGCGAGCCGGGTGCTGCTCGCCGGCATCTCCGCCGGCGGCTATGGCGCGATGCTCCAGCAAGATCGCCTGCACATGGCCTGGCTCGCCCCGACGCTCGACGTGCTGAGCGACTCGTCGCACCCGATCGATCCCGTGCCGGCGCGCTGGGACGCGATGCGCGCGGCGTGGGACCTCGACGTGCCGCTCGCGAGCCAGTGCCCGGCGTGCGCCACCGGCTTCGGCGGCTGGCCGGCCTACCTGCGCCAGTACCGTCGCCCCGACGCGCGCTGGGCGCTGTTGATGAACACCCGCGATCAGACGATCGCGACCTACTTCGGCGTGACCCAGGCCGAGCTGGCGACCCGCACGCTGGCGATCCGCGACGGCATGATCCCCGGCACCGGCCAGGCGGCGTTCGTGATCGACGCGGCCAGCCACGTGCTGACCGCGACCAACCCCGCGCCGACGACGTCGGGCGGCGTCCAGCTGGGCGACTGGATGCGGCAGTTCGCCGACCACAGCGGGCCGTGGGCGACGGTGGGGCCGTGACGGCCGGGCTGGGTTGATCCAGGATCGGGGCAGATCTGCAAGCCGATCGGGACGCTGCCTAACGATAAAAATCGCGACAGTTAAGCTTGTTCAGGCTGGATCAAGGCTTGGACGCGGTCCAAAGTGCCCGCCAGGAGGCACCCGTGGACACCCGTAAGAGCCGCACCGCATCCGAACCCACCGCCCCGCGCGGGCTGCGCGACTTCCTCGAGATCCCGTACGACGAGCTCGAGGAGCTCAACCTCGAGGCCAAGAACCAGCGCCTGAGCCGGGTCAAGCCGGACAAGATCCGCGAGCAGCGGATGAAGTACCTGGCCGACGAGAAGCGCATCAAGGCGGTCACCGTGTGCTTCACCGACCTCGAGGGTCGGATGCACATGCTCGACTACGACAAGAAGTTCTTGCTCGGGTCGGCCGACAACCTGACCTTCGACGGCAGCTCGATCCGCGGCTTCTCGGCCCAGCAGGAGTCGGATCTGCGCCTCGGCATCGACTGGCCGGCCTTCTACTGGCTGCCCGCCGACGTCTTCGGCCCCGGCAAGGTGCTGGTGTTCGGCGAGGTCCTCGAGAAGGACGGCTCGCCGTACGAGGGCGACCTGCGCGGCCGGCTCAAGGCCTACACCGAGGCGCTCTACGCCAAGGACCAGACCGTGTGCAACGTCGCGCACGAGATCGAGGGCTTCCTGTTCAAGGGCAAGGACGCCGAGCGCCACTACCACGAGACCGGCGCGTTCGAGTTCATCTCGACCGGCGGCTACTACCACTCGCTGCCCGGCGACGCGCTCCGCCAGTTCATCGACCGCTCGGCCGAGGCCCAGCGCGCGATGGGCTTCGAGAACGAGAAGGACCACCCCGAGGTGGCGCCGTCGCAGTTCGAGATGAACTTCAAGTACGCCGACGCGGTGGTCGGCGCCGATCAGGTCCAGCTGTACAAGCTGCTGGCCCGCCAGGTCGCCAGCCAGCTCGACATGACGGCCTCGTTCCTGCCCAAGCCGGTCACCGGCGTCAACGGCAACGGCATGCACACCAACATGTCGCTGTCGAAGAAGGGCGTGAACCTGTTCCACGACAAGAAGGGCAAGGACGGCCTGTCGAAGGCCGGCTGGGACTTCATCGCCCGCATCCTCGGCGCGGCGCCCGACATCTGCCTGACGCTGAACTCGTCGGTCAACGCCTACCGCCGGCTCGACCCGCACTACGAGGCGCCCAACCAGATCAAGGCCTCGGCGATCGACCGCGGCTCGATGGTCCGCATCCCGCTCGGCAACGAGCGCTCGGCCCGCATCGAGGTCCGCTCGGTGGCGCCCGACTCGAACCCGTACATGTCGGTCTACACGATCCTGCGCACCGGCCTCGAGGGCCCGGTCGAGGCCGACGACGACGGCAAGAAGTCGCGGACCCGGTTCCTGCCCGACAACATCTACGACGCGATCCGCCTGTTCAAGGGCAGCGCGTTCGCCAAGAAGCTGTACGGCGAGACCGTCCACACCAAGTTCGCCGAGCTGAAGACCGCGTCGGCGGAGCGCTGCCCGAAGGCGCTGGGCTCGACGGTGAAGACCAACGAGATCCAGTTCCACCACGAGATCACCAACCAGTACCTGTGGAGCAAGTTCTAGGCTGGCAATCGGTGGCACGCCGGGACATGCCGGCGGGGTGACCGACTCTGTCTGGGCATGCATCCCAGACTCGAAGCACTGATGGCGCGGGGGCGGGCGGCGGGGGTCACGCAGCGGGCGGCGCGGTCGATCGGCGGCGACGGCCGCACGCTGGTCCTCGAGCCGAGCGGGCAGGAGGTGGTGTCGTTCGCCACCTGCAGCTACCTCGGCCTCGATCGCGATCCGCGGCTGGCCGAGGGCGCGATCGCGGCGATCCGCGCCCACGGCGTGGCGCTGTCGGCGTCGCGCTGCTTCGTCACCAGCCCGCTGTACGCCGAGGCCGACGCGGCGCTGGCGCAGCTGTTCGGCCGGCCGGTGGTGCTGGCCGGCTCGACGACGCTGGCCCACGCCGCGGCGCTGCCGATCTTGCTCGAGCGCAACGACGTCGTGCTGTTCGATCGCCAGGTGCACCACAGCGTGCAGACCGCGCTGGCGGCGCTGGGCAGCCGCGGGCCGCGCTCGGTCGGGTTGCCCCACGCCGATCTCGACGCGCTCGAGCGGGCGATCCAGGACGCGCTGGCCGGCGGCGCGCGGCGCGTCTGGTACGCGGCCGACGGCGTCTACTCGATGTTCGGCGACCGCCTCGACGTCGCCGGGCTGGCGACGCTGATGGCGCGCTACCCGGCGCTGCACGCGTACCTCGACGACGCCCACGGCATGAGCTGGACCGGCCGCCGCGGCGCGGGGACGCTGTTCGACGCCGATCTGCCGGTCGATCGCACGATCGTCGCGACCTCGCTGGCCAAGGGCTTCGGCGCCACCGGCGGCGCGCTGGTGGTGCCGGACCGCGCGACCAAGGAGCGGATCGAGAACCTGGGGCCGTCGCTGATGTTCAGCATCCAGCTGCCGCCGGCGGTGCTGGGCGCGGTGATCGCGAGCGCTCGGCTGCACCTGACCGACGAGCTGCCCGCGATGCAGGCCGAGCTGGCCGCGGTGGTGGCGCACGCGCGGGCGCGGTTCGCCGACGATCCCGTGCTCGGCCCGCGGCTGCCGGCGGTGGCCGGCGCGCCGACGCCGGTGATCTACGTGACGTTGGGCCACGCCGACACCGTGATCGCGGCCGCGTCGGAGCTGGTCGCCGGCGGCTACCTGGTCAACCCGGTGGCCTTCCCGGCGGTACCGATGGACGCCGGCGGCCTGCGGATCACGCTGACCCGCGCGCACCGGCGCGCCGACGTCGACGGCCTGGCCGCGGCGATCGGCGACGCGATCGCGAGCGCGATCGCGGCGCCGGCGCGCAAGGCGGGGTGACGCCTCACCAGTAGTCGGCCATCACCTCGTGCGACCACGGTGGCTGCCGGACCTCGCCGCGCGGGCCGAACTCCTCGAACCACGGCTTCACGTCGAGCACCGGCGTGCGATCGATCGCGTCGAGGCCGCGCACGTGCAGCTCGAGGCCGACCACGGCCAGCAGCTGGCAGCGCGAGACCCCCAGCCGGTTGGGGCGGGCCTTGGCGCGCTGCGCGAAGATGCCGACCGCGGGCCAGTCGCGGCGGCCGCGCGGGTGGCGGGCGCCGGTGCGCACCGCGGCGGGATCGACCTGATCGAAGAGGTACACGACCTCGAGGTGGCTGAACGCGCCGAGGCCGGCGACCGCGTCCTCGGTGAACAGCGCGCGTTCGAGCGAGATGATCGCGTCGACCGCGCCCCAGTCGTCGTCGGAGAGGTCGACGCGGGGGCTGGTGACGCGGCCGATGGGCGTGAGCGTGAAGGTGATCGACATGGCGGGGGCTCCAGCGGGCGACATGCCCTCGTGGGAATTCAGGCGCCGGCGAGGGTGACGGCCACCGCGACCACGGGCGCGGCGAGCTCGAGGCGATCCAGCCACGGCCCGCGCACCCAGCCGCGCAGCCGGCGGCCGATCAGGTTGCCGGCGATCAGCGCGGCGGTGAGCGCGAGCAGCGCCGGGACCATCGCCGGGTGGTACAGGCCGCCGAGCGCGTAGCCGGCGGCGCGGGCGCCGTTCAGGACCAGCGCGCACACCGCGACGGTCGCGACGTAGCCGTCGCCGCGCACGCCGGCGGCCAGCAGCACCGGCGACACCAGCACGCCGGCGCCGCCCGCGCTGGCGCCGACCGCGCCGACCACCGCGCCGGTGCCGGTCAGCGCCCGGGGGGACGGCGCCCACGCGAACAGCTTGAGCGTGCGGGCGATCGCGACCAGCGCGACCACCACCAGCGCCGCGTGCAGCGCGGCCGGCGGCAGCGCGGTCACCACCAGCGCGCCGCCCAGCGCCCCGGCGGCGAGCCCGACGCCGAACCGCCGCGCGACCCGGCGGTCGATCGCGCCGGCGTAGAGCGCCGCGCGGTGGGCGTTGCCCACCGTCAGCGCGGCGGCCGACAGCGCCAGCGCGGTGGCCGGCGGCATGATCAACGACAGCAGCGCCAGCGCCACCATCCCGCCGCCGACCCCGGTCACCGTGGTGAGGACGCCGCCCAGGAGGCCGATCGCGACGAGCTGCAACATGGTCCCAGCATGGGGCCGCGTCGGCCTGCTGTCTTGTCGAACGATTCGATGGTTTCCATCGATGAATCCGATGATACGATCACCCCGATGCTGCGCGAGCTCGAGCAGTTCGTGGCGGTGGCCACCGCCGGCACCTTCACCGCCGCGGCGCGCCGGGTCCACCTGTCGCAGCCGGCGCTGACCGCCGCGATCCAGCGGCTCGAGCACGAGGTCGGCGCGCCGCTGTTCGATCGCGGCCGCCACGGCGCGGCGCTGACCGCCGCCGGCCGCGAGCTCCTGCCGCGGGCCCAGGCGGCGCTGGCGGCGTTCGCCGACGGCAAGCGCGCGGTCGCCGAGATCACCGGGCTGGCCGCCGGCGAGGTGCGCATCGGCGGCGGCGCCACCGCGGTGACCTACCTGCTGCCGCCGATCCTGGCGCGGTTCCGGCGCGCGCGGCCCGGCATCCGGCTCAGCGTGCGCGAGGGCAACACCGACGAGCTCGAGCAGGCGATCGACGCCGGCGGCCTCGACCTGGCGATCATCACCGTCGATCGCCACCGGCGGCCCGGCGGCCCGCTCGATCGCCTGGGCCGCCACGCCGACGACGAGCTGATCGTCGTGGCCGGCCCCGACACCGACCCGCGCACCGCGCCGTGGATCACCTTCGCGCCGGGCTCGCCGACGCGGGCGCTGTTGCTCGAGCGGTTGCCGACCGCGTCGGTGGTGATGGAGCTGGGCTCGATCGCCGCGGTCAAGGCCAACGTCCGCGCCGGCATCGGGCTGGCGCTGGTCAGCCGGCTCGCGGTCGCCTCGGATCTGGCGCGCGGCAGCCTGGTCGAGGTGCCGTTCCGCTGGTCGCCGGTGCGCCGCCGCCTCGGGGTGAGGCACCGTGGCGAGCGTCACCTGACGCCGGCGGCGGCGGCGCTGCTGGCGCTGCTGCGCTGAGGCTTCGCGCTAGGATGGGCGGGTGATGGGTCGCTGGATCTGGCTCGCGCTCGGCGCCGCCGCGTGCTCGTTCACGCCGAGCGGCGGCGCCACCGACGACGCCGCGGTCGACGCCGTCGACGCGCCGATCGACGCCCGGCCGTGCGGCCCCGACTACGTCGACGGCTACCGCTACCACGCGACCCAGGGCACGTGGCTCGACGCCGAGCTCGAGTGCGAGCGCGACAACGGCCACCTGGCGGTGCTCGACAGCCCGGCGGCGCGGGCCGCCGCGGTGGCCGCGGCCCAGCGGTTCAACACCAGCGCCGAGCTGTGGGTCGGGCTGGTGCGCGACCAGAGCGGCGCCGCCGGCCCGTGGCAGTGGCACTGGGTGACCGGCGGCGCCGGCGTCGAGCCGCTCGGCTGGTCGCCCGGCCAGCCCGACAACGGCGGCGATCAGACGCAGTACGTCGTGCGCATGGATCGCGACTCGGGCGCGATCTACGACCGCGACTTCACCGACGCCTCGCTGCGCGCGCTGTGCCAGTGCGACGGCCGGCCGCCGGTCAACGCCGACTACGATCCCGCGACGCCGTGAGCTGGCGCGCGTGATCGCGCGCCGGTGATCAGGCGATGACGCCGCGGGCCCGCAGGATCGCCTCGATCTCGGCGCGCCGGGCCTCGAGCTCGGGCGGGTCCTTGACCGGCTGGAACCGGCCGTCGACGCCGGTGCGCGGCACCAGCGCGAAGTGGGTCGGCAGGAACGCGGTCAGCTCGCCGACCAGCCGCTCGTACTGGATCGCGGTGGCGCCGTCGACCTGCTTGGCGACGTGGAAGTAGGTCAGCGGGAAGTCGCGATCGATCGCGTCGACGTCGAGCACGAAGGTGTTGGTGTTGAAGACCGGGATCGCGTCCTGATCGAAGCCGCGCGGGAAGCGGAACGCCTCGAGGATCTGCGGCACGCCGTCGACCCGGGCCGGCGCGCCGCCGCGGTCGCCGGGATCCTTGGCCACCACCTCGGCGGTGATCGCCGCGCCGCTGGCCAGGTGGGCGCCGATGATCGCCGGATCGAGCGTCGCGGCGAGGTTGTCGACGTTGGACATGTGCAGGTAGCGCCCGCCGGCGGCGCGGAAGCGATCGAGCACGCCGGCGCGGCGCAGCGCGAAGCTGAGATCGCCGTGGCCCGGGGCGTACGGCGACAGCGCGCCGTCGGGCTCGCGGAACAGCGCGCCCGCCGGGGTCAGCCGCAGCGACACGAACTGCGGCACGCACGCGATCGGCGTGCGCGGATCGGCGGCGCGGGCCGCGAGGTCCTCCTCGAGCCGCGCGTGGGTGGCGTACGACGTGAGCAGCCACACCGGCACCGTCGTCGCGTGATCGGCGGCCACCCGCGCGGCGTCGGCCAGCTTGAGATCGAGGAAGGTGCGGTCGCCGACCACCGGCACCACCGCCTTGACCACGCCGCCGAACCGGGTGGCCATGCCGCCGGCCAGGTACACCACGCCGACCTGGCCGGCGCGGATCGCCGCGGCGCCGCGGGCGTGGAGCGCGGCGCGCGCGGCGCTGCCAGGGGCGGGCAGGGCCACGACGTCGCCCTCGGCCGGCGCCGTCACCGCGCCGCGCACGGCGTTGTCGACGGCCGGGCCGCCGGCGGCCAGCGCCGCCGCCGCCGCGGTCAGGCGGGCCTCGTCGAAGCCGAAGCGGTCGAGCAGCGCGCGGGTGTCGGGATCGATCGCGATCATCGCCGCGATGGTAGGCGATCAATCGGTCAGCAGGCGGCGCAGGCGCGGCGTGATCTCGGCGACCGCGCCGGGGCCCTTGATCGAGCCCTGGATCTGGCGGCCGCTGGCCCGGCCGTCGGCGGCGGGCCGCATGAACAGCGGGATCATCTGCGAGGTGTAGCCGGCGGCCTCGAGCCGCGCCTGATCGAGGTCGGCGTCGAACTCGAGCAGGGTCAACCGCGGGAACGCGGCGTCGAGCTCGCCGGCCTCGACCGCGCGGTGGAAGTAGCCGCACGGCTCGCACCACGCCGCGCCGACGTAGACCACGACCTGGCGCTCGGCGGCGGCGGCCACCTGCGCGGCGATCCACGCCGCGGCGTCGCCGGTCGGCGGCGGCACGATCGCCTGGACCTTGCCCGGCGGCCCGGCCGGCGCGTCGCGGCCGCCACCGCAGGCGGCGACGGCCACCGCCAGCACCAGGGACGCGTGCGCGCCGCGCATGCGCCGATCATGCAAGACCACGACCGGCGACGCCAGGCCGTGGCCGCGCTATAGAAGCCCGCCGTGACCGCCGTCCTCACCGTCCAGGAGCTGCACAAGCGCTTCGGCGATCGCCGCGTGCTCAACGGCGCGTCGTTCGTCGTCGACGAGCGCGATCGGATCGGCCTGATCGGCGCCAACGGCGCCGGCAAGTCGACGCTGCTCAAGATGATCGTGGTCGGGGCCGGCGCCGGCGTCGGCGTGACCGTCAAGGACGCCGCCGAGCGCGACGCGGTCACCCCCGACAGCGGCGTCATCACCTGGCGCCGCGACCTGACGCTCGAGTACGTGCCGCAGGAGCCGGTGCTCGATCTGACCGCCACCGTCGGCGTGACCCTGGCCCGGGACGGCGTCGAGCTGCACCAGCAGCGCACCGTCGCCGCGGCGCTCGACCTGCCGCCCGACGACGCGGTGCTGGGCCGGCTGTCGGGCGGCGAGCTGCGCCGCGTCGCGCTGGCCCGGGCGCTGCTCGGCAAGCCCGACGTGCTGGCGCTCGACGAGCCGACCAACCACCTCGACGCCGACACCGTGGCCTGGCTCGAGGATCGGCTGGGCAGCTTCCCCGGCGCGGTCATCGTCGTCACCCACGATCGCTACTTCCTCGACCGGGTCGCGACCCGCATCCTCGAGGTCGATCGCGGCCAGGTCTTCGCCTACGACGGCGACTACACCTACTTCCTCGAGAAGCAGGCCGAGCGGCTGGCGATCGAGAGCACCCACGAGCACGAGCGCGCGATGTTCGTGCGCCGCGAGCTCGACTGGATCCGCCGGGCGCCGCCGGCGCGCACGGTCAAGTCGAAGGCCCGGGTCGATCGCTTCGACGCCGCCGTCGAGCGCGCCCCCGGCGTCGACGATCGCCCGCCGCGGCGGATGGGGCTGACCTTGCCGGCCGGGCCGCGGCTGGGCTCGACGATCCTCGAGACCCGCGGCCTGACCCAGCGCGTCGGCGACCGCACGCTGTTCAAGGACCTGACGCTGACGATGAAGCCGCGCGATCGGATCGGCATCGTCGGCAAGAACGGCGCCGGCAAGACCACGCTGATCCGGACGCTGCTCGGCGAGCTGGCGCCGGCCGGCGGCACGGTCACGCTGGGCGTCAACACCAAGCCGGCCTACCTCGAGCAGGGCCGCGAGGATCTCGACCCCGATCACACGGTCATGCAGGAGGTCGCCGGCGGCTACGATCACGTCGAGCTCGAGAGCGGCCGCCTGCACGTCCGCACGTTCCTGCGCCAGCTCGGCTTCGCCGACGCCACCGCCGACGCCAAGATCGGCAAGCTGTCGGGCGGCGAGCGCAACCGGGTCATGCTGGCGCGGCTGCTCCGCCGCGGCGGCAACCTGCTGGTGCTCGACGAGCCGACCAACGACCTCGACCTCGTCACGCTGGCCACGCTCGAGGACGCGCTGCTCGACTTCCCCGGCTGCGCGCTGATCGTCAGCCACGACCGCTGGTTCCTCGACCGCGTCGCCACCGGCATCCTCGCCTTCGACGAGGCCGGCGTGACGTTCTACGAGGGCACCTACTCGAGCTACGAGGCCAAGCGCGACGCCCGCCGGGCCCAGGCCGCCCGGGCCGCCGCGCCGGCCACCGCCACCGCCACGCCCAAGGCCGACAAGCCCAAGGGCGACAAGCCGCGCAAGCGGACCTTCAAGGAGACCCACGAGCTGGCCGGCATGGAGGTGACGATCCTCGCTGCCGAGGCCCGGGTGGTCGAGCTCGAGGCCGCGCTGTCGGATCCGGCGCTGTTCAAGGAGCGCCCGCTCGAGGTCGCCGGCCTCAACGCCGCCCTCGACGCGGCCCGCGCCGAGGTCGAGCGGCTGTACGCGCGGTGGGCCGAGCTCGACGCCATCCCGCCCGGCTGAGGCCGATGCGGCGGCGGTTGCGGTACGATGCGGCGATGCGGAAGGCCCTGCTCGCGCTCCTCGCCGTCGCCGCCTGTGGCGAGGTGCCCGACACCCCGATCGTCGACGCGCCGGTCGCGGTCGACGCCGCCGAGGCGCCCAACCTGATCATGAACGGCGACTTCGCCGACGGCACGCTGCACTGGACGCCGGTCGACACGACGCTGGCGATCGTCAACGGCGGGCTCGAGCTGCGCCAGGCCACCACCGGCGGGCCGGGGCTGGCGTGGCAGATGGTGTTCCTGACGCCGGGCGCGACCTACCAGCTGTCGGCGACGTTCGTCGCCGGCAGCTACCCGCGCAGCTACCACATCCGCGTCGGCACCCAGACCAACGACGCCACCTTCGCCACCTACGGCGAGGGCGCCAGCACGACCTTCACGCTGCCCACCGACGCCGGCCCGGGCGTGTGGGTCACGCTCAACAACGTCTCCGCGCAGGTCGACGAGTACGCGATCTTCGATGACGTCCGCCTGACCGCGGCCCCATGAGCGGCCGCCGCACGATCGCCAGCCCGCGCGCCATCCTCGCGCTGCTCACCGGGCTCAACTTCCTCAACTACCTCGATCGCATCCTGGTGGCGGCGGTGCTGCCCAAGATGTCGGCCGAGCTCGGGCTGTCCGACTTCCAGGGCGGGCTCACCGCGACGGTGTTCCTGCTCGGGTACTTCGTCACCGCGCCGGTGTTCAGCGCGCTGGCGGCCCGCTACTCGCGGCGATCGCTGATCGCGTTCGGCGTCGCGACCTGGAGCGTCGCCACCGCGCTGTCGGGCACCGCCAGCAACCTCGGCATGCTGCTGGCGGCGCGCGCGATCGTCGGCATCGGCGAGGCCAGCTACGCGACCCTGTCGCCGACGATCATCGACGACATCACGCCGCCCGAGAAGAAGGGCAAGGCGCTGGCGATCTTCTACCTGGCGACGCCGCTGGGCTCGGCGCTGGGCATGGTGCTGGGCGGCCAGATCGCCGAGCACTGGGGCTGGCGCACCGCGTTCTTCATCGGCGGCGGCCCCGGCCTGCTGCTGGCGATCACCTGCCTGTGGATCGCCGAGCCGGCGCGCCGCGGCGCGGTCGAGCACACCGGCATCGTCGCCAGCGCCAAGGCGCTCTTGCGCATCCCGCAGTACCGGCGCGCGGTGGCCGGCTACATCGCCCACACCGCCGCGGTCGGCGCGTTCGCGCACTGGGGGCCGACGTTCCTGGTGCGGCGGTTCGGGCTCAAGCTCGGCGCCGCCGGCACCTACTTCGGCGCGGTCACCGTGGTCGCCGGCGCGATCGCGACGTTCGTCGGCGGCCGCTGGTCCGACGCGGCGCTGGCCCGCCACCCCGGCGGCCCGGCCCACGACGACGCCGCCACCCGCCGCGGCACCAACGCGCTGCTCAAGATCTGCGCGCTCGGCGTGCTGCTGGCGGCACCGTTCACCGCGGCGGCGTTCGCGGCGCCCGCGGCGTGGATGTTCTTCGCGATGGCGTTCGTCGCCGAGCTGGGCATCTTCCTGTCGACCTCGCCGGTCAACGCCGCGCTCCTGCGCGCGGTGCCACCCGAGCTGCGCGCGGCGTCGATGGCGTTCGGCATCTTCGCGATCCACATCTTCGGCGACCTCGGCTCGCCGCCGGCGGTCGGCCTCCTGCTCGATCACCTGCACATCGTCGCGGCGATGATGGCGCTGCCGATCGTGATCGCCGTGGCCGCGTTCCTGTGGTGGCCGCGCGCGCGTGAGGCGCAGGACTGATCGCGCCCGGCAACTTGCGCCGGCGCCCGGGACCGTCTACGCATCGGCGGTATGCCCAACCGTCTGGCCGGTGAGTCGTCGCCGTACCTCGTGCAGCACGCCGCCAACCCGGTGGACTGGTACCCGTGGGGCGCCGAGGCGTTCGCCCGGGCGGCCCGCGAGGACAAGCCGGTGTTCGTGTCGATCGGCTACGCGGCGTGCCACTGGTGCCACGTCATGGCCCACGAGAGCTTCGAGGATCCGGCGATCGCGGCGCTGATGAACGAGCTGTTCGTCAACGTCAAGGTCGACCGCGAGGAGCGGCCCGACGTCGACACGATCTACATGAACGCGATCCAGGTGCTGGGCGAGGGCGGCGGCTGGCCGCTGTCGGCGTTCTGCCTGCCCGACGGCCGCCCGTACTTCCTCGGCACGTACTTCCCGGTGCAGGACCGCTACAACCGGCCCAGCTTCTCGAAGGTGCTGCGCGCGATGGCGCAGGCCTACCGCGAGGAGCGCGAGAAGGTGATGGAGAACGTCGAGGGCCTGGTCGAGGGCCTGGGCCAGGTCGATCGCCACTACCGCGGGCAGCCGGTGGCCGGCGGCGTCAACGCCGCGATGCTGGTCGCCGCCGGTCGGCAGATCGTCGCCCGCTGCGACGCCGAGCACGGCGGCCTGGCCGGCGCGCCCAAGTTCCCGTCGAGCTCGGCCCACGAGCTCCTGGCCCGGGTGGCGCGGCTGGGGTTCGGCGCGCCGGCGCGCGAGGCGTTCGTGCGCTGGGCCGATCAGATGGCGGCAGGCGGCCTCTACGATCACCTGGGCGGCGGCTTCGCCCGCTACAGCGTCGACGAGCGCTGGGCGGTGCCGCACTTCGAGAAGATGCTCTACGACCAGGGCCAGCTGCTGGCGATCTACGCCGACGGCTACGCGCTGACCGCCGCGCCGCGCTACGCGCAGGTGATCGAGGAGACGGTGGCGTACCTCGGGCGCGAGCTGAGCGATCCCGCGGGCGGGCTGTACGCGTCGCAGGACGCCGACAGCGAGGGCGAGGAGGGCAAGTTCTACGTCTGGACGCCGGCCGAGGTGCGCGCCGCGCTCGGGCTGGTCGACTCGCTGTCGTTCTGCAAGGCGTACGGCGTCACCAGCGCCGGCAACTTCGAGCACGGCGCGACCGTGCTGGCGCGGGTCACGCCGCCGGGCGCGCGCTCCGACGAGGCGCACCTGGCGAGCCTGCGCGGCAAGCTGTTCGCGGCGCGGCGGGCGCGGGTGGCGCCGGCCACCGACGACAAGGTGCTGGCCGGCTGGAACGGCCTGGCGCTGAGCGGGCTGGTGCGGGCGTGGAACGCCACCGGCCAGCCGGCGGCGCTCGCGCTGGCGCGGCGGGTCGGCGACTTCTTGCTGGCGACGATGATCACCGGCGATCGCCTGGCCCGGGTCTACAAGGCCGGCGCGACCAAGCTCGACGGCACGCTCGAGGACTACGCGTTCGTCGCCGGCGGGCTGTTCGAGCTGGGCGAGGCCACGCTCGACGCGCGCTACTGGGACGCGGCGGCGGCGCTGATCGGCGCGGTGCGCGCGCGGTTCTACGATCCCGCCGACGGCGGCGTGTTCTACCTGACCGCGGCCGACGATCCCGAGCCGCTGATCCACCGCCCCGAGTCGCACCACGACGGCGCGATGCCGTCGGGGGCGGCGGTCGCGGTCGAGGGCCTGATCCGGCTGGGCTACCTGCGCGACGACGCCGACGCGCTGGCGATGGCCGAGCGCTACCTCGAACGGCGGCTGGTGTCGGGCGCGCTGGGCCCGCTGGGCGCGGCGCGGCTCCTGGGCGCGCTCGATCTGTTCCTGCACGCGCAGTGCGTCGTGGTCACCGCCGGCGCCGGCGCCGACGACCTCCGCGCCGCCGCGCGCGCGGCCTACGCCCCGACCCGGCTGATGGTCGGCCCGTGGGCCGCCGCGTCGGTGCTGGCCGGCAAAGACGCCGGCGCGACCGCGCGCGCCTACGTGTGCCGCGGCCCAGTGTGCTCGCTGCCGGTCGACGACCCGGCGGCGCTGGCCGCGCTCCTGGCGGCCCCGCCCGCCGAGTGAAGATCCGCCCGCCGCCGACCGTCCAACTCGCCAGCCGGCGCGCCTGCGGCCCGGAGGAAGGTAGAATCTGCCCCATGGTCCGATCTTCGCTTCGTTCGCTCGTGGTGCTGGGCGCGCTGGCCCTCGCCGGCGCCACCGCCTCGACCGCCGCCGCCGACGTGCCGGTGGCCGGCAACCCGTGGGCCTGGCCGACCCTCAAGTCGTGGCTCGAGGGTGCGCCGGTGCCGGCCGACACCGCCGGCAAGGTGGTGGTGCACTGGTTCTGCAAGCCCAAGGTCGAGGCCTGCAAGGACGACCTCGCGCGCATCTACAACATGCGCGAGTCGACCACGACGGTCTACGTGATCGCCTACATCAACGGCACCGCGCGCGACGCCAAGAAGCTCGACCCGGTGCGCGGCGAGGTGGGCGCCGGCGCGGTGGCCTACGGGGCGCCGGTCAAGAAGCTGATGAAGACGATGGGCTTCGCGGCGGTGCCGGTGTCGATCGTGGTCGACACCGAGGGCAAGGTCGCGCTGGTCACGACCACCGGCGATCTCGATCAGCTCGACGCCCGCGACGCCAAGATCGCCGAGCTGGTGAAGGGCATCACCGAGTTCACGACCACGCAGCAGGGGCCGACCGCGCCGGTCAAGCCGGGCGACAAGTTCGCGGTGTCGGTCGAGGTCAAGCTGGCGAGCTGGCTGGCCTGGAACAACATGGTGCCCGAGGTGTTCCTGACCACCGTGCCGCCCGACGTCACCTGCGACGCCAAGATGAAGCGCGGCGGCGACGTCACGATCGACGGCAAGTTCTTGCGCGCGTCGTTCTCGTGCTCGTCGAGCGTCAAGGGCGCCTACGAGCTGCGCGCCGCGCTGCGTTTCGGCTACGACGCGCCGAACAAGGCCACCGGCGTCGGCGAGGACAACGTCAGCTGGAAGTTCGTCGTCAAGCCGTGAGCCGAGGAGGGGCGTTCGCAAGCCCCCCGAACCGCGACCTCGCCGGCGCGCTCACCGCAGCCGCGCGACCTTGACCCGGGTCCACAGCGGCTGGTGATCGGCGGCGAGGCGGCTGGCCTCGGCCAGCTTGTCGAGCAGGTCGTAGGCGGCGGTGACGTCCTCGTCGGCGCCGTCGCGCTGCGACGGGGTGGCGGCGGCGCCGAGCGCGCGCACCGCCCGGGCCCGCAGGAAGCGGGCCTCGGCGACCAGCATGATCCACACCGCCGACTCGGGCGACGCGGCGATCGCGACCATGCTCTGGACGACCGCGCGATCGGCGTCGGCCAGCGCGGCGGTGGCCTTGCCCCGGGCCAGCGCCAGATCGCCGCGCAGGATCAGCGCCGTGGCCAGCGCCTCCTTCCACTCGAGGTTGACCTCGTCGTCGGCCACCAGCTTGTCGGCGAGCGCGATCGCGCGATCGACGGCGGCGGTGGCCTCGGCGGTGCGCCCGGCGCGGGCGTGGATGCGGGCGATCAGCGTCTCGGCCTGGGCCAGCTCGTTCTTGATGCCGGCGTTGGTCGGGCTCGCCTTCAACAGCTCGGCGCGGGCGTCGCGCGCGGCGGTGGCCGACGCCAGCGCGGCGTCGAACTCGTTGGCCTGCAGCTGCGCGGCGCCGATCTTGGCGTCGGACCACGCCACCAGCCGGCGCCACAGCGGGTTGCCGGGATCGGCGGCGAGGATCTCGGTGCGGATCGCGCGCGCCGCCTGGTAGCCCTCGAGCGCGCCGCGCACGTCGCCGCGCCACAGCCGGGCGTCGGCCAGCCGGAAGTGGATGCGCGACAGGTCGACCTGCCAGCTGCGGTTGCCGGGATCCTTGGTCAAGAGCGTCGTGTGGTTGGCCAGCGCCAGATCGAGCAGCTGGGTGGCGTTGCGCGCGTCGCCCTTGTCGATCACCGCGAGGCCCCACGACGACAGCGCCAGGCCGCGCTCGCGGCGCCAGGTGGCGTTGCCGGGATCCTTGCGCAGCAGGCCGTCGAGCGTCGCCACCGCCTTGCCGTAGGTGGCCTCGGCCAGGGTGATCTCGCCGAGCTCCTTCTGCATGTCGGCGACCTGGGTCCGCGCCTTGACCAGATCGAACTGCCGGCTGGAGTTGTCGGGCTCGGCGGTCGCGACCTCGGCGCGCAGCTGCTCGCAGGCCCGGTACTCGGCCAGCGCGCCCGCCGAGTCGCCGCGGTACTGCAAGGTCGACGCGATCTTCAGGTGGCTGGTGGCCAGGTCGGCGCGGGCGTCGCCGTCGCCGGCCGCGCCGCCCGCCGCGTCGGCGTCGACCACCCGCTGCCGGGCCGCCATCGACGCCTGGTACTCGGCGAACGCCTCGTCGAGGTGGCCCTGGTTGCGCAGCACGTCGCCGATCAGATCGCGGGCGGTCGCGCTGCCCAGCAAGACCGCGCGGTCGTCGGGGCGCCGCACCAGCACCGCCTCGTAGTGCACCAGCGCGTCGCGGTAGGTGGCGAGCTCCTCGGCGAACGCGGCGCGCGCGTGCAGCACGCGGCCGTACTCGACCAGCATCTCGGCCAGGATCCGCCGCCGGTCGAGCGTGCGCGGGTGGTCGGCGTCGGCCAGCAGCCGCTCGAGCTGGCGCTTGCCCTCGCGCAGCGTCTCGGCGGCGAGGTCCATGTCGCCGCGCTCCTCCTCGGCCTGGCCCAGCGTGTACAGCGCGATCGCCAGCCGCTCGCGGTCGCTGTCGGACAGCCCGTTGGGGTTCTGCGCCAGCCGGGTGTAGTAGTCGCGGACCTGCGCGCCGATGCCGGCCAGCAGGTCCTTGCGGCCGATCGCGCCGAGCCGGGTGCGCATGTCGGAGATCAGGTAGTCGACGACGCTCTCGGCGGCGGCGCGGCGCTGATCGGCCAGCCGGCGCTGGGCCTCGGCGCGATCGCGCTCGACGACGATCCGCCGCAGCGCCAGCGTGCCCAGCGCCACGAACGCCGCGATCGCGACCGCGGCGATCGCGACCGCCGCGCGGTGGCGGCGCACGAACCGCCCGATCCGCTCGCGCACCGTGTAGCGGTGGGCCGCGACCAGCTTGCCGGTCTGGAACCGGCGCAGCTCCTCGGCCAGCGCCTGCGCGGTCGGGTAGCGGGCCGCCGGCTCGTGCGCCATCGCCCGTGCGATGATCGCGGTCAGGTCGGCCGGCGCGTCGGGGGCGCGCTTGGCCAGCGGCTCGACCTTGCCCTCGATCGCCGCGGCGATGACGTCGGTCGCGGTCTTGGCCGCGTAGGGCGGGGCGCCGGCCAGCAGGTGGTACAGCATCGCGCCGAGGCTGAACACGTCGGCGCGCTCGTCGACCGGCTCGCCGCGGGCCTGCTCGGGCGGCATGTACGCCGGCGTGCCCATGACCGCGCCGGCGACGGTCAGGATCGGCTCCTCCGACGCGGTCGGCGACCGCGGCCGATCGCGCTCGGTGCGCGTGCCGGGCAGCGAGTCGGGGCTGTCGTCGTCGAGGTCCTTGGCCAGGCCCCAGTCGATGACGACGATCTCGCCGAAGTCGCCCACCAGCACGTTGGCCGGCTTGAGGTCGCGGTGGACGATCCGCTTGGAGTGGGCGTAGGCGATCGCGTCGACCGCGGCGGTGATCGTCGACAACAGCGCCAGGCGCTGCTCGAGCGTCTTGGCGTCGGCGATCGCGCGATCGAGCGGGCGGCCGCTCACCAGCTTCATCGCGTAGAACGGCTCGCCCGACGGCCAGCGCCCGGCCTGGTAGACCGGGACGATCGCCGGGTGCTGCAGGCGCGCGGTGATCAGCGCCTCGCGGCGGAAGCGCGCGCTGTGCTCGGGGTCGGCGTGCAGCAGCTCCTTGAGCGCGACCGGGCGACCGAGGATGCGATCGGTGGCGGCGATGATGCGGCCCATGCCGCCGCGGGCCACCTCGCGCTCGGAGACGTACTGCCCGGGGTCGGTGATCGGCAGGTCGTCGACGGCGATCACCAGCTCGGGGCGCGGGTCGCCGCCGCCGGCGACGGTGTCCTGGTACGACTCGACGCCCTGCGACCGGCGGGCGGTCGAGGGGCTGCCGTCGGCGGTGGTCGCCGGCGCCGGCCGCTGGGCGGTGGCCGGGGCGATCGTCGGCGCGAACGCTTCTGGATCGCTGGGCGGCGGATCGCCGGCGCTCATCTGCTAGCAATGTACCGCCGATGTCCTCGCCACTCCACGTCGTCCGGGCCGGGACCGCCGGGCCACCGCTGATCCTGGTCCACGGCAGCGCCACCGACGCCTCGACCTGGACGATCCAGCTCGCGTCGCCCTTGACCAGCCGCTACCGCGTCGTCGCGTACGATCGCCGCGGCGGGGGGCGCTCGCCGCGCGCGCCCGGCGTCGCGTGGCACACGATCGAGGAGCACGCCGCCGATCTGGCCGCGCTGATCGCCGAGGCCGGCGCGCCGGCGCTGGTGGCCGGCTCGAGCTGCGGCGCGGTCGTCGTGCTCGAGGCCTGTCGCCGCTACCCGGCCGCGGTGCGCGGCGCGATCCTGATCGAGCCGCCGCTGGCCGCCGCGGACGACGCGCCGGCGGTGCCGGCCGGGTTCCTCGCCGAGCTCGATCGGCTCGCGGTCGAGATCGGGCCCGAGGCCGCCGCCGAGCGGTTCTTGATCACCGTGCTCGGCCAGGCGGCGTGGGATCGGCTGCCGCGGATGTTCCGCGCCCGCGCGGCCCGCGAGTGGCCGCAGATCCGCGCGGACTGCTACGCGCTCGACGCCTACCAGGTCCGCTACGCGACGCTCGGCGAGGTCGCGCCGCCGATCCGCCTGCTCGGCGGCGACCGCTCGGCGGCGTACTTCCGGCCGACCCTCGAGGCGCTGGCCGCCGCGCTGCCGCGCGCGACGCTGGCGATCGTCGCCGGCGCCGGCCACATGCTCCACGCCGAGGCCCCGCGCGCGTTCGCCGAGCACGTCGACGCGCTGGCCGCCGCGACTGGCTAGCCCCTCAATTGCAGCCGCAGCCGCCGGCCTTGGCCTCGCCGCCGCCGCTCGAACCCTCGCGGTAGCTGCGCGCGTGCGACTCGCCGCCGCGGATCTCGGCGTCGGAGCCGATCACCATGTCGGGGCGGGCCAGCGTCTGGCGCTGGTGCGGCTTGACCCGCAGGCAGCCGGTGGCGAGCGTGGTGGCGAGGACGACGGCGATCGCGGTGCGGACCACGCGGGGAAGCTACACCATCGCAGCGGTTGTGAGCGGAAATCGATGCACACCGCCGCTGACAGGCGCATAGTCCCGCCGCCGATGAAGTCGTATACATCATCGTTCGTGCTCGGCATGGTGTGCGCCCTCGGCGCCGCACCGGGGTGTGATCCTGGCGAGGACGTCGTCGAGGTCCCCGCGGCCGACCCGATCGTCTTCCGCGATCAGGTCTACCCGATCCTGCTCAGTGACTGCGGCTTCACCGGGTGCCACGGCAACCCCGATCGCTTCTTCGCCGTGTTCGGCACCGCGCGCGCGCGCCTCGATCCCGCGACCGACCTCGACGCGCCGGTCACGCCCGAGGAGCTGGCCGTCAGCTACACCCGCGCGCGGTCGATGCTGATCAGCCCCGACGGCGTCAAGCGGGCGCCGCTGTTGCGCAAGCCGCTCGCGCTCGACGACGGCGGCGTCGGCCACAAGGGCTCCGACCCGTGGGGGCAGGCGCTGTTCCCGTCGAAGAACGATCCGCGCTTCCAGATCCTCGCGGCGTGGGCGCTCGGGGGTGACCCGTGAAGGCCGCGGTCGCGCTGGCGCTGCTCGTCGCGGCGCCCACGGCGGCGCACGCGTACTCCGAGATCTCCCGATTCGGCGAGCCCGCCGTCGACGGCGGCGGCGGCGGCCGGTACTTCACCGGCGCGCCGACCGACGGCTATTCGTGCCACGTCTGCCACGACGACGTCGCGGCGCCGCCGGTGACCGTCACCGGGATGCCCGACCACATCGACCCGGGCGCCACCTACGATCTCACGCTGAGCTGGCCCGACGACGGGCGCAAGTACTCGCTCGCCCTCGAGCTGGTCGACGCCGACGGCACCCCGCCGGCGACGGCGCTGCCGGCGCTGGCCGATCAGCCGCCCGAGATGCGGTGCGCGGGCAATCGCACCGGCGCGAGCGCCGCGCAGCTGGTCACCGTCGGCGCGCGGCGCATCGTCTACGTCGAGCCGTGCGGCGCGTTCCAGGTCACCGTGAGCTTCACGCCGCCGTCCGACGAGGACCTGTTCATCGGCGCCGGCGTGGTCGCCGCCGACGGGTTCGAGACCTCCGACGGCGACGGCTCCTACGAGCTGCGCCGGAAGCTGACCTCCACCGTGACCAGCACCACCGGCTGTGCAGTAAACGGACAGTCCGGCTCCGGCGTCGGACTGGCGCTGGCCATTGGCACACTACTGTTGTTCCGCAAACGACGGCATTAGGCCGCACCGCGGGACAATCGCTGTTCTGCTGATCAGGATCGATCAGCCCGCTTCAGCCCGGCTTCAGGATCAGAAGTCGAGGCCGACCAGCGACGTCGCCTCGACAGCGTTGACCGCCTCGAGGCCGACGTAGGCTTGGTAGACCAGCTGCGACAGGCTGGCGCGGAACCCGACGTCGAGGTGGCGCTCGTCGTCGTCGAAGGAGAACACGTGGTCGAGCGCGACGCCGAACTCGTTGCCGTAGAACGCGGACAGCTTGCGATCGCGGGTCAGGTAGCCGTCGGCGTCGTCGAAGTTGAAGTAGCGCGGGCGGTAGAACGACGCCTCGCCCTGGCTGTAGAAGCGGTAATGGAACGTGACGGTCGTGGCCTCGCCGGGCAGCCACGACAGCACCGGCTCGACGGTGTGCGAGCGGATACCCCAGGTGTCGAGGTAGTAGCGGTAGTCGAGGCCGATCGAGGCGTGCTCGCCCATCGCGCGCCGCAGCCGCGCAGAAGCTGCGCTGCGGACGCGGAGATCGGGGACGTTCTCAGGGACGCAGAACGGCGCGGCGTGGCCGCAGGTGCCGTCGCCGCCGACCGCCACCCAGCGGTACGGGCTGGCCTGGTACCCGTC
This sequence comes from Myxococcales bacterium, assembly GCA_016794525.1. Lineage (GTDB taxonomy): Bacteria > Myxococcota_A > Polyangia > Haliangiales > Haliangiaceae > UBA2376. The sequence continues at coordinate 167,801 of JAEUJY010000073.1, forward strand.
GAGGACCATCGACTCGAGCGCGAGGTCGACGACCGTGCGGCGGTCGAGGATCTGTGACAACCCGGCGCGGGCGCCGTACGACAGCATCAGCTGCGCGAACACCGGATCGCCGGCGCGTCCGGCGAGGTCGCGGCTGCCCATCAGGTTGAACGACAGCGTCGTGTTGTGCTTCGCGTAATCTCGGCTGGCGCCGAGCACGAGGCCGTGAGACTCATAGTCGTGCTCGTACGAGACGCGATACCGAGTGTTCAGCCGCGTGGTGCCGTCGTCGTAGGCGAGGCCGACCTGGCCCTCGTTGCGCCGCTCGCTGATCGCCTTGGTGGCGGCGGTGACGACGTCGACCGAGGCGCCGGTCCAGGCGTCGACGGTGTAGCTCGCCGAGAGGTTGGTCTGCTCGGTGGCCTGGCCCGACGCGCTCACCGTCGGCGAGATGACCGTCGTGGCGTCGGAGTCGGTGCGCAGGTAGACCGTGTTGGCGGCCCGCACCTCGCGCTCGCGAGCGGCGGCGCACCCATCCACGGCAATGGCGGCGATCAGGAGCGCGGCAGTACGGCGAGCCACGCGCGCATGTTCCGCCTCTGGGCTGCGATGTCAATGTGCGCGTGCCTCGCAATCGCTGGCTGTTACGAGCCCGGCGTCGGCAAGGACGAGCTGGACGACGCGGTGCAGGCGCCGGTCGATCTGTTCTCGGATGGTGGCGGCGTCACGCCGACCGACGGTCGGCCGGCGATCGACGCCCCCGGCGGCTCGGTCGACGCCGCGAGCGGTTGCGATAGCTCGCCGCTGTCGGCGCTGCGCATCGTCGTGCGGACCACGCCGTTCGGCGGTCGCTACCAGCCCAAGAACATCGGCGCGATCTGGATCGAGACCGCGGCCGGGCAGTACGTGAAGACGGTGAAGCGCTGGGCCAACCGGCGGCTGCGCTACCTGACGCGCTACGCCGCCGCGTCGGGCGGCGACATCACCGACGCGGTCACCGGCGCGACGTTGACCAGCCACATCACCCACGACGTGACCTGGAACCTGACCGATCGCAACCGCTGCGAGGTCCCCGCCGGCCAGTACCGCGTCGTGATGGAGCTGACCGATCAAGACGCCGCCGGCGCCTACGCGACGTTCCCGTTCACCAAGGGCACGTCGCCGGCGACGACCAACCCGACGGCGACCGCGCAGTTCCACGACCTCGTGCTCGACCTGCACTGATCGTTGGTGCGGCGTCGGCGCTTGCGGCGGGGCCCCGGGTCGGGCAGATTGGCCCGCCGTGTCCGAGCCAACCCCTGAACGCGTCCGCGCCGTCATGGCCGCGGTGCAGCTGCCCGACGCCGACGACGGCGCCTTCGCGTCGTCGATCGCCGAGCTGCGCCGCCTGGCGACCACGCTGGGCCTCGAGGTGGTCGGCGCGGTGACCCAGCGCCGCGGGCGGCTGGCGCCCGGCCTGGTGCTCGGCGAGGGCAAGGTCCGCGAGCTCGCGCTGTGGACCGGCGGCAGCGGCGAGGTGCCGGCGTACCAGAAGCCGGGGACCAACAAGAAGGACGCGCAGGACGAGGACGAGGACGAGGACGGCGACGACGTGGTCGCCGCACCCGAGGCCGACGACGCCGACGGCGACGACGCGGCGGCCGCCACGCCCGATCACGATCCCGATCGCCCGCGCTGCACGGTGGTGCTGGTCGATCACGATCTGACGCCGACCCAGCAGCGCAACCTCGAGCGCGCGACCGACGCCGAGGTCATGGATCGCACGTCGGTGATCCTGTCGATCTTCCACCGCCACGCGAAGACCCGCGAGGCCCGGCTGCAGGTCGAGATCGCGCGGCTGGCCTACCTGGCGCCGCGGCTGCGCGAGTCGGGCGGCGGCGGCGATCGCGTGCGCGGCGGTGTCGGCGGCAAGGGCGCCGGCGAGAGCTCGCTCGAGCTCGATCGGCGGCGGATCCGCGATCGCATCGCCGAGCTGCGCCGCGAGCTGGCGACGATCGAGGGCGGCGCCCGGACCCGGCGGGCCCGGCGCGACGACGCCCGCACGATCGCCGTCGTCGGCTACACCAACGCCGGCAAGAGCTCGCTGATGCGGGCGCTGACCGGCAGCGAGGTGTACGTCGCCGACAAGCTGTTCGCGACGCTCGACACCACCGTGCGCGTGCTCGACGCGCGCACCAAGCCGCCGATCCTGTTGTCGGACACCGTCGGCTTCATCAAGAAGCTGCCGCACGATCTGGTGGCGTCGTTCCGGTCGACGCTCGACGAGGCCACCCACGCCGACCTGCTGCTGCACGTCGTCGACGCCAGCGACGCCGCGTTCCGCGATCACATGGCGGTCACCCGCGGCGTGCTCGGCGAGATCGGCGCCGACGCCGCCGAGCTGGTCGTGCTCAACAAGATCGACAAGGTCGGCGCCGACGATCGCGCCGCGCTGGCGGCGGCGTTCCCCGACGCGGTGCTGATGTCGGCCAAGGCCCCGGGCGACGTCGCCGCGCTGCGGGTGCGGCTGGTCGAGCACTTCGCCGGCGCCGCGGTCGAGGCCGAGCTGTTCGTGCCGTGGGCGCGGCACAAGCTGGTCCACGACATCCACGAGCGGTGCCAGGTGGTGAGCGAGCGCCACGAGGACGACGGCACCCGGGTCGCGGTGCGCGCGCCGCAGGCGATCGTCGACGAGCTGGTCGCGGCGCTCGCGGCGTCGTAGGATCGCTCGTGGCCGGGCCGCAGCGCACCGCGCGGACGTCGTGGGCCGTCATCGCCGCGATCGTGCTGGTCGTGGTCGGCGCGATCGGCGCCCTGCGCGCGGCGCTGACCGGCGCCGACTTCATGTACGATCTCGAGCAGCCGCGCAGCGCGCTGGCGCGCACGCCGCCGGTGGTGATCGATCCGGCGACGCCGCGGCTGGCCCGGCGGGTGTTGCTGATCATCGTCGACGGGCTGCGCTGGGACGCGTCGCAGCGCATGCCCGCGCTCGATCGGCTGCGCGGCCGCGGCGTCAACGGCCACGCCACCTCGCACTACCCGACCTGGTCGCGCCCCAACTACGTCTCGATCCTCACCGGCGTGCCGCCGCAGGCCTCCGGCGTGCGCACCAACCGCCACTACTCGCCGGTGGCGCTCGACACGCTGATGGATCGCGCCCAGGCCGCGCGCCTGCGCTCGGGCGCGGCCAGCGACAACAGCCCGCTGCCGGCGCTGTTCCTGCGCCCGCTCGATCCCGCGCGCCAGGCCGAGCTCGACGGGCTCGACATCGACGCGATGGACGATCGCGAGTCGGAGGCGTGGCGGGCCGCGGCCGGCATGGAGGTGCGGTCGCCGTTCGACGACGCCCGCTACGCGCCGTGGCCGGGCGGCGTCGTCGAGGCGGCGCGGGCCCAGCTGGCCGACGGCGCGGCGCTCGAGGTGGTGCTGATCGGCGTGGTCGACGACGCCGGCCACGCCGAGGGCGCGGCCAGCGACGAGTACGCCGCCGCGGTCGCGACCGCCGATCGCATGGTCGCGCGGATCGTCGCCGCGGTCGATCTCGATCGCGACGCGGTGATCGTCGTCGCCGATCACGGCCACACCGATCGCGGCGGCCACGGCGGCGTCGAGCCCGAGGTCATGACCGTGCCGCTGGTCGCCGCCGGCGCCGGCATCCGCGCGGGCGCCGCGCCGCGCGACGCCCGGCTGATCGACGTCGCGCCGACGGTGGCGGCGCTGCTGGCGATGCCGGCGCCGGGCCACGGCCTGGGGCGCACGCTCACCGAGCTGCTGACGCTCGATCCGGCGGCGGCCGTGGCGCGGGTCGCCGCCGACGACGCGCGGCGTGCGCGCACCGCGCGGGTGGTCGCCGACTCACGCTCGACCAGCCTGGCCCGGGCGCTGGCCCGGCGTGGGCTGCGGCTGGGTGGCGTGGCCGCGCTGGCGCTGGCGCTGGTCGGTGGCGCGCTGTGGCTGCGGCGGCGCGGCGGGCTGTGGTTCGATCGCCGCACGCTGGTGCTGGGGATGCCGGCGTTCTTCGTCGTGTACTACGTGATGGTGGCGGCGCTGGGCCAGCGGTTCTCGCCGTCGTTCTTGCCGGCCAAGGGCGACCTCGCGTTCGAGCTGGCCAAGTACGGCGTGATCGGCGCGCTGGCCCACGTCGCGGTCGGCTGGATGGTGCTGCGGCGCCACCGATCGCTGGCCGAGCGCCTGGCGCTGGCCAACGGCAACGCCGCGGTCGGCCTGTTCCTGACGATGGTGCCGGCGCTGCTGTTGTGGGCGTTGTTCCCGCCGCCGTACACCGAGGTGCCGGGGCCGCGCATGCTGGTGATCATCCCGTCGCTGCAGGTCGCGGTCGCGCTGTACGCGTTCGCGATCCTGCTGTCGCTCGCGATCGAGGTGGTGGTGTTCTTCGCGCGCGCGCTCGATCCGTCGACGCGGCTGATCCGCCTCGAGCGCGCGACCGCGCTCGCCCGCAAGCAGCTCGAGGCGGTGATCCCCCGCGGCAGCGATCGCGGCGAGCCGCCCGCGGCGTGAGCGATGTGATCTCGGTCGCGGTCGGGGCGATCGCGGCCCGCGCAGATCGTCGCACCGTCGCGGGCGGCCGCGCGCGGTGTGCGGGCCCGCGTCGGGCGAATGTCGTTGCGCACGCGGGGAGTTGCGGCGCGTGCGGCGCCAGCTGAGGCGCGTACACCTCGCGTGGCTACTGTAGTAGCCATCACGATTTTCGGTGGTCAGGATCTTTCGTGCGATCGCGCCGCGGGCTAGAAGCCGCCCCGTCATGTCGATCATCTCGAAGATTTCGGTGCTCGCGCTCGCGAGCACACTGCTGGTCGGTTGCGCCGAGGATGCGGCGACCACCTCCGATGCGCCGGCGACGTCGGCGACATACCTCGATCAGGTCGGCCGCGCCGATCAACCGGCGTCGCTGGTGGTGCTGGCGCCGACCGCGACCGCCGCCGATCGCGAGCGCGTCGAGGGCGCGATCGCGCAGCTCGGCGGCACCGTCGTCGGCTCGCTGCCGCCGCGGCTGATCATCGCCACCATCCCGGCCGGCGCCGAGCGCGTGCTCGCCGACGCCGGCGTGGTCGCGCGCTTCGACCGCGCGGTGACGCCGGCCGACCTGGCCGCGCCGACCCTCGCCGAGGAGCGCTTCCTCGCGGTCCACGCCGCGCGCTGGTTCCCGGCCGACGTGCCGATGGCGGCGCGCCTGGCGCCGACCGCGCGGCTGCGCGCCGACGGCGAGCGCGAGGGCACCGTGGCCCCGTTCGCCGCCGCGCGGATCGCCGCCGGCGAGCCCGGCGCGCCGGTCGACCCCGACGACGCCGTCGCGGTGCCGTACGCCTCGGGCACGATCGTCGTCTCGATCGTGCTGCCCGAGTCGAACGGCTCGATCGACGCGTCGACCGAGGACTGGACCGAGGCGATGGTCCGCGAGACCTACCTCAAGATCGCGACCGCGCTCGACAAGGTCGCGGCGACCGATCGCAACGCCGACCTGCGCTTCGTCATCCACGCCGCGTCGGCGCCGGCCGCCGGCGGCCTGGTCGGCACCGTCGACACCGCCTACGAGTTCGGCCAGCGCGCCAACTGGGGCGGCGTCAACACCGAGTACCTGGCCACCGCCGACGTGCTCGGCAAGATCCTGGGCCGCCCGCTCACCGAGTTCGAGGTCGGGCCGGCCGCGGTCGAGTACACCGCCGACCTCAAGCGGCAGTACCACGCCGACGGCGCGTTCTTCGTGATCGTCGCCGCCAACGGCAACGGCACCGCCGGCCTGCGCGCCCACGCGTTCATCAACGGCCCGTGGACCGTGCTCGACACCGGCTACGGCCACGAGACGTTCATGCACGAGTTCGGGCACATCTTCGGCGCGCTCGACGAGTACTGCCCCGACGCCTGCGTCCCGCCGTTCTCGGTGGCCGGCTACCTCGGCATGTACAACGCCAACGCCCAGGCCCAGCAAGGCGCCGGCGGCATCGACGACGGCCGCGGCGAGAGCGCCTCGTCGCTGATGCAGTACAACCAGCCGGGCGCGGTCAACGGCTACACCCGCGGCGCGTGGGGCTGGATCGACAGCGACGGCGACGGCGTGATCGAGGTCCGCGACACCGTCCCCGCCAGCGAGCTGCGGCTCACCGCCGATCGCCAGCGGGTGCGGGTCACCGGCACGATCGTCGATCGCCCGGCCACCCGGGTGTGGGCGGCGCCGTACAGCGTCAACCGGATCGTCGCGCTCGAGTACGCCTTCGCGGCGACCGGCCCGTGGCTGCGCCTGCCGCTGCCGGGCGACACCCGCGGCCGCCAGGCGGTCGACGTCGAGCTCGGCCAGCTGCCGGGCGGCACCCGCACCGTGTGGCTGCGCGGCGTCAACTCGGTCGGCAACGTCGAGCCGCGGCCGGTCGCGCTGAGCGTGACCACCACCGGCACCGCCAACAGCGCGCCCCACGGCCGGCTCGACCTGCCGGCGCGGGCCGGCTCGGCGACGGCGCTGACGCTCACCACCGGCGCGGTCGATCTCGACGGCGACGCGGTGACCGTGCGCTACGACCTCGACGGCAACGGCACCTGGGACACCAGCTACCGCGCGCTCGGCGCCTACGCCTTCACGCCGACCGCCGGCCTGCGCACCGTGCGCGCCCAGTTCAAGGACGCGCGCAACGCGACCCGCGTCGTCACCGCGACCCTGCCGGTGGTGACCGGCGCCGCGCCGGCGACGATCACGCTGGGCGCGGTCCCGAGCCAGGTCTACGGCGCCAACCCGGCGCGGATCACCGCGGCGGTGGCCGCCCCCGGCGCGACGCTGAGCGCGACCGCGACGCTGGCGACCGACGACGACGTCGCGACCGCGCCGGTGACGATCGCCGCCGACGGCACGCTCGCCGTCGATCTGCCGACGCCGCGCTCGCTGCGCACCCGGCCGCTCGACCTGGCCGCGGGCGACCGCACGCTGGGCAACAACGACGTCCGCGACCTGGCGGTGCTCGACGGCAACCTGATCGCGGTCGCGGCCGGCACCGGCGGCGTGTGGATCGTCGACGTCACCGATCGCGCCGCCCCGCGGGTGGTCGCGCAGGTGGCGCTCGAGACCACCGCGCACCGGCTGCGCAAGGTCGGGACCAAGCTGTTCGTGCTCGGGAGCTACCTGACCGTGCTCGACATCGCCGACCCGCGCGCCCCGCGCGAGCTGAAGCAGTGGTTCACGACCAGCGACACCGCGACCGCGGCCAGCCAGGAGACGATCGGCATCAGCGACGGCGACGGCGGCTACGCGACGCACGGCCTGTCGACCGGGCTCGGCGGGCGGATCAGCCGCACCACCGTGCGCGTGACGATCGATCACCCGAACCCGGCCGACCTGGTGATCCGGCTGGTGCCGTGGAAGGGCTCGGCGCTGCCGCCGGTGGTGCTGTGGGATCACCGCGCCGCGGCCGGCGGGCTGCGCACGCTGACGTTCTCGTCGACCTCGACCCCGGCGCTGCGCGCCCTCGACGGCGCGTTCGCCGACGGCTACTGGTCGATCGAGGTCCAGGACGATCAGGCCAACGGCCAGGGCGGGCAGCTGCTCGGCTCGCAGCTCGACTTCACGGCCCGCAGCCGCGCCGCGCGCGTGATCACCAACGCCAGCGAGCTGGCCGGCGTGACCTCGTTCGGCGAGCTGGTGGTCGCCGGCGACGGCGTCCAGGTGGTCGACGTGGCGGTGCCGCAGTGGATGATGCCGGTCGGCGCGATCGCCGGCACCGGCACGTACAGCGCGACGATGATCGACGACGCGGCGATCGTCAGCGCGCCGCTCGAGGCCAAGAACCCCGACGGCTCGACGTCGACCGCCCCGGTGCGCGGGCTGTGCGCGATCGACCTGACCTACGCCGCCCCGCGGCTGGTGCGGTGCGACGCGACGATCGAGGCCCGCGACCACGCGCAGATCGCCGGCCGGCTGTACGTCGGCACCGGCGGCAAGTGCCAGCGCGACGACGGCGCGTGCGAGCCGCCGGCGACGATCGTCGGCAGCGCCCGCAACTTCGCGCGCGGCTGGGCGTGGCGGCTGGGCACGACGCCGCTGCGGGTCGACCGCTGGGCGTTCGGTGACGCGGCCGCGGTGTGGACCGTCAACGAGCAGGGCGCGGTCGATCGGCTGAACGTCGCCAACCCGGCCGCGGTCACCGTGGCCGAGCGCTTCGCGCGCACGTACACGACGCGGCTGGTGCCGCTGCGGCTGCCCGAGGTCATCCTGTTCGACTTCGGCGCGATGGCGCGCCTCGCGACGCTGGGGGATGCGTGGAGCATCCTGTCGCGGGTCTACCGGCTCACGATCACCGCGACCAACGCCGCGGGCGCCGCCACGACCGTGACCCGCCACGTCCACGTCGTGCCGTACGACCACGCGCCGACCGCCGTGACCACCGCGATCGTGCCGCCCAAGGACGGCATCGGCGGCAACCACCTGCAGATCACCGTCGTCGACCCCGACGACGGCAGCACGTGGGATCCGACCCGGTTCGCGCGGGTCGACTGGGACGGCGACGGCAGCTTCGACACCGACTGGCTGTGGATGGGCGCCGACGGCGAGGGTCGGTTCGTGACCGATCTCGAGATCGTCCCGGGCGCCGCCGCCCGCACCGCGATCGTCGAGGCCCGCGACGGCTTCTGGGCCCGCGCCCGGACCTCGACGGTCCTGCCGTAGCCTGCGGCGGTCAGCGGCCGCGGCCCGGCGCCCGGCGCCCCTGGCCGCGGCCGTGGTGCTTGCCGAGGCGGGTCGGCCGGCCGGGCCGCGCGTCGGTGCGGTCGTCGCGATCGCGGCCGCCGCGCATGCCCTGGTCGCGGTCGTCGCGACCAGCGCGCATGCCCCGGTCGCGGTCGTCGCGGCCGGCGCGCATGCCCCGGTCGCGGTCGTCGCGGCCGGCACGGTCGCGCCAGAAGTCGCCGGCGCGCTGAGCGTCGCGGTCGCGGCCCATCGCCAGGTCACGGCCCCGGGCCGGATCGCGGTCGCGGGCCTGGTCGTGGTCGCAGCTGGCGGCGCCGGGCGCGGCGCCGGCGCGCCCGCCGTGATCGCGCTGGTCGGCGCTGGCGAGGCCGGCGGCGACGGTGAGCGCGAGCGCGACGGTGGTGAGCGAGGTGAAGACGCGGAAGCGACGGCTGGTATTCATGAGGTTCGACAGCTCCTGTCCCGGCACCGGGACGTGCGTCGGTAGTGCAGCCGCCGGGCCAGGCGGGCAGGGCCTCGCCGGGCGCGTGCGCGGCGTCGGCGCGGCGCGACCTGCGGTTCCTGCAGCGCGGTGGCTGCGAGAGGTGCAGGCGCGCGGGCGCTACGGCCGCTCGAGGATCGCGTTGGTCTCGCCGCCGGCGGTGGTGCCGTCGGCGCGGCGGTGCGTGTAGTCGAACAGCTCGTCCTGATCGACCACGACCTCGGCGCCTTCCTTGAGCGCCGCGATGCTGAACGGCTGGTTGGCCAGCACGCCGCTCAGGCGCTTGCCGTGCCAGGCGTGGACCTCGACCCACATCCACTCGACCCCACCGTCGTCGGTGGTGAACGGCGCCTTGACCATCAGCTGCTCGAGATCGGGCACGCCGTGGGCGAAGCGCGGGGCCAGCTTGGCCAGCTCGACCATGGCGCGCTTGCGCGCGGCGGCCAGCTCGGCGTCGTCTCGCGCCGCCTGGATCACCTCGTCGGCGTCGAGCCCGAAGAACGCGCGCCGGGCCTCGGCCACGGCCACCGCCGAGCCGTCGCCGATCGTCAGCTCGATCTCGGGATCGGCGTGGTGGTGGTCGTCGTCGCCGGTGGACCACGTCGCCCCGAGCGTCACCGCGCCGGTGCCGCCGGCCGCCACCAGCTCGCGGTGGCGCGTCGGCCACGGCTCGGTGGTCAGGCGCGCGGTGGCGACGTCGAGCTCGCCGTCGCGCGGGAGGCGGCCGCCCTCGATGAGCGTCTGCGCCGCGGCGTTCACGAGCACCACGACGTCGTCGCGGTAGCTGCTGGGCAGCCCGCGGACGTACAGCTCGGGCAGCCCCAGCCGCGCCATCCCGAACGTCTCGAGGAAGATGCCGCCACCGTCGTCGCGGACCGCGTCGATGATGATCACGCGGTGGGCCTCGATCGCGAAGCCGGCCGGGCGCGTGCCGTCGAAGCTGGCGACCGAGAACACCTGGCTGGTGTAGGGATCGACGATCCAGCCGTGGCCCGCGGCGGCGCCGGCGCGCGCGGCGGCCGCCGTCAGGTGCAGGTCGTTGGCGAGATCGTGATCGGTGGCCGGATGCCCGACGGTCACGCGCAGCGCGGTCGCGGCGGCGCCCAGGCCCGCGCGGTCGGCGTCGGTGAGCTCGACGCCGCGGTAGGGCAGCGCCTCGGGCATGAACATCGTGTCGGCCAGCGCGAGCGCCGCGACCTCGGCGTCGCCGCGGCCGGCCAGCACCCGCGCGCTGGCGGCGCGCGCGCGATCGGCGTCGGCGGCCGAGGTGAACACCAGGTGGTACTCGTCCGCGGGCGCCGGGCCGCGCACGGCGCCGGCGGCGATCCGCGCGCCGATCGTGCGCTGACCCGGCGTCGCCACGGGGACCGCATCCGGCGCGGCGCTGGTCGTGGCGTCGGATGCGTGGACGGGCTGGGCCCGAGGCGTCCCGCCGTCGCGCGGCTTGCACGCCGCCAGCCCGAGCCCACATCCGATCAGCGCGATCGCGATCCGCATGCCCCGACCATCGGCGGCGCCGGCGACGCTGTCAATCACCGCCCGGCGGCGTCAGGCGGCGACGCCGCGGCGGGCGCGGTCGCGCGGGCGCCAGTCGTCGACCGGATCGCGCGGGTGCATCGGGCCGTCGAAGGTCAGGCGGTGGGCGGCGTCGAAGTCGGTCGCGCCCTGGGTGCGCACGAAGATCGTCTTGCGGTTGTAGGGCAGGAAGAACAGCAGGAACGGGAAGAAGTTCTTCACCATCACGACGTCGGCCTTCATCAGCGGCAGGCCCACGTCGCGGTAGAACGACGGCCGCATCACCATCGCCGGCCCCTCGACCACGACCAGCCGCAGGTGCGCGATCGCCAGCACCGCGGTGCGCAGGAAGCCGGGCTGATCGAGCTTGCGCTCGAGCCGCGCGCGCACCGCCAGCGGCGGCCCCGAGGCCGGATCGAGGTGGCCGCCGACCTCGACGTCGACCTCGCTGCCCTCGGGCGCGTCCCACAGCGCGGCGATCGCCACCGGATCGCGCACCGCCGCGTAGGTGAGCAGCCCGCCGCCCTCGGCCAGCATCGCGCGCAGGAGGTGGGTCGAGTCGCCGGGCGCGCCGGCGGTGACCACGTCGGAGGCGTCGGACATCATCACCACGCCGAGCTTGCGCCGCACCCGCGCCGCGCGGGCGGCGGCCAGGCCCTCCGACGCGGTCGCGAACGTCGGCGGCATCGCGTGGCGTCGCGCCCAGCACATCTCGGCCAGCTCGTCGGCGAGGCGCTCGGCCGCGGCCGGCTCGCCGTAGGCCAGCGTCGCCCAGCCCAGCGCCGGATCGTCGTTCCACGGGTGGACCATGAACGTCGACACGCTGGCGACCTCGCCGCGCCGCTCGGCCTTGGCCATGCGCCGGAACACCGCGCGCATCGGCGCCAGGAAGTCGATCGTCTTGCCGCCGCCGAGCAGCATCGGCAGCGTGCGCCACGCCGCGGTCGGGCGGCGCCCGTCGAGGATCCCCAGCAGCAGCTCGGCCGCGCGCTTGCCGACGCGGGCGTGGTCGCGGTGCGGGTTGGTCTGGTACGCGACGATCGCGTCGGCGGCCTCGACCCGCGCCCGCGTCAGGTTGGCGTGCAGGTCGTGGGTGCAGGTGATCGGCACGCCGCCCGCCGCGTCGCGCGCCCGGCGCAGCAGCTCGGCCTCGGGATCGCGCAGCCCCTCGACGCCCATCGCGCCGTGCAGCGCCAGCACGACGCCGTCGGGCCGGGCCGCGCGCAGGCCGTCGGTCAGGCGATCGGTCAGCGCGTCGAAGCACGCCCGCGACAGCTTGCCGCCCGACGACGCCCACGCCGACAGCACCGGCAGCGGGGTGGCGCCGCCGGCGCGCAGCGCGGCCACCGCGCCGGCCAGCTCGGCCTTCTTGAAGAAGCCCGGCACCTCGTTCGGCGTGCGGTCGACCGCGGCCAGGAGCGCGTCGCCGGTCAGGTAGTGGCTCTGCTCGAAGTCGGCCAGCTCGGTCGGGACCGGCGTCAGCGCGTTGGTCTCCTGCATGATCCGCGCGAACGCGATCCGGCGCACGACGCTACCGCCGCCGCCCGAGCGCGCCGCGCACCGCCGCCAGCTTGTCGAGCGCGGCGTCGATCTGCGGGCCGTAGCGATCGATGATCTTGCCGACGACGCCGTCCTGCGCGCTGGCGTTGACGTCGGGCACGACCACGCCGGGCATGTACATCGCCTGCATCACGTTCTTGACCGACTGCTTGACCATCCCGCGCAGCGGCAGCTTGGCCATCATCCCGTACATCGGCGCCGAGCCGCTCTGCTTGAGCGACGGGTCGGCGCGGACCTCGGCGCACGCGGCGCGCAGATCGGCGAGGTAGTCGTCGACGATCGCCAGGTGGTTGGCGGTGCAGGTCAGGTGGATCGCCGCCGGGTGCTGGCTGCGATCGACCGACCAGCCGCGCGCCTCGAGCCGGTCGGCGACGGTGTAGATGTCGGGGCCGCCGGCGGTGGCGCCGAACGCGACGATCGTCGCGTGGCTGTCGCCGATGACCTGCAGGCCGTCGATCGCGGCGGCGCCGGCGCGCACCCGGTCGGCGACCTCGAGCGCGGCGCCGGTGAGCCGCTGGTAGCCGTCGGCGCCCAGGCCCTGCAGCGCCGCCCACGCCGCGGCGATCGGGCCGCCGGGGCGGGTGCCGATCAGCGTCGGCGACACGTAGATGCCGCCGGGGAAGTCGGCGGCGACGAAGAACTGGTGCTGCATGTCCTTCATCGCGCGCCACAGGAGCACCGACGCGCCCTTGCCGGCGTAGGCGTACTTGTGGAGGTCGGCCGAGATCGACGTCACCGCCGGCACCCGGAAGTCCCACGCCGGCAGCGCGCGGCCGAGCCGCTCGATCCACGGCAGGACGAAGCCGCCGACGCAGGCGTCGACGTGCAGCGGCAGCTTGGCCCGCGCGCACACCGCGCCGACCTCGGCGACCGGGTCGATCACGCCGTGGGCGTACTGCGGCGCCGACACGACGACCGCGATCGTCGACGGGCCGATCGCCCGCTCGAGCGCGCGCACGTCGACCCGCTGGTCGGCGTCGACCGCCACCTTCTTGAGCCGCACGCCGAAGTAGTGGGCGGCCTTGTCGAACGCCGGGTGCGCGGTGACCGGCAGGACGATCGTCGGCCGGCGGATCCACGGCTTGTGCTGGCGCGCGCGATCGCGGTACGCGGCCACCGCGACCAGGATCGACTCGGTGCCGCCCGAGGTGACCGCGCCGACGGTGTCGGGGCCGCCGTGCATCAGGTCGGCGGCCATCTGGGTGATCTCGGCCTCGAGCCCGCGCAGGCTCTGGAACGCCATCGGGTTGAGCAGGTTGCCCGACGCGAACAGCGCGTGGGCCCGCTCGAGCAGCCGGCTGTGGTCGTCGCCGGCGTGGTAGACGAGCGAGAACACGCGGCCGCGCTTCCAGTCGGTGTCCTTGGCCTTGCGCGCCTCGAGATCGGCGAGCAGCTCGTCGGCGCCGCGGCCGTGGGCGGGGACGGTGGCGCGGTTCACAGGATCGATCCTCCCAGCGCGGCCTCGACCGACACCGTCATGATGTTGTTGCCGCCGGCGCCGCGGATGTTCGACGGCGGGTTGGTGATGCTGTCCTTGATGATCGGGATCTCGTACCAGTAGTGCAGGTAGCTGGCGGCCAGCTTGAAGCGCCCGACCGGGAACCGCACGCCGGTGTGCAGGCCCCAGTGCGAGAACGTCGGCTGATCGAACGTGACCGTCTGCGCCGGCGCCGGCGTGCGGTCGTAGTGGACGCCGGCCATCAGCTCGACGCACGGCGCCTGCGGCAGGTCGTGGACCCGCACGCCGCCGGCCAGCTGCCACGAGTCGTTGTAGTTCTTGGGCGTGAGCAGCTGGCTCACCAGCGGCAGCCCGTTGATCTGGGTGCGCTGCTCCTTGTACGAGCGGTACAGGTAGTAGCGGACCTCGGTCCCGATCTCGAGCTTGGGCGTGACGTCGTAGTTGGCGCCGCCGAGGAACGTCCACGGCAGGACCAGGCCGGTCTTCTGGTTGCCGATGTACTGGTCGCCGGGCACGGTCGCGTCGTCGCCGGTCGTGAGCCGGACCTCGCCCTCGAGCATCGGGTCGACGCGGCCGATCACCGTCGCGCCCAGCGTGAGCTTGGGGATCGGCCGCGCCAGCACGCCGGCGTTCCAGGTGAACTTCCAGTCCTCGCCGTCGATCACCAGCTCGGCGTTGGAGCCCAGCAGCCGCTCGGCGTCGATGCCGTTGACGATCGGGAACAGGTGGCGCTTGCCGTGGACCCGCACGTTCATCATGCCGGCGCCGAGGCCGACCGAGAGCTTGCGGTTGATCTGGTACGCGGCCACCGCGGTGATCGTCGGCGAGACGATGTAGCCGTCGATCAGGTGGTAGCGGGTGACGTCGGTGTCGGCGAACTGCGCGCCGGTGCCGTTGGACACGTAGGCCGCGACCGCGCCCCACAGCTTGCCCGGCAGGATCTCGGCCGACGCGGTGAGCATCGGGATCGCGCCGATCGCGCGGGTCGGGCGCGTGGTCGGGTAGTAGCCCTCGGCGTCGACCGGCGCGTCGATCCACCGATCGCTCTGGTCCCACGGCCGCAGCTTGAACTCGGTGGTGAGCACCGCGAGGCCGAACGTCGCGTAGACGCGCACGCCGGGGAGCAGCGTCAGGCCGGCCGGGTTGTGGAACACCGCCGACGGCTCGTCGGGGCGGCCCACCACCGCCGCCATGCCGGTGCGGCGCACGCCGACCTCGGGGATGCCAAAGCCGCCCGCGCGTGCCGGGGCGGCGGTGGCGGCACAGGCGAGGACGGCGGCCGCGAACCAGAGCGTGCGGTGCATCCGACCAGCATCGGCGGTGCGCGCGGCGATTTCAATCGGCGCGGCCACCAGGCACGATGGGGCGTGGCCGATCGTCCGTCGCTCATCGAGGTGCTGGGGCTGTCGCCGTGGCGCCAGCGCCTGCGCGAGACCGTGTTCGCGGTGCGCGGCGACGCGCTGACGCCGCCGAGCCGGTTCGATCACACCAGCCTGCGCATCCTGCAGCCGCGGCTGGCCGCCGCGCTGTGGCGGGGCCAGCGGCCGTTCGGCCGCGCCGTCCCGATCTACAACCTGTTCAACCGCACCCCGACGCCGATCGTCGACGGCTGGTCGGTGCGCAAGACCCAGGTCCGCGACTACCGCGGCGGCACGCTCACCTACGACAGCCACAACGGCACCGACTTCGCGACCGCGCCCGGCACGGTGATCGTCGCCCCGGCCGCGGCCCGCGTGATCCTGGTGGTCAGCGAGTTCCACCGCGGCGGGCTCAAGCTCTTGCTCGATCACGGCGACGGCCTGGCCACCAGCTGCGCGCACCTGGCGCGGGTGCTGGTCGAGCCCGGCCAGGTGGTCGCGCGCGGCGAGCCGATCGCGCTGTCCGGCGCGTCGGGCCTCAACTTCGTCGCGGCGCTCGGCGCCGATCCGCCGCACCTGCACTTCAACACCTGGCTCGACGGCGTGCCCGTCGACCCGTTCGCCGCGCCCGGCGAGGTCTCGCTGTGGCGCCGCGCCAACGATCCCGCCCCCGGCGCCGCCGACCGCGATCTGCCCCCGACCGCGATCGACGACGCCCGCCTCGAAGCCCAGCTCGCCGCCTGCAAAGATCCGGCGCTCGCCGCCCGCCTGCGCGCCATCCCCGACATCGGCGCGCGCGCGCTCGCCACGATCTTCGCGCGCAACTACCAGCCGATGCGGTTTGCCGAGCACGTCTCTCCGTACGCCACCCGCCCGGCCCGCGTCCCCCGCCTCGACCTGCCATTTGCGGCCACCGACTACGACCGCATCCACCTGCCATGATCCCGTGCCCGGCTCCCGCTCCGCGGTCTACTTCCCCTTCGCGACCACCGCGGTGCACTCCGCGAGCGCGGCCTCGAGCGTCGTCTCGCCCGAGCCCATCGACGTCCACTCGTTGATCTTCACCGTGCCGGTGGCGATCGCGGTGTCGCCGAGCTTCACGGTGGCGGTCGCGTTCTCCTTGGCGTTGCACGCGACCGGCTTGCCGGTGTCGTCCTTGCCGGTCGAGAGCGTGACGGTCGTCCAGCCGACGCCGTTCGAGGTCGACGTGGTGACGCCGGCGACGACGCCCTTGACGCCGACGACCTGATCCTTCCACTTCGAGCGACCGGCCAGCGCGGTGGTGCGGAACGCGTCGACGGTCACCGGCGTGCCGTCGGTGGGCGGCGCGGCGGCGTTGGGATCCTCGGGCGGCCCCGGCTCGACGCCGGCCATCTTCATGCACTCGCTGCGGTTGCCGGGCAGCTCGCCCTTGGCGACCTTCATCGGGCTGGTCACCGAGCCGACGTTGTCGCCGTCCTTGGTGATGTACGCGTAGGCGCAGTCGTCGCCCTCGATCACCGCCCAGCCGAGCTTGTCGCCGTCGACCTTGGTCGGCTCGCCGGCCTGGCCCTTGGCGCGGGCCAGCGCGTCGGCCAGCGCCCGCGGCGGCGGCGTGCCGATGGCCTCCTTGAGGCCCATCACGCGCTCGATGGTCAGCTTGCCGGTGAACGGCGGCGGCGGCGCGGGCGGGGCGGGCGGCGGCGTCGGCGCGGCGGGCTTGGCGCTGCCGCCGCCGCTGGCGTCGTCTTTCTTCTTGCCGCAGCCGGCGGCGAGGCCGGCCACGATCATGGCGAGGAGGAGCGTACGGTGCATGGCGGCGAGGCTACACCAGCCGCCCGTCGGCGACCTCGGAGTTCGTCCGTGCGGCGACCTGCGCATTCATCACATCTCACCGGCCGCCCGCTGGCCACGGGCAGGCGTGGTCGCTTGCCTCACGTCAGCGGCCCGGGCCGCTCCCAGAGGCTGAGCGGCGGGCCGCCGCGCTTCCAGCCGCGCTGCATGAGCCAGGTCTGCGGCGCTGCCGTCGGCAGCGGCTCGAAGTCCTTGGGCCACGCGAACGGCACGCCGTCGCGCTCGGCCCAGCCGGCGAAGGCCACGCCGCTGGCGTAGCGGTCGAGGGGCGCGCGGCGCTGACCGAGGCCGGCGTGATCCTCGCGGTGGCGGCGCCAGTTGTTGAGCACGTAGGCCAGCGCGTGGCGCGCCTGGCGCGGGCGAGTGAGCGACGT